>CBINGZ010000021.1:0-85766 GCA_966250335.1 uncultured bacterium | reverse complement strand
CCGTGCGTTCCTTACGCTCCCCTCCCTTTTTCGATGAATCTCCCCACGCGATGAATGCCGGACGGATGTTCATGTGCGAGTCGAACCCGCCAAATAGGGTATCGGGACGGGAATCATCGTTGAAATGTCCGATGGCGAGGATATGAGTGGCGGGCATGACGCTGTCAGCTACCGGATCAGGCTTTGCGGTCTCGATTCGGTTCGAATCACCAATCGCCAGCACCGGGCTCACCGATCCGATCGTGAGAATAAGGAATAGCACAAGCATCACTACATATGCTGATTCTCGTTTAAGAACGAGAGAAGGGAAAAGAGAAAGCCCCATAACGAAGGAGAGAGATAGTAAAAACAAGAAGACTCAGCACGCTTTTCCAATCGTAGCCGGATGGAGAGGGAGGAGTGAGAGTAGATGAGCAATCGTTCCGAGCTGCAATGTTAATCCGGATATCGGGATCGGACAAGTTTTTTATGCCAATCTGATATAAATCGACTTGGGCAATGTAACATAACAGCAACAACAACACCGATTGCTAAACAGTACCGGAACGGTTCGAGCCAGACCCCGGTTCGATCAGAATCGCAGATACTCAACCAATGCTCAACAACTATACAACAGTGGCGACTATAGTTAGATCACCCCTACAAAAAGAGAGCGCTAGAGCTTGTTATGCACTTTTGCGGGAGAAAAGAGGTGAATATGCCTCTCTGAAGGCCGTTCCAGTCGTTGTCTTCAGTCGGGGAGGCTCCTTGAGACCCCTTGCGGCCCTGCAATGGCCGATTTTGAGCCAAAAAGTGCATAACAGCCTCTAGAGCCTGTTATGCACTTTTCGGGATAATTTCGACGAAACGTTGCAGGAGCATGATCGCGAAGGCAAGCCAGTGTAACCCTGCCAATGTCTCGGGCAATCGTTCATAATCTCGTGCAAGCCGACGGAACCGCGCCAGCCATGCGAAACTCCGCTCGACAACCCAGCGCCGCGGCAACAGCACAAACCCTCGCTTGGCCTCCGACAGTTTGACAACCTCCAGACAGATTCCTTGCTCCTCAGCCGCAGTGGCTGCCTCGGCGCCGGTGTAGCCTTGATCGACATACGCCAGGCTCACCGATTCTCCGGTCGCCTCCTTCCTGCACCTGCTCGGCAAGCTCCGTCACCTGTGCACGATCCTGTTCCGAGGCTGCCGTCACATGCACGGCCAACAAATGTCCGAGCGTATCAACAGCGATGTGCACCTTCGAGCCCTTGCGCCGCTTGGCTCCGTCGTAGCCGGCGCGATGGCCGCTCTCCGGCGTCGACTGCAACGTCCGGCTGTCGAAGATCACTGCCGATGGCTGTTCGGTTCGTCCCTCGGCAATCCGCAGCAAGACGCGCAGGTCGTCAACGATTGCTGCGAAGATGCCACGAGCCAGCCAGCGCCGTGTCTGCTGATAGACGACGGTCCACGGCAGCAGGTCGTTGGGGAGCATATCCCACTGAGCGCCGGTGCGAGCGATCCAGCGAGCGGCGTTGAAGACTTCGCGCAGAGGGTAGGTTCGCTGCGGAGCATTGTCCTTCATGAGCGTGAGGTAGGGAGCAATGAATGCCCACTCTTCGTCGGAGACCTCGCTCCGATAGGCTTTGCGGTTGTTCATGCCTGCATTCTACAACCGCCGATTTTATTCTCAAAAGTGCATAACAGGCTCTAAGGCAAAGAATTCACCTTAGCGCTCTCTCTTTCAACAACTCGATGCTTCCGGCCTAAAAATCATACCCCAGCGAGAAATAATACTTCGGCCTGCTCCAGTGCTCCAGATCATAACTCCACGCCACATCCATCCTTACAGGCAAACCGAACACATACGTGCGTGCCCCGATTCCGGTGCCGATCAGCAGGTCGTCGGTGACCGTGGAGCCGTCGATTGCGGTTCGGGTCAGGTTCAGATCCTTGTCCCAGGCGGCGCCGACGTCGAGGAACATCGAGCCGGAGATATACTGGAGGAGCACCGGCAGCGGGCCGGTGATCAGCGCGCGGATCAGCGGGAAACGGAATTCCACATTTCCGAGGAAATATTTCGATCCGATCGCCTCGCTGAAATTGTAGCCGCGCATCGGATAGGCGGGGGCGAAGTAGAAGAAATCCTCGGCGTTCTCCAGCGAGACGCGGTCGTCGCTGAATTCGTAGTTGAGCCAGTTGTCGATTCCTCCCATCGTGAATTTCTGCGGGTTCGGTCCGAAACTGGCGCCGCCGGAGCCGCGGAACGCAAGGCTGTAGAAGCCGATTTTATCGAGCGGGAAATATTTCCGGAAATCTCCGGTGAAGGAGTAGAACCCCGCTCCCCCGTTCCCGAGCTTCGGGCTCGCCTTCGCTTCGATGTTGTATCGCGCTCCGCCGAACGGGTTGAAGAGGCCGGGCGTGGAATTATCGAACACGTAGGAGATGCTCGGCACCAGCATCAGCTTCGACTGATCGGCGACACCGGCGTTCGCATCCACCGCCTCCCGCCAGATGTTCGCGATCGAAATGCCGAGCTCAAGACGCCGGAAACGGTCGAACGGATTCGACGCCCGCCCGTTCGCGCCGAACTGCCGGAACCTCATCAGGTTGTAGTTGCTCTCCGACGTCGGCAGATAGGCGAATGTCGAGGTCTGATATACATCGAGACCGTAGTCGATCCGTTCCGGCAGGTAGTTGTAGCTGACCACGAAATCGCTGTTCTTCAGATCGAGCTGGAGATCGCTTGCGATATAGATCTGATGGTTCCCCATCACATCGCTGAAAAGCATCTGAATCATCCCCTGCACGCCGTAGAACGCGTTGTAGTTGCCGGCGGCCTGGATCAGATCGGCGCTGAACTTCACCTTGTAATCCTTCACGCGATAATCGCCGGAATCGGCAAGCGCGTCCGGCGGCGGCTTCACGCTCGACGGAGGAAGCTGCGCGACGGTTCCCTCCGACGGGAACGACTCCGCAGATTCGCTCGGGTCTACCTTCACCCCTTCATATCCGACAATCGACGTCACCACGTTCACCCGCTGCTCGACCACGGCACTGTCGGTCGGAGCCGCCTCCGCACGGGCCATCCGCTGCAGATATTTCGTGGGGGCGATCGTGTCCCCCTCAAGGCGGACGTCGAACGGCATGCGGGTGAGGAAGATATCGTACCCGTCGTCGTTCCACGAGATATAGACGAGCTTGCCGGCATCACGCGAGAGCGAGAGCTGATCGATGCCGGAAATGGAGTTCGTCAGCGGTCGCGACGTTCCGTTGGTGTCGAGCAGGAAAATGTTGTTGATCCCGTTGCGATCCGATATGTAGAGAAGACGGCCGTCGGGCCCCGGCGTCGGGGCGCTCTCCGACTCGTTCTCGCTGAAGGTGATCCGCTTCAGAACGTTCGCGTCGACGTCGATCGAGAAGATGTCACGTGTGTCGTAATCGTACGTCCAGACCTCGAAATTCCGGTGGTTGAACGCGCCGATCGGGTTGTCGCGACGATCGGAGAGGAAATAGATCGTTCTGCTGTCGCTCGCCCAGTTCGGATCGTAGTCGCTGAAGACGTCGTCGGTGACGTTCGCCAGCTTGCGGGTCGCCATGTCGTAGGTGTAGATGTCGGACTGATCCCCCCTGATCCCCTGGAAGGCCAGCCTCTTTCCGTCAGGCGACCAGTTGACCGAGTAGATCGCATCAAGATCGAACTCGAACTTCTCCTGATCCCCCGACTCCACGTCGATCACGTAGATCGCGTCACGGCCGTTCGATTTCACCGAGAACGACACCTTGCGGCTGTCCGGCGACCAGGCGATCGCCGGCGTCAGCAGATGAAGCTCCTCGAAATCGACGTCGTTCTCCCCTTCGATGATCTGCTTCACATCCCCCGGATCGTCGGTCTTGAGGACGTAGACCGACCTGGGCCCGTCCCTGTCCGATATATACGCGATCCTGTCCCCGTTCGGAGAGATCGACGGGGAGGTATTGAAATAGGAATCGTCCTTCTTGTGATTGGTCACGCGGATGGAGAAATCGACCGGGCGCTTCCTGTCGGCGACGTCGGGCCAGTAGATCTTCTTCAGATCGTAGAGCCACTGTTCGGAGAACTCCTCCACGGTCTTGCCGAACGCGCTCTTGAACGCAGCGTCCAGATCCCCCGCCGATTTGGCGCGGTTCAGAAGCTCCGAGATCTTCTGGCGTCCGTAGGTCTGCTCCACGTACCAGTAGAAGGTCTGCCCGCCGCGATAGGCGAAGTATCCGTTCAACTGGTCCAGGCTGGGGAGGAACCCGCCGATCACCGCGTCGCGGATGAACATATCGGTCTCGATGTCGTAGCCGTTGTGCGACTCGAACTCCGCGAGCCCTTCGTTCATCCAGATCGGAAGGAAGAACTGCACGTTGTTGGAGACCAGCGACTGTATCGACCCGCCGTAGAACTTGTCGTTGAGAACCGCATGCACAAGCTCATGATGGAGCACATGACGGAACTTCTCCCAGTCCCCCTCGAACGGCACCACCACCCGGTTCTTGAAGAGCTCTGTGACGCCCCCCACCCCTTCCGGCAGGTATTCATCGACGACGTTGTTCTGCTGGAACTCGTTGTGGGAATTGAAGAGAACGATCGCAATACGACTCGTAATCCTGTAGCGCCAGTGGTCCTGGATCTGGTTCAGCGCGTCCTCCAGGACGTTGACCGAGAACTTGGCGAGGTTGAGACCGGCCGAATCGTAAAAGTAGATGTCGAAGTGGTCGGACTGGATATACTTCCAGTCATAGGTCCGATACTGCACCTTGTTCTTGCCGAACTGCTGGGCGTCCGCGCCGGAAAGGAAGAGCAGGCTGAAAAGAACGATCGTGAGAAATCCGCGAAGTCGCGGCCCCATCCTGAAAAGGTTCACCATAGTACCGCAGCGTTTGCCTGAACGAAGTTGGATCGAGAATATCGACGCCCGTTCTCCACACGCATTGTAATCACGAAATGTCGTGAGATCAACCTGCGGAGCCGTCTCCAATGTACGGAGGCGGGAGTAGAAAGAGAAAACCGGGAGATCGGACCTCACCTCTCGATCATGAAGGTCCTGCCGTATCGTTCTCCCCCGTCGTCGAGCACCGCCGTGTAGGGACCGGCGGGAATTCCCTCCAGGTCGATCTCCAGCGCGTTCGGCCCCGGCGGCAGCGAGGCGACGTCGAGGGCGCGGACCGGCCTTCCGCTCATGTCGACGATCGTGAGCCGCGCGCGCTCCGGCCGGTTGAGGATGAACTCCAGAGCCAGACGGTCTCCCGCCGGGTTGGGACGCACCGGCTTCAGACCGAACGCCCCCTCCGCGTCGAAAAGCCTGACGCTCTCCCCTTCGCGGCAGAGATCGCGCAGCCTGAAGAGGCCGTCGACCGTGGTCACGGCGATCGGGCAGTCGAGCTCCCAGCGGAAGAGTTCGATCCGGATCGGCGTTTCAGGACGGGAGCCGAGAGCGGCCAGAAAGTTCAGATCGATCAGATGTTCGGTCGTGTCGTTCCATTCTCCCATGTACGATACGATACGATCGCCGTCGACATGCCGGACGTCGTGGACGCTGTCGAGCGGAAGAAGGAGCGTTTCGTCGGCACGCACCGTCAGGATGAAGCGGCCGGCTCCGCTCCCGGCAAGATCCCCCGTCGCCGAGAGACGGACGGGGATCGTGACGAACTCGCCGGCGGAGGCGATCATCGTATCGGGAAGCGAGATCACCGTGGCGACGGGAGCCGACGAGCAGATACCGAGCCCGAAGAGGCGGGCAGTCGCCGGGGGACCGGACCCGAGCCTGAAGCGAAGCCCGCCGTCGGTTCTCCCCCGCGAAGTCGGCGCGAACCGGAGAGTCATAGTCCTCGATTCGCCGGGGAGCAGATCGAACGTTCCGCCGCCGTCGACCACGGAGAACTGCATCGTATCGGGTCCTGTCCGCTCTATTCCGGTCATGGAGACCGGAACGGTACCGTTGTTCCGGAGCATCACCGGCACCAGCGAATCCCTTGTCTCGCCGACGCGGACGGCGCCGAAATCGATCCAGGGGGTCGTGACCTCCAGCGCGGGAGCTTCACCGACTCCTTCCACCGTCGCGCGCGGGAGACCGGGGGCATCCGCCTCGAGAACGGCGGAGCGGCGTCCGACCGCGCGCGGCGTGAACCGCAGCTCCACCTCCCTGCATTCTCCCGGTCCCAGCAGGAACGCCCCGCCGCCGGAGACGAACCCGAAATCGGCCGAATCGGGACCGGTGATCGCGAGGCGCCGGATCGGCACGGGAGCCTCCCCTTCGTTGCAGAGGAGCGCGGCGACGATCGAGTCGCGCCCCATCCCCACCGTCAGCGTTCCGAAGGCGACGTTCCGCATGGAGAGCTTCGGCGCCGTGATCGCCCAGAGCGAATCGGATATATCGGATTGAATCGGTTCGGGCCCCAGATTCCAGATCCTCGCGGTATGATTCTTCTCGGCGCTGACGATCCGCAGCCCGTTGTCGTTGAAGTCGACGCACCACGATCCATCCCTGTACCCTTCAAAGGAACGGATCGGCGTCGCGGTCGTCACATCCCACAGCGTGATCCACGACGACCCGCCGACAGCGACATAGTTACAGACGGCCAGCGTCCTCCCGTCAGGACTGAAGCTCGCCTGGAACCCGCCGGTCGGGATGTCGCGGACCAGCCCCCCGGTGACCGCATCCCAGATCTGTATCGTCGTCGAGGCGGTGACCAGATAGCGGCCGTCCGGGCTCCAGTTGACGGCATGGACGATCGAGGGGAAGTTCGGGATCGTGAGAAATTCGGCGCCGGTGAACGGATCCCAGACCTTCACCGTCAGGTCGTATCCGCCGGAGGTCACGACCCTGGTTCCATCCATGTTGAACGATGCCGTCGTCACATACGATGTGTGTCCCCTCAGGCGACGAAGGAGCGTGCCGGTCCCGGCGTCCCACAGCTCGGCGTCGTTGTCCGGCTTGGCTCCGACTCCGCTGGTGAGGACCATCCGCCCGTCAGGGCTGAACTCGACACTCGTCCCCTCCCCGACCGACGCGGCCGGATCGCGGAGCAGAAGGTGGAGCGTTCCGGCGGCGACCGTCCAGATCCGCGCCGACCCGTCGGTACATCCTGTCACGACGTATCTGCCGTCCGCGCTGAACTTCGCGGAGCGGACGCGGCCGGGATGGGAGAGGGTGAAAAGCAGGGCTCCGGTGTACGCGTCCCAGATCCGGGCCGTGGAGTCGAAGCCGGCCGTGACGACCCGTGTGCCGTCGGCGCTGAAATGGGCGCGGACCACCTGATCGGTATGCCCCTTCAGCTCGAGCGTCGAGTCACGACTGAGCTGGACGACACGCATCAGGCAGGTTCTGCTGGGAGTGTTCGGGACGGTCCATCGTCTCTTCAGTCCCACAACTCCCTCGGCCACCGGGTTCCAGACCGAGCCGCCGTCGATCGAATATTCGAGCCTGACCGGTTCCTCCGGGAGGACGCCGCTCCAGGCGATGACGGTGTCGGCTCCGACGTTGTAGACTTCGCCGCCGTTCGGGACGGTCAGCGCAAGAGTCGGTCGGTCGGGAGGGCGTCCGGGAAAACCGGCGGCAAGATGGAGCGCCGGGGTGTCACAGGCGCTCCCGAGGAATTCGATCCGCGCGAAGGCATAGCTGGAATCGGTGGGAGTATATCGCACAGTGATTTTCCGGGACTCCCCCGGCTTCAGCGTGAACGACGGAGGCGTCCCGCCGGCGATCACCGTGAACCTCGGATCACCGCTCCGGATCTCGGCGATGTCGACCGGCTCCCCTCCCGCCGTGATGGTGATTGTCGTATCACGATAGGAGCCGGGCGGAACCGACGAGAGCGAGACACCGGCCGGGGAAACGTCCAGCGTGACGAGCGCGGCGTCCGGCGCCTTGTACGATGTTTCTCCCCTCAATCCATCCCCCGGCACCGACACGACGACGTTTCTCGTCCGCTCGCATCCCGGCGCGCTCTCCCACTCGACCCGGCAGAGACCGCCACGTATCGAATACTCCAGCAGCAGCCTGTAGATCCGCCCCGCCTCCTCCGCGCTCCGTACGTTCTCGAACCAGAAACCGCCGGTGCGGGTCGCGATCTCCCTGAGAACATCGGGCGCCTCCATGCCGACGACGACGCAATGGATCGTGACCCCGTTCCCGTTCGCCAGCTTCACGATATTCTCCACATCGGCTTCGGCAAGGCCGTCGGTCAGGAAGACCACGATCCGTCTGCCTGAGCCGGTTGCGACGATATGGAGCGCACCGGTTCCCCGTTGCGCCAGCCCGCTGTCGTAGCTGGTTCCGGCAAGGGGGGTGAGCGCGTTTACCGCGGCATGGAGTCGGGGACGATCGGTCGTGAAGTCGTGGTTGAGGTAACCGGCGTTGTCGAAGCTGGTCACGGCGCATTCGCTGCCGTCGTTCGGGAACAGGTCGATCCATGCGCGGGCGGCGGAGGTCGCGATCGAGAGGTTCGAGACTCCCGATGCTCTCTCCCCCATCGAGCTCGATACATCGATGGAGAGGAGGGCCGAGAGAGGAACGGGAGGGGTCGGCGGCGGGCAGATCACCCGGAGGACCTTGCGTGGCGTCCCATTCTCATCCACACGAAGATCTCCCGCCGTCAGGCCGTCGATCACCGAATCGCGATCATCGACTGCAAGAAACGGCGCCGAGAGGATCGGAAACCGGGAGAGATCGACAGGGGCAAGGGTAAGGCTCGACTGCGCCGAGGCGGTCACCGGCAGGATCGCCGCGAGAAGAAGGAGTAGAGAGGGAAGGATGCGTTCTCTATCGTAGTTCGAAACAAGCGTCATGAGGTCGGTCCTGCGCGATGGGTCGCGCCGTGGTTCATCGTATCGGCCCGGCCGGCTCCGGGGGAACCGGGACTACCGGAACGGAGGGAATTCCGCTTATCCGGGGAGAACAAGAATTGGACCATAGATATGACTTGCCGGAGTATTTTGCAACGGTTCCGCCGTGGACGTGGTTACCGATCACGGGCCCCGGGCAATCCCCCGAAAACATCATAACAACGCTACATCTCATCCTCATATCGCATTGATGAAACGTCTCCTTTTCTCTTCCATGGTCCTCCTCGCCGCCCCGATCGCCGAAACGCTGGCGCAGACGGAGACCGAGCCGGATACGGCGAAGATCTACCGCCTCGGCGAGGTGGTCGTCACCGAGGGACGTGAGAAGGTTCTCACCCCCGTCACCCTTCAGACGATCCCCCTTGCAAGGATCGCCCGCACCGACGCCGTGAACGCCGCGCAGGTCGCCTACGAGATACCGGCGGCGCGGATCCAGACCAACTCGCGGGGAGAATCGCTCCTCTACCTCCGCAACGCCGGCGAACGGCAGATCGCCCTCTTCCTGGACGGCTCGCTGATCAACGTATCGTGGGACAACCGGCTCGATCTCAGCCTTCTCCCCCTCAACGCGGTGGGAGGAATCTCGGTCGCCAAGGGAGTTCCCTCCGTCCTCTACGGCGCGAACGTTTCGGGGGGGGCGGTCAATATCATATCGCAGGAGCTGAGGGATACGGGGGCGCTGACGGAGGTCAACGGGCAGTTCGGGCAGAACAATCTGATGAACGGCAGCGTGACCCACATGATGAACCTGGGGGACTTCAACTACCTCGCCTCGGTCGGCTACGTCAAGCGCGACGCGCTCCCGCTTGCCGAATCGGCCGACCTCGAGTTCAACCAGAGCGATCCCAACGAGCGGACGAACAGCGACTCCCGGACCTTCAACGCCTTCCTGCGCGGCGAATACCACTTCTCCCCCACCTCGGCGTTCGGCCTCTCCGTCAACGTCATCGACGGCGAGAAGGGGGTTCCGCCGGAAGGGGTCGAGCGGGCACGGTTCCGTTTCTGGCGCTACCCCAACTGGCGTCATCTCAATATCGCGCTCAACGGAGATGTCAGACTGGGAGAAGAGGAGGATTGGGCGATCAGAGGGGCCGCGTGGGGGACGACGTTCAGTCAGACGATCGACCAGTACTCGAACAACAGCTATGCAACGAAGTCGGCGACCGAGGAGGATGACGATCTCACGTTCGGCACCCGCATCGTGCTGCGACACGACTTCGACAGGAGCGCCGTCAGCCTTGCCCTCAACGGCCTGACGAGCACGCACGAACAGCGCGATCTGGCGTACGATTCGACCGGAACCCTCACGGCCGGAGAGTTCCCGACGCTGACGTATCGGCAGCAGATCTACAGCGCGGGCCTTGAATATGAACGATCGCTCAGCGCGAGATTGAAGGTGACGCTGGGAGGAAGCCTGGACGGCATGTCCACCCCCGAAACCGGCGGGAAGCCGTCGCAGGAAGGCTTCAGCGACTACAGCCTCATGAGCGGCTTCCACTACGACGCATCGGAGCAGCTCGATCTGCGCCTCTCGGCCGGACGGAAGACCCGCTTCCCGACGATGCGGGAACTCTACGGCGAGGCGCTGGGTGCGTTCGTCGTCAACCCCGATCTCAAACCGGAGGAGACGGCGATGATCGAACTCGGGGCCGACGGAGAGTTCGACTGGGGAACGACGTCGCTCGTCGCCTTCTCGAACATCACGAGCAACACGATCGATCAGATACGCCTTACCGACCTGCCGGGACGCCCGCGTCAGCGGATCAATCTGGAAGGAAGCATGACGATCGGCGGAGAGCTCTCCGGCTCGATCTCCGCCCTGGCGCCGTTCAGGGTCGACGGACATTTCACCTACATGTACAGCCGCCGCCGCGACGAGACCGGGGCGCTCCCCGATTCGGCGCTCTACCTGGCCGAGAAGCCGTCGATGCTCGGGCTTCTTCATTTCCAGTACGATATATCGAACGCGCTTCTTCCGAGCCTTGAGGTGGTCTATACCGGCGAGGCGTTCAGTCCGGACGACGACAACATCTTTCAGCGTCTCGACCCGTCGCTGGTGCTGAACGCGCGTCTGGCGTACAGGTTCTTCGTTCCGACCGCGGACAATTTCTCGGTGCAGGCGTTCATCCGTCTCAACAATATCACCGACGAGGTCGTCATGCCGCAGCTCGGCCTGCCGGGAGCGGGACGTGAGATTCAGGGAGGGATCAAGGTGACGTTCTGAGAACGGAACCGGACTACAGGCTGTAGCCCGTCTGGAGATAAATATCGCGACGGGGATTCGTGGTCATCTCGAACGCGATCCCCAGCGCGATCCAGAGATTCGTGAGATAGCGCGCGCGCAGCTCCAGGCCGTAGCCGGCGACGATCGGAACATCCGCCAGAGCGGTTCTCCGGGCGTACCATGCGGCGCCGGCCTCCGCGAAGAGATGAAGCTCGGTCGGGACCAGGCGCATCAGCGGGAAGTACGATTCCAGGATCGGCAGCCTTCCCGTAAGCCCCACGGCGCCGGTTGCGACCCGATCCCCGAACACATATCGTTTGATGCCGCGCACGCGGTAGAGGGGCTCGGGGGAGACGAAGTCGTCCAGACCGATCCCGTTCTCCACCATCCCGAACCTGTCGAGTCCCATGAACTCCTGCGCCACCTGCGGCCCCCAGTGCAGCCCCCCCTCCACATTGGTAAGGACGGAAAGAAGTTTGGAGCCGAAGAGAGGATATCGTGAGACGATCTGCCAGTTCACCTTGTCGTAGCCGAGGCTGCCGCCGAGCGTCTCGTCGGCATGGGTATATCGTCCCATGAAGAGAAACGTGGAGCTCGTGTATCTGTACGACGCCGACATCTCCACCAGATCGGCATCCCCCGGAATAAGCTCCTGCTCCAGCCCGAGCGTCTCGAACGCCGTTCTGTTCAACGCCTTCAGCGATCTGTACTTCAACCCCGCCATGAACTCGTGGTTGATATCGAGGGAGTTGGGGGCGGGGAGCAGATAGACGCCGCGGAGGTTCAGTCCGGTCTGCTGTTCGTCGTAGCTGAGGCCGTGGAGTCGTCGGCTCGCGGGATGATATTTCCCGATCACCTCGATCATCACCGGGAGCGTGTTGTTCGTGTAGAGGAATTCGGCCCCGACGTTGCGGGTGCTCAGTCCGTAGTCGACGTAGGCGCCGAAGATATGCTTCCCCATCGGGTCGAACCAGGCGCCGCCGAGCGCCGGACGGATGCTCTTTCCCCTCCCTTCAACCGCCGGATCGCCCGTGAAGAAGGGGACCACCGGAACCACCGGCCGCACATGCGCCAGCGACGCATAGCTCTCCGGTTCGGAGATCGCGGGGATCGGCATCTCCGAACGCTCCGGAACCGTCAGCGCGGGACGGACATCCCGCCACGCTTGATACTTCTCCGGCACGGGACGGGGGGACGCCGGCGTCACGCGGGTCGACGCGGAGATCACGTGCGGCGCGATCCTGTCGCGCGTGTCGATCCCGATCACCACAAGCGAATCTCTCCCCGGAAGCCACTGCGCCGTGTAGACGCCCCCGGCCACGTCGGTGACCTGGTACCGGTCGCTCCCGTTGACGACCCGGCGACTACCGCTCCCGTCGGCGTTCATCACATGGATGTTCGGAATCCCTCCGATGTGGGAGGTGAAGGCGATCCGCGTTCCGTCGGGAGACCATGTCGGATAGCGATTGTTTGCCGAATCGCTCGTAAGGCGCACGAAGGCATCGGTCGCGGGCCAGTCGTCGGAGAAGAGGGCAATCGTCCTGCGGCCGTCCGGTTCGAACATCGAGACGGCGACCGTCCTTCCGTCCGGCGACCATTCCGGCGTATAGAACTGGATGTCGCCGGTAAACGACGTCCTCCGTTGAACGAATCCGGTCTCCGGATCGACCGTCACGAGGTTGTCACGCCCCGCCCGTCGCTGCACCGCCACGATCTCCCCCCCCTCCGACGACCAGTCGGGATTTCTCTCGACGACCCTCGGCGACCAGTCGGGATCGCTCAGCCCCGCATCATCGGTCAGCCGGGTCAGACCGCCCGATTCGACGTCGAGCAGATAAAGATCCTGAAGGAGCGCGCGATACGCCCCCTTCCGCTGCTTGGCAAGGACCAGACGCCGGCCGTCGGGACTCCAGGAGAACCGGCCGTCGAACCCGGTTTCATCGCTGAGCTCGCGGAGCCGGCGGGTGGAATCGTTCGTCATCAGATAGAGACGGACCGGCTCCCCCCGGCGCCCTGCCAGGAGCGCGATCCGGGAGCGGTCGGGAGAATATCGTATTCCGGCCACGTACTCGAACGCCGTCGTGATCGCGGGGTTCGTCTCCTCCAGCTCCTTCCTCTCCGCATAGGTCGCCCCGTAGAGGACGGTCACGGTTCTGAGCCAGTCGTCGTAGATCTCCGACATGGAGGTCCCGGTGGCGGCGGTCACGGCCGCGTCGAAGTTGTATCCGAGCACGCTATGCCCCCCGTCCAGAATCCTCGCCAGCACCGTGTCGCCGAACCTGACGGTCATGTAGCGGACCAGCGAGTGCCCCGTCTCGTAGAGCAATGTCCCATCCAGGCGGCCCGGCAGAAGCCCGCCGTAGCCGAGCCGCGCGTTGACGGCGGCGACCCGCAGCACCATGTCGAGATCGGTCGTCCAGCCGTCCGGCTCCATGAATCGGGCCGTCCCCTCGTTGAACCAGCGCGGGACGGTGGGGACGAAGGGGGAGAAGGTGTTCAGCCAGCCCCGGGTCCCCCTGGCGATCACCGTGTGGGTGAACTCATGGGTGATCACCGTCCGCAGCCATTTCGCCCGCCCGGCCGAGCGGACGCCGCCGAAGGGGTTATCGGCCAGAATTCCTCGCATCCAGATATGGATATACCAGTCCCCCACCGCGATCGCGTTGGCGATGTCGTCGAGGTCGGAGAGGTAGAGAAGGGTGCGGCCGGGGATCTCCGTCCCCAGGTTGGTCGTGACGACCGGATAGACCGACTCGGCGATGACGGCCGCCTCCCGCGCGTCCCCCTCCAGCCCGTCATGATAGACGATCGTGAAGTGGTCGGTCTCGATCGTGTGCCAGGAGACCTCGGCACGGTTCGCGCCGGTCGGAAAATTGCTGAGCTGTCCTCTGGAGACCGAGGCGAGCGCAAGGAAGGTGACGAGAAGAAGCGCTCCACGGCGCGATCGTCGATCGGATCGCGGTCGAGGGTCGGACGCGGCGCTGATGAGCTGTTTCAAGAGGCGGAGGCTTCCTTACTTGAGAGGATTACAGATCGCGCAGGGTGTATGATCCTCCCATGCGTCCTCGATCGGTACCGCACGGACGGTGCCGCGCAGATGAAGGCAGTCCGCCGTATGGTATCGGACGCCGCGGTCGGTAATATAAACCGTCCGTCCGGAGAGATCCGCTGTATTCGTCGATGCACTCGACCCGTCGTGCGGTGTCGCTTCCCCTTCGGCCGTTCCGTTTCTCGACGCCGCGCGAAGGAATCCGAGGAGGGTCGCGGCGGCTGCTGCTCCTGCGGCGGCGAATCCAAGCACAAGCCCCGTGGTCCGTGTCGTTCTGTTCACGTTGCTGATTCCTCGATCGATGGATCAATCGGCGCGGCGGGCCGCACGCGCCCTTCGTATCAGATGAACGTCCGCGCCGGGCGCGCCGTTCCTGCGGGAGGCGAGTCCCTTCAGGGAAGAGCCATCACATCGCCCGGACCGACGAGTCCGGCGAAGCGGTAGCTGATCGTTCCGTCATCCAGCAGTTCCGGTCGGGCCGCCCCGCGACGGCAGAGCCGGTCGACCCCCTCGGTCGCCTCCGCCACCGAGAGAGGGGTCTCCAGGGTGATCTGCGCGATCGTCGCCGCGCCGCCGAGCCGAGCTGCGGCCCCCAGAATCGCCTTGTCGACGAAGAGGGTCCGCCGGGCCGATTCCAGCGCCGTGATGTACCGGAGCCAGAAGACGCCGCTGACGAGAAATCCCACCCCGATCAACCCGTAGAACGCCAGGGCATAGACGTCGAGCGTCCCGCGCGAGGTGAAGTAGGTCACCCCGATGACGGTGATGAGGACTCCGATCAGCATCAGGCAGCCCGCTCCTATGCGCGGTATGAAGTCTCCCGGTTTCCCGGCCGATTCCCTCTGCTCTCGTTCGTGGGCGTTCATTCGTGACGTGAAAATGTTGCCGGCCGCGCATCCGATCTCCCCCCGGGGAACGATGCTCCGGCGGCCCGCGCGGCGAATAACGCCGGGGAGGCGCAGGAAGTTGCGTGGAACGGAGCGGGACGAAACGTCACGCCCCCGGAAGCGGCTTCATTAACAAAATAATTAATAGAAATTAAGTTGTCTCACCGACCCTGATAGTCCATCTTTGCAGCGCCGTGAACGAACGGCACGCCGTTTTCCCATGTTTGCACGCCAAAATCCCAGCCCGCGCGTGCCCTCTTCCTTACCAGCAGTCAACATCGAATTCCGGACCCCTGCGTATGCGTTTCGTCGTCGTCGCTCTTTCCATCGTGTCGGTCCTTTCCCTCGGCCTGGTCTCATGCGGGTCGGAGGCTGAAACGGAACAGACGAGCGCCCTCGGCGGCAAGAAGTACGGCGGGATCTACCGGATGAACGAAGTGCAGGAGCTTCGCTCGCTCGACCCCGTGCGGTTGAACGACGCCCCCTCCCACCACCTCGTTCACCAGATCTACGATCTTCTGGTCGATTTCGACTCCTCGCTGACCCTCGTTCCCGAGCTCTCCACAAGCTGGGAGGTCAGCCCGGACGGTCTCACCTACACGTATCATCTCCGCTCCGGGGTCACCTTCCATGACTCCCCCGCCTTCCCCGACGGGAAAGGTCGTGTCATGACCGCCGCGGATGTCAAGTACTGCTTCGACCGCATCCTGGACGCCCGCTCCGGAACCTTCGGCGCCTCCTACTTCACCGGCAAGGTGAAGGGAGCGCAGGAGTTCTACACGGCGACCCAGGGAGTGGCGGCGGGGACGGCTCCGGCCGTCGACGGGG
This sequence comes from uncultured bacterium, assembly GCA_966250335.1. GTDB lineage: Bacteria > Bacteroidota > Ignavibacteria > OLB7 > OLB7 > OLB7. Next base: position 69,936 of record CBINGZ010000021.1, on the reverse strand, counting down.
TGAGCGGGTTCCGGGTCGTGAACGACTCAACCTTCGCCGTCGATCTGATCCAGCCGTTCGCGGCGTTCAAGTACTACCCGGCGCTCGGCTTCTGCTACATCTACCCGAAGGAGGCGGTCGAGAAGTTCGGCGTCGACTTCTTCAGGAATCCGGTCGGCACCGGCCCGTTCGTCTTCAGCGAGTGGACGCCGGGAATCGCCCTGAAGCTGACGCGCAACACGAAGTACTGGGGCCGTGACGAGGCGGGGAATCAGCTCCCCTTCCTGGACGGCATCCACCTGACCTTCGTCAAGGAGGAGAAGCAGCAGCTCAACGAGTTCCGCGAGGGGAATCTGGAGGAATCGTACCGCATTCCGAGCGAGTCGTTCCGTTCGGTCGTGACCGAGCAGGGAGCGCTCACCCCGGAATGGTCGAAGTTCAGCCTCCACAGGATCCCGGCGATCTCGACGCAGTTCTACGGGCTTCTGACGACGGCTCCTCCCTTCAACGACAAGCGGGTGCGGCAGGCGTTCAACTACGCCATCGACCGCGACAAGATCATCCAGTATGTCCTTCTGGGTCAGGCTGCCGGTCCCGCGGTTCACGGTCTTGTTCCGGGCTCGATGCCGGGCTATCACGCCGACCAGGTGAAGGGATATACGTTCGACCGCGAGAAGGCGCGCCAGCTTCTTGAGGAAGCGGGCTACCCCGGAGGAAAGGGCTTCCCGGCGACGACGCTTCAGCTCAACTCCGGCGGCGGACGGAACCAGCAGGTCGCCGAGGCGATCCAGAGCATGCTGAGCGAGAACCTCGGCATCCAGATCGGCCTCAAGACGCTGGAATGGCCGCAGCACCAGGATCTTCTGGAGACCGGACGCGCCCCTCTCTTCCGTCTCGGCTGGGTTGCCGACTATCCCGATCCGGAGAACTTCCTGAACCTCTTCTACAGCAAGACGGTCCCGGCCGACCCGAAGGCAGCCTCGCCGATCAACTCGACCCGCTACAACAGCCCGCAGTTCGACTCGCTCTTCGAGCGGGCGCTGGTCACGCTCGACGACGCGCAGCGGATGGATCTCTACCGGCAGGCCGAGCAGGTCGCCGTCGACGATGCCGCGATGCTCTTCATCTATCACGATCTCGACTATCGCCTGGTACAGTCGTGGGTGAAGGGGTACAGCTCCAACCCGATGGACCGCCGCGATTTCCGCGCCGCCTGGTTCGACAAGCAGAGCCCGGCAACGGCTTCCCGATAATCCCGTCAGAGAATCAGAGAAAGAGACAGGCACGTTGATCCTCAATCCGGCATCCCGCGTTCGACCTATGAACATCTATCGTTCTTTGACATGCATGCTCATCGTCCTTCTTCCGCTGCTGACGGGATGCGGAGGAGCGGACTCGAAGGTGGAGAACACCTTCTTCTACAATGAGCACGACAATTTCAACACGCTCGACCCGGCGCGCATCGGCGCACGGGCGTCGGGATGGGCCGGAAGCCAGATCTTCATCGGGCTCATCGGTCTCGACTCGGCGCTGCAGCCGGTCCCGATGATCGCCAGAAGCTGGAGCGTCAGCGAGGACGGCAGAACCTGGACCTTCAACCTCCGGAACGACGTCCTCTTCGCGGACGACGCCTGCTTCCCGGACGGCAAGGGACGAAAGGTGGTCGCCGAGGATATCCGCTACAGCTTCGAGCGGATTCTGCGCCCCGAGACGAAGTCGAGCGGCGACTGGGTCTTCCGCGGGAAGGTGGTGGGAGCCGAGGAGTTCGCCGCCGCGCTCTCCGGCGATTCGACCTCATCGGTCACCGGCGTCTCCGGGTTCAGGGCCGTGAACGACACGACGTTCCAGATCGAACTCGTCCAGCCGTTCGCCCCCTTCCTCTCGATGCTCGCCATCCCCTACTGTTTCGTGGTTCCGCGCGAGGCGGTGGAGAAGTACAAGGAAGATTTCTTCAGGCATCCGGTGGGAGCCGGCCCCTTCAAGCTGGTGGAATGGGTGCCCGATCTGCGGGTCACGATGACCCGCAACCCGAACTATTTCGAGCGCGACGCGGAAGGGAAGCAGCTCCCCTACCTCGATTCGATCAGCATCTCGTTCGAGCGCGATCTGGGAGTGGAGTTCACCCAGTTCCAGAGCGGCAAGCTCGATATGATCTCCGGGGTCGATCCCGCGGCGATCGATCTGGTCTTCACCGAGGGAGGCCAGGCGCTCACGCCGGCATTCTCCAAGTACACCCTCTTCACGAAGCCGGCGATGTCGGTGGAGTATTACGGGTTCATCCTGGACAAGAACACGCCGGGGGGCGCAACCTCACCGTTCGCCGACAACCGCTATCTGCGGCGCGCGTTCAACCACGCGATCGACCGCGACGCAATAGCGCGATATGTTCTGAAGGGACAGGCGATAGCGGCGCATCACGGTCCGATCCCCCCCGGCACGCCGGGATTCAGCGGGGTCGAGGGATATAAGTTCGATCGGGAGCTCGCCCGCCGTCTGATCGACTCCGCCGGGTATCCGAACGGCAAGGGGCTCCCCCGGATCACGCTCACGCTCGGCAAGAGCGAGCTGTCGGGGACGGTCGCCGAGACGATCCAGGAGCAGCTCAAGTCGATCGGGGTGAACATCGAGCTGAAGCAGATGGATTTCCCGACGATGCGCGAGATGTACAAGAGCGGGAAGCTCCCCTTCTGGCGGGCAAGCTGGATCGGCGACTATCCCGACGCGGAAAACTTCATGGGGCTCTTTTACAGCCGTTTCATACCGAACCAGGGACCGAACATCACGCATTTCATCAATGCCGAGTTCGACTCCCTCTATGCGGCGGCGCTCGATCCCCATTTGACAATCGATCAGCGCGCAGCCATCTACGGCCGCGCCGAACGGATCGTACTGGACGAGGCCCCGTGGATCGTCCTCTCCTACAGTATCCTCCAGCGGTTGACGCAACCCGGCGTCACCGGCTATTCGGTCGATCCTCTCGACCGTCTGAATCTGACCTACGTACGCAAGCAAAAGCAATCCTAACACACACTAAGACAAAGGAGGTCTTGTGCAGGGAAGACTTTTACGACGTTTCCTCTGGATTACGGCGATTCTGGCACTGCTGCTGTCCGTCGACCCGACGTTCTCGACGAACAGCGCATCGGCCAAGAATCGAGGCAAGTCGGCAAAGGTGATCAAAAGCGCTTCGAAGAAGAAGGCAAAAGGGGGCAAGAAGAAGAGCCGTCGCAATCGGCGCGCCCGCCGGACCTACACGCTGCGCGGCAACCCGGAAGTGACCCGCAAGGTGGCCACGGTATTGATCGTCGAGAAGCTCCCCGAGCTGGCATCGATGGTGAATCTCCAGGCTCCGGCTTCCACCACCGCCGACGGCATCATCGAGGCTCCCCTTACGCAACCCGCGGCCTTGATCAGCACCACTCCGATCGTGAGGAGTGATTCTTATCAAGACTCCGAGCTTGACGAGCGTGAGGACGCCGATGCCATCACGGCCGAGGATGAGCAGGACCTTGAGGATATGCCGGACGACATCAACTACTTCTACCGCGAGTTCACGACCTACATGGCCTCCCTCAACGGCGAGACCGACATCACGTACAACGGCGTCGACAAGCAGGTGGTGATGGAGACGCTGGTCGACTGGCTCGGAACGCGATACCTCTTCGGCGGTATCACCGACAAGGGAATCGACTGCTCGGCCTTCACCGGGATGGTCTACCGCACACTCAACTACAAGCTCCCCAGAACCGCGGCGATGCAGTGGGGCGTGGGACTTCCGGTGGAGCGGACCGATCTCCAGTTCGGCGACCTGGTCTTCTTCCACACCCGCAAAGCGGTCTACGTCTCGCACGTCGGCATGTACCTCGGCAACGGCATGTTCGCCCACGCCTCCAGCCGTAACGGCGTGACGGTCTCCTCGCTCGACGCCGACTACTACTCAACCCATTTCATCGGCGCCCGCCGCTACGACCTCAACTCGGTCGTCGCCACCACGGTGCTGAGCTCGAGCGAGGCAAGCCTCCAGTAGAACCCGGCCGTCGATCACAGAACGATATATTCAGGCCCCGTTCGAATTCCTTCGGACGGGGCTTTCCTCATCCGGCGACCAGTTGATGCATTGCTTCGGGGAATCGGTCGGCGATCTGCAACAGGCGACGAGCAGGACCGGTCGGCTGCCGTCTCCCCTGCTCCCACCCTTCAAGAGTGCGACGACTGATTCCCAGCATTGCCGCAAACGAGTCCTGGGACATGCCGTATCGTTCCCGAATCGCCTTCACATCTGGGACCACGATCGCGGTTACACGGACCGGACGGGCCTCGCCGCGACTGATTCTGCCCGCTTCCCGGACACTGCCGAGCAGTTCCTGAAACGTATCGTTCTTCATTGCAACTCCTGCATGACAAGGCGCTTCAGCACCGTTTTTCGATAAACTCCCATAGCATGGAGCCTCCGTAAACTGCCGATGTCAATATACTACGCCGTTGACGTAATAGATTCAATCGTTGGTGTAAGTTCAGATGGTGGTCGTTACGCTCCTTCGAGCATTCTCTTATATGAAACGATCTGATGAGGAGAACTGTGACATGTAGATCATCTTTTTTCCGGCTCACACACCGAGTTTCCCGTCGGAACGGATTTCTGACGAAATTTGCAGGATGATGACAAGGTTGGGCAAGAGGGTACTCCTTTCCCTTACATCAACTCCTACGCACAGATGAAATATCGCATCACAACTTTGGCAACGCTCCTCCTGCTCCCCCTCTCCGCCTGCGATTCGCCGCGATCGAGGCAGGGGGGACTGTCGGAGGATTCGGCGCGACGCTCGAGCATGCCGCGCCCGGCGGAGCCTGCCGTCTCCTATGACGGCATGATCTCCAGCGCCTCGCGGGAGGCGAGCCTGGTCGGGGCACGGATTCTGAAGGAAGGCGGGAACGCGATCGATGCGGCGGTGGCGACGGGGTTCGCGCTGGCGGTCACCTATCCGGGAGCAGGAAATATCGGAGGAGGAGGCTTCATGGTGATCCGGATGGCCGACGGACGAACGACGACCATCGACTACCGGGAGCGGGCTCCGGGCGCCTCGAAACGCGATATGTTCCTCGACTCCGCCGGGAACTTCCTCCCCGACCGCTCACAGCTCGGAGCGCTGGCGGCGGGCGTTCCCGGCTCACCGGCCGGGCTGCTGATGGCGCTGGAGAAGTACGGGACGATGTCGCGCGCCGCCCTCCTTGCCCCCGCGATCGAACTGGCGGAACAGGGGTTCAGGCTCGACCCGCGACTGGTCGACGATATCATGGTGAAGCGCGAGGAGTTCCTCCGCTTCCCCTCAAGCGCGAAGATCTTTGCCGATACGACGAAGATCCGGGGAGGAACGATCTTCCGCCAGCCCGACCTGGCCGCCACTCTCCGGCGCATCGCCGACAGCGGCGCCGCGGGGTTCTACGGCGGGACGACCGCCGACCTGATCGTGAAGGAGATGGAACGCTCGGGCGGCATCATATCGAAACAGGATCTTCTTGACTACAGGGCCGTCGAACGCCCCCCCGTGACCGGGGGCTACCGGGGACACACGATCATCTCCATGCCCCCTCCCTCCAGCGGAGGGGTCCTGCTGATCCAGATGCTGAACATGATGGAGGAACGGAAGATCGGCGGGATGGAGTATGGTTCACCCCAGCACGTTCATCTGCTGGCCGAGGTCATGAAGCGGGCATACGCCGATCGCGCCGAGTATCTGGGTGATCCCGACTTCGTCGAGATCCCGACGGCCCGGCTGACCGACCGCGCCTATGCCCGTCAACGCGCCTCCACGATCGGCGACACCGCGACCCCAAGCAGCAGCATATCGCACGGCGATGCACATCGGTTCGACCGCGAGAGCACCGAGACCACCCACTATTCGGTCGTCGACCGCGACGGCAACTGCGTCAGCATCACGACCACGCTAAACGGTTCGTTCGGCTCGAAGCTTGTGGTCGACGGCGCCGGGTTCCTGCTGAACAATGAAATGGACGACTTCAGCGCAAAGCCGAACACGCCGAACCTGTACGGGCTGGTGGGAGGCGAAGCGAACGCGATCCTCCCCGGCAAACGGATGCTCTCCTCGATGACGCCGACGATCGTCATAAAGGATGGGGAGCCGGTGATGGTCGTCGGGACGCCGGGGGGATCGACGATCATCACCACCGTGCTCCAGGTCATCAGCAACAGGATCGATTACGGGATGGATCTGGTCGGCGCCGTCACCGCGAGACGCGTGCATCACCAGTGGCTCCCCGATTCGCTCTACTGGGAGGGAGGAGCCCTGGCCCCCGGGACGATCGATTCCCTCCAGGCCCGGGGTCACCATCTGCTCCCCAGGACCGGAACCTCCGGCCGGGTCGACGCGATCACGATCGAACGGGACGGGAAGGGACGCCGGCTCTACAAGGGGTGGAGCGACCTGCGCGGGTACGGCGAGGCGATGGGACCGGAGGCGGTCCCGTAAGCCTTCCTCTACCCTTTTGCTCCGCCGGTGAGGTATTCGCGCGGCATCTCCTCGAAGCTCTTCCACTCGAACCAGTCGGCGATACCGAGGTACTCGGCCCAACGGGTAATCACCTCGCGATCCGACTTGAGTCCCCTGTCCTCCTGTATCATCGCAAAGAGATCCTTTCCCCGCTTGAGGACTCTCGGGTGATCGTAGAACGGTTTGGTGTAGTTGATGCCGGTCAGCTCGCCGACGGCACGCAGGTAGGCGTACGCCATCGCGGTGCTCGCCTCGAAGACCATCGGCGGGGCAAGGCGCTCGATCTCGGGGGAAAGTCCCTCCCTCGTCTCGGCGGTATCCTCCTGGACATGCGACTTCTGCTCGCTTCGGAGCGACGTGAGATTGGCGTGGATCCAGCGTTCGATCTGAATATCCGACGGAAGGTTCGCGAGCTGCAGCACGGCGCCGGCCGCCCAGATCCGGAGGGTCTCATCCTGCACTCTGACCGCCTCGTGGTTCTCCTTCTTCAGCACGGCAACGGCACGGGCCACCGTCTCTTCGGTCGCGGCGGGATAGAATCGATCGGCGGGGTCGGCCGTGATCACCCGCAGGATGTTCGCGCACTTGTAGGCGAGGTAGTAGTTCAGACGCGACGCCTTGTCGGGATGATAGACGAAGAGGTGACGGGGGATATCCCCCCGGGCCATCTCCACCATCGCCGGATACTGGGCGTTCTCGTCGGCGATGAACTCCATCTCCGTTCCCGAGACCTCGATCACGCGCTCGACGATGTCGCGGACCTCGGGGACGATATAGGTGTTCTTGAAGAAGTCCTCCCTGGTCATGACGGAAGGCTCTGCGGTTGTCTGATTCGACATCGTGGAGTCGGGTATATATTGTTGAACGATATGGATAGCACTGACGGGGATTTCCGCATCGGCGGCGGACCTCTTAACGCCGGCAGGGGCCGACGGATTCCCGGAAGGCGCCGAAACCGCGCCGGGCGCTCGAACAGGGGAGGGAATCGAGCCGCCGTCGACCGGTCGCGGAGCGGGAACCGGGACGAAATTAGCAAGGGTCGACCGATCCGACGGACTCGCGAAACGGATTATCACAAGGGATGAACGCTTCTTGCCGGATCCCCCTTCATGCGTAGTTTGGAGCTTCCCGTTCGCGGCGTGTCGCGTCTGCGGCCGACCGCGCCGAACTATCGGAATCGACGTTCATTCAGGCATACAGGCTGGTTCGTGCTCAACTCCTTCAGGAACTCCTTCAGGCTCCTTCTTCTGGCGGCGACGCTCGTGACCGCCGCCCTGCTCGCCTCCTGCGCGAGCGGTCAGGGAATCCCTCCCGCCGGCGGACCGGCCGATACCACGGCCCCGGCGATCACGGCGACCGACCCGGTGGACGGCACCGTGAACTTCTCGGGAGATCGCGTGCTGGTGGAGTTCGACGAGTACGTGAACGAAGAGGGAGTCGCAAGGTCGGTCATCATCACGCCGATACCGGTCAGGCAGCCGGAGTTCAACTGGGGAGGCGGGTTCTTCTCCAGCCGCCCCGTCCTGGAGATCGAGTTCAGGGAGCCGCTCCTTCCGAACAGAACCTACGCCGTCACCTTCGGCGGAGACATCGCCGACGTCACCGGCAACAGAATGGGACGTCCCCTCACGCTCCGTTTCGCCACCGGGCCGAAGATGGACAGCGGCACGATACGAGGGAGCGTCATCGGGGTCGGGGAACGACGCGCGTTCGTCATCGCCTACCTCATGACCGGCGACCCGGCCCGCTTCTCCGACACGCTCCGTCCCGATCTGACACGCCCCGATTTCATCGCCCCCACCGACGACGCCGGGGCATTCTCCCTGGAAGGGCTTCCCCCCGGCAGATACCGTCTTTTCACCGTCACCGATGAGTTCGGAGATCAGCTCTACACCCCCGGCACCGACGCGATCGGCGTGGCCGTCGAAGATATCACGGTCGACTCGGCGTACCGGCCCGTCGGCGGCGTGGCGCTCCGGCTTGCCCCCGCGCCGGCGGATATCGCCCCGCCGACCCTCTATTCCGCCACATCGATCAATGGATCGCGAACCGAGTTGAGGTTCAGCGAGCCGATCGACACGGCGACGATCGGACCCGGGAATTTCACGATCGAGGCAGCGGGAACAGCGGTGACGATTCAGGAGGCGTGGCGTTCGACGACGAACAGGCTGGCGGTGACGCTCTCGCATTCCCCTCTCCCGGCCGGGGCCGAAGCCGTCGCCCGCGCCGTACGCCTGCGCGATACGATCGGGCTGATCCTTCCCGACACATCGGGGATCGCCCGGTTCACGGTCACCGATCAGATCGACACGCTCCCTCCGCTCCTCCTCGCAATGCGAGGAGATTCCATCCTTCCCTACAGGTTTCCCGATTCGATACGGATAGCCTTCGACGAAGGGGTTCAGACGGCGAACGAAGCGACGGCGGTGGCGTTGCGCGACTCGACGGGAAGAACGGCGCGGTTCAGGCTCCGCCGCGTGAGCCCGGCCGAGTTCGTCGCCTATCCTCTCGACACCCTCTTCAACGTCGAGCACGGCTTTATCGACGTGGCGCTCGGCTCGTTCAGCGACAGAAGCGGCAACCGGCGCGATTCGACCGTACGCACTCCGGTCGACGTCGCCCCGCCGCGACAGTACGGAACCTTGCAGGGAACCGTGACCGATACCGCGGCTCCGACCGCTCCGCACGTGATCGAGGCGATCTCGATCGAGACGGGACGCATTTATCGCCGGACGATACGCACGGGCTCATGGGAGTTCCAGTCGCTGCCGGAAGGTGAATACAGCGTGCGGGCCTTCAGGGACACCGACGGCGACGGGGCATACGACTTCGGGACGCTGACCCCCTACCTCCCCGCCGAGCCGTTCACGGAGTGGGCCGGAGAGATCCGTATCCGACCGCGATGGACCGTGAAGGATGTGAATCTCCTGTTCGGACATCGGTAGCCGGGGGCGATCACGCCCCGAAGAGCCGCTTCCACTCGTCCATCTCGTCGTCGGATACATTGCCCGGCTTCTCGGTGGGGCTTCGCAGTTCGGCCAGTCTGGTCGGGGAAAGGCCGCGTCGATCGGGAGCGGAACGCTCGGGAGCGGGAGCAAGGTCGAGCTCGGCGGCGAACTCGGCGGCCCCCATCACCGTCGCCAGATTCACCTTCGCCGTCCCGATGATCTCCAGATCGGACGTGACCACGATCAGGTTCCGCCCGTGGGTTCTCGCCTGTTCCCGGATCACGTCGTCGGCCGAGCGGCGCCGGGTGGAGACCACCCGCACAAGTCCCCTGCTGTCGTTCTCGTTGACCACGCCGTCGTAGACAAGTGTGCAGAACGCCCCGCGGCGCTGGGCGAACTCGCGCACGGCCGAGAGAAGATCCGCCCGCGCCCTCTCCATGCCGAACGCCTCGGAATTGCGCTTCAGATCCGGGGAGGCATGGAGAACGTTGTATCCATCAATGATATAATGCTTTTTCATGGCCCGGCCGGGGGATACGTTGTGCCGTCACTGCGCCTCGTTCATGAGCGCCTCGATGTCGGAGGCGGAGGCGGGCATGGCGGCGGAGAGGTTGACCGGATCGCCGTCGGTCACCAGAATATCATCCTCGATCCGTATTCCGATATTCCACCACTTCGGATCGCAATCGCTCCCCTCCTTGATGTAGACCCCCGGCTCCACCGTCAGCACGACGCCGGGAGCAAGGGTTCCGTAATCCCCCACATCATGCACATCCAGCCCCAGGTAGTGCGAGGTGCCGTGCATGAAGTACCTGTTCACGTCGGTGGAGACCTTGATGATCCCCAGACGCATCAATCCCTCCGCGATAATTTCCCGCGCCGTGACGTGGGTCTCCCTGAAGGCGCGGCCTGAGCGGCAGACGTCGATCGCGGCCTGCTGTGCCGTATGAACGAGATCGTAGAGGGCGCGCTGCTCCGGCGTGAAGCGCCCGTCCACCGGAAAGGTGCGGGTGATGTCGGCGCTGTAGCCGTGGTATTCGGCGCCGCAGTCCATCAGCACGAGCTCTCCCGGACGCGACCTGCGTCGGCTTGCCTCGTAATGGAGGATGCAGGAGTTCGGGCCGGAGCCGACGATGCTCGGGTAGCCCGGAGCCTTTGCGCCGAGACGTTTGAAGGCGTACTCCATCGTCGCCTGAAGCTCGTACTCATGGAGACCCGGTTTGCCGGAACGGATCGTCTCGCGATGTCCCTCCAGCGATATGTCGACCGCCTTCTGCAGAAGCGCCACCTCGCGCTCCGATTTGATCATCCGCATCGGCGTGAGGATCTCCCCGGCGTCCTTCACGGTCATGGCGCGGGCATCGGTCGCCAGATCCTTCATGGCCATCTCCCTCCACGGAATCCCGGTGCCGGAAAGGGGCTCCTCCCCCCGATCGAGATGGAAGCCGTCGTAATAGAGAAGGGCGAGCTTCGGAAGAAGAGGATCGAGGATCGATCGCAGCGCGTCATATTCCATCACCGTCTCGATGCCGGTGATCCTGCGCGCCGTCTCCGGTCCCATCACGATCCCGGTCCAGGTCTCCTTGGCGGGATCGCGCTTCGTGACGAAGAGGAGCTCCCGGACGAACCTCCCCGCCACCTCGACCCCGTCCGGGACGAGCAGCAGGGCGCTCTCGGGCTCGGTGACGCCCGTCAGATAGAGAAGACTGTTCCGCTGTCTGAACTCGAAGTCGACGTCGTTGGAGCGGTTGCGGATATCGGCCGAACGGACCAGCATCGCCGTTCCGACGCCTCCGCCCCCGAGCTCCTTCAGGACGCGCTCGCGACGTTCGGCATATTCGGAACGAGGGAGCAGATCGGGGTCCTCGACCGTGTAATGATCGTATCTGCCGGCCTCCTGGGCCGCGGCACTCGTGAGTGCGAGCAGGAAGAGAGAGGCAACGGATCGCGCCGCGATACTGATACGACGGTTCGGGTTCATCCCTCCTCCTCCGCTATCTCGTACATCATGCTGAGGACATGGCGTCCCTCCGCCTCGCCGCCGTCGCTGGTCCTCATCTGGAAATCGCCGATCAGCATATACTGCCCGGCGAAGATGGAGCCGAGGTTCGTATCGTAATAGAACTCGCCGGCGCCGTTGATCCCGGTCGTCGTCACGATCTTCCCGTCGCCGGGAGCGACCAGCAGGTACTCCACCTTCCCCACGTCGTTCAGAACGACCCGCAACGCCTTGTGTCCGGCCGTGTCGACCCTGGTGGGAATAACGCGGAACGATGTTCCCGTCAGCTCCACCGGAGGATAGACGTTGTCGACCATGAGCTGCTTCGCCTGGAACGTGCCGGAGGCGCCGACGAACGTCGCTTCCCCCCCCAGATCGGGGAGGAGCAGCGGCTGGAAGGGGGCGCCGGGGGCGACTCCGGCGATCAGCGAGTCGGCCGCCGGGAGCCTTCGAAGACGCCGGCCGGAGGGGGTCATCACGAACGGGATCTCACGGCCGACCCACGGGTGCTCGTTGCGGGTCACGGCGGGGAGGGTGTCGATATACTCGGTGGCGGCATAGCCGGTGGTGACGACCGTCATCGCGTATCCGTCGGCGACGAGCGAATCGCACCTGAACATCACGGTCTCCACCCTCTCCCGCACGATCTGCCGTTTTGTCCTGGAGAAGATCATGACGGAGTCGAACGAGATCACCCGATATGTCACATGATCGCCCGGCTTGAAGTCGTATCGCAGCGTGACCGAGTCGACGGCCGTCGAGGGCTGGGCCGATACGGGCGTCCCCGGCAGCAGCGCAACGACGGCGCATACGGCGGAGAAGATCGCGCCGCACCGACCGACGACACGACGCAGGATGAGCGGGAGACTCCCGGTCGAAGAATATCGCATAGATTGGATGCTGTTACGTGAGACTATTTCCGGACGATCGTCGACGAGATCGTCTGCGTGATCGGCACCGTCAGCTTCGAGGTGCGGGAGATGCCGAGGCGCAGGTTCATATCCTTGTCGTAACGCCCGGCATAGAGCAGGCCGTCCTGCGCATAGTAGAGGACGGCATTCGTCCCTCCGTTCCCCTGGACCGTGAAGTCGAGCCCCTTCATCGAGAGCTTGCCGTCCATCGACATCGTGTCGGCGGTCAGTCTGATCCGCGTGAGCGACATGCCGAGCGTGTCGACCTGACCGTCGAAGGTGTAGATGAACGACTGCTTCCGCTGGATCGGCTGGACGCCGGCGAGCAGGACGATGGAGTCGGAGAGGGACTGTCGCCAGGTCGACCCGCGCTTATATCCCGCCGGGAGCTGCGGAGGGAAGATCAACTGAAGCGCCTCCCCTTCGACGGCGGAGAGGAGCGAGACGCCGCCCCCCCCTTCCAGCGACCCCTTCGGCATGCTGAGAAGGTTTCCGCTCCTGTTCGTCGTGAACGGCCGCGGACTCCCGGACATGACCGTATCGACGGTCCGGCCCGGCTTCTCCGTATCGGGGGTCACCACGTGGGCATCCATCAAGGTATATCGCCAGTCGATATCCACCTCGTTCATCTGAGCCACGTAGAGCACCGCGGTGGCCTCCACCCGGCTGTCCAGGTTGACATCCCCTATCGTGCTCTGCTCGATGTCGAGCCGCGTGGAGGTGGCGTAGGTGAACGTGGTGCCGGGCTGAACGGCGAACCGGACGGCCTGCTCCGCGGAGGAACATCCGGCAAGCATGCAAAGAACAAGGATCGTCGCGTGATACGGGCGCATCTGAGCGTTGCGTTTGATTGGTCTGGGCCCGTGCAATCCTACCCCCCAGCAGGGATCGGGTTACACGAGGACGAAATATGTGATCTCCGGCGGACAGTTCAGGCGCACCGGAATCCCGACGGTGCCGATCCCGCGTGAGACGTAGAGCTGCGACCGGCGGTTTGTCCGGGATTTATAGAGTCCCGCGACATATTTGGAGGCGAGCGACGCGAACGACAGGTTGATGTTGTCCAGATGAGCCAGCACCACCTGGCCGCCGTGCGTGTGACCGCTGAACATGGCATCCACACCGAGCGCGCTGTACTCCTCGAAGGGATACGGTTTGTGGCAGAGGAAGAGCTTCGTTCCCCCCTCCGGAATCCCGCTGGTCAGGTTCTCGATCGTCCCCTTCCGGCTGCGGCCGTCGGCAAGATAGGAACGGATGTCGTAGATATCGGCATCATCCATTCCCATCAGCCAGAGCTTGTCGTTCCCTTTCTGCAATACGATATTTTCGTTCCGCAGGAGCTTCATGCCGGTCTGCTCCACCTCGCGCGCGACCGTCTCGATCTGCCCCGCGTAGTAGTCGTGGTTGCCGGTGACGCCGTAGACTCCCATCGGGGCGCTCAGCCCGGAGAACGCCTCGGCGAACGGGTAGACCTCCTGGACCTTGCTGTTGACGAAGTCGCCGGTCACGAAGATCATGTCGGCCTTCAGCTTCATCACCTCGGCGACATATCGCGACATCTGTTCCCTGGTCATGAAGACCGACGAATGGATGTCGGTGACCATCGCGACGGTGGTTCCGCGGAACGCCGGAGGGAGCCCCGGAATCTTCATCACCACCTTCTCCACCTGATGCTCATGCGTCGATCCCATGGCTGAGAGCGTGGTGGAACTTGCGATATATCCGGTGGCGGCCAGAGCCGCGCTCCGGATGAACTTTCTCCGCCCGAAGAGGATCGGGCCCCGTCCCTCGGAGGCAACCAGCGTTTTCATCTGCATCCCTGTATGAACATGTGAGCTTGGTATCGTCATCGAATCTTTTCCGGCGGCGGCACCGCCGGTTCCCTTCCCTCCCCTCCCCCTGGAGAGCCGGGCACGGATCGGCCTGTATACATATCGGAACAGTACCCATCCTCCCCCCAGGATCATCACGTTGACGTGAAGGATCAGGAAGGGAGCGGCGATGCTCCGCATCATCGAGTCGAGGAGCGGAGGGTTGTAGAACTTGTAGATCAGGAGGACATGGACCAGCGGCAGATCGAGAAAGAGGAACAAAGCGATCGAAAAGCCGCGGGTCCAGAGCTCCCATCGCCTCCCCCACGGCCGCACGGCGTCGGCCGCCATCCGCGCAAGGCGCAGATGAAACGCCCCCAGCAGAAGGACCGTGACGACGAACGAGACGTAGAGGAGCAGGCGACTGGACATATACTCCCTAGTGACGGATATCGACCGCAGCAGATTTCGAGGGAAGCCCCACCGGAACCGACCCGTCCGAATCGGCCCGAGGTACGGCGGGAACTCTCACACCGGCAACGGCTCTTCAGGGAGCCGCGCCGCGGGGAGAGGCCGACAAAAAAAGAGAGGAACGGCATCGCTGCACGTTCCTCTCCGTTCTTCATAAGGAGACGCCGGGATGTCCCTTCTTACTTCACGACGACCATCTTCTCGCTGGCGAGGACTGCGCCGTCGGCGACAAGGCTGTAGACGTAGCTTCCCGCGCGGAGGTTCTTGAGCACCAGGCGGACGCTCCCCTCACCGCGACCGGCAAGACCGACCCGCTCGATCTCGGCGCCGGTGGCGTCGGTGATCACGAGCTCGGCCTGACGCGTCGTGCTCGGGACGACGTAGTTCACCGTGGTCTCCTCGGCGAACGGATTCGGCGTGTTCTGGCTCAGCATCGAGATCGGGGCGGAGCCGTTCGGGTTCGCGATGCCGGAGGTCTTCCCTGCCTCGACGAGCGAGTCGAGACGTCCCTTCATCTCGCCGATCAGGGCGGTGAGGTCGCTGACCTGCTTGCGGAGATCGGCGTTCTCGCCGGCGAGCTCGTTCACCTGACGCTTCACGTCGCTCGTCTCGCTGGAGACGCCGTCGATCCGCTCGGCGAGGTCGGCATCGGCCGCGGCCAGGCCGGCCACGTCGGTGCGGATATCGGCGACGTCGTTCTTCAGGGCGGTGATATCGGCCCCCTGGGCGACGATCGTTCCCTGCTGCTCACGGACGGCCTGGGTGACGACCGGGATGACCCCGACGTAGTTGACACCCTTGTACTCCACACCGGCGGCACCCGGATCGGCCGGGTTGATATGAACGTTCTTCGTGACGAGCTCCGGAAGAACCTGCTCGACTTCCTGCGCGATGAACCCGAACTGCGTTCCCGTTGCCAGGTTCATGCCGTTCATGTCGCCGCTCGCCTTGTAGCTGTAGGTCGTCGGGCGGAGCTTCATCACCTTGGCGAGCGCTCCCTCCATCGTCTTGACGTTCTCCTTCAGGCGGGCGTCGGAGGTCTGGCTGAGGGTGCCGGTGTAGGTCAGGTTGCCGTTGGCGTAGACGGCCGCGTAGCCGACGCCGCTGGCGGCGCCGGAGGTGGTGCCGTAGACACCGTAGACCGAGCCGTTGCCGGTGCCGCTGGCGCTTCCCCAGACGCCGACCTTCATGCCGACCGAGCTGCCGCCGTTGACGACGCCGTTGACGCCGCGGCTGGTGGCGACGAAGTTACCGCCGTTCTCGGCGCCCATGACGTCGAGCTGGTAGGACGGGTTGTTCATGCCGATGCCGACGCGGCCGTTGTTCTTGACGTAGAGGGCGTTGGTCCAGGCGATATCGGTGCCGCGGAAGTTGTTGGCGGCGGTGCGGAGGAAGATATCTCCGGCGTCGGTGAAGCCGATGTTGGCGGCCTCGTCGTCGGCGATACGCTTGTCACCGTTGGAGTAGTAGGTGTTGTAGCCGATCGCCTTGTTGATGTTGTCCTGAAGGGTAAGGCGGTTACCGATCTGCAGGGAGCTCATCGGGGTGGTCGTGCCGATACCGATGTTGCCGCCGGCGGTGATCCTCATACGCTCGGTGGAGCCGGTCGTGTTGTCGACGCGGAACCGGAGACCGTCACCGCTGACGCCGCTGCGGACGTCGATGTAGCCCGACTGATCCATGCCGTTGACGAGGCCGGCATAGAGGCGCATGCCGTTGTTGCCGAACTCCGGCTGGCCGCCCAGGTAGATGTTGCCGTCGGTGGAGCCGCTGCCGTTGGTGAGCATCAGGTTGCCGCTGGCGAGTTCAAGGCGCTGGGTCGGGAGCGGCGTGCCGGTCATCTTGCCGAGCAGCATGTTGCCGTCCGACGTGAGGGTCATCGTCGCCCGGTTGCTGGTCCCCTGGGCGAAGACGATGTTCCCGCTGTAGTTCCACTGGTTGACGTTGGTCAGGCCGAAGGCGGTCCCGTTGAACCGAAGGAAGTCACTGGTGAACGAGGCGCCGCGCAGGGCGATACGGCTGGCGTTCATCGAGAGATCGCCGCCGAGATCGAGCTTGGCGAGCGGGGTGCCGGAGGTGCCGATGGCGACGTTACCGGTGCGGTAGATCTGATCCGCCTGGCTTCCCGGATTGAACTCCTGCCACTGAGCCTGGCTCGATGTCGTCAGTGCGATCATGCCGACTGCGGCAGCACCGAACATTCGTAAGTGTCTTGCAATTCCCATGGGTAAACCCTTCAGGTTTAGGTTATGATGAAGTGTATGTGAAAAAGTAGTCTATGCCGAGTCGCAATGTCGCACATGTGCCATGCACCGGTCTTCACGTTATATGCTCCCCTGTTCAACTGTTCGGCTAGTATACTTTTAGCGTTGATCCCGAGCGGAAGGTCGAGTCGCGCCGTTATCGGGCGGGCGTAGTCATCGTAGCGGTACATTCATCACACCTTTCGTGCTTCACAATCATCGTGCCAGAATCTGTATCATAGGCTGGTTCCGTGGTCCGGTCGGCGTTCACATTCCGATGCGCCCCATCCCCGTACCGCATGCCACAACGGCGGAATGCAGAGGAACGGATGACGATTTCGGGAAAGTGGTGGAAGGCGCGGTCCCCTCTGAAGGGGATATCCAGGCGCCGATTCGCGTACGGACTGACAGGATAGTAATCACCGAGCGAGGTTTCGGGGATTGAAGAACTCCGGAGATCTCCCCCACTGATACGGGAGCCACGGAAATCAGTCGCGATTTTAAGGAATTCCGGCGAGAATGTCAACTGGTTGGGGGTGGTTATTATATGTGTTGTCAGCGGTTGCGATCCGGAATCCCCTCCGGAGGGGGGTCCGGAGTACCTTCGACGCTTCCGTGGAGAGTATGCGAGCCTGGGAATCGCTTCCGGCAGAGCTGTTGCTCGGGCAGCAGAGGAGGGTGACTCCGCCGGTGAAGTCCGGTCCTCTCCCTCATCATCCCCTCTTCCGATGCTCTTCATCCGGACCGGGAAGCGACGCCGGTGATGATTCGATCGGATCAGCCGGTCCGAGCAGCAAGGAGCTCGTTGCGCGATGAGAGGACATTCTCTACTATTACCGCAGCCAGCTAACAAACGAGATCTATCGGGGGTTTGTGCGGTGCATGGAGGCAGATTCATGAGACGGCTCGTTCACTTCATCGGCGTTCTTTTCTCGATCGGTCTGTTCATGGGGCTGACCCTCTTGCGCCTGTCGGCTCAGGAGGGGCCGCGCATCGACCCACGGCATGTCAGCTACGACAGCCTTCGCTTCTTCGGGCAGATGCCCCTGACCGGGTGCAAACCAGGACTGGGCAACCTTACCGGAGATATTCATCCTCTCGGCAACCTCTCGCCTGACGGGCCTCCCGCCTGGATTCTCGATCGTGTTCGCTGCGACACATCCACTCAGCCTCGCGACCTCCTGCTCTATCGGGGAATCCCCAATAGCCTCCCTACCGTCGAAAGCGGTCAACGGATAGGTCCATCCCAGACCAATACCTCTGTCGTCTATCTGGCATCAGGTGACTTCGACAACTCAGGATTCAAGGATATCGTTACCAGTATCGTGCTTCTTGGAGATACCATACCAGGTGGTTTTGGAGTCGCATCAGTCGTAGTATTCTGGGCAGATGACACCGGTGGATATTCAATTCACGACACAACCAGGCTGTCATGCGGAACCGATGCATGGGCAATTCCGGGATTATCGGTAGGAGGAGATATTACAGGTGACAGGATTGACGACCTCTTTATCATCACACCGAATGTTGGAATCAGTCTCGATCAAGGAGTATTCGTGAAGATTCCCCGCGTATTGATCTATCAGGGTAACCTGAAGGAAGAGCGGTGGGGATCTGGAGCCAACGATAGGGAAGCCGATGCATCATGGTGGAATCGACCTGCTGCAAGTATGATCACTATAGAAGATCATGACTGTGATGGAGAAAACGATATGGTATTCTACCAGAATGTGAGAGGAGGAACTGGGAGCATCCACGTTTTATATGGCAGCGCCGAGGTAGAATTCCCAGATACAAACAAGATCCAATCAGTAACATTTACGGCAGCTTCAGGCGAGTATTCGCTGCTGAGCGATGTCACCGGCGATCGTGTGCCGGAGCTTCTCGTTTCCGCTCCCAGTGTCGATCTCATTCGTGCATACGCAGGCAAGCCCGGTCAGCGCATCATCGAGCAATACGGCAACGGAACCGATTCTCTCGATAGGCTCAATGCTCGTTATCCTCTCCGTCCCTGGGCTGAAATATGGCTGCCGAATAAACTCCATGAAGGCTGGTTCAATTCCGGTCCACTCCTCTCCGACCTCGGTGATGTTACCGGCGACTCTGCCGATGAAATCTGGTCAGGCTCATCTCCCTTTCTCATTGGCTATGTCTCCAAGCTCCGACTTGACTCCATGATCGATGTCTTGTTTCGACTTGAGGGATCAGCCGATGTCGTGAGACTTGGCGACATCGATAGTTCCAATGTACCGACGATTGCCGTGGCCTACCATAACGGTATTATCCTGTATGTGAAACCCGGCCGGATACCCTCCTCTGGTAGATACAGGCAACTGCCCCATGATCTCAATCTGAAGTGTGGTCTGACCTCTGATGTTTTTCAAGGCCCTGGTGAGACTCAAACATTACTTCACCTTGAAGTAAGACCCAATCCAGCCGACGATCATGTGTACATTACTTGGAACCCGATACTGGAGGCAAATGAGGGGGAACTGATCATTCATGATATCATGGGACGAGAGATATACAGATCTGTGGTCAACTCCAAAGCAGGGAGAGCTTTGTGGGATCCAGATGGGGCTATTAGCGGCATCTATTATATAACTATAAAAATCCATTCTGATAGCGAGACGAAAGAAATCGTACTTCGATAAATGCACATTGAGGAGATGAGAAACTCCTCATGCGTCACACCAGCATATACTTTCGGAGACATCATGATCAAGCTGTTCGATTGGGTGCTCCGACAAGGCCTCGTATACCTTGTCGTGACCCTCATGCTCTTTCTTGCACCGACGGCATCAGCACAACGGTTCGAAAATGACTGGAAGTTGTGCGATACATGCTTCAACGGATTTAATACGGAATGGCAAAACAATCGGACATTCCAGATCGGAGGTGAGTCTATCTGGAGCCCAAGTCTGGTGATGGATAGTTTGAACATGACATTCGGGTATTTCTATGGAGGGCCTATTTCACTGGCACGGATCAGTAATCCAGCACACTGGTGGCCGTGTACGGAAGGACCTCGTTGGCGTGACAGCATCGACTATAACTTCTGGAGTGATGCAGCTGGCCGAAATTTTCGGACATATTACTCTCCGGCAGATCTTTTTCAGATGTGGTTGTCATGCCTTTCGATCGAGTATTATCATAACGTTGACGATACTCAGATTCGTCCACAAATGTACGCTTCTGGATGGACGTCCCCAGGAATATCATCTCACCAAATTCCCAGAAATTTCGTTTCAGGAGTTATGATGGGTGCTGATATTGCTGATTCGACACTGATCGCAGGCAGGCCGCAATATGCAGCCCTGGCGACGCGTGAAGGTGAACACAGGTTTTATGATACGTTGCGCACGTATAATGGAAGCTACGTCGACAGCTCCCACTTCTTTGATGTTTCGATTACACTCTATATTGATACCGCACAAGTTATTGAAGAATGGCGTCAGTTATCAAATAGTGCAGATATAGCCTACGCAACCCTCTACCGCCGTGAGGATACATTGCAGCGAGATCCCGGTGCTTGCGCTTGCAACTGGGCTATCCCCTTCAAACGGCTCACAGTTACTAAACAAGCATACCTTGATGCACCAATCGTCGAAATTGGAGAAGAACAGGATCGCCTCCCCTACCGCACCATCACCTTCCCCGTCAATTTCTTCCGCGACTCCATCAAGGCGCGCGATGAAAACGGAGATCCTATTCAGATCGCCGATGTTGTTGAACCCCGCGTAGGCTGCGACCCCGCCACCCTCGATACCGTGGCGCTTCGTGATTCCACGGCCCGGTTCATGGTCGTCTACGGTAATCCGCTCCGTGGAGCGAATTCCGATTCGCTCTGCGTTGCCCGCTGCGACTCGCTCTTCGATGCTCTGCAGGGAGACGGCAGGATCAGCCCTTATGCGATCCAGGCAGACCCGATCCCGGTCGAGTCCGATTTCTTCTTCGATATCTACACGACCAACGAGGTTCCCCTCACCTTTCTTCGCAGCAGGATCAATTCCCATCTGCTGACCATCGTGGAGCGCGGCGGGCTCGACACCATGGTCCGCCGTATCGTCGACGGCGTTCTGACCGATACCACATGGGACAACGCCCTCTCCCGCGTGATGGCGCAGTTCGCACTCAACGACGAGCCTCGCGAGGGGTCATACTGGTTCTACAAGACCATGAGTTCCAGGGTCCAGCGATTCATTCGTGAACGCGATTCGACCCGCAATAACGGCATCTTCAGCAATCCCTTCTGGGATTTCAACACCTTCCGCGCGTTCGGCGGCGATTATGACTCCCTCTCCTACAAAATGATCGGCACCTGGATGGAGCATATCTATCCTATCCAAGGATGGCTCCCCATATTCTACGCCAATCCCGACTCCATGTACGGAGGCTTCAATAACGGATGGTACGGTGAGATCATCGCGACCAATCACGACACGGCCTACAGAAACTACACCCTCCTGATCCAGGATAAACTCAAGAACAAGAAATCGAGCGTCTGCGACGCGATCGATATCGCCCGGTTCCGATATCTCCATCTGGCGCCGCCCCATCCGGTGATGACCAACGTTCAGGTCGGCGGCTGGTTCGGCTACACCTTCGACGGTCAGGGCCGCAGAACAGGATATGCGGAGGGATTCCGCGACGAGCGACGACCGACCACACCGGAGGAGATCATCGCACAGTCATGGTTCATGCTCAACTGCGGCTCCGACGGCATCATGTATTCCGATATGATCTACGACGGCGACCACTTCGGCGTCATGCATCATACCAGTGGAGATCACTCTCGCAATTACGACACACTTCAGCCTCCGATCCCGTTTGCCCCCTTCACCGATGCCTCGTATCGCATCCCGAAAATGTGGATCGGCATGCAGCAGCGGTTCAACGCCATCCGGGAGGTGACCAGCGAACTCAGGAAGATCGATACGATCTATTCGAAACTCATCTATAACCGGGAACAGCTCACCGTCAACGACACGACCCGGAGCTTCGATCTGATTCCGCTTGTCGATTCGTTGTATACGATTCGCGCCAAGCCGGAGATACCGCCCGACATCAACGGAGAATTCGCCGACACCACGGCCGACCCTCGGTCGGAGACCTACATGGAGATCACCCAGTTTACGCCCGGCCCGACCGACGGGAACCGCGCTGCGGCCGGTGTCCGATATCTACTGACGACCAATCTCCGCTGCTGGCCGATCGATGCGACGATATCCGCCGGTGACACAGGTCTGGGATCGATCGACGCCCGTAAGCCACGGGTCAGGCTCAACAACGTTACCGGCGTCATCGCCGATTCGTTCGTCGTGGAATGGGTGGGACATGAGTCGGAGTGGCGCGACACGGGGGCGTTCTACGCGGAAACGGAACTCCGATGGCTGAAACCGGGCTGGGGGGCACTCTATCGCATTATACCGATACCGGCAGGGATCTCATCCCACGGCACCGCCTACAACAACGGCGTGCGGGCCGAGAACCCCTCGACCGATGCCACCGAGCGCGACAGGTTCATGGTCTACGAACGTGACAGCGTCGTCTATCTGCGCACGATCGATCTTCCGTCCGGTGATCGCCTCGTCGCGGAACGGCGCCTCGGCACTGGCGGTCTGGGAGCAGCGCGATCGTGACGGGAAGTTCCGCGTCGTCGCTCTGCGGTTCGACGGTCTGCCGACAACGGCAGGTCTCCCCACGAGCACCCCTCTCACTCTGGTTCCGTTCACCACGCTGACGGCCGGCGTCAACTATCATCCCGCGGTCACCGGCGTCGACAGCGGCTGGGTCGTGGCATGGGGAACATCCACCGGCACGCATCTTGTCGCGATCCGGGACAGGGACGGCATCAACCCCACGAACGATATTTCAACGGTCGATACGGCCAGAGCGGTCACTGCCGATTTCGGCCTCTCGGGTACGGTCACCATGAGCCAGCTCACGCAGTATCCGACGCTCGCCTACAGGCCGATGCGCAGATTCCTCTCCGGGGTCGACACGGTCAACCGTCAGTGGGCACACCTTGCCTACCAGCAGATGCAGATAGGGAACCCGCTCTGGAGCATCTTCTACAATCAGATCATAGTGGGATTCACCGGCGGCACAAGGCCGACCATCACCGTTGCACCGGTCGAGCATGTCTCGGTGGCGGTCCCCGGCTGCAGCTTCATTCATCCGTCGATCGCCGTCGACTCGGTTCGCATCGGCGTCGCCTTCGAACGGGACAACTCGGATACCACCCAGCAGGTGATTCTCAAGTTCCGCGACACGGTATCCCAACGGGTCTTCTTCAGCAGAGGCTTCTGGTATACGCCCGCCTATGCCTGGGGAACCGTCAGGGAGAACTTCGAACGCCCGTCGCTCACTCAGTTCCCCTGGGCCGACAGCACCGCACTGGTGACACAGCCCGAAGGAGGACTGGCATGGCACTGGACGAACTCGCCCGATAATATCGACAACCGACAGTTCCTCTATCGCTACGGCTGGCACAGACCGGAACCGATCGCACACGGCCAGCATCCGTCGATGATGCTGGCGCCGTATCGCAGCGATCAACCCTTTGCATCGACCGGCATCCTGCACCGTCGCGACGACGCAACCGGCTCGCTCGGCGCCCGTGCCGGAGGAGGACAAGCCTACTATTATCCGGCGGGATTGATCAACAATCCTGTCGATCCGGTGACCGCGTTCACCAGAGAGACCGATACGGCAGCGGTCGTGGCCCTGGCCGTCTATCGATTACGGTTCGGCGGAGGTCCATGCGACTCACCTGTCCCTCCTCCCTTCCACCACGGGATCGTCACCGATCGCCCCAGACCGAAAGGGGATACGATCGTTCCGATCCCGAACAAGCCGGGTCCGACGCCGACCTTTTTCGGCGCGCCGAACGACTACCTGATCGTCGACTCCTCCGATGTGATCGATCACGTCACACGAACCGGAGTGTTCCAGGCGGACACGGTGCCGGTGACGATCAGGCGACGGATCGGCGGCACCGACGCCCTGATCGCCTGGCTGGACGGTCTCCCGTTCGATTCGGTGCTGGGGAGGCCGGCCGATATCATGGTGATAACCGAGCTTGTGCGGGAAACCGACGGAGCGATTCTCTGGCGTGGCGACACTGTATCGGCACGCGATGTCGAGACGGATACACTGGAGGAAACGGTGTTCGTCCCGGTACATGAAGCGGCCGATGCCGGCACCCTGGTCCACATCCGGCTGCGCCCGGTGTTCACCGAAGGGGTCGCCGAGGAATGCGAAGTCCTGGGAATGTTCCATTTCGCGCCCTGGGAGACATCGGAGGAGCGCTTCGCGAAAAGTCTGCGCCGTCATGAAGGAAGGAGCGTGGAAAACATTGAGCGAATGTCACTGGCGGCGGAGATCGTGCCGAACCCTGCACGTGAGAGGGGGGAACTGCGGGTGCGGGCGCCCGGGCCTACGCCGTTGCGCGTCACAATCCATACCACCTACGGAACCGAGGCGGTAACGATGCCGGTTCTCAGCATCGCACGGTCCGGGGAGTATTCCATCCCGCTCGATCTGAGCGGACTTGCGTCAGGGATGTATCTGGTATCGATCATATCGGACTTCGGCAGAATGTCGGTCAGCCTGGCTGTCACGCACGGAGAGTAGCAGAGCAGGGACTGGAGGATTGCCGCAATCAAGCCCCGACGGACGATGGCATCGTGTCCGAGGCTGCCCTCTTTCTGCTGATGAAGGATCTACTACTTATCGCACAACGACTATACTCCTCATAACGGCCTCCTCTCCCGCTCTTACCACGATCATGTAACGGCCGGGCGGGAGGTCGTGCAGGTCAAGCTCGAAGGCGCCGGTCGTGGCCGAGCCCGTCTCGACGGCTACCTGTTCCAAGGTTGAAGGTCGCGCTTCTGCAATAACGGCTCCAAGGGTGCTGTAGAGATGGCAGCGAGGCGGCGGGTCGTTCGCGTCCCGGGCGATGTGGGTGTATCCGAGCGCGATCTTTCCGGAGCCGGGGTTCGGCTGCGGCATCCGTACGTCGAGCAGGTCGCGGGTTCCCTCCACCGGTCGGAAACCGAGATCGGAACCGCAGATCTCCCCCGATGCCCTGCCGTCATGCGCCGCCGCGATCAGCAGGAACGAGCCGAGACAGCCGATCCGAAGAAGCGCCGTGTCGCGATATTCCACCATCTCCGACGGCGCGTAGCAGATCTCCATCGTCGCCCGCCCGCCGGGAGGTATCCGTATCGGGAACTGATGCGGAGGGATCGAGAAGGCCTGGTTGCCGAAAAGAACCGGCGCCTCAAGAATCAGCGAATCGGGCCCCTCGTTCTCAATAGGAACCGCACGGCAGGTGTCGGTAAACCGCAGCCTCGGCGCGAACCTGACGACCCCGGAGGAGTCGCCGCGCAGATGCGCCGTCGGCGGCGCCACCGTCAGCATCATCGTGTCGACACTCTCGCAGCCGTGCCGGTCCCACGCCCGCATCGTGTAGAGAGTCGACCTCGACGGAGAGGCAACGGGAACCGCCACCGTGTCGGAACTGAGCCCCTCGGAAGGAGACCACCTGTAGGAGACCGGAACGCCCGGAGGATTCGCCGGCGCCCCGATCGGCGTCCCCGAACCGAGACAGAGGGTGAGATCGGGCCCGCAGTCGGCCATGACCGGCCGGAACGGAATCGTGCTTTCGACGACCGGACGGGAGAAGAGAAGCATCCCGCGCCCTCCCTCCAGAGGATATGCGCCGAGATCGTTCTCATGCTCGTTCAGAATCCGGCCGGCGCCCCCTCCCCCAAGCTCCACCGATACCCTCTCCGGAATCTCCGCAAGGGAAAGGATCACCGCTCCCCCTCCACCGCCGCCCCCCGGAGGATGAATCGCCCAGGTATCGCCGTCGCTGTCGTTGTCGCCTCCCGCACCGCCGCGCGCCGAGAGGTAGAGCGATCCGACGATCTCCTTCGTATCGATCACGATCGTTCCTCCGGCGCCCCCTCCCCCGGCGCCGTCCACACCGCTTCGCGACGCCCCACGACCGACGGCGGAGACCGTCCGGAACTCCGATCTGATCCTCCCGGCCTTCAGCAGAACAATGCCGCCGCCGTCCCCTCCCGCCGTCGCCCGATGATTGTTCTGCTGACCGCCGCCGCCGCCGCCTCCCATGAAGATGCGCCCCTCGGCGATCCCGTCGGCAAGTCCGGCGCCGGGGAGTCCGTAGGAATCGAGCCCGAGGTTCCAGTCGCCGCCGGAGGCTCCTCTTCCCCCCATCCCGGCATTCCCTCCTCCTCCGCCGCCGGCGTTCAGGGAGTTTCCTCCTCCGCCGCCGTTCCCTCTCGGTCCGCGACCTGCCGATTTCACGAACTCCAGGTTCGCGATCCCTCCCCCCTTGATCCCTCCCCTGCCGGAGTAGGGATCCTGCCAGAGATGTTCCGAAGGGGGCGCCCCGATATTTTCCGAGGGCTCTCCCCCCGCGAACCCGGCGCTGAAGGCGTCGACATCGGCATTGAGAGTCAGCTCCCCCGCAACCTCGATCGCCACCACCCCGCCGATCCTCCCGTCCCACGGATGCGCGACGAGAGGAGCGATCACGACGGCATCCTTCAGCGACGGCATGCGGACAAGCTGCACGCCGATCGAATCGTAGTCGTTCAGCAGCCGGTTCCCGATCGTAAGGTCGTCGCCGGAGACCGCCGCGACGGTGACGAGCTCCCAACGGCCCGTGTTCTTCAGATCGACGATCCCCCCCGCGTCCTCCCGTTCCGCCGTGTCGACAACCGCCCCGATCACCTGAATCAGCATCGCGCGATCGCCCGGCTTGAAGAGGAACGCGTTCTCGACGGCCAGGGAGTTCGTGCAGTAATCGATCGAGGTCACCACGACGTAATCGTTCACGATCCCCCGGATCTCGACCGGCTGTGCCGACGCGATGACCGGAAGGAAGAGGAGGGAGCAGCACGATAGAAATCGGACGAAGGGACTGAACGACATATCCTGTCAGGATAAACCGAGAGGTGAGAAGGGATTATTCCGCGGGACGATATATCCGCACGAAGTCGATCTCGTGGAACTGCGGGAAGAGGGTCGTGGAATCGGGCATGCCGGCCCAGCTTCCGCCGACCTGGTTGGTCAGCATCAGGCGCATCTCCCGATCCGCCTGCGGGAACGACGCGCGGAAATACTCGCGCCCGTCGACGAACCACCGACCTTCACCGGGGAACCACTCGACGGCAAAGGTATGGAAGACCGCCGAGAAGTCCGCTCCGCCGTGCGGGATCTGCTTCCGTCTCCGTTCCCCCGTCGAATCGGTGTAGTGATAGGTTCCGTAGATCGTGCCGGGATCTCTTCCGAGCAGTTCCATGATGTCGATCTCCGGCGTGGAGTGCTGCGACGGCCAGAGCCAGTGAGCGAACCAGAGCCCCCTGCCGGCGGGAACGCGCGCGCGGATCTCGAAGCGCCCGTTCATCCAGAGCTTTTGCGTGAAGATCGAGGCCCCGGTATGCCCGACCGTTCCCATCGGCCGTCGATCGACCTTCATCCTGAGGATGCCGTCGCGGACCTCGACGTTCTCCATCGTGTAGTAGACATCCTCGCCGGGAACACCCGATTCGCCGGTGTACCAGGTCCACTCGCCGGAGTCGAGCGCGGCGCCGTCGAACTCATCCGCCCATACGGGCTTCCAGATTCCGAGACGCATGAGGACATCGGTCGTATCGCGACTTATCAGAAACCCCGACTCGGTGGAGAACCCGTCACGGGCCGCCGCAACGCGATAGCTCCCCGGCTCCAGACCGCCGACCGAGAACCGGCCGGAGCCGTCCGTGACGGCGGAGCGCCCGCCGGGATCGAGCGTGATCGAGGCGCCGACGACCGGTTTTCCGGCGCCGCCGAGCACGGCGCCCGTGAGAACGTGACTCGCATTGGAGGAAGGCTGGTCGGGTGAGGAACAAGCGGCAACGGCGAGGGCCGGCAGAACTACGTCGACCATGCGTTGGGCCGTGCGGCATAGAGCGCCGTGCCTTTCAAGGGAGGGCAATATGGATCTCATGACCGGCATACCTGAAGTCCCGAAACGATACGAATCGGCATACCACCGAACGATATGTTCTAAACGCCGGAAGCCCTCAGCTCCTCCAACCGCTTGTCGTACCTGGCATAGGGCTTGTTCTTCTGAAGCATTTCGTACAACGCCGCCGATTCGCGACGGTGACGGGCATGGTCAATGGCGATCTCATGGGAGGAATGCCTGCCGGAACTCGCGAACGAAAGCCGCCAGAGCCTGTAATGAAGATCGGCGCGATCGGCATCGCCCATATCGGTTTCGAGCATTTCCAGAAGGCGACGCCCCGCCTCCGCCTGACGGCCTTCAACCGCATCAAGGCGGGCGATGAGAATACCGCCGGAGAGATGAAACCGCTGCGACCTGAGATCACGCGCGATCGCCATTCCCTCTGCGATATATTTTCGCACATGCTCGATGACGATGCGCAACTCGGTTGAGGGAACATGATCGAGCACGAATTCCGGAAGGTGACCTGGAGCATTCCGTTCCACAAGATCGGTCATCACCTCGGCGAATCTTATTAATGCCACCGTTTCATAAGCCCTGGCGCCGACGGATCTGAACTGACGTAATGCGTTGCCGTAGTGATAGAGCGCGCGATCGTATTCCCTTCGACCCCAGCAAATCCCTCCCCACCCTATCTCCGCGGTCGCCGATATACGAGGGCTGTTGAAGAGGCTGCCGAGGGATCCCACTTCTCTGAAGCATTCCCCCGCCGCGTCGTGCTCTCCTCTACGAATATGAACCGTCCCCAGATTATAGAGCGCTCCGACCAGTGCCGTGTGGTCCCCCAGTTCCCGGCAGATGGCCACACCTTCCCGTAGATGATCGAACGCCTCGTCCATCTCGTCGAGCTGAATGTAGGCGATACCGGCTCTCACGATCCCCAGTGAAAGCCCCTGTCGGTCGCCCAGTTCACGGCAGATGCTCTCCTGCAGACCGAAGAACTCGAGCGCCTGCTTCACATTACCCCACTCGAGGTGCAGATTTCCCATATCGCTGAGTGCCCGGGCCTGATGGTAGCGGTCGCCGATTTCACGGGAGATCCGTTCCTGCTCACTATAGCATTCGAGCGCACGATCGTTGCTGCCGCGCTGACCGTGCAGCAGTCCCTCATAACCGAGTGCAACGACGAGCCCTGAGAGATCACCCAGCTCACGAAACAGATCCTTCGCCCTCTGCAGTTCGGTAAGTCCCGCCTCATGATCGCCCCGGATTCGGAGCAATCTTCCCAAACGCGACCGGGACACCGCCTCGACCTTCCTCTCCCCCTCCCTTATCACGTTCGCAAGGCGCTCTCGCTGCATCGCTTCGGCTGTATCCCACCGTCCGAGCGCACCGAGCACATCGATTACCGAGTCCAGCACACGCCCCTTCGTATCAGGGTCGGGCGATCCGGCCTCCCAACGCTCGAGCCCGCGCCGGTAGGCCGCCTCCATGTCGAACTCACGGTAGAGATTGACCCAGTACGATATGAACTCGTACTTGATCTCGTCCGTGTAGAGTACGGTAAAGATCCTGATATCGGCCAGAACGTCGCAGAGCCTGTCGCGGGCGCCGGCCGCATGGAGCTGGGCGGGGAGTTCGCGTGCAAACCTGAACAGAGGCGCAGTAGCCGGTTCCGCCGTGATCACTCGCTCGGCGTAGTCCGCAAGCCGCAGATGCTGCGACCGTCTGGTCTCCTCTTCGTTCAGATATCGTACCTCCACGGCACGGCGGAGATAGTCGTGGAAGAAGGTCCGGATGCCGTTCTTCGTCAGCAGGTGATAGTCGAGCCCCATGGCGACCATGGAGATCGTCGGTTGCGGGATACCGGTTATCGCCACCAGATCGTCCTCGGTCAGTCCGTCGCGGGAAGCCCAGATCAGGGACATCACGTCGGATATCTCATCCCTGCCGAAATCCTCCTCCAGCCGTTCCAGCACCATACGGAAGAGATCCTCCGGCCCGGTCGTCGCCAGGTAGTGCTCGATCCGCCCGGCCAGCAGGCTGTGCCTGCCGAAAAGGCGCAGCTCCTCCAGCAGCGTGCGCAGGAAGAGAGGCTGCGAGCATTTCTCATCCTCCGATATTCTTCTGACGAGATCGGCTCCCAGCGCCTTGCGATATTCCGACAGGAACCTGACGACGATCGCCTCCCGCTCCTTCACCGTCAGCGGCAGCACCTCCAGGGGGGACCAGTTCCGTTTCCGAAGCTGGGCCAGGGTCGATTCCATCGTGGAGGAGACGACGAGTCTGATGTTCCGGGGGATGAACGCGGGGAGCCAGTCGAGATTGAGCGCCGCGCCGGAGAGCTGGTTGACCGCGTCGAGGATCAGCACCAGCGGCCGCCCGGTGGTGAAGCCGAGCCAGTTCGGGAACTCGCGCATGATCTCCCGAGGGATCGACGGGACCGTCTCGCTTCTGCCGAACCGTTCGCGGATTTCACTCATAATGCGATGCATGATCGCGTAATGGTCCGCGGCTCCCGCGCCGATCCCGACGTAATGCTCCACGACATGCGCATCGGGATGGCGGCGCCTGTACTGCTCGGCCCAGAACGAGAGGAGCGCGCTCTTCCCCGCTCCCGATCCGGCGTAGACGACCAGCGGAGGACCGCTCCCGGCCGCGTGGTCGTTCAGGCATTTCAGATATGTCGCATTAGGGATATATGCCTTGCGGCGGCTGGAGGCGAACGCCTCGTGACGGGCCCGTTCCTGTTCGAGCGGGGTCGGCGGGACCGCATCGGGGAAATCGCTCTCGATGACGCCGAGCAGTTCCTCGCGGATCATCCTCCCCAGCTCGGCCGGGTCGCTGAACTCCGCGACGAACGCTCCTGAGGCGCGCACCCGATCCTTCAGCTCCTCCAGACGCTCCTCGATCTCCATCCCCTCCCGATATGTCCTGAAGAAGAAGCGCGACGAACCTCTCGACACGGGGTCGTCGAGCACGCCGTAACGGAACTCCATATCGATGATCGACGCCTCGTCCATCACCGCATCCTCGACCCAGGGGTAGCGGGTCAACAGGTCGGGGTCCTTGTGGATTTCATGAAGCTGGGGGATGTAGCCGTAGCGGTCGCCGGTGAGCCCGATGAAATAGGGACGGCAGTTGTCGATCTCCTCAAGGCAGGTGCGGAAAAGATGTCCCAGAACCTGATCCTCGTCGGTCACTCCCCAGCGCAGATCGACCTCGGCGAAGGAGATTCCCCGCTCACGACAGTAGGCGCGCAGTTCCGGGAAGATCGTCCTGACGAGAAGCTCGCGCTCGGCGCGCAGATCTATGAACGTCGAGGAGACGAAGACACGGAGTTCCGAGGGAGATCCCATTGCCGCGTGAATCGATGAATATTGGGAGACGATATGGAGGGGGCCGGGCTGCGATGCGATCGAGGGGAAGATACGAAACGGGGAGCCGTTTTCGTCCCACCCAGCCGGCGACCGATATCCCCATGATCGTCATCCATGTCGACGGCATCATGCCGATCGAGGCGACGGCCCTCCCGCCGGCATGGGATCGGAAAGCACGGCTCGTCGTGATCGAAGAGCGGTCCTCGACGGCATACGGTACTCGATCGTCGATCTGAGACATAACGATGGATACGGGGCGGTTGTCGCCGGTAACATCGAGCATCCGTCGGGGATCTACGACTGCCGCCTGAGCAGCGACATGTGAAGCCGCGCCATGATGGTGACGCTCATGAAGTAAAACCGGACCGACGGGTATCATCTCATCATCAGGATCAATATATTGGCGACGTCCTGTTCCACTCTCCCGGAGTCGGAACACGGGCGTCGCCAATATCGTATTCAGACGCTGATTCATCGGCGGCCGTCCCCGGGCCGATCCTTATCCCCCCTGACAGGAGTTCCGGCATGAATCGATTTTCTACCTCTTTTGCAGTTCTTATCGCACTATGTCTGTTGATTCCATCGGCCGCTCACGCGCAGAAGGAATATAACATCTGGTATTTCGGCACAAGGTTCGGACTCGATTTCAACAGCGGTATCCCCGTCGCCCTCACCGACGGCAAGCTCTCGACACCCGAGGGATGCGCCACGATATGTGATCCGCGTACGGGAGAACTGCTCTTCTACACCGACGGCATGACTATCTGGGACAGATCGCACAACGTGATGCCGCAAGGCACGGGATTGAAAGGGGATTTCTCCACAACGCAGTCCGCGCTCATCGTCCCACTTCCCGGCAGCTCCACCATCTATTATGTGTTTACGGCGGGCGCAGCCCGGGCAATGGCGCACAACCCACCGATCAACACCTTCGTTACCGACGGCATACAGTATTCGATCGTCGACATGACGCTCAACAACGGATACGGCGATGTCGTCACGAAGAACGTTCCGCTGCTTGCCCCCGCAGCAGAGAAGCTTGCCGCTGTTCGTCACTGCAACGGCAGCGACGTCTGGGTGGCAGGGGTCAACTGGGTGACCGACTCCTTTCATGTCTATCGCGTAACGAATCAGGGACTCCAGCCTCGGCCGGTGGTCTCCTCCATCGGCTTCGCGCTGGGAGGCCTGCAGATGCCCGCAGGCTACCTGGAGTTCTCACCGGACGGACGAAAGCTCGCAATGGCGACGGCAGCTCCGGGTGCTCCTCATGAAGCACGGATCGATCTCTACGATTTCGATGTCATGACGGGAAAGATATCGGGTGGCAGGAAGCTGGACTCCAATATGCAGCCGTACGCGCTCTGTTTTTCGCCGGACAATTCGAAGCTGTATGCGGGAGGGAGTTCTTTTCTGGTACAACATGATCTACTGACAGGAGTGGCAGCCGGGATCGCGCTTGGAGGTGGAACCGTACAGAGCGGGCCGGACGGTCGACTGTACGTGACGCAACCTTCATACAATCCGGATTTCCCCGCCATGCTCGGTGTCATCGAACGACCCAATCTCCCGGGTCCCGCGTGTTCGTTCAAACCGAATTTCATGACGCTCGGCCCCACTCCATTCGGCTCGAACGACGCGAACAATGTGGGACTGCCGACCCAGATCCGCAGGGGATACATAGAGCCGATCGATCGACTTCGCGATACGATTATCTGCCGCGGCGGAAGCGTACGGCTCAATGTCTCTGAGGGCGATCGATACGTGTGGAGCCCTGCCTACGGATTAAGCTGCATCGACTGCCCCGACCCGATCGCCAGCCCCTCCGAACCGATGACCTATACCGTCAGCATTATCGACGATCTCGTATGTGGAAAGATGGAGCAGGTTCACATCGATATCGACACCCTGATATTCACGCAGCACGATACGACGATCTGTGTGGGAGAGGAGGTCATGCTGGAGGCAAAAAGGAAAGGGAGCACAAGCCGATATTCCTGGACACCGAGGGAGGGATTGAGCTGCCCCGACTGCGCCGTGACGACGGCGCGGCCGGAACGAACAACGGTGTACACGATTACCACCGTCACCGGCGACGGATGCGTCCTCTCCGATTCGATGGTGATACATGTCAATCCGCTCCCGAAGATCGACGCTGGCCCGGACGTCGCGATCTGCCCCGGAGGAAGCACATGGCTTCTCGCTTCCGGCGGATTGCGATATGAATGGAGTCCCGTGGAGGGGTTGACCTGCAACGAATGCGAGAACCCCGTTGCCCGGCCGAAGGAGACGACCACCTACACCGTCCGCACCTGGAACGACTTCGGATGCTCAGCCGTGGACAGCGTCACCGTGTTCGTCAGCAGACCGCAGGTCGATGCGGGCCCGTGGCTCACGATCTGCCCCGGCGACTCCGCCCGGCTTCGCGCGAAAGGGGCTCTCTCCTACACCTGGAGTCCGGCCGAGGGACTGAGCTGCACCGACTGTCCCGACCCGATCGCCACGCCGGGACGCACCACGAAGTATACGGTCGTCGGCGCCGACTCGCTGGGATGTACCGCACAGGATACGATCACCGTCGTCATCGGCTCCTCGATCACGGCAACGGCGTATGGCGATACGACCATCTGCGCGGGGAGCTACACCCGGATCTCCGCCGCCGGCGGCTCACATTTCCGGTGGACTCCATCCGACGGCCTGAGCTGCGACAACTGCCCGGAACCGATCGCGACCCCATCGGTCACGACACGATATGTCGTTGTGGTTCGCGGGAACGGATCGTGTCCCCCCGATTCAGCGGAGGTTACCGTGGCCGTCGTTCCCCTGCCGGTTGCCGATGCCGGGAAGGATGTGACGATCTGCGGCGGCGGGTCGACACGGCTTGTGGCGACGGGAGGAACAGAGTACCGATGGAGCCCGGCCGACGGCCTGAGCTGCACCGACTGCCCCGATCCGATTGCAAGCCCCGCTTCAAGCACGACCTACACGGTCGTCGTCGCCAACGGCATCGACTGTGCCGACACCGCATCGGTCACCGTATCGGTCGCGCCTCCCATCCAGGTTGAGGCCGGAACCGATATGACGGTCTGCCCCGGCGCAGAGGCGTATCTCTCGGCAAAGGGAGCATCACGATATTCCTGGACTCCGGTCGACCGATTGAGCTGTACCGATTGTCCCGATCCGATCGCCTCTCCCCTGTCGACGACCACATATATCGTAACCGGAACGAGCAGCGACGGATGCACCGATAGCGACTCCGTGACGGTCTCGGTCGGCCTTCTGCCTGTTGTCGATCTCTCCCCCGACACCAGCATCTGCCGAGGTGAAACGGCCATACTCCGGGCCTCGGGGGGTATCGCATATCGATGGAGTCCGACCGTCGGCCTGAGCTGTCCCGACTGCGGGACCACGGAGGCGCGTCCCGACTCGACGACCGACTACACGGTCACCGTCTCCGGTCCCGACGGCTGCACGGCAACCGAGACCGTCAGAGTCGTCGTCAACGACGGAACGATGGAAATCCTTGCCCGCATCGACCGGAATCACCGGCTGAGCCCGTCGACCGGCGCCGATCTGCCGATCCTCCTGGACGCATCGACCGCCCCCTTCACGGCCGACCGCATCGACATCTCGATACGATACGACGCGAGAGTTCTCCGACTGACCGGTATCGACCTCGCCTCCACCCTGCTCGACGGCTGGACGAAGGAGAACGAAGCGAACGATATGATGAAGGGAAGCTACAGCGTCACGCTCCGTGCTCCGGGAACTGAGACTCTGAGCGGACCCGGCACGCTGGCCGGTCTCCGTTTCGACGGGT
Organism: uncultured bacterium; assembly: GCA_966250335.1. Taxonomy (GTDB): domain Bacteria; phylum Bacteroidota; class Ignavibacteria; order OLB7; family OLB7; genus OLB7. Next base: position 34,881 of record CBINGZ010000021.1, on the reverse strand, counting down.
TCATCGGCCCTGTCGATTCATCGGAGATCGATCTGCTCTTCTCGATTCCCGATATCCGCTGCCGTACCGTGCGCTCGCTCCCCGGTCTGGCCCGCCTGGACTCGATCTGCGGCCTCAGCCTCCGCCTGATCCGGGTCGGCCTTGAAGATTTCGCTCTCGAACCCAACAAACCCAATCCCTTCAACCCGGCCACCGAGATCAACTTCTCGCTCGGCCTCGACGGACCGGCCCGCCTGATGATCTTCGACATCTCGGGCAGGCGTGTCGCTACACTCATCGACGAACCTCTGGCCTCGGGCCGCTACGCGGTCACCTGGGACGCCTCGGACCATCCTTCCGGCATCTACTACTGCCGGTTAAGCAGCGGAACATGGAGCCGTACCATGATCATGACGCTGGTGAAGTAACCCGGTGTCGGGAGCCCCTCCCGATTCGTTTTCGACTTGAAACGGCTTTTTCCTCTTGGAAAGAGCGTTCCCGTGCGTATATTTGCCGTTCACTCGCCCGGAGAGGTGCTAGAGTGGTTGAATAGGACGGTCTCGAAAACCGTTGTACCCGCAAGGGTACCGTGAGTTCGAATCTCACCCTCTCCGCAGGAACCAGGGATTAACAACCCTGAAAACAGAACAAAAGCCCGGATTTCACTCCGGGCTTTTGCTTTTGGTATAACACAGGTACAACAATCCGGCCACTTCCTCCCCACTGCCAGGCTGTGCCCTGACTGCTTCAGGTCCGGCCGCCGCGTGATAACTCCCCAGCGTCCGGCGCAGATCCGTGGATACGAAGGCCCATCAGTCCGGCAGGAAGATCGGCTTTCCTCCTTTCGGCAAACGACTGAACGGCGGCGTGCCTATCTGAAGCACAGGGAGAGGCGATCATCGCTATCGAGATGAGCAGCGTCGCAAGCTCTGTTCCGGCGGCCCCATCTCTCCTCTCGCTCACCGACCACCCGGTCCTTATCAAGCCCACATCCGGCACGGTGACGATCGATCACGACCAGCATCCGGTGCGGGCTGGGGATGTCGGCGTGGTCTATCAGAACTATATCCTGTTCAATCACCGAAGCGTTTACGACAACCTTCGATTATCGCTCGAACGCAATCCGGCAACCGCTTCATCCTCCTGGATGAGCCCTTCTCGGGGCTCGACGCGATCATTGTCGACAAGGTGAAGCAGCTCCTCCTGAAGATCGCAAACATGCATGAGGACAACACCTTCATCGTTGTGAGCCACAATATCGACCACTCGCTTGCCATCTCCGACAACGCCCTCATCATGGCCAAGGAAGAGGGCAAGGAGGGGGCGGTGATCAAGGAATCGCTCGACCTGATCGAGCTGGGGTTTGCCTGGGAGCCGGAGATCATGCGGCAGAAGGAGTTCATCAATTTCTGCGCATCGATCAAGGAGAAGCTCTGAGCCCGATCTTATCCATGAATCGGCATGGGGATGGCACTATCGCACCACCACGATCGTTCCCAGCATCTCCGCTTCCCCATTCACCAGCCGGAGCATTACCGGGTAATCTCCGGGGACGAGACCTCGCAGATCGCAGCGGATCTCCCGGCCGCCCGGACCGAACGGACCTTCCGCGAGGATCATGACCTCGCGTCCGTTCATATCGTACAGTGCGATCGTTCCATGCGTTTCCCGGGCGAGGTCGCAGCGAAGATCCGCGTAGTCCGACGCCGGATTCGGAGCGATGACCGCGCCGGCGACGATCGCTGCGGCAGGCGACACGCCGGTAGCCGGAGATGCGGTGATCACGTCGACCGCGTGCGGCCGATCGGTCGGAGTCTCGTGGACCTGGAGGAGCTCGAGCTTTCCACCGCCGATCCTCCCGATGACGACCATCGTGGTGACGCCGGTGGCCTTCACCTCGGTCGTCAGCAGCGTGTCGGAAGAGCCGGCCCGGAGAACTGTGAGAATGAAGGGGCTCCCGGACCACCATTGGATCCTTCCCTCCATGCCGAATCCGAGATCCTCGAGCGTCTGCGAGGTCGAGCCCTCGCGCGCGGTCACATCGATCGCGCCCCGATCTTCGGCAACGTTCAGTATGCGGATATGGGCGCCCTGGCTGTATGCCGGATATGTCCGCACGACAGGAATCTCACCGGGGGACATACCCTCGACGGCGTAGAGCGTGACACTCCCCTTCGGCTCGATACGTACCGATGCGCCGGCCAGAACGGAGCCGTCCGCGACCGATGTCAGCTCGGACGAGAGATCGCCCGTGTAGCCCTCGGCTTCCCCGCTTCCCATGCGGTATCCGATCCTGCTCAACGCGGAATCGGAGCTCCCGTTCAGGCTCAGCGAAACGGCGGACTCTCCCGCCATCAGATTGACGAGCCTCACCGATCCCGACAATCCGGCGACATCATGGTCGACGGCCGGGATAAGAGCCTGCGCGGCGGCATCGCGCTCGTCGTAGCCGTAGACAAGGAGGGAATCGACATACGGCCCGGCGACGACGACACGGTACGCCGTTCCCTCATGAACCTCGATCCTCTTTCTCCACATGAGCGGACCGTTCATCGTCGCGACATCGAGCATCGTCTCCCCCGCCGGGATACTGTACGGCGCGGAGTTGCGATCGATCGACCGCACATCGTTCATGGGATAGGATGCGATCGGCAGCCCGTCCCTTCCATCGATCTGCAGGTGCCGTATGGTCGCATCGCGCGGGATGTGTGTCGTGCGGATCTGCGCGCGGCCGGGCCCGACGAGATTCGAGATGAAGAGCTTCAGCGAGTCGAGGACCCTGCATTGTGAGCCGGCGATGACGAGGGCCGCCGGTCCGGAACCGTCGGGCCTGTCGTGCACGACGATCGTGTTCATGGTGCCGGCGAGCAGGAGCGTCGAGTCCTGAAGGGACCATCCGGACTGGGCGTCCCGCGCGCGCATGCGCCACCGTATCGTTCCGCGAGGATACTCTACCGCGGCCGAGGCCGTGAGCGAAGCCACATCCGACCAGACGGGATCATCCGAAGTGCCGACCGCCGCATCGAGGCTCCCCTGACGCATGAGGTTCACGACACGTACCCGCGGAACGATTCCCGACCGGTCTCTGGAGAACCTTCGGAGCGGGACGCTCGTGTCTCCCAGATTCTTATCGTCCACGATGAACACCTCCGTGCTGTCTCCCGTCCTCAGAAGAAACATGGGATGGTACTGGTCCACCCCGCCTCCGTACCATGCGCCCCCCGAGGGGGTCACGACTTCAATGACCCCCTCGTACTCCCCTCCGGGTCCTGCCGTTCCCTGGCCCGACATGATCGTGACCTTACTCGACGCGCCGGCAGGCATCGTCACCGTCACTCTCCTCTCCATGCCGGTCGCATTCACTATCATGAAGGGTGTCGTGGAGTGATGGAGCTTCAGCCCCGACGCATCGTACACGAGGATATTGGTGGCGCCCGGCATGAAGGACCTGTCACCCTCGAGCAGCACCTCTCCGGTTTCGACGTTCGTCACCACGGTCCTGTGGGTTCTTCCCGGATTGATGACAACATTCCCCATGATCGCCTCTCTGTAGGAGACCGGCGTCCCGGAGAGAGTGGTATGCACGGACAGGGTGGCGTGCTCGACCGATACGGCGATATCCGGTTCCGAAAGATTGACGACCATCAGCGCCGCGTTGACTGTCTGTCCCGCGGCAGGGATGGAACGGAAGATCAGAAACGCGGACAAGAGCAGAAGCAGTGGGAGGATTCTTCTCATGGTAAATTCTCACAAGCTGAAGAATTGACGATATTCGGGGAAGAAGGGATGACGAAAGTAAGAGCGGAGCAGGAAGGAAACAAGACTGTTTTTTGGGATACACTACGGCTCCTTCCTCATAACCGCGCCGGTCATGTTTTCAGGGTCCATTATAAAGAAAGGTTCCGAATCTCACCCCCTCCGCCCGACCGTGGGCCTGAAAACCCGCAGAACAGAAGACAAGGGCCCCTCAATTGCTGAATCCCTGTTCCGTCAACCACGATGACATAGCATCATAATATCCATCGCATAGCCGCATTTCTGTCAGTATTTCTCTATAGCCGCCCGTTGTACACTGCACCATATTATGATTGCAATCGGGGAATGTTCTTATTGTGAGGTCCGCATCACGATTCATGCCTATTGTTTCCCTGTATAAGGCCATGGTCTTCCGCCAGTCTACCTGGGAGTCTTTTTCACCGAACAGAGCCAGTACGGGGCAGTTAATGTTCTTGAGAGTCTTCTCGAATTCCGGTACATACACAAGAAGGCCGGTCTTCTCGTCCACGATGTTTTCACCGGTCTGGAATTTTTTCTGCCATCGTAGATACCCTTCTTCGGTAGGTACGCTGTTGCCGGTCACATAAATATGGAATGAGTCCTTTCTAAGATTCTCCGTTGCTTTTAAGTGCTCCTCGAACGATCCCCCCGTTCTGGCGATCTCGATACCTCTTCGCCATTCATTCACCAGTTCGTTTGTTTGAGCTTCACTTCTTCCTTCGATCAGAAAATTCTTTTCCAACAGATATCCAAACGTCTCCTTGTCGTCCGTACCGCTTACGGAAATCCAGAAAGCGACAGGATACTGCTCGATGACCAGTGGACAGATCCATCCCGCCCTGCTGATCCCCCACAATCCGATTGTTTCCGACCCCGGAACGTTTTGCGACCTGGCTTCGGTGATTGCAGCAATCACTTCACTTGCGCTGTTCTGAATGGTCTGATCATAATCGAACACACCTTCACTCTTGCCGCAACCCGCTTTATCCCATATCAGACAGGCGAAGCCCTGCTCCGTAAAGCGGCGTCTCAGTCCACGAAACCACTGACCGGCAACGATATCCGTTCTGCCGCTTCCGGGCACAAGAACGATCAGCGCGGTGGCCTCTTTACCCTCCGGTATATCCACTACTCCACTATACTTCTTCCCATCAAAGGAAAAGGCAAACGTATCTGTCCGCATTTGTGCATATCCGCCGGCACAACAGACAATCATCAAGAGTATAACCGTAAGTATCCTGGCCATGGGGTTGCATTCGGTCGCGTTCATGTTGTGTCGAAGCCTGGTGACGGCAGAGCGGAGCCCGGCTTCGAACTCTATGGTTGCGACTCGACTGATGTATAACGGTGGAAGTTTTTCTTGGGACGAGACATTCCAGGATCGGTTCCCGGGAATGACTGTATGGAAGTGTCAAGCGCCCGCCTGAGGGCCCATCGACTGAGGATGACGGGGCCGATCGCATCCGATCCCGCTACAGTTCGACATCGGACACCTCAATCGGCCCAATATACCACCAATCGGCTCACTCACTCCCGGCTGCCGGCAGAAGCCGATACCTGCTCCCGCCGATGGCCTCTCCGTGTCGATCGTACATCGTACCGACGTCCCCGCACCGGCGGATGTCGCACTACGAACCATTTCTCGAGATCGTCGACGACTCTCCCATAATAGCAGGGAGGCGATATCCGATATGAATATCGCCTCCCACTCCCCCTCCGATTCCGCGGCCGACCGGAGATGAGCAAGAACAGTACGACACGTCCGGTCGTCCCACCCGTTCGACGCCTTGATACGCGCCTCAAGTCCCGCGAGGATCTCGTTCTTCTGCACCAGCTTCAGCGCCTGCCGGGCCAGCTCTCCGTTCCTGTGGTCGACCTCCTGCTGAAGCTGCTCCATGCGAAGCTGCTGAATCCGGTTCTCCTGCTCCAGATGCTCGAGGTCGAAGCGCGTCCGCATCACCGCCATCGCCTCCTCCTTCTCTTCGACAAGCCTCCGCTCCCTGATCTCCGATCGACGCTTGTAGTGTTTGAGCGCGTTCTCGAAATCGCCGACCGCCTCGTACGCCGCGGCAAGATCGGTGTGGATGGGGAGCGCCGTCTCATCCTGCAATCCCGGTCCGGTGCGCTCCAGCGCCTTCAGGGCGAACGAGATCGCGGCGCGATATTCACCCTTCAAGGCATGGATTCGTCCGACCTTCCTGTAGGTCGCGCCGATAATATCGGATCGGCCGCTCTCCATGGCGATCGGCGCGGCTTGTTCGTAGCAGCCGAGGGCGTCGTCGAGATCACCGAGAGCGGCGCGGATATCGCCGAGCACGTAGAGAGTATTCACTTCCAGGCTTCTCGAGGCGGTTGTGCGGGCCAGAGAGAGGGCTTCGGTGACGAAGGTGAGCGCATCACCGTAGCGGCCGAGTCGCAACAGCGGATTCGCAACAGCGGATACGGTCGATCATGCTCTCGACTCGCGCAGGGGGTTGCCGTATCGATGGGATGGTAACCCACAAAACAATACGCCGGGCGCTACATCCGGCGCCCGGCGTATCGATCGTCGAGTTTCGATGATCTTCAATCATTCATCGGTGGCCCGCCCTACTCCGTCACCACCAGCTGAACGGTTCGGGTCGTTGCACCGTCGTCGATACGGACGATGTAGGCCCCTGCCGGCAGACCCTGCGTGTCGATCGTAAATCGTACCGAGGCTCCGGCAGCGTCGGATATGGCGCTGCCGACCTGCTCGCCGGGCAGATTCGTTACCCGCAACGTGGCGGGGAGGCCGGAAGCCGACGCGCATTCCACCGTCACCGATGACCCGCGCCGTATCGGGTTCGGATAGAAGCGGATCGCAGAGGCGCCGATCAGAGGTTCATCGGCAACCGTCGGTCCGTTCGTGGGCTTCTCCGCACCCGAGCCCGGCCGCGGGCAGACCGGGAGATAATCGGGCAGGTGAACACTCGTGCGCATCCAGGGTGTGTCTACGAAGAAGATGTGACGTGAGGTTGAAATATCGACGACCTCGCCATCGATCGATTCATAACATGGTATCCATTCGATCTCGCACCCATCTTCCTGACCTGAAATCCCGGCGCCGTCAGGTCGAACCAGATAGAGTTGCTCGGGATCGTTAACGATCGGCTGCTGGCCTCCCCCTTTGGTATATCCGCAAAGAATATATCCGGGATTGCCCAGATCGACCGAGAACGCTTCTTCATCGTTGAATCCCCCTCCGGGCCCGATATTGTCGCCGTACGTGAATCCGCGCCCGGGAACCAGTGCCGGAGTTACCCCAAGCAGGAACATCTCACGCGCCCCTCCACCGGCCTTCGTGCTGCCGACCACGGCAAGATCGCCGAGTCCGGTCACATTATTCCCCCCCCATGTATCTTCCCGAACGTCGTAGGCGACCGACGCGTCGGCCGGCGCGATTCCGCCCACTACGGGTTGCACGGCCAGAGCGGCGGGGTTCGCTGTCGTCATAACCATGTAGATCCCGCTCGGCGGCCGTGCTGTCGTCGAGCCGACTGCGACAAGGTTCGCAGTGTTGGGCGCAAGGGTAAGCTCCGTCAATCCGTTGAATTCTTCGTCGCTTCCGTTCCATCCGTGTGTGACGCTTGCCATCACCACGCCTGCCGCACTGACACGAAGGATCCATCCCTCCTTTCCTCCTTGAAATAGATCCTGCACCCATCCGACAGCGACGATATCCGTGGCGATAAGTCCAGGCATTCCAGGTCCGGGAGGCATGACTGCTTCAGTGACCGCATTCAGCTTTGCAGCTTTTCCTGCAGGGAGGTCATATAGCCTTCCCCACAGGAGAGCGCCTCCTACGGGATTAATCCTCAGTAACACGCCTTGGAGTCTCCCGATACCATCGGAGCATCCGCTGATCACGTACTCGCCGTTCGTCGTTAACGTAACGTCAGTTGCGGTCTCATCCCTTCCCTGCAAACCGTACGTCGCCGTCCAGACCACCGTACCGTTCGGGTCGATTTCCATTGCATAGATGTCCCGTCCGCCGCCGCCCGGCTCGTCCGTGGTTCCGACGACCAGGAATCCGCCCGCTCCGTTCGAACCACCGTTTGCCGGAATCTCCGTCACGCTGGCCGCCTCGTCCTTGAGATTATTGCCCTCGGCATCGTTGTCACTGACATTCACCCACAACGGCCAGACGCCACCCGGCGGGGGAGCGCCGTTGGCGTCGACTCGAACCACATACGAATCGAACCCCACGCCGTTGGTCGGAGAATTAGTGCGCCCCACGGCGACGAAGCCGCCGCCGTCGAGATTCTTCACGCGAAGTACCCCATTATATCCCGTCTCGACATTCCCCCCGCCATAAACGCCCTCCCATTGGGCGTCGGCGGTAACAGCGCTCAGTATGGCAATCAGCGCACAGAAACACCATGCTTTCCCCAGTCGCCACGTCTTCATGATTCTTCTCTCCGATTGTGTTGAGTGTAGCATCCCACCGATCCGGTGGAGGTGAAGGAAACTCCTCGCAGGTTCTTCGTCGCCGACGCGACCCCGGTCGCCGGAAACCGGTCGACAACCGCCGGTTGCAACCGCACACGACTCGCTGCTCCGATAGTGCGGTCTAACCGATCGGTAAACGGCATGTCGCACTTGTGGGCAATTTCATATCGCAAACTTATCGCGATCCAATCTTTTCTCCAACTGTCCCCGGGTCGTTCCCTGAACAATATCCGCCACCGTTCTCCCCTGAATGCAGAAAGGCCCAACCGTCAGGTCGGGCCTTTCCATGTACCACCGATCTCTTCAATCGTTTCTACCGCACAATCATCACCCCAACCTGCTCGATCCCCCCTTCCCCTTCCAGCACCAGCCGATACCCCCCCGCAGGATACCCCGACAGATCGAGATCAATACGATGTTTCCCGCTTCCCATCTCCCCCTCCGCAATCACACCGACCCGCCGGCCGAGCGATGAGTAGAGGAGCAGGCGGACCGCTCCTGCCGTATGCGTTTCAAACTCCACGGTCGTCCGCATGCCTGCCGGATTCGGATGGGCGACAAGGCCGGCGCGCCGGGAGAGATCGGCCTCGGGCACGGAGGACCCGGGCCAGGCGCGATAGAGGCCGTTCACCCCGTCGAGGGCCGTCAGCAGACCGAACGGATCGACCATCAGAGCCCGTAGATCGGTTATGGGGGTCGTCGTAGTTGGGAACCCGTCCGGTCCCTCCCACGTGACGCCGTTGTCGGACGACGCGTAGATCAGTCCGGAAGAGGTCGCGGCGTAGATCATTTCTCCAGGATACAACGGACCGACCGCCACGCCGGTGATCGCCGAGTCGGGAAGAGCCTGCACCCGCTCCCAGCTCGCGCCCCGATTGCTGCTGCGGAACAGGCCCTGCCAGGTTCCGGCGTAGAGGTTCTCCCTGCTGTCGGCGACGAGCGTGTGAAGCGTATACTGGTGACCCGATCGCGACGGCAGCCCTGTGGAGGCTTCCCGCCATGTCGTGTCGCCGGGGAGGAGCCTCATCACGGGATAATCGTATCTCGAACCGATAAAGAGTGTTCCATCCCCGAGCTCGACGATCGACTGCGGGCTTGTTCCCCTCAACCCGACGCCGAGTGTCGACCAGGTTTTGCCGCTGTCGATCGAACGGAACAATCCATCGGTTTCCGAGAAATGGAAGCAGTCGGTGCATCGTTCCACTCCGGCGTAGATCGTCCCCTGCCGCCCCACGAGAAGCGCCAGCACCCATTCCCCATCCATGCCGCTCCCCGAATCCCAGCTCTCCCCTCGGTCGGTCGAATAGATGATCCCCTTCTCCCAGTACATACCGTTGCCGGCATAGATCCTGTCGTCGGGACCGACGGCGATCGCCGGATAGAAATATCCGCCGACACTCGGTTCCGTCCATACCGAGTTGCCGTCGGGCGAGGAGTAGAAACGACCGTTCGCCGCAATGACGTAGGTCCGGCTCGTCTTATCGGAAGCGAACGCCACGGCGCCGCCGCCGAGCGGCGGAAGTCCTTTCGACGAATAGACGAATCGATCTCCTTCGTGGCTGTAGATCCCCGCGTAATAGGTTCCGACAATCAGTTTGTTGCCGGGGATGACGACCAACCCTGAAGGGAGGCTGCCGACACCGAGGGCTCCGAGAGCCGAGTAGTGGTCACCGGCATCGGTCGATCGGTAGAGACCACGGTGAGATCCTACTACGATAGAACCGTCGTTGAAGACGGCGAACGCGGCATAGCTGAGAGCGGGTTCACCGTCGTCCGCCTGGATCACGGTCCCGCTCCATGTCGCTCCGCCGTCGGTCGAACGGAACAGTTTCTCCGAAGTGCCCGCGTAGAGATTCTCGTCGGGTGTGGCGCAGAGGGCGAGCACGGTTGTCGTGCTCTCGTCACCGAGCAGCGCCTCGTTCCATGTGACCCCGAGATCGGTCGAAACCTTGACGTTCCGGATCGACGGGAACGACTCCGTTTCAACGGCGGCCACCAGCCGTCCGTCGGCGCCGACGGCAAGGGCGCTGATGAAATCGCCGGACCCGATGACGATCCCGGTCCAGGTGACGCCGTCGTCGGTTGAACGGTAGATCCGATGCAGATCCGCCGCGGCGCAGATTATTCCGCCGCTCGAATCGCTCGCGGGAGCCACAGCGGCGCCGACATCTCCTTTAACGATACTCCATGTCTTCCCCTTGTCGGTGGAGCGATGCAGCGCGCTGTCGGCAGTGATCAGAAGAAGGGTTCCGGCACGCGTGGCGTGGACATGGAACGATCCGTACGAGGTGAACTGCCCGGCAACCAGGGCCCATGAGCTCCCGTTGTCGACGGAACGATGGAGCCCGTATCTCTCCACCATCGCGAACAGCGTGCCGTCGGGCGTCCTGGCGAGAGATCGGACCGTCCCTCCCGCCGGCCCGGCCGACTGCTCCCACAACAGGCTCTGGGCGTTCAGACACGCCAGGTTCAGAACGACGGCGGACAACAGGGCAAGGGATCGTAGCACGAGATTCATGAGAGAATCCTCATCTATAGGTTATGAATTGGCTGGATTATGTGGAGTTCAAGCCGCTTCAGGGAAGCCGGAGGAACCTGTCAAGAGACGTACGTGCGCCTGTCGGCCTGACACCTGGTGAAGTATCTGTCGGCAGGGTTCATATCGAGAGCCCGGCAGAGAATAGAGTGCACGGGACTCACCCGCATTCCATCATGGAGAACATACGATCGACGGAAATGTCACATAACGGACTGTCGGGACTCAGGAGGAGTCCTTCAGCGTGAACGCTGCTATCGGGAGCAGCGTCGCGCTTCTCACCGCGGGGTCGTAGTAGATCGAAGGCTTGTCGACCGCCGACATGTTCAGATATAATCCGGGATAGGTCTTCCCGGCGGCTTCATAGTCCGCTACCTGCCGGGCGCTCTGAATCCCGTCGCCGACCGTAAAATGGTAGCGACCGGCCATCGCCTGGTCCGACTGCGCCACGGCGCCGGTGATCCAGGCGGCGCCTCCGGTTGCCTTCGGATCCACCTTCGCGTTGATGTCCGACACGAGGTTCTGCGCCGAGCCGGGAGATGGACCGGGGTTGATGACGCTGAAGAAGGTGAGGATCAGATCACTCGTCCCGATCACCTTCACGACCGTGCCGATGAACTCGTCGCGCGTCTTCTCCTTCATATTCTCCAGCGCCTGCTTCAGCTTGAGCGTCTTGTCGTCCCTGCCGGTGTAGGTGATGCCGGTGAAGATCAGCGCGGTCGGCGTCGTCCATTCGGGGTCGACTCCCTCCGTGAGGTGATCGGGGGGCATGACCATCTGGCCGGACATCGCTATATGATAGAGTCCATCCTCCAGTCCCTGGTAGAGCGCGTTCAGTTTCGCGCTTTCCGCGTCGTGGTTATCGGGGTCGATATGGGACGTCATATCGGTCCAGGATGCAACGAGCCCCTTCGGACAGAATTGCGCGTACCGTTCGCGGATGATCTCCAGCAGCCGATTCGCAAGATCGTAGTCGAACCCGATCACCTCCACCTCTCCCTTCCGCGTGTAGACGTACGGCGCAGCCTGCACGAACCCGAAGAGGATCTGTCCCTCCATCAGCAGCGTGGTCGTTTCCGACGTGAAGTCGACGGGGTCGATCCAGCCTCCGCTCTCCTGTGGCTTCGGAACGAAGAGAGGGTCGATATGCTGGTAGCCTGCGTAGATCGTGCCGTACTCGGCGCCCTGATCCTTCCTGATGAAATCCCGGAATGCCGCACTGAAGAGTTGATTCAACTGCGATCTACCGGAGCCGATCCCGCTCACCCGCCGCACACGTTCGGCCAGGAGCGGCTCGTACCGCCAGAGATCGTCGGTCGTCGGGTAGGTGTCGACGAAATCGAGCGAGCCGAAGGTATGGAGATGCGCGTCGTCGATCAGATCGGCATGGAAGTTCAGCAGCAGATCCCCGACGACAACATCACCGCCGGTGAAGAGGGTATGCAGTTCCTCAAATAGATCGTCCTGTGAACGATCGGCGAACGCCAGTCTGACGCGGAGGAGCCAGAACGCCCATATATCGCACTGAGTACCGACAGAGAGTTCGACGGGGATGATCGTTCCGGCAACCAGCGACCGATATTCCGCCGCTGTTTCCGAAGGGGGACGATATATCGTGGGAAGCCCCGGAATCAGTGAGGAGTGCTCTGCGAGATAACCGGCGATAACGGTGTCGAGATCCCCCTCGACACCTGAGTACGGGTCGATCCTGTCGACGCAGTTGCGGTTCCTGTCGAAGAGGAGATAATTCCAGATGACGAAGGGATCGCCTCTCCCCTGCGCCACTCTGATCCTCAACGGCGCGACGAGCAGAGAGCGGTCCCCTCCGTATCGCTTGAAATTCGCGGCGAAGAGCGACGGAGCATGAAACCTGCCGGTCGTCGCATCCCATGTGAAGACGTTATCCTCCCGGTAACTCCCCTCCGGAGAATCAAGGTTCCGGTCGTCGTTCAGCAGAACGCCGACCGGAAAGGGAGAGGCGGCGGTCAGTTCCACGAAGAAGGCGAGACCGTCCATTTCGGCGATCTCGTCATCGAGGTAGAGATCCTCGTCGATCACCCGGTCGGGATCGTAGGAATAGGTGGAGGGCTGAAGGAGACGCCGCCATCTGAGGTTCGTGTCGTCGGTCGTCGGATGCATGAAAGACTCCCGGAATATGTTCCCCGCTTCATCTATCGAACAGCCGGTGAACTTACGATGCCGATACGATTCATCGAACTCATATCATACAGGGATTATTGTGCGCCGGCGTTTTCCCTTTTCACCGTGCGGACCACCTCCACCGAACACTCCGCCCGTGAAGCGACCGCCGCGGAGACGCTGCCGAGCAGGAAGCGCTCCATGAATCGATGCCCGCGAGCGCCGAGAAAGATGCAGTCGGCGCCGAGGCGCTGCGCCTCGCGCAGAATCGTCGGAACCGGAGAGCCGTCGCGGAGCGCCGTATTGACCAGAAGCCCGGCATCGAGGAGCCCGGCGGCCGATCTCTTGACGGCCGCCTCCATCCGTTCCCACTGGACGACGGCCCCTTCCTGGACCTTCCCCCACTGCACGGCCTCATAGGCGAACGCCGGGTCGACGAAGAGCCCGACAGGCATGATGGCCGAGAGGACGGTGATCGATGTTCCGGTCGGCCAGGAGCGCGAGGCGATCTCCGCCACCGCCGCATCGGAATCGGGTGTGCCGTCGACGCAGACCAGCAGCCGTACCGGCGCCCCCTCGACACTCTCACGACGGCGACCGATGCGAACCGAGGAGCGGGCCTCCGAAAGCACCTTGTGCGATACGCTTCCAAGAATGAACCGGCCGACGGCCGAACGGCCGTGGGATACCAGTACGATAAGATCGGGCTTCCACTCGTCGGCGACATGGAGAATTACCCAGGCGGGCGAATCGGGATAGATACAGGTGTCGACGCTCCAGCCGGGGGAACCCCCTCTGATCCTCTCGGCGGCAAGCCCGGCGGAGGCTCGCGCCCGGTCGAGAGCGGCCCTGGCGCGCTCGCTGACGGCTGTTCCATGCGCCTCCGATCCGATCGGTTCCTCTCCCTCCTCCTCGCTCTCCGCCGTATAGACCCATGCCTCGGCAACCGATACGACGCGCAGATCGAGCTGCGACGGCAATCCCGCGCACTTCAGATCCGCCAGCGCTTCGTCGGCGCAGGTGGAACCGTCGTAGGCAAAGAGGACCTTCCTTCCATTCATGATCTCTTCCTCGCATTCTGATATGTTCTCGAACCGGGTCGTGTTCCGGCCGGAATCGACGACCCTCCCCGGCATCGACCACGGCAACTTAGGAAGAGAAGGTCCAATGAACCATGACCCTCGTCACGATGCATGCGATTCCGCGACGGTTCCGCTGAAACCGACAAGGTTCGGGCCCATCGGGGCGGTCGGCAACAAGGAGGGGCCGGCGGTAATACAGCTTGCAACACTTCACGATAAAAAACTATCTTGGCGTATGGCAGTCGGCCGGTAGCCGATGTACATACGATCGGAAGGGCGCCTGCATATCACAACGATGCGGGAATCTGCGGTCACCCCGTCACTCGGCTCTGCCGTTGTCGCATTCGTTCACTCAGCATACCCCTGGCGGTCCAGGAGGAAGGTAAGAAGTCATGGTTCGTCCGCTGTGTGGTATCCCCGATTGCACCAAGTGTGTAGCGCGCGACAGCTCCGTCTTCTCGGAGCTCGTCCATCCGGATCTCAACGTCCTCTCCTCCAGTAAAAGCTGCAAGCAGTATTCGAAGGGGGAGATGATCTTCTACGCCGACGACCGGCCCTCGGGCCTCTTCTGCATCCACAAGGGGATCGTCAAGCTCTACAAGGTCGGAAAGGACGGCCGGGAGCAGATCATCCGTCTGGCTCATGAAGGGGATATCATCGGCTATCGTTCCCTGATCAGCAGCGAGCGCTACTCCAAGTTCGCCGTCCCGATCGCCGACGCTCAGATATGTCATATCCCGAAGAATACCTTCTTCGCACTCATCTCCACCAACTATCAGCTCTCGACGCGAGTGATGGATCTGCTCTCGACCGAGTTGAAGGCGGCCGAGGAACGGATCATGGAGATGGCGCAGCGATCGGTGCGGGAACGTCTGGCCGAAACACTGTTGTTACTACGTGAAACGTATGGTGTGGAGACCGACTCGACGACCCTCAGCATCAAGCTGACGCGAACGGAGCTGGCGAACATCGTCGGGACCGCGACCGAATCGGTGAGTCGCCTGCTGTCGAAGTTCAAGGAGGAACAACTGATCGATATGAACGGATGGAAACTGATGATCATCGATCCGGAGGGGCTGGCGGAAGCCGCGCGGCTGGATGATTGAACGGGCTCGTGTCGACAGGTCATGTAGAGATGCGGGCTCCCGTTCACGACGCGAGCCCTTTTGTTGTTCAGCATATCCGTTGCGCTTCAACCTGCATCAAGAAATCCCGGCCCCGATCATCGTATCGCAATACTACATTTGTACCGCTCTCATTACCCCAAATGTCGATTCGATATTTTCATGAGTGATTCAAGACATCCGGACTGCGTTGAATGTCCCTTTCTGAGCAGAACCGTCGGACACGACTGTCCCGATGACCGGGAGGGAACGTCGATACCCGGCAGGATCGATTGCGACTTCGAGGCGGGGGGATCGGTGTTCAGCCAGGGTGATTCGATTGCAGGGGTCTACTGCGTGCGCTCCGGCAGCATCGTTCTGACGGGAACCTCCGGCCCGGAGGAACTGACGATCGCCATGGTCACCCCCGGAGACGTCGTCGGCATGCCGGAAATCCTCGGCGGCAATACCCATCGCAACGGAGCAACGGCACGCGAACCCACCTCCACATGCTTCATTCCGAGGGAGAACGCGCTCGAGCTTCTGCGGAAGGATCCCTCCATCATGCTCCGGATCATGCGCAGGATATGCGAGCGCCTCAGGCTGATGGAGGATCGGGTCGAGGGGTAGGGAGAGAAATATCGGGGTGTGTTGGAAACGATCCGACAAGATCGAAGAGTACCGACCGACTCCGGGTCATTGCGTCAGATAACCGCCGTCGGCGAGCATGCTGTGTCCGTGAATGAACGAGGCGGCGTCGGTACAGAGCCACACTGCAACATCGGCAATCTCCTCCGGCTGCCCCATCCGCCTGACCGCGTGCCTGTTCTGCATACTCACGTATACCTCGGAATCAGACATAACTCCCACCCGTTTCAGCATCGGCGTCATGACGAAGGCCGGGCAGACGCTGTTGACGCGAATCCCCTTCGAGGCATATTCGATCGCCGCCACTTTCGTGAGCCCGAGCACGCCATGTTTCGCCGCCGTGTACGCCGAGGCATTGCCGAACCCGACAAGGCCGAGGATCGAGGCGTTGTTGACGATCGCTCCTCCACCCTGCTTCAGCATCTGTTCGATTTCATACTTCATGCAGAGGAACACTCCGGTCAGATTGACGCCGATCACGTTCTGCCAGGCGTCGATCGAAGAATCGGTGATGGAGGTCATACGCCCCTCGATACCGGCGTTGTTGAACGCGCAGTCGATGCGACCGTATGTTTCCACGACCTCACACACCATCGCCTCGACATCCTCGGGATTCGATACATCACAACGAATAAAGCATGCTTCGCCCCCCTGCTCCCTGATCATTCGCACCGTCTCCATCCCTCCCTCGGCATCCACGTCGACAACGGCCACGCGGGCTCCCTCACGCATGAATTCCAGCGCCGTGGCGCGTCCGATGCCGGAACTGCCGCCGGTTACCAGTGCTACTCTGTCATTCAACTCCATGAATCTCTCCGATAAGGATAAAAGGAAGAACATTGATAATCTTTCAATCGCCCGGTGACACAAACCTACGCCCGACGTGAGGGGACAAACCATGACATTTATCACGACCCGACGAATCGACCGTGGAAATCTCCTTGAGGAGACCGGGAGGGGCCTGCATCGGCGAAGACAAACATATCGTGGAGCGGCGGCGCAGACCATGACATCGGTCAAAACTCGGCGCGCCCCGCCCCGGGTTGTTACATGCCGGCTACCGGCGGACATGAAACAGCGGTGTCGTACACGATCGAGCCGTGTACGACACCCTGTCGTGGACACCCGCCGAGGCATGGCAACCCGGCAGATGATGGACACCCCAGATTCAGTTCAGGAAGGTCCTCCCCCATTGCGACGGAAAGGATCGGGACGACTTGCGTGATCCCTTCTCCCGTCCCTTTCCCGTTTCCTTCGGCACACGACATACAGCTTCCCGCAGAAGCATCCGCAGATCCTCCAGTTCCGACCGGGTGAAGGAGAGCATGATCCCCGAGTCGTCGAGATCGATCGCGATCTTCCGTCGATAGGTCGAGTTGAGGCGCTCGCAGCGTTCCACATCGATGCTGTTGACGAACTCGTCGAACCGGGTCGCCTCATCGTCGGTAAGACGGAGCACCACGTTCCCGATCTCGACCCGCACACCGAAACAGTCGCCGCATCGGCAGATGCTTCCGAATCTCCCGACGGCAAGCACGATCCAGGCGCAGTCGCTATGATTATCCATGGATTGTATCCGGTAAAAGGTTGATGCCGACAGCGCGCCGCGGAGGGCGCCGGCGCCGGTTCATCGGGAATAATATTCGACGACCAGTTGCAGATCGCAGATGATCGGCACATCCTCCGGCATGGGGCTGGCGATGAGCCTGGCCGACATATCGGATTTCGACACCTCGAGATATTCCGGTGTTCCGCCCGACTGTTTCAGGGCATCGGTGAAGCATTCAAGCTTTCTGCTGCGGGGACGCACTCCGATCCTTCCTCCCGGCTTCACCTGATAGCCGGGGAGGTTGATGCGGCGGCCGTCGACCAGGATATGTCCATGACGGACATACTGCCGCGCCGCGTAGATGGAGCGGGCAAGCCCGGCACGGAGCACCAGGGAGTCGAGCCGGGTCTCCAGCATCTCGATCAGATGCGTGGCGGTGTTCCCGGTCTTCCCCGCCGCCTTGCGGTAGTAGTTCCGGAGCTGCCGCTCGGAGATGTTGAACTGGCAGCGGAGGCGCTGCTTCTGCAGAAGCTGCATCGCGTAGGTGGTCGTCTTCTTCCTGCGGACGGCGGCGCCGTGCTGGCCGGGAGGGTTGGGACGGCGCTCCATGATCCGCGCCGATTTCGGGGTCAGTGCAATGCCGAGCCGCCTGGAGAGGCGGACCTTTGGGCCTGTGTAGTTCATGCTCCGATGTCGATTGCGTTGTTCGGGCTCACCGACGAGCCCCGCGACGCCGATCGGTCCCGTGAACGGATGACCGTGTCGCATCATTTATTTGGATTAAGTCCAAATATAAGACTAGAGATCAGGAATGCAAACATCTTCTTCGAGGAGTTGTTGCGGAGGTTCGGATGTCGTTGGAGTGGCGGATGCGCGGAGCCGCGATATCAGTTGAGAGTCCTCCCCTCCTTCAGCATCTCGATGAACTGTTCGATACGGCGGGCTCGTGTTTCAGGGCGCCTGGCGTCGTGGATTCTGAACAATATCGCATAGCGTCTGCTACCGGTCAGGCCGGTGAAGAACTCGCGGGCGGCCGGTTCCTCCTCCAGTCTTGCCTGGAAATCGTCCGGCACCGCCATGTTCCGCTGGCTGTCGTAGGCGGCTTCCCATCTGCCGTCCTTCTTCGCCGCCTCGATCTCCCTGAGCCCCGCCGGCTTTACCATTCCCCGCCCGACGAGTTCGACGATCGCATCGCGATTGATTTTCGACCACTTGCTTCTCGGTCCCCGCCGCGTGAACCGCTGCAGCCAGTAGTCGTCGTCGAACGATCCCTTCTGTCCGTCGATCCAGCCGTAGCAGAGAGCAGCCTCCAGCGCCTCCGGGTAGGTGACGGAATCGATCTTCGATCCCTTCTTGGCGATCCTGATCCAGAGCCCGGGGGAATCGGCATGGTTGGCGTCGAGCCACGATTCCCAGTCGGCCCGGGATGGGAAATCGATGATGGGGAGATTGTCCTTTGCTTTCATATCGTGATCTGAATATCCTATCTGACGACTTCCATCACCCGCGACCATACCCTCTGTCCCGATGGAAGATCGGTCGTCAACCGATAGATATAAGGGCCGGTGGGGAGCTCTGAGACGTCGACCGTGACGCTATGCTCCCCCGCGTTCCGGACTCCCTGGATGGCGGTCAGAACGACTTCGCCGCGGGCGTCGATGATGTTGAGGTTGGTGCGCGAACTGACTCCGGGGAGGGTGTAGGCGATCTCCACCGATGTCGAGATAGGGTTCGAGGAGATCTGGCGGAGCGGCGGCTCCTGCGGGAACACGTCGGTCGGCGGCACCTCCTTATTCGAGATCATGTCGACAAGCGATGCCAGCGGCTGACCGGTGTAGAGCGGGATCAATGACTCGACCCTCTCCCTGTGGGACGGCTGGAACATGTCGGGCTGTTGCGACACGGCTCTCAGATACGCGATACCGAAATCCTCCACCAGAACCTCTCGGAGATCGGGACAGGAAATAAACGCATCACGATATTCACCTTCAAGGTTCCTTATCAGATACTCCGCCGAATCGGCAAATGCCCTCAGATCCGTGACCATATCGTCGACCAGACTGTCGAGCAGGGAATGATGGTTCCGCATGATCCATGACGCAATCACCGGCAGCTCGAAGGAGAGCTCCTGATGATGGATAAACATATCGGCGGTATTCCGCATCATTTCCACCTTGTCGTTTTCCTCCCACTCCTCTTCCATCGCCTTCGGATCCCGCCGTGCATCTTCATATCCGGGGATCCCGGCAGCATCGCCCGGCCGTCTGCCCTGTATTACGAACCGTATATCGTTCTCGGCGGAGGGCGACGAGACCGTATCGACGGCAGATGTGTCAAGGGCAGCGGCAATGAGCAGCGGAGCCAATTCCTCGAAGCGTCTCGCCTCGAACTCCCGATATCTCTCTCCCCTCTCATAAGCCAGCGCAAAGCGGGCACGAAGCTCGTTCAGATCCGAAAGATCCCGTGACGATAATATCCGGTTGATACGAAGCCGGCAGACATTCAGCCTGGGTTCCCAGAAATCGGCGAGAAGACGTCCCAGCCGAACCGATGCATCGCGGTGAACCGCATCGTGTACGGAGTCGCAGTAACTGTATTCCTCAAATGAGAACAGCTGCGCAAACGCTGGCAAGGAGGTAAGCAGTAACCCCAGGAGGATAGGCAGAGATGTTGGAAGGAATGGACGAATCACAGCAGTGTCCTGTCGAAATACATGGAATACATGAGGCCCCCGGCGCGCACCGGAACGTTTGCCCCGAGCACGACCATGCGCCGGCAAAGATACGGCGCGGCAGCCTCTCGAATATCGCTCCCTTCCCCCTCCGATCAGCCCGCCGCCCGCCTCCAGACATAGAGCACGTCAGGTTCATGCTCCTCGTTGCCCGACCCGTCGGTCTGGATCGCGGCCTGGAAGCCGTGGTTCTCGTAAAAGCAGCGCGCGCCGTCGTTCTGCTGGAACGTCCAGAGGCTGAGGGAATCGGCCCCCTCCTTGGCAACCCCCAGAAGCGCATCCCCCAAACCCTTCCCCTGATGGTCGGGATGAATGTAGAGATGCGCCACCCACCCGTCATGGAACGCGATAAATCCGGTGAGGACCTTATCCTCCTCCGTCACCCAGATCTCGTTGGCGGGAAAGACCTCGGTCGAAAAATACTTCAGATCCTCCTCCGATGTGTGCAGCTCGGGAATGTGGGGCATTGCGCTGCGAAACGCGCGTCGATGGATCGCCGCCACGGCGGGCATATCCTCAAGAGTCGCGCGGCGCGGAACAGGGATCGACCGGCCGGATTTGGGAGGCTCCTCGTTCATGGAATCGCCCGGATTGATCGTTGTACAACACATCTGGCCTCGGATCGACGGACGCTCAAACGCATATCTGCCCGCGATATCCTCGCCACATTATCTTTCGGCAACAATCTACCTAATCCGGGGTTGGGATCAATATTCGCGAACCGTGAGGGCTACATACAGGTGCTCCCTACGGGAGCCGCCTCCGTTGAGCAGAGAAGTGTGGGGTGTAATGCGAAGGCCCCGCGGGGAGGCGGGGCCTTTCGTGATGCTGCTGTTGTAGACCGATGTCGAGTCTTACGGCCTGCCGGGAGGTGTGCTGGGACGGGCCGGTATGGTCGGCGCCGTTGTCGTCGCGGCGCGAGGTGTCGCGGCGCGAGGTGTGGCGGGGGCGGCTCCGGCACGGACCGAAGGGCGTACGCCGGGGCTGACGGTCTCGGTTCCTCTCTCGCCGGCGCGCCTGTCGCGGGCGCGAGCGCTTTCGAGCGAGGCGAGACGCGTATCGTTTTCCGTCACCCAGCGACCTGAAAGCTTCGCTCCGCTGCTCCGCTCGAACGAACGGATCTGCGCGGCGAGATCCTCCTTCAGACTGTTTCCTTCACGATCGCGGAACCCGAGCGATGCCAGGCGACGCTGCAGCTTCATGCCGCTGTGTGCGATACGATCGAGTGTCGTCTCGTCGAGCTGGCCGGTGGTCTGCATGCCGTTGTCGGCCTGGTACGCGAGCACGGAACTCCGCAGCCTGTCGGCGTCGTACTCCCATGCCGAGCCCTTGTCGTAGCCGAGGACGCCGAGCAGGCGCTCCGCCGTCGTGTAGCGCCAGACCATCTCCTGCCGCTCGTCGTATCCCCCCCGCCGCTCCAGCACGGCGAGCGCATCCGGGTTCACCGCTCCCCCCTTTCTATCCCAGAGAACGACGGCCTTCGGAAAATGTATCGAGAGAGGAGCGCCCGTGTAGTTGGCGAACTGCACGGTGAGCTGATTCGCCACAACGGAAACAAGTCGCTTCGCGATGGCGGCGCTGAGGCTCACTTCCCTGCCGTCCGCCAGTCTGACCACTGCATCGTTGTCGCCGGCCAGAACATGACGGAACGAGGTCGTGCGGCGGGGTGCGATGAGATATTCGTCGAAG
This sequence comes from uncultured bacterium, assembly GCA_966250335.1. Taxonomy (GTDB): domain Bacteria; phylum Bacteroidota; class Ignavibacteria; order OLB7; family OLB7; genus OLB7. The sequence goes on along the minus strand of CBINGZ010000021.1, from coordinate 13,178 downwards.
CAGTAGCCGGTTGCCCTCCCGGAGCTTCCCTCCGAGATTTCCATCTCCATCGGAGGAAGACCGATCCTCTGCGGCGGGATCGAATCGTTTTCTTCAGTCGACTCGACGTCGCCCATGGCGAACGAGAAACCCTGGCTGCGCGATGCGAACGGAAGTATCGCGGTCAGCACGAACATCGAGGCAATCAGCATCGAACGTCTCATGGTGCACCTCTTGTTGCGGTTATTGGGAGATGGGAACTCCGGGATTGCATCCGTTGGGACGAAGGAGCCGCCCGAAGGTTCCCACAGGTCGAGGGAACGGATACCGGCTCAACGACCGGACCCCTCCTATCGTTCCGAACGGGTCCGGGTTTCACGGCGAGGAATATAGTAAACATCGCAACCCGGCATCAGGAAGAAACGCCCCACCGGAACCATATCGTGTAGAAGCGTGTTCAAACATCCGAATCCGTTGAATCACCTGTCCAACGTATCACGGCATCGCGCGGCCGACACCTCTTGTCGGCACGACCTCCTTTCTCGGTGCGGCAACCGCCGGCGTCGACAGCCACGACGCGCGGAGCGCATGCGCCGGGGATCCGTACGGACCTGACGAAATGCGCCGCCGCAAGAAATCGACGCTCACGCCCAACTTCACGATACGATCAATGCCAAAGGAGAAGGAATACCATGAAGAGACTTCTGCTACCGATCACACTCTCTCTGCTCTGTATGGCCGCCGCGAACGCCCAGATCAGCGTTCTCCCGGTCTTCCCCGCTCTGACGTTCGAACGCCCGGTCGATATGGCGCCGGCGCCCGACGGCTCCAACCGGATCTTCATCGTCGAACAGAAAGGGAGAATCCGCGTCTTCAACAACACCCAGACCGCCGACAGCGCCGGGGTGTTTCTCGATATCACCGGCAAAGTGCGATCGATCGGCAACGAGGAGGGTCTGCTGGGACTGACCTTCCACCCGGAGTACGCCGACAACGGCTATTTCTTCGTCTACTATGTCGCCTCCAACCCGCGCCGCTCCGTGGTTTCGCGCTTCAGCGTGATGGACGACAACTCGAACCGTGCCGATCCCTCCAGCGAGATGGTGCTGATGGAGGTCAAGCAGCCGTTCGCCAACCATAAGGCCGGACAGATCCGGTTCGGTCCCGACGGCTACCTCTATATCGCACTCGGAGACGGTGGCGACGGCGGCGATCCGTTCAACAACGCGCAGGACCGGGCGGTGCTGCTGGGAAAGATCCTCCGCATCGACGTGAACAACCAGTCCAACGGCATGAACTACGCCATCCCCCCGGATAATCCGTTCATGGGTTCCACGAACTTCCGGCAGGAGATCTTCGCCTACGGCTTCCGTAATCCCTACCGCTTCAGCTTCGACTCCGAGACCGGCTGGCTCTGGGCCTCCGACGCAGGCCAGGACGCCCTGGAGGAGATCGATATCGTCCACAAGGGAGGGAATTACGGGTGGAATATCATGGAAGGAGGGGGTTGCTACGAGCCTCTGTTCCAGTGCGATGCGCTGGCCGATTCCCTTGGTCTGGTCAAGCCGATCTGGGATTACACCCATCGCGAAGGTGATGTCATCATCGGTGGATTCGTCTACCGCGGAACGGGAATTCAGGGGCTTGAAGGACATTACGTCTACGGCGACTTCGCCGCCGGCAAGCTCTGGGCGCTCTCGGTCGACGAAACCGATACCACAGTGCGATATAACCGCGAGATCGCGGTGATCGATCCCCCCTTCGGCGCCATGGGGGTCGACGGGATGGGCGAGCTCTATCTGCTCGGCTTCGACGGCAAGCTCTACAGACTTTCCGGCACGCTCCAGCCGCAGCAGCCGATCGGCGAGGAGGTCAAGGTGGCGTTCCCCAACCTTCAGTTCACCAGACCGGTCGACCTGCAACCCTCCCCCGACGAATCGAACAGACTCTTCGTCGTGGAGCAGGGAGGGATGATCAGAATGTTCGAGAACAGATCGACGGTCGGCGAGGCCCGCACCTTCCTCGACATCTCCGACCGGGTCCGCACCGTCGGAAACGAGGAGGGACTTCTGGGACTCGCCTTCCACCCGAAGTTCGACAGCAACGGATATTTCTACGTGAACTACGTGGCCTCCAACCCGCGCCGCACACGGATCTCACGGTTCAAGGCCGACACCGCCCTCATGGGGGTCGCGGACTCCAGCTCGGAGCTGGTTCTGCTGGAGGTGGAACAGCCGTACGCGAACCATAACGCCGGGCAGATCCAGTTCGGCCCCGACGGCTACCTCTACATTCCGCTCGGCGACGGAGGGAACGCGGCCGACCCGCACCGGCACGCGCAGGACCGCCAGACGCTCCTCGGCGACATGCTCCGTATCGACGTCGACAAACCGTCGGGGGGGCGCAACTACGGCATTCCGGCGGACAACCCGTACGTGGGCAACACCGAGGGATGGCGCGAGGAGATCTACGCCTACGGCTTCCGCAACCCGTACCGTTTCAGCTTCGACCCCGAGACCGGCTGGCTCTGGCTGAGCGACGCCGGGCAGGATAAGATCGAGGAGATCGACGTGGTCGTGAAGGGAGGGAACTACGGATGGAATATCATGGAGGGAAGCGGCTGCTTCTATCCCAAGCTCCGCTGCGATCCGCTGGCCGACAGCCTCGGCCTGAAGCTGCCGATCTGGGATTACTCGCACAACGTCGGCGACGTGGTGATCGGCGGCGCCGTCTACCGCGGGGACGCCGTGCCGAGCCTGAAGGGGTGGTACGTCTACGCCGATTTCTCTCGCGGAGAGATATTCGGCCTGAAGTTCGACGAGCAGGATACCTCTGCGGTGGAGAACCGTGTCATTCTCGACACCGACCTCTTCATCTCGGCGTTCGGGACCGATCTGAACCATGAACTCTACATCCTCGCGTTCGACGGCAAGATCTACACCTTCAACTCGAACACGACCTCCGTGCGCGGACCGCAGAAGCCGATCGCATCGAGCTACGGACTCGACGCCTACCCGAACCCCGCACGGAACCGCGCGACCGTCACGTACGATCTCCCCGACGCCTCCGTGATCCGCCTGGAGATGTACGACGTGGACGGCCGCTACGTCTCGACGGTCGACGCGGGCTGGCGCGACGCCGGACAGCATACGGTCTCCTGGGAGAACGAACTCCCGGCCGGAACCTCGGTCGCCAGCGGCATGTACACCTTCCGCCTCACGGTCGACAACAGAGTGGTCGACGACGCAAGGATCGTGGTGACGCGCTGATCGCGATATGATGTGATATAACAATCGGGTTTCGATGATATATTCATCGAAACCCGATTGTTTTTACTTCTGCCGGAAACGGCGCCTCACGCCGCTCCCCCCTCCTTGAACGCCCAGACCTGGAACACGCGCGGAAGCGCCACGATCGTATGCGGATCACGGCAGAACTCCTCGATCTCCGCAGCGGTCGCGTCGATCTCCTCACGCGACGCAAGCCCGGCGGCGACCACGGCGTCGGCGATGTTCACAAGGGTGATCGCGTGCATCCGCTTCGGTTCACTCTCCATGAAGACCGGCTGCACCACGTTGATCCGGACGTCGCTCAACCCCGCCTCCCTGAAGAGCTCCGGAAGCCTCGGGCCGATCTCCGGATCGCCCCCCCTTCCCCGCACCACGCTGTTGTACAGCTCCACATATCGGGTTATCGCCGGGGACTCCGGATACGAAAAGATCGCTGAGTGATCTATATCCTCGACGACGATCGCTCCTCCCGGAGCCGCGGCGTCGACCATGTGACGGAGGATCCCTCCCGGATCGCTCAGGTGCGTCAGAAGAAAGCGCGCATAGACGAGATCGAATTCCCCGTGCGCGTTCAGATCGTCGACATCCGAGACGAGAAACTCGATATTCCCCACCCCCTCCGTCTCCGCGTCGCGGCGTGCCAGTTCGATCTTTGCCGTGTCGATGTCGATCCCGACGGCCCTCCCTTCCGGGCCGGCGAGGCGGGCCATCTCCCGCGTCACATCACCGCCGCCGCACCCCACATCGAGACACGATATACCTTCGCGGGCGCCCGCCCACCGGAGAAGGTCGTCGGTCGTACGACCCAGGGCATGGGACAATATGCTGAGCCGGGCGCGCCCCTCGGAGCCGCCCCTGATCACGTAGTTGTTGGTCATCTGTCGATCTGTTGTCGTAGGCGGGGTTCACCGATCGGCTGTGAGATGAGAACCCCTGGAAGCGCAAAGATACGCTCCGGGGAGCGCGCGGCGTCATCGGATCTTTACATCGGTCCGGGGGAATGGCCTCGGGAGAGGATCGGGCCGGTTCGCTATCTTTGCCCCGGCCGCGCTCCCGCAGACGGTCGTTCCCGACCTCTTCATCGATATCTTCTCAACCGCAATCTCTCCCATGAAACTGATCTCCTGGAACGTCAACGGGCTCCGTGCCGTGCTCAAGAAGGGGTTCACCGATTTCGTCGAGGCGCACGGCCCGGACGTTCTCTGCGTTCAGGAAACAAAATCGTCTCACGAGCCGATTGCGTGCGGGCTTCCCGGCTACACGAGCCACTGGAGCCATGCGCAGAGGAAGGGATACTCCGGGACGGCGATCTTCACGCGGAGGGAACCTCTCTCGATCACCGAGGGGATCGGCAGCGAAAAGCACGACATGGAGGGACGTGTCCTGACCGCGGAGCTTCCCGATTATTACATCGTGAACGTCTACGTCCCGAACTCCAAGGGGGACCTCTCACGACTCCCCTACCGCTGCGACGAATGGGACGTCGACTTCCTCGCCTACCTGCGCGGGCTGGAGCTGAGGAAGCCGGTCATCTTCTGCGGGGATCTGAACGTGGCGCACAGGGAGATCGATCTGACCCATCCCAAAACCAACGTCAAGCACCACGGCTTCACGCCGGAGGAACGGAGAGGATTCGACAATCTTGTGGAGGCGGGGTTCGTGGACACCTTCCGCGAAGGTGAGAAAGGAGGAGGACATTACTCATGGTGGAGCCAGATCGGCAACTGTCGCGCCCGTAACGTGGGGTGGCGGATCGATTACGTGCTGGTCTCGGGATCGCTCGCTCCGCGCCTGCGGAAGGCCTTCATCCTCCCCGACGTCATGGGCTCCGACCACTGCCCCGTCGGGATCGAGATCGACTAGAGGCCCTGTGGTCACGCCGCCTCCCGCATGTGGGAACCGGTCACCGGGGCGAAGGTTCTCATCTCCGACGGCCCCCTTGTCCCGCGCGAGCTCATGACGGGGATCGACGCGGCGTACTCGACCGTGAACGCGACATCTTTCGTGCAGAGCCCCCGGTAGCCGGGCGAGACGCCGTAGACGAAGGAGAGGGCGAAGATCGGGGTCGGAGCAGTTTCACCGGTCGTTTGTGGAAAAAATATCGGAAAAAGGAACGCCCGGCATCGCTGCCGGGCGTATCCGCTCCTCTCTCTACTTCTCGCTATCTCTATATCTAGCACTGCTTATATCGGCGATCTATCAGACCGCGACCTCCTCTTCAGCCTCTCTCTCCGTTTCGCTTACTTCGTTCTTCAACAGTTCCACCTCGATCGAGATCTTGATCTCCTCTCCGACAAGAATGCCTCCGGCTTCAAGGACCTGATTCCAGTTCAGCCCGAAATCTCCCCTGTTGATCTTCGTGTGGGCACTGAACCCGGCGCTCACCGTTCCCCAGGGGCTCTTCGCGACTCCTGCGAACTCGGCGTCGAGCACCGTCGGGACGGTGACTCCGTGAATCGTGAGGTCGCCGGTGATTCTGAGCTTCCCCTCCCCGAGGTTCTCCACGTTCGTTCCCTTGAACGTGAGATAGGGATGAGCGGCCGCGTCGAAGAAGTCGGCCGAGCGGAGATGCTCGTCGCGCTGGGCGTTCCCCGTATGAATGCTCTCAGCCTTGATACGGACGTCGACGGAGGTCACCGTCCGATTCGTATCGTCGAGCTCGATCGTCCCCTCGAAGTCGCCGAAATGCCCGCGAACGTTCGAGATCATCATATGCCTGACGGAGAAGTCGATGCGCGAATGCGTCTGATCAATGGTCCACGACATGGTCTATCCTCTTTGTGTTGAATGGATGTTGCTCTCTGCAGTCCTCTGTCACTGAACCAATGACGAATCCGACTCAACAACTATTGTTTGAACGTTATTCGTTTCAACAATTATTCTGCCGTAAACATCTTACGAATTGTAGAAACGCCCGTTTCGGGCATTATTCGCCGTTTTCGGGATCTCGGGCGGCGTTCATAAGATCTCTGAGATCGAGTCGACGGGAGTACATCTCGATCCGGCCGTCGGGGGTGCGGGGCCAGAATTCCTCCGGACGGTCCCAGTAGAGCTCGACGCCGTTGTCGTCGGGGTCACGCAGGTAGAGCGCCTCGCTCACCCCGTGATCGGCGGCGCCGTCGAGCTCGATGCCGGCCCTGACGAGGCGGTGCAGAGCGTCGGCGAGCGCGGCGCGGGTGGGATAGAGGATCGCGACGTGATAAAGTCCCGTCGTTCCCGGCGGAGGGGGCGATCCTCCCCTGCTCTCCCAGGTGTTCAATCCGATATGATGATGATAGTCTCCGGCCGCCACGAACGCAGCCTGCGTCCCGTACCGCTGCACGAGACCGAACCCGAGCACCCCGCAGTAGAAACCGAGCGCCCGCTCGATATCGGCCACCTTGAGATGAACGTGCCCGATACGCACCCCTCCATCGATCGGCCGGGTCCTCTTCTCCGCCGCGGCTGCCTCCCCTTCGGTCGATCCGTTGAACTCTTCCATCGTCTTCTATCGCTCCATAATGTTGTTGCGCCTGACGGCGCGGATGCCCCCTTTGCCGGAGCACACCCGCATGAGGCTGAACTTCGCTCACAGAAGAGATAGATGCAAACGACCGGAGGCAACGGCGAAAGGGCGCCCCCGGCCGGAGCGCCCCTTCCCGCGGACGTCGTTCGAAACCGTGGGGGACCGTCAGCGCACCACGGTCATGGAGCCGGTCAGGATCACCCCCCCGGCGCTGAGAACGTAACGGTAGGCTCCGCCCGGTAGCGCATCGGTGCGGAATCTCACGGAATGGAATCCCGCCCCTCGAGGTCCCCGTTCAAGCACGGCGCATTCCCTTCCGGTTTCGTCATAGAGTCTCAGATCGACGTCGCCCGATTCGGCCAGGGTGTACGACAGCTCCACATCGGCCCTGGCCGGATTCGGTTGCGCGGGGCCGAGGGTCACCGCACCCGCCCCCGTCGTCCCGGGAGCGGAGGAGACGGCGGCGGCGGTTCCTCCAAGCACGACCGACTGCACGCCGTTCGTCGCATCGCTCATCACATCGAGCCTTCCGGTCGACTTCCCCTTGTCGGTCGGGAGGTAGGTCACTTCCAGATATTCCGTCTGGCCGGGACTCAGCACAAGTCTGGGGAGCGGTCCGGGGAGATAGTGCCGCGCCTCGGTCCCGACCACCGTCGTCGTCCCCAGACGAAGCGGCATCGTTCCGGTGTTGGTGATCGAGAGTGTACGTCTGACACGTTTCCCCACGGTCGTGGTCACATCCTCGAAAAGGGAGGTCGGGCCGACCGCCAGCGTACGGGTTCCGGCCCAGGCACGCAGATCCACCCGAACCGTATCGCCGGACGATGTGAACAGAAGGAGTTGCGCCCTCCGCTCGCCGGGCCCCGATGCCGGGGCCGGTCTGTGGCGCAGGCCGAGCGCGATCTGCATCCCCGGATCGATCAGGAAGGGGACGGCCGGCCACGGGTTTGCGGGGTCCATCATGAACTCGCCGGCATCGGGGCCGACGATCGCGAGACTATCGATCACGATATATTCCCGCGTGGTGCTCTGCAGATACGCCGTTTCCCTTTTCCATCCATCCCCCGGGTCGTTGATGAGGCGGTCGCCGAACGAGACCTCCGAGGCATCCAGCCCCACCGATCCGTAGCCGTAGAGATCGAGGTAGTACGCCCCGCGCTCGGCGAAGCCCGGCGTGAACATGGCCGAATCGTTGGTCTGCAGCCTGACGGTGGCCCTGCGCGATCCGTGGCGGGTCGGGATGAAGGCGACGCTGAACGTCCCGCAACCGTCGGGCGGAATCACCCAGGTCTCGTTCGCGCCGTTCCGATCGATCATGACCCCGGGGAAGGGATCGACGATGATGAACTCACGATTGTCGCCGCTTGCGACCCTGAACTCGCGCCGCCCGATCCGCATGTCGCACGTCCCGGTGTTGCAGATGGAGGTGGTCGCAAACGCCGTGTCTCCGATGAGCGTCCTCTCGAAGAGAAGCGGCCGGGGCCGGGCCTCGCTTCCGACGCTCCTCCCGGGTCGGGCGCCCAGTCCCCGTCCGAACATGTCGAATGCGACAAGCCCCTCCACCCTGTTTCCATAGGGATCGATGTCGACGAAATTCTTCCCGTTGGTGTAGATGTAGAGACGCGCGAACCGCTTCCCCGGCTCCTGCGCCACGAAGTTGAGCCGCATCCTCCGCTGCGTCAGGTAGGGAACGGTCATGGGATAGACGATGACGTTGTCGCTGAAAGGAGCGACGGCGGGATATTCCGTGATGAAATAGTCGTCGACGGGAAACGGTTGTCCGTTTGCATCCCGCTTCAGCGGATACCTGGGGATTCCCTGGCCGTACATGGTGTCGGTGAGGAACGCCCGCACGCCGAGGATATTGAAATCTCCGTCACCGATATTCCTGACGTCGATATCGTAGCCGACCAGAGCCTCTCCCGCGCAGGAGAAATCCTTCTGGAACACCTGGGTCGCCGGTCCCATTCCGTCAGTTCCGAGATAGAATTCGCCCCCCGGCGCTATGGAATAGGGCTTGAGGAAAAAGGAACGGGTCTCGCCGTCCGCAACGACCGTAAGCAGGGCAAGCTGGTAGCCGACGCCGGTCGGCATGAAGCGGATGACGGGAATGTCGTTCCCTCCCGGCGCCACGGTCGTGGTATAGGTCGAGACGTCGTTCCCGGTGACGGGATGACGGAACGAGTACTGTCCGCGCCCCGAGAAATCGTTGACCGTGTAGGTGATCTGCGCGCTCGGGGCGTCCCGGTTGACCGGAACGCCGACGCTCAGCGGAGCATATTCGGCCGTCCCGAGCCTCTTCACCCGCATCGCGCCGAGAAGAGTGTCGAGATGCCTGGGGGAAGAGAGTCCTCCCTGCGCCGCGTTGCCGCTCCAGATAATGCGCGATCCTCCTTCCCCTGCAAGATTGAACGACCGCGAAAAGTGATTGTCGTCGGTAACGAGCAGAGTCGCGGGACGGACGCCGAGCTGTGTCGGCGTGAATTCGATAACCGGCGTAAGGATCTCTCCCGCGCGTATCGTTCCACCCGGCTGCGGCAGCCGGTATTCGGACGCGCTCGGCCCGGAGATCGTCATGGTATACGTACGCGATATGCAGCTTGCATGGAACGTGAGGTTCGACGGCGTGAAGGGCGTCGGCCTGTAGCGTTCGGCGCTCCTGCCGGCAAGGAGCTTATCCCCATCCAGCATATTGTTCGTCCCCCCCTGCTCGACGTTTCCCGTAATGCCGATGGTGCAGGGGAGAAACGTATACATCACATCGCTGTCGATGGCGTTGCCGTTCAGATCGACGTAGTTGTTGACGGAGGTATAGCTGATGCTTGCCGCCGACCCGCTCGGCGTGATGCTCAGGAATTTGGAGGGAGAAACCGCCAGACCGATCGAAGCGCTGGTCGAACTTCCGTTGTTGCTCATGGTGCCGTAGTAGAATTCGATCTTGTTCGAACCTTCGTACAGCCGCACCTGGAATGTCGCCTGCGATCGTGAATTACCGCTCGTATTGAAATTCAATCCCTCGTATGCGACGACGAAAATCTGGTCGGGCGCCGAGCCCGATACCCCGTACCATGTGACCGCGTTATTCCGCGATCCCAGCCGCAACGCGTCCCAGAAGGGCGCCAGGATCGGAACGGCTGCGCCGACGAGATCGTTGCTGTTGCTGCTGGTAACCGTGGTGTTCCCCAGACCGACAAGACCGTTGTTGCTGACGGAGACCTTGGTGTAGCCGACGCCGTCGAAGTTGAAGGTGAACGGCAGTCCGATGGAGACTGTTTCGCCCGCCGTGTTCCGACGGTTTCCCATTCTCAGGGCATGAAGGCGTGTCGTCGATTTCGGGCTGATGGTTTTTCCGCTTCCTACTGTCATCACATATTCGAGCTGACCCCACGCAACGTCGCCCGTGGTTACGAGCAGCATAATCATTGTGAGCACCATACGGTACAGATGTCGCATAGAATTTCCGTGCATTTGGAACATGAATATGAATGGGGAACCTCACCATGGTCCTCTCCCGTCGGGGTTGAATCGCGAGCAATTCCACCCGTTCCGTTCGGTCGCGTTGTCGGGATACGGCCCGAGGGAGAGGACCGGTGAGGCGCGTGCGGGGGTCACCGCGCGTCATTGTTCACCGGCATCTTCACGGAACCGCGGGCGCGGTTCCGTGTTCTGCGTACTGGTTGATCGGTTATGAATGGGCGGTGGCAACTTAACGCGGAGTCGTTGCGAAATTACGACTCCATGATGACTCCAAACGGCGTAATTATCGGACCTGATGCAAATACTACGATATATATGTATCGACATCGAAGATCGGCACATCACAACGAGGCAAGAAACGTCGTCAGATTGACCTGTTCCGCAAGACCCAGCTTTTTCCGAAGCCGGTAGCGATGGTTACGGATATTCCGTTCGGAAAGAGAAAGAAGATCGGCGATTTCCTTCGTCGACATATTCAGTTTCAGCAGCGCGGCGATCTTCAGTTCCATCCGCGTCAGCTCGGGATATCTTGCGGAGAGATTTCCCAGAAATTCATGATGCACCTTCTTGAACTGCTCCTCGAACGTGCTCCATGTTCCCCTGTCGTTGACCTTGACATCCACCTCGCGCACCATCCGCGCCAGCGCCGGCCGGGCCGTCTCGCCGACGGTGCGGGCGGCCTCCGTCATCTCCCGTTTCAGCGAACCGAGGAACTGATTCTTCTCCACCAGATGCATCGCCATGGAGGCGAGTTCCTGCGATTTATGCTCCACCTCCTGTTCAAGCCGCGCAGTGTTGAGACGGAGCCGTTCCCGTTCATGCTCCACCCGTTTCAATTCCGCGTGCATCTGCAGCTGCATGATCGCCTGCTGCTGCTTCATCCCGGCGATCTCTTCCTTGATCGAGGAATAGAGCTTGTAATGTTCGAGCGATCTCCAGGGGTCCTTCATATCCTCATAGCATCGTGCCAGGATGCCGTGCGCCTCGAACTCCAGCTTCCGGTCCCGGTATATTCTGGCGGCGTTCAGCATGTCGCTGATGCAGACGATCGCAGCCTCGGGTCTCCCCATTTTCAGATGGGTATATCCGAGTTCGCCGACGATCTCCCACTGATCGGGCCCGCCGATCTTCACTGCCTGTTCAAGCGATTTGTAGAGATATCTGTACGCCTTCTCGGGCTGGTTGCACTCTCTGAAGAGTGCGCCGAGATGCCCCAGAACGCGCGACTCCTGGACGCGGGAACGAATATGCCGGCTGAGTCCCAGCGCTTCGCGGAAGGTGGCGAGAGCGGCGGTTTCATCCCCCAGCAACAACTGTGTGGCTCCAAGGTTCAGGCTGACGGTGATGTCGAAATCGATATCGCGGCGATCGAGCTCCGGCTCCAGAAGCTTCTTGCAGCGGAGATAATGTTCCTGGGCAACATGCATGTTGCCGAGCTTGTAATGGACGCTTCCGATATTGTTGACGGCGCAGGCCCGCAGCCCGTTCTCCCCCAGATCCTCGAAAATGTCCTCGGCGCGCATATAATGTTCGACGGCGATCACGTAGTTGCACAAGGTCTTGTAGGTGATCCCCATCGAGTTGTGCGCCAGCCCTTCAAGGTCGCGCAACCCTCCTTCCACGGCCAGATCGAGCGCCAGTCCCAGCGGTTCCATTGCACTCGGGCTTGCCCCGATATTGTTGTAGGTGTCGGCGATGCCGAGCTGCGCATGCGCCAGAATCCTCGGCTCGGCGGCCTCGTACCCGAGCGCCGAGGCGCGTCTGTACTGTTCCAGCGCCCGTTCGTATCTCCCCAGCCTCTCCTCGCACTTCCCCACCAGCAGCAGACTTCTCGACATCGAGGAGGTGTCGCGCGCCTCCCCCGCCATCCTGAGCGCCTTCGAGCCGAGCTGCAGCGCGCTCCTTGCATCCGAATGAAACGCGTTCCACCCGCTCCGCAGAAGCTGAAGCGTCGTCGTCTGTGTGCAGACGACGTTGACGGCGCGCCGCCTGTTCTGAACCTGAATTCCGGACATGGTATCCCTGCCTGTAGATATCTGAAGCGGAATACATTCTGGGGGCAGGGAATGTAGAGATCGGGATGTCGGGCGCATGAAATTCCTGCGCCTGACCCCGGTTTCCTGCGGGGGACAACTTACCATGGGAAACGGTGGAGTCCATAGATCCTTCATGTCTCCATATTGACTCCATCACCATCTTTTCATACATCTCCCGGCGGCCGGGCGCGGCGCGGTTTATTCGGGATCGTCACGGCGCGGATCGCCACGACACGCCGTATATTCGGAACGGAACCCCGGCTCGCCCGATTCGTCCGAACCCGGTCATTATATCGACATTCAACCCATACAGGATACGTCCATGATCAACTGGCTGATAAGCCTCTTCCAGAAGAAGGAGGAGGAAGCTTCAACGGCGACAACGACCCGGACCTACGACCTTGAGCCGATCGTGCTCTCGAACCAGGCGGCGATCATGTTCGCCGACCGCTACGTCCGGCGTCCGGAGGTATGGCTGCTGAGCCGCGCCGACGCGCTCGAGTTCGTCGCCGCCTGCCGCCACTTCAACGTGAAGATCGACGGCATCGACGGGTACAGAATCACATCGACCAGCGTCCACCTTCAGGAGAACACCAGCCTCGATCTCTACAACGACGAAGAGGAGGAGCACTCCCATCGTTACACGGCGGCAATGGAGTTCATCGCGGGGATGGAGATCGATATGTATTTCGAGGTCGACTGCGAACTGCTGGACGATGAGGACGAGGAGGATGAGGCAACATGGGCCGATGAGGAGGGCAAATAACAGAGTGCGATAGAAATGGGAAGAGGCGACCGTGATCGCCTCTTCCCTTCCCGATACCTGTCGTCGTCAATGCGATAGAATCAGCCGCATCCTTCTGGCGACCCCGCCGAGCGAGAGCCGGCATT
>CBINGZ010000020.1:0-87385 GCA_966250335.1 uncultured bacterium | reverse complement strand
TGATCGTCGCCTTGGTGGGCCATTACCCCGCCAACAAGCTAATCAGACGCAAGCTCATCCTTGGGCGCCCGAAGGCTTTGATCTTGCGATATCATCTGGAATTAGCCCCGGTTTCCCGGAGTTATGCCAGACCCAAGGGCAGATAACTTACGTGTTACTCACCCGTGCGCCAGTGATCACTTCCCGAAGGAAGTAACCCCTAAGACTTGCATGTATTAAGCACGCCGCCAGCGTTCGTCCTGAGCCAGGATCAAACTCTCCGTTGGAAAATTACTTTTCTACGAAGTAAGATCCTGATTCACTTGTGTTATTAACACTCGCTGAATCAAGAAGGAGCTGAACAACGATCCGAAGATCGCGTCAGCTAAGCACGTTGCTCTATCATCTCTTGAAGCGAGAACCTTAGCTACTTGTCGTGTGTTTGCTGCACACTATATATAATGTCTCTCTGTTCATCGCCGCTTCACCTGCTTCGCTCTCGCTGAAGCCTGTTAGCTGCGATCATCTCGGTTGTCAAAGAACTTTCGGTTGTCTCGTCGGCACCTGCCGTCGCTTCTTCCGCGCTGCTGAACGTCGGCCGTTCAGTCAGAGGGGCCACAAACATACTACTTTCGTGATCCCGTTGTCAATACCCTCGTTCGCTTTTTTTTCGCGGTCGCTTTTTCAAGCGGCCGTCGTGCGGCGAAGGGGGTGCAAACATACGGTGTTCGTGATGCCGTTGTCAAGAGGTCCAATTGTTTCCGAATGTTTTCGATTCGGGAACCTTCATTACCACACGCCATCGGATCAGAGTCGAAACGGCCCCGGCTCATCCGTCGAAGACGGGAGCCCTGCGGCGCGAACGCCACGGTTGCCTCTGTTCCCTGATTCGCTCGCTGAAGACCAGCTTCGTGTGCGGTGCTGAGAGCAGACGCTCTCGGATCGGGCGTAGTGCCCGGTCGAGTGTTACGGGATGTATGCTTGCGGATTCAAAGAGCTTCCGGACAAAACGGCCCCGCTTAGTGGCGTGGCCGTCGTGAAGGAGACACAATATGCACAATCCGGAGGGCCCGAGTTGTTAAAGCTTGTTCCAACGCCGGTTTCGGGGAACGTTTTGTCAGTAGAAGCCGAACGCCCCGGGGTTCAATCCGCTCTGGAATCGACGGATGAATCTCCCCTCCGGAGTGAAGACGAGAACGCTGCCGGGCGTCGTGTAGAGCCGCGCATCGCTGACGTAGATATCCCCCGCCGGAGAAATTCCGATGTCGAAAAATGCCCTGGTATTGTTTGAACGCGCCGAAGCTATCAGAGCGGGTATGTCGCGTGATTTATTCAGATCGATTTTCAACACACCCTCCGAACCGAGCACATACGCGATCCGTTCGCTGTTATTGAACGCCATTTCCGCAGGCCCTGAATTTATTATTTCCCATCGCCTTGTTTCCGTGACGGTGACGGGATCGATTTCCACAAGCGCTCCCACCGAATCGGGATACAACGGACGCGAAAGAAGGTATACCATGCCGAGCGACGGATGATAATGAAGCGTCCAGGGATTATGCCCGAATTCCGGAGCAGCGATTTCAATACCGGCTGAAACATCGATGACGGATACGGTGTTCGCTTTCGGTTCCTCCTGACGAAGCGCACCGAGCGCCGAGTTCGCCACGAAGATTTTCCCTGCCGCGTATGCGATTCCTTCCGGTGAAGGACCGACAGCCATATGCTCCCCCACGGTCTGCGAGGCCGGATTGAAGCGGATGATATCGTCGTCGCGCGTGGTGACGAACGCCGTCGTATCATCCACGATCGTCATATATCGCAGCTCCCCCACCCCCGGAAAAACAACCCGTCCCGCAGATGTTCCCGACGGCAGATCGAGTATTTCAACGGTGCGGGAAGTGGAGACCACGATATATGCCCTGTCGTTCCGCACCACGATATCGTTCCCCGTATCCCCTATTCGCAACCCCGGATTTCTTTTCCCGAAATAGTCCTGCACCACCTTTTCGGTCTGTGGATTATGGTAGGTAAGAGTGGAATTATCCTGACGCCATAATCCTTCGTTCACGATAAGAATTCCGTGCGAAAAATCACCGGTGAGATCATTCTGTTCACTCTTTCCGGGGTCCGATACACACCCGGAAACGAGAATTACAAGGAGGATTATTGCAGTATAAAGGACCGGTGAGTATCGCATGATATTTCGGATCAATATTTCATGGTTCGATACAACGTGAACGAAGGGATTCTCCACTCCCTTCTCCCTACCCTCTTTCCAGCAGCACCATCACCTCAAGGTTCGGTGTTCCGGCGAACATGTCCAGCGGCGCCGTTCTGCGGACCACATATCCGCCTCCCTCCCACTCGGCAAGCTGACGCGGGATTTCATCGACTCCGCAGAAGATGTGAAGAACCCGCTTCGGAGACCGGGCGGCCAGATACGCGGCGACTCCCGGCTCCGCGCCGCTTCGCGGGGGATCAAGGAGCTGGACCTCTTCCATGGGACCCGGAGGCGGCAGCGCGCGAGGAAGCGATGCCCGACGGATGTTCAGCGCGGTGAAGTTCATGGCCGCCCGATGCGCCCCACGCTTCGCTATCGCCGCGGCAGCCGTGATCGAATCCCCCTCGATATCGACCCCGACGATCTCCGCGTAATCATCACCCAGATAATGGGAGAAGAGACCGTAGCCGCAGTAGAGATCGAGCAGACGCCCGGTTCCGTCGGGAGCCAGCATCTTCCGGGCCTCCTCCAGCATGACCGGAATCATCGACTCGTTGACCTGCGAGAAGGAAGAGGGGGGGAGCAGATATCTCCGTTCCCCTACCTTCAACAGATATCTGTCGGCGCCGAAGAGCTTCTTCCACTGCAATCTGCCGGGCGCGGTTCCCTGGTCAAGGTAGTAGTCGGATCGTGTGGGATCATGGAACATGAAGGCCCCGATGATCCTGGAGTCGAGCGATTTCAGATGCTCCCCCAGCAGCTTGACCTTCCTGACCACCTCGGCATTCAGAAGATCGACGTTGAGGATCACCATCACCTCATCGTAACTGCCGCGGATGATCACGTAATTGAGATGTTCCGCCAGGGCCACATACGGAGGGGTGCCGATCTTTGCATGAAGGAACCGATAGATCGCGGTATGGGCCTCGGGCTCCAGCAGCGACACCGGGAGGAGTCCCCCCTCCCCCCTGAGATGTGTTTCGGCGAAGCCGAGCGCGAACCTTCCTCCACGTATCCCCGCCCGTCGTTTCGTGGTCGTCCGGTATCGCCGGGGAAGGGGCGAGGGGAGGATCGTTTCAGGCGTTCCGGCCAGGCGGTGATCGCGCCAGAAACGGAGAAGCGCCTCCTGTTTCAGCGCCAGTTCCTCCGGGTAGTCGAGGCGGGCCAGCGGCTCCACCGGGCGCTCCCCCGTGCGGGATCGTTCCAGAACCGGCGCCATCACCATATCGGCAAACGACGACTCCCTGCGGGCCGGCGCCGTGCGCGGCCGGGTCGGTCGGGGACGATTTCTATGATCTCGATGATCCTTCATAACAGGTATTGACGGTGACGACGATCTCTACTCTCCCTCATTCCTATATCGCAGTTCAATCCCTCCCCGGAAACTCCGTCCGGGCATCGGATAATTCCGGATCACCTGGTATCGGGCATCGAAGATGTTCGACGCCTCCACTCCGGCGCGACAGACGACCCCTCCCAGCTCGAACCGGGTCCCGGCGCTGAGACCGACAACGATATAATGCGGCAGCGACGTTCCGGGATCGTTCAGCGGCAGCGTGAACCTGTGGCTCACATATTCCACCGAGCCCCCCAGACTCCACCGGCCGAAGCGCCAGTTCCAGACCCCGTTGAAGAGTTCGCGCGGAGCATAGAGGAGATCTTCCCCGTCGGTCTCTCCCCCCCCCATATCGACGGCGCGCATCAGGGTGTAGGAGGCCCGAAGATCGAGGGCCCGCTCGAAGAGGGAACCGTATGCCGAGAGTTCGATCCCACGCGACAGCGCGCGGCCGATGTTGAGCGCGCTCCAGCTTATCGGACTTTTCGGGACGGAGACGATCAGATCGCGCGTGTCGATGAGGAAGGCTCCCGCCTCGGCGGCAAACTCCGGCGTCAGCTCGAAGGTCGCCCCCAGATCGACCGATCGGGAGCGCTCGGGACGGAGATCGAGATTCCCGTAGTTGAGATAGTACTGCTCACTGAAGCTTGGTGCGCGGTAGCTCAGGGCGCCGTGCGCCCGCAATCGGAGAGGGGTCTCGCCGACACGCCATGAAATTCCGAGAGAGGGAGAGAGGGCCGGAGCGATATCTGAAAACCCGTCGAACCGGAGCGCGGCGTCGAGGAGGAGCTGGGACGATCCGGCGACACTGTCGAACATCCGGCTCGCGGTGATCCCCGCGCTCCCCTGAATTCTCTCGACCGAACCGCCCGCGCCGGGGTCCAGATTGTTCCCCCGCAGCCCGGCGAAGCCGATCTCTCCGATCCCTTCCACCAGCCCGGTCTCGCCGACCGGCATACGAACCGTCGCGAGCAGTCCCGCCTCACGTCTGTCGTAGCTGCTGCTGATCCCTTCCGGGCCGGCGCTTCTGGCGTCGGGATCGCGATAGTCGAGCCCGTTCAGTCGGCCGGTGGCGACCAGGCTCCCCTGCCAGTCGCTCTCCGACCGGGCAAGGCGGGCGGTGAGAAAGATCTCACGTTCATCCAGCCGGGCGCGCGCCTGCTCACGGCTCCCCTGCACCACGGGACCGGGGGTTCCACGCTCCGTGGTGAACCCCTGCGCCGCCGCCGAAACGCCGAAGCCCTCCCCCTGCATCCGCCAGGAGGCGCGACCGAAGAGATTCCTGAAATCGGCGTTGGTCCGCCTGGTGTCGTACGTCGTTCCAAACTCCGAATAGGCGAAGGGATAATCTCCCGCGGCTCCGGCGGCGTTGAGCATCCCCTCCCAGCTCGAGCTCCCGTTCCCTCCGGTCGCGTCGATCCCGGCGTTCCATTCGCCGAAGGAGCCGCTCTCCGCCCGCGCGCCGAGGGCGAACCCACGCTCATCCGGGAGGCCGGTCACGACGTTGATCGCGCCGCCGAGAGCGTTCGCGCCGAACCGTGCAGCGTTCCCCCCGCGCGACACCTCCACCCGCTCGACGGCCGCGGCCGGAATGTTGCTCAGGTCGAGGGCGCCGTTGGCGCTGCTCTGATACCGTACTCCGTCGATGAGAAGCGTGGTCTGCTGGGATGACGTCCCGCGCAGCGATACGGTTCTCAGCCCGCCGAGGCCGCCGTACTGCCGGATGAAGACTCCGGGAGCGAACGCTATCACATCGGAGAGATCGTCGGGATTCGCGGCCTCTATCCGCTCACGAGATATGAGCGCGATCGGCTGCGTCCCGCGCGATGCTCCCGTCACGATACTCTCCTCCTCTACGGTGATCTCCGGAGCTCTGTAGACGCGGGCGGTGTCGGCCCGGAGCGTGTCCCTCCTCCCGGCTCTCTCCGGCTGTGCGGCCAGAAGAACCGGGGAGAGGAAGATCGCTCCGAGAATCGAACCGCGGCGGCAGCCGCGGCTCATCGTGCCACGACAAAACGTCCGTCGGCGACGAGCCGCCCACCTACCACCAGGGCGGCGAACCAGCCGCCCGGGGGAAGACCGGCCGTGTCGACGAAGACGCTTCCCCCCTCCGGAGTCTCACGCCGCACCAGAACGTTCCGGCGTCCCAGCGCATCGTAGAGATAGATCGCGACATCACCCGGCGTCACTACATCGTAGTCGATGGCGACGGTTCCGTCGGTATAGCTCCGCACCTCCAGTCGGTCACGGTGCTCCGGCAGGCCGGTAGGGGGTCCGGGGCGGGACTGAACGTTCAGGGCGACGACGGCATCCAGATCGAACCCGGTCAGCGTCGGGTCCCAGAACGGATGTTTTCTATCCTTCATCACGATGTCGGTCACGTCGCGAATCCTGATGAAGCGGACCGTGTCGATCCCCAGGTCGGCCAGATCGAAGTGGTCACCGCCGGAGACCTCCGGCTTGAACGGGTTTTCGTCCCCGTTGACCGGCGTGACGCCGGCGCATCCCTTCAGGGAGAGAGAGTCGAAGGGGAACGCCGTGAAGTCGATCCCGTCGGCGCTGACCGCGACCTCCCCCGGCTCCGCGAACGTCCTCCGGTTTCCGAGGATCTCGAAGTAGAAGGGATTCTCGAACACGGTGAAATCGGGTCCGGGTCGGTCGACGATCGCCGTCCGGGTAAAGCCGAGGACGATCTCCCCCCCCAGTCCCAGCGAAAGTATCCGGGAGGGATCTACCGATGCCGTCCACGCGCGGGCGACGGTATCGGGAAGGTCGAGGACGTTCGCCGGATAATAGATCGGTTCACGTCCTATTGCCGGGCCTCCCCCCGGCCTGAACACGACCACGGTGTCGGGAAGCCGCTCGGAGCGGCTCTGAGCGTTCAGGCGCCCGGGGGCCGTCGCGGCGATCAGCCCCGACAGAAGAGCCGCCCCCAGCATCGCACTACGACAGGAACGCCGGAGATGAGACCGGCGCGCCCTCATTTCACCACCTGCATCGTACGGCTCAGACGGGTGAATCCGTTATCCAGCACGTAGATGTAGGTCCCGGCCGGCAGTTCGTCGACGTTCAGGTCGGCGGTGTAGACTCCCTCCTCCATCTCCTCGTCCGCCACTCTCCCCACCAGCTCTCCGTTCGCGGAGTAGAGGTTCAGACGGACGTGCGCGCTTCGATCGAGCGTGAAGCGGATCACCGTCCTGTCGACGACCGGGTTCGGAACGTTCTGCTCGAGCGTCACGACCGAGGCCTGCGCCTCTTCGCGAGAGACGGAGAGCGCCGTCCGGTCGAGGATCGTCATGGTGGAATCGGCGAGGTAGGTCCCGGTGATCAGGGAGTTGGCGATGAAGACCTTCCCTTCCACCACAGCCAGTCCCTCTCCCTTGCCGACGATCTTCCTGACATGATACGATCCATCCTTGTCGATGATTCTGAGGTCGCCCGTGTAGGTGGTCGTCAGGATGTCATCGTCACCCGCCAGCATGCTCTCGCGGGGCCCGTTCATTCCCTCCGTGCCGGTCTCGTACGTCTTCGTCACCTCCGGCTCCGCGAAGTTGACGGCCAGAATTTCATGACTCCCGTTCATCGTGACGAGTCCGAACGGCGGATAGAGTGCGATATGGTTCCCTCCGCCCCCGATATTTCCAAGAATGCTGTGGGAGTAATCGACCACCATGAGCGACGACCCGCTCCCCCCCGCCGTCAACGCGTAGAGGGCATGGCTGTTCTGAAGCCACGAGGTCACGGGGGCCAGCCGGGTCAGCCCGTCGAGCGTCCGGAGCCGGACGACACGGACGCCGGTGCTCTTGTCGACGATATGCACCCACGACTCGTTCACGCCGGAGACGAGCTTCATTTCGGCAAGCAGGAGATACTCCCCCGCATCGACGACCGAACGGATCTTCGGAGCCGTATAGATCATCCGTCCCTGCGGCGATGCGCCGACCGCCGGGAACGCGAAGAGTGTATCATAGAGAACGATATAGAGCGAATCGCGCGTCGCGTCGTAGGCGGCGTCGAGCGGGACGACCGGATCGTAACGGTACGGCAGAATCCGCTCGGTCGTCACATCGCCGTCCGACCCATAAGTGTTCCACCAGACCTGACCGTCGGCGGGGCGATGCCCCACGATATTGAGATCCCCCCGGGCGTCCAGGAAGTAGGCGCCGGGATTTCCCGCGGTCGTCAGGGTGTCGGTCACCGTCCCGCTCCCCAGATCGACGGCTACCACCATGGTTCCCGGTCCCGCCGGCGGGGTGAGCCCGAAGGCGGCGAAGAGGGTAGTTCCTCGAACTGCGATAGAAGAGACGCCGCTCGGGAAATCGAACGTGTCGATGGGAAGTCCCGTCGAGAGATCGAACCGCCTGACGTCACCGGCGCCGGTGCCGACCAGGAGTGTCGTCGCATCCTGCAGCGCGAGTGAGGAGGGGCGCGCCGATCCCTCCCCGTCGAGAACGCTGATCGGCGAGAAGTCGAGTTCCTTGTGCGTCTCGGTGTCGAACACGCGCACGAGACCGGCGTCGGTCTCCGCAATGAACGCCTGATCCTCGTTCGCCAGCACCGCCGTCGCCCCCGCGCCGAGATTGCCGCCGTTCACCGAACGATAGACGTCGGTGTTGAAGGCGATACGGGTCAGGGTGGAGTTCGACTGCCCGAACGAACCTTCGTTCAGGGTGTAGTAGGCGGGAGCGAAGATCACCGGATCGGAGACCGCGACGGTCATGGAGGGGACCACACCGACGGTGGCCGTTCCGATCTCACGTCCGGTGGTCGGATCCATGAAGAGAACGGAGCCGTTCGAGGTGTAGTCGGGACGGATGCCGAGCGCCAGCACGTTGCCGATGGGATCGTATCCCACCGAGGAAAAATTCCCCTGCATGACGGAGCCGGAGAGGAGTTCACGGGTGTCGAGGTCGTAGGCGGAGACGCCCCCCAGGATCGGCAGGTAGATGCGGCGGTTCACCGTGTCGATCCCCGGACGGAGCGGCCATGAGTTGAAGAGGCCGTCGAACGTCAGCGAATCGATGATCTGTTCGCTCTTCGCGTCGATCACGAACCAGCGGGCCGAGGTCTCACCCGGATCGAGGATGTAGTTGAAGTTGAGGTCCTCCCCCACCGTGAAGAGATGGACCAGCCCCCTGGCCGAATCCCCGAAGACGAAGCCGGGCCCCTTGTCGGCGCGGAGTGTACGATAGAACTGTCCCCTGGCGGGAAGCGCCGCGGAAAGGAAGAGGACGACGGCAGCGAGAACGGTTACGGCGCGAAGCCCGGTGAACAGGGAGGCCGCAAGGGAGGGAAGGGAAACGTGTCGCAATGATCGCATCGTGTTTTCTCCACAACGAAAATCCTCCCGATGCCAGATCGGGAATGAATGGATGTCAGTTCGATGGGGAAATGATGCAGGCGCGTCGGGTCGGGCGCCGTGTAGGAAGGCGCGGCCCGGCGGTGGTATGATCACTTCCTCATCACTCCTTTTGGCGAAGGAGCCGACCCCAGAGAGGGTCGAGGATGAGGATCGTCAGGCAGGTCTTCTGGCTTCGGGGTCATTCGATCTCTCCGACCTTCCCGACATGATGAGCATGTCAGTGGCGTTGCTGGAGGATTCGTCGCCCGTTACAGCGGCGCAACCGCTGCCGATTTGTCCTTCCGGACGCACGGCATTCCCTATTCTTCCCACGGCGTTCCGCGGGACACCTGTCGATCGGTTTTCAATGGAGAGCCAAAATACGTGCCGGGGAGGTGGAATTCAACCTCCGATTGCACCATTTTGTACAGCCTCTCCGGAGAGGCTCCCCGTGCCGGAGTCCGATCCGCCTCACTCCATTATCCATCTCCTTATGATACAGCCTCCACGCCTCGACGGGCATCATATCGTACTCGTCCCTCTCAGCCTCGACCACATCGACGATCTGGCTCTTGTGGGGCTGGACGACGATCTCTGGCAATGGATACCGCAGGGGGTCCGCAGCCGCGACGATCTGCGCGCCTATGTGGAGTCGGCGCTGGCCGCCGCCGAACGGGGGGAGGCGATGCCGTTCGCGGTGATCGACCGCGCCACCGGAAGGGCGATCGGCAGCACGCGCTACGGCAACATCGACCTCGACAACCGCCGCGTGGAGATCGGCTGGACCTGGCTCGGCCGCGAGTGGCACCGCACCGGCGCCAACACCGAGATGAAATACCTTCTATTACGATACGCTTTCGACGCCCTGGAATGCAACAGGGTGGAGCTGAAAACCGACGCGCTCAACGCCCGCTCCCGCGCCGCCATCTCAAGGATCGGCGCGAAGGAGGAGGGGACGCTCCGCCGTCACATCGTCACCTCCAGCGGCCGCGTGCGCGACACGGTCTACTACAGCATCATCCGGGAGGAGTGGGAGGAGGCGCGGGTCCGACTGGAGTCGATGATGGAGAGCGGTGCCCGGCGTCCATGAACGGACAAGGGGCGAACCCGTGAAGGGAACGCCCCGTTGACCTGGCTTACGCTGCAGGAAACACCCCATTCCCGCAACGCCAGCACCCCTCGACCCGTGCGGCTGCGTCGCCGCGTTCATCGAGCGGGTCATTATCATAAGGATCGACTCTCCGTTCATCTGCGAACAGAGCATCGACGAGCATCCCGCGAGGGAACTCCGTCTCTTCACGAAGTTCTCGCCGGCCAGGATGACGGTCGTGGGCGTACGAATCCCGCGACCGGGTCGATCCGGTAATCGAAGAGGAATACGACGTCCCCGTACGGCATGCTTGCCGCGCGACGGCGTCATTCGGACAATCGGGGTGTTGGAGGGTGCGGAATCACGAGGATCCCACGGGTTCAGGAACCCGTATGCCGCAGAACGAAGGATGGGGAACAGGCAGGATCGACTCCATGCCCGGTCGTTCCCAGGGGGGATAGTCACCGATAGGCTTCGGCAACCTGTAGAAACGGTCGGCTCCAGCGTTTCGTCACATGCGTCGCAGCACGGCAATAATAACATATCGGGCAGGTCCGTTTCAAGTCTCCCATGACATGGAACGGATATGGCAATATTCAAGATCGTCCGGGCGCGTATGATATCCTCCCGCAACGTCTCTTCTTCCTCTCGCTGATTCCGTCGAGATTCGATAATTTCCCGTCGCTTCCTCTACCCCCCGGACAGCCCACCGACAGACGGCGGGCAATTCGGGTTCCGAGGTTCATCAACCGCGGCGCGACGCCATCCCTCACCGGCGACCGTGCCGCCCCCACCGATCCCGACAGGAGAGACACAATGGCAAGAACATCGAAAACCGACACAGTGGAGATCGCCGTAGCGAACGATCCCGGAGCGACACAGACCCCGATCGTGCAGGAGATGGAAGATCTCTGCAGACTCTTCACCAACTCCGTCGCCGCGCAGGGAGCGATCATCGCCGACCAGTGGAGCCGTATAGTGGAGCTGGCAGCCTATGCCGCCGAGGTGAGTCATGAAATGATCCTCTCGACCGACATATCGGAATCGGACATGGAAGAGGCCGAGGCGCTCGCCAAGGAGATGGAGGGGGCCGACCCCGCGGATCTTATCGCACAGCTTCAGGCGGAACTCCAGCGTATCGCGGGAGGAGCGCCGAACGGCGGCGCCGAGAGCAACGGAACAACGGCCGCCGAGCGAAGCGCCGACGCCGATCTCCCCCACGCCGATAGGAACACCCCGGCCGACGCGCTCGTCGCTCTCTACCACCAGACCGTCCATGCCCTCGGGATTTCGTTCATGAACACCGTGACCGCCATGCAGCAGTTGAACATCACCGGACAGGCGATGACGACGATGGCCGTCACCCAGATCTTCTCCACGATCGGAGTCGCGGCCGCCGCGGAGAGTGTGGAGGGATAGAACGAAAGGGCCGACCCGACCGGGGGGATTATCACGGGGCGCTAGCGCAAATGATCCGTAAGTTCCCGCACCCCCCGTCCGGTCATCGATATCCATCTACCCGGCACGACATGTTCCCCGGCGGGCAGCCGCCGGGACTGCCGGCCATATCCGGAAGGCCGCATGAAACTGGAACGCGAATGGGTGGAGGAGCTGATCTTCGGCGGCGATCAGTCGCGCCGGTTCACCCAGGACTCGCCCGTCCTCCCCGACGTCTGGATACGATATACCGACGATCCCGCCAGGCGTATCGATCTGCTGCTGACTCCCTACCGCGATGTTTCCACCGGACGCCTCAGCATGGTCCTCGACCGGCGCCTGAAGGAGGAACGTACAACCGACGGCTGGCAGGAACGGCACGCGAACGAAGCCCGCATCTCCCCCGACATCGCCTACAACCGCGCCACCGTCGCCGCCTGCCTCGGGTTCGACGAACTGGTCCGCGTGGTGCTTCCCCTCTCCGACTGGTGGAAGAAGACGATCGTCAGGAACTACGGCGACGATCCGATCCCTGCCCTGAAGGCTCTGCGCGACCGCGAGGATCTGACTACCCTCTTCCCGCCGATATCGCTCCTCCGCGGAGCCGGCGAACGACCGGAGAGCCATCCTCTCACCGCGAGACATCTCAAGGGTGAGGCGGTGCCGCCCGAGGTACTCTGGATGATCCGGATCATCGGCTCGCTGAAGATCGCCGCCACCACTACCGTCGAGAACCCCTACGAGCGACTTGAGAAGCTCCCCGAGGAGATGCAATCGCTTCTCGATATAATGTTCGCCGGGATGCGGAGCCGCTCCGACCTGGCCGACGGCATCGATCTCGATCTGCGGGCGCGCGAATGGGAGAGAATCCAGAGCGACCCGGAAACGATCGTCCAGGCGGTCATCGATCTCCTGAACGGGGTCGTCCCGGCGGAGGAGGAGACACCGCTGGTCTGGTCGATCAGCAGAAACCGCCCCGCCCACGCCGCCATCTCCCGCTCCGTCCCCGCCATCAAGGGGGACGCCGCCTGCAATCTCTTCAACATCAAGTGCAGAGATCTGACCTGGGCGGTGATCGACAGCGGGATCGATGCCCGCCATCCCGCCTTCCGGCGGATGACCGACGAAAACATACCGGAGGAACTGCTGCCGGAAGAGGAGTGGAGCGGCAAGACCCGCGTCGTCGCCACGTATGATTTCACCCTCATCCGCAAGCTCCTCAGCACCGACCCGGCCGATCACAAGGCCCTCCCCGCCGCGCTGAAACAGCGTAAGAAAGGGAGCAGCAACGACCTGAAGGATCTTGCCGACGACCTTCAGAAAGGGAAGCAGATCGACTGGAACGTCCTTCAGAAGTTCCTCCGGATCCCCCACGACAAGAACTATCGCCCCCCGATACACGAACACGGCACCCATGTCGCCGGCATCCTCGCCGCCGACTGGAGGAACCGGGACGCTCCCGCGAACGAGGCGATGGCGACCCGCGGGGTCTGTCACGATATAAAGCTCTACGACCTCCGCGTGCTGGACGACAACGGGGCGGGGGACGAGTTCGCCATCATGGCGGCGCTCCAGTTCATCAGACATCTCAACGCGCATCAGGACTACGTGGTGGTCCACGGCGCCAACATGAGCCTCTCGATCAGGCACGACGTCGCGAACTACGCCTGCGGCCGGACCCCTGTCTGCGAGGAATGCGAGCGGGTGGTCGGAGCGGGTGTCGTGGTGGTGGCGGCCGCCGGCAACCAGGGCTATCTCCAGTACATGACCTCCAAGGGGGTGGAGGAGGGATACCGGAGCATCAGCATCACCGACCCCGGCAACTCGGAGGATGTGATCACCGTGGGAGCCACCCACCGCTACATGCCCCATACGTATGGGGTCAGCTACTTCTCCAGCAGGGGCCCCACCGGAGACGGACGGCTCAAGCCGGACCTGGTGGCGCCGGGGGAGAAGATCCTTGCCCCCGTCCCCGGGGAGGAGTCGCGCACGATGGACGGCACCAGCATGGCGGCTCCCCACGTGAGCGGCGCGGCGGCGCTGCTGCTGGCACGGCACCGGGAGCTGGTCGGCGACCCGCAGCGGGTCAAGCGGATACTCTGCGGAACCGCCACCGATCTCGGGCGGGAACGATATTTCCAGGGCGCCGGCATGGTCGACGTTCTGAGGGCGCTGCAATCGGTGTAGGGAACATCATTCATCAGGATCGCACCATGATCTTTTCACTCGAAGCTCTCGCCGCCAGACAGGGGGATGCCCTGCTGCTCCACTACGGCAAGCCGACCTCGCCGGGACTGATCGTCATCGACGGCGGCCCGAACGGCGTCTATCCGACCATGAAGAAGCGGCTGGAGGAGATCCGGCGAAACCATGTCACGGCAAAACGGCTGGCCGCCGACGCGCGCCTCCCGATCGCAATGGTGATGGTCAGCCATATCGACGACGACCATATCAACGGCATCCTGAAGATGACCCGCGACCTGGTGGAGCTGCACGACGACCGCCGCGATCTCCCCTACGATATCGACACCCTCTGGCACAACAGCTTCGACGATATCCTCGGGAACGAGGCGGACCTCCTCTCAGCCTCCGTGGCGAAGACCGCATCGGCGGCCTCCACCGGATCGGTCTCCGGCGTCAAAGCGAAGATGACCCAGCACGGCGGGGCGGTGGCGGCGAGCGTCAAGCAGGGGAGGGATCTGCGGAACGACGCAAACAAGCTCGGGCTGCGATCCAACCATCCCTTCACCGATCTGGTGATGACCGGCGTCGGGAACGACACGGTGAAGATCGGGGGGGGACTCACCTTCAGGATCATCGGTCCGGGAAAGGAACGGGTCGATGCGCTGAGAACGGAATGGGACGAACAGCTCAAACGGCTGAAGCTGGGGAAGACGGCGGAGAGCGAGGCGCGGGCGGCGGAGTTCATCGACGAATCGGTCTTCAATCTCTCGAGCATCGTCGTGCTGGCAAGCGTCGGGAAGAAGAGGATGCTCCTGACCGGCGACGGTCGCGGCGACGATATCCTGACGGGGCTGGAGAAGGCGAAGCAGATGAAGAAGGGGAAGATCCACCTCGATATCCTGAAGGTCCCGCATCACGGCAGCGACAGGAACGTCTCCACCGACTTCTTCAGGTTCGTCACGGCCGATCACTATATCATATCGGGAGACGGCATGCACAAGAACCCGGAACTGAGCATGCTCGCCATGCTGGCCGAGGCCCGGGGAGATGAGGCGTACACGGTCCATCTCACCTACAAGGAGTCGAGGGTGACCGACTTCTACAAACGGAACAAGTCGGTGGGAAAGAACTGCAAAGTCAACTACCGGACCGACCCCGCCGCCTCGATCAGCGTTCATCTGGGAGAGGCGCCGGGGTACTGACCGAAAGGATCACTCCAGTCGTCTGGAGAGGATGCATCGCTCCAGCCAGTCCCGCTTCCGGGTCAGCTCGTTGAGGCTCAGCTCCTCCTGCGCCTTCGCGAACTTCCGTTTCGCCTCGGCATGGATGAAGTTGATCTCCACCGACTGCCCGATCGACTTCAGGATGAACGCCAGCCTTGCGGCCAGGTTCGCGCATTCCTGGCGGAGTTCCTGTTCCCTTCTCGTCACATCGACGATATTCTCTCCGTTCGGCTGCTCCTCGCGGCGTCCGCTTTTCTGTTCAGGGAGCGGCTTGGCGTACTCCGGGAAGAGCTCCAGGCTGTACATCGTCATATCGCGATGCTGCACCTCCCGCAGCTCCCAGGTGCTGTCGACGGAGGCGCCGCGCCCCGCGACCTCCTGCCGGTCCCTCTCCTCCTTCAGCTTGATGCCGAACTGTTCCTCGGAGGTGATCCACTCCAGGGTGGTCACCACCTCCGAATCGTTCGCCGCGTAGATGTCGCAGATGTTCTCATCGTGGGGGAACCCGCCGAAGTATCGCATTCCGCGGAAAATCTGCTGAAGCGTCTTCGAGTAGGCGCGCACCAGATCGGCCTTGACGATCACGCTGATCGGCTTGATGTCGGTCCCCTCGCCGATCATATCGACCTGGACCATGACGTCGACCCTGCCGTTGCGGTAGTCGTTCAGCAGCCGCTCGCGGTCCGCCGCCTGCACATCCTGTCCGATTCTGGCCGAGACGAACTCGGGGAAGCGTCCCTTCACGAACTCGAGGATCGCCTCGGCGTGCTTGTTGCTCATGGCGATGATGAGCATCTGATGGTTGCGGCTCCCCTTCTTCGCTCCCGGCGTCGATGCTATCGCGTCGCGCCGTTTCTCCCACTTCTCCCTGTACTTGTCGAACGCGGGGGTCAGGAGAGATTCCAGATAGACTTCATGGAAGCGGAGTTTCTTTCTCGCCAGGAAGGCATCCACATCACTCTTGTTCTTGGCGATCTCCATCATCTGCGAAAGGGACATCTCCACCACCTGCCCCGTCTCCGCGTTCACCATCTTCAGCTTGTAGTCGATCACATGCGCCTTCACCCGCTTCAGGATCTTCCCCTCGGCATGGGCGTCGCGCATCGTCACCTCGTGCAGCGATACGTAATACTGTTCGCCGTCGTTCCTGATCTCGAACGGGACGCCGAAGAGGGTCTTGTTGTCCGACCGCATCGGCGTGCCGGAGAGGGCGACGCTGCAGGCGGCGGGGAACTGTTCGATCTTCGTGGCCCAGAGACCGTCGTCGGCCAGATGATGCACCTCGTCGAAGACGAACATGCAGGGGGCCGCCCGGCAGAACTCCAGCAGCGCCTTGTGTCCGCCGCGTCCGCTCGCGTACTGGTAGGTCGTGATGATGATCGTGGTATCCAGGTTCTTCAGGAAGACCTTCTCCGAATCGGCGACGCAGAAGGAGAAGGTCGGGGCGCCGATATTGAAGAAGACCGAGCTCAGCTCCCTGGGATCTGCGTACTGATCACGGAGATTGCCGCGGGGGACGAAGACGACGAGTTTGCGGGCGATCCCGAGGCTGTGGGCCACGACGAACGAGGAAAGCGCGGTGATCGTCTTGCCGTACCCCGGCACGAACACCCCAAGGTGACTGTACCGTCCTTCCCGGAACGCCTCGGTGAGCTTCCGCAGGAAGATCTCCTGTCCCCGTCTGAACTGAAACCCGCTCCTCCGCACGATCCCCGCGATCCCCGCCGCCTCCGCGCGCGCAACCGCCTGCCGCTGTTCAGTAACGAGCGCCTGTATACTTTTCTCTGCCATCGAAGTCTGTGTGAGCCCGTCCGGCCGCCGGACGTGGATGATCGCGTAAAGCCGGTATGGCGTGGTGCGAGGTATCGTGGCCTGCGGAGCCGCGAAAGCGATTCCGGAGGGGGGCCGAAAATACGACAACCGGCGACTCCCTGTCCATTCCGGGACCGTATAATTTTGAGTAACGGGTTTCAGCCCCCCCCCTCCGGGGCCTCCGTTCTTGTCCGAACGGCAACTCTATGTAGATTTGGGCGGCCGAAGGATGATCCCTTCCGGGGGAGCTCCCGAGGCCGTTGCCGTATTACTCAACCCACTATGGAGAAGACAATGGCGAACAGGGTGATCGCGTTTCATTACACGATGTCCGATGCCGATGGAAATGTGATCTATTCCTCGGAGGGGAAGGACCCTCTGGCGTTCCTCGAAGGGGTGGGGCAGGTCCTCCCCGGACTCGAATCGACGCTGGCGACGATGACCCCGGGGGAGAAGAAGAGCGTGGAGCTCTCCTGCGACCAGGCGTTCGGGGCGCACGACAGCGAGAAGATCGTGCAGGTGCCGAAGCAGGAGCTGCCGCAGCAGGAGATAAAGGTCGGGGATCAGTTCAGCGCCAATGAGGAGGAAGGGATCTTCACCGTGACCGAGGTCTCCGACACCCATGTCACGCTGGATGGAAACCACCCTCTCGCCGGAGTCGACCTCACGTTCGATCTGGAACTCGTCGACGCCCGCGAGGCGACGGCGGACGAGATGGCCCACGGGCACGTCCACGGTCCGGGTGGACATCATCATCACTGAGATCTTCGGCGGGGCCGTTCGCGGAGAGCGCGGACGGCTCCCCGATCCGATATCCACTGCATGAACATCAAGCAACGCATCAAATCGCTGGTCTCCGGATCGGACGTCCTCTTCCAGGCCGCAAAAACCGCGCAGACCGGGTTCAACAGCCTCTTCCGCGCCTGGCGATCGATGAAACGGGGAGGGATCGTGCGGCGCTATCTGGCCGCGCACCCGATCGCCAAGCTGCAGATCGGCGCGGGCCCCAGCCGGAACCCGGAATGGCTCAACACCGACATCTCCGCCAGTTACTCCCCCGGCTCCATGTTCATGGACGCGACGAAACCGTTCCCGGTGGAGGATGGATCGTTCGATTATATCTTCTCCGAGCATATGATCGAACATGTATCGTATGCGCAGGGAACGTTCATGCTCAAGGAATGCCGCCGGGCACTGAAACCGGGCGGACGCATCAGAATCGCCACCCCCGACCTGCACAGACTGCTCGGTCTCTTCTCCCCGGAAAAGAACGGAATAGAAGAACGATATATCAGGTGGACCACCGACCACTTCTTTCCGGAGGTCCCGGACTATCACGAGACGTTCGTTCTCAACAACGCGTTCAGGAACTGGGGACACCAGTTCATCTACGACGAGGCGACGCTGCGCCGGGCGCTGGAACTCGCCGGGTTCGTCGATATCGTCCGTTATGAGCCGGGGGTGAGCGACGACCCGCATCTGCGCGGGATCGAGCAGCATGGGGAGGAGATCCGCGACGAGGAGATCAACCGGTTCGAAACGATGGTCCTCGAGGCCAGGCGGGGCGCGTGACGACCGATCTGCGACAGCTTCTGGGGGAGATCGACATCTACCTCCTGGATCAGATCATGAGGGGAAATTTCCGGAACCGGCGGACGATCCTCGACGCCGGCTGCGGAAACGGACGGAACCTGGTCCATTTTCTGCGCGAAGGATACGCGGTCCACGCGGCCGACCGCTCGGCCGAGGCTGTCGCCCGAACCCGCACGCTCGCCGCCGCCTTGCGCCCCGATCTGCCGGAGGAGAACTTCCGCGCGGAGGAGATCGAGAACCTCACCTTCCCGGAGGCGTTCTTCGACGGCATCATCTGCAGCGCCGTGCTCCACTTCGCCGAGAACGAGGAACATTTCAACGCGATGCTCGACCGGATGTGGCGGACGCTGGCCCCCGGAGGACTCCTCTTCACACGGCTTGCCTCCGACATCGGCATCGAGGACCGGGTGGAACGGCTCGACCGACGCTGGGCGCGCCTGCCGGACGGGAGTTCGCGCTTCCTCGTCGATCTCGACTTCCTGCTGAGCGCCACGGCGCGCCTGGATGCCGAGCTGACCGACCCGATCAAGACGGTCAACGTTCAGAACCTCCGCTGCATGACGACATGGTCGCTGCGGAAGAAACCGTTTTCTCACGACGCATCCGGAAAGCATGCATGAAGAGCGAGCCGGGCGACGCCCTGACTCTTGCGCAGGTGGTCCATTTCGTCTCCGATTTCGAGGAGGCGGTACGATTCTATCGTGACACGCTCCATTTCCCGGTGATCGAGGAACGCGAGGGGTGGATGCAGTTCGACGCAGGAGCGGTCCCGATCGCGCTCCACCGCGGCGCCGGACGGAAGCCGCGCCTCGACTTCACGACCGACGACGATCTCTCACTGCTGCGCGACGAACTGAACGAGGCCGGCGCGAAGCTGGCCGAGATCCGCGAACTCGACGGGCTCTACTACTGCAACGGCAGAGACCCGGACGACAGGATGATCAGGATCATCGGACGCCGGTCGACCGGAAGCTGAGGAGACGACACGCCGCTATCGACAGTTCATCCATATTGGAGATCGACCCATGGCATCACTTCGCGCCCTCCTCGTGGGGGAGAGCTGGATCACGAACTCGACCCATTACAAGGGATGGGATCAGTTCAGCAGCGTCACCTACCACAGCGGCGCCGACGACCTGCTGGCCGCCCTCCGCTCGGCGGGGATCGAGATCGACTACATGCCGGGACATGAGGCGCCGTCGGCGTTCCCGATGTCGCTGGAGGATCTGAGCAGATATCAGGTCGTCATGCTGAGCGATATCGGCGCCAACACCCTTCTCCTCCATCCCGACGTCTGGCTCCACGGCAAACGGACGCCGAACAGATTGAAGCTGCTCCGGGAGTTCGTCTCGAAGGGGGGAGGTCTTGCGATGATCGGCGGCTACTACAGTTTCGCGGGACTTCAGGGGGGAGCGCGATACAACCGGACGCCGGTGGAGGATGCCCTTCCGGTGACCATATCGCCGTACGATGATCGTGTGGAGGACCCCGAGGGGACCGACATCACGATCGCCCTGCCGGACCACCCGGTCGTCGCCGGGATCGAAGGTCCGCTTCCCTATCTGCTGGGATATAATCGCATCGAGCCCCGTCCCGATGCGGAGGTGATCGCCGGCGTCGGTGAGGACCCGCTCCTGGTGACCGGGACCTACGGCGAGGGACGCTCCCTTGCATGGGCAAGCGACATCGGACCCCACTGGTGCCCGACGGAATTCGTGGCGCATCCCGCCTACGCCAGACTCTGGACCCAGGCCGTCCGCTGGCTGGCGCGGGAGATCTAGCAATCCATATCGCAATCAACTATACCCTGAGCCTCCCCATGACCGATACCGACCCCACGACGCCCCGCCGGGCGCATCCCCTGACCGGAGAACTGATCGAGGAGTTCGTCGACTTCATGGCCCCCGGAAGCGAAGGGGAGAAGCGGGAAGCTCTGCGGGCCCGGACGCGCGGCATGATCGACGGAAGCGGTCCCATTCCGATAGAGGTCGTCGTGCTGGTCGAGAAGAGGGAGATCGTCTCCGCCGGGCGACTGATGGGGATGGCGGAAGGAGAGTGGGCGCTGGGAAATTTCCTCGGAGATCCAGTGCCGCCGCCGACCGAGGAGGAGTACGGAGCGATCCTTGCCCTGCTGATCGAACGGGTGAGGGAACGGAACGGAACGGAGATCTCGGCCCGTCCCCGCAGCAACGGGAGCGACGGTCCGCTCCGTGCCGCGCTCGCCGGAGCGGGGTTTCGTTATGTCGGAGAACGAGTTGAATTCCACGCCCCGATCGATTCCCTTCCGTCGGACGAGGGAACGCCTCTCCTCTGGCGATCGATGAGCGAGACCGGAATCGACCTCGCCGCCTCGATGCTCCTCCGCTGCAGCCAGGGAGACCCGCACACACAGGAAGGAGAGGACCCGGTCGCGGCAATCAACGACTTCCTCGGCGATCCTGTTCTCACCTCCTCTCCCGACTGCGTACAGGTCGGATATCTGGAGGAGGAGCCGGTGGCGTTCCTCTGCGCGCAGGTGAACCCCTCGGACGGCTGGTCCCGCATCGCCTACATGGGGATCGTCCCGGAGCGGCGCGGCGAAGGGCTCGGCCGCTGGGTCCACCGTCACGGATTCCGGATGATGCGGGAGCAGGGAGGACTCACCTACCACGGCGGCACCGCGGCCGACAACCCCGCCATGATCGCGCTCTTCACGGCTCACGGCTGCGAGGAACGGGCGAGGATGACCGACTGGGAACTGAAGCTTACGCCGGGCTCCGCATCGTAATCAGATGTGGGGATCTCCCCACCCGCCGCCTCCCGGCGTTTCGATCCGCAGCCGCATCCCTGTTTCCAGACGGCGCGAGAACTTGGAGGGGAGTTCCTCTTCCCTCCCATCACGATAGATCAGGATGTTTCTTCCCGGCAGGCCCGGGGCTCCGCCGTTCAGGCCGGAAGGAGGGACGATTCTCCGCTCCGATATCAACGTGACCACGGCGGGGGCAAGCATCTCGTACTCGCGCACGATCCCGTCACCGCCACGATATATTCCCGCGCCGCCGCTTCCGCCGCGCAGTCCGTATCGTACGATGCGGAAGGGATAGGCGAGCTCGATCGCCTCGGCGGGGGTGTTGAGGGTGTTGGTCATGTGGGTGTGGACGCCGCTCAGTCCGTCGGCGTCGGGTCCGCCCCCTGCGCCTCCGGCGATCGTCTCGTAATAGGCGAAGCCGCCCCCCTCCGGACGTCGTCCGCCGATCGTCAGATTGTTCATCGTCCCCTGGCTCCCGGCCGGTATCCTTCCGGGGAGCGCCGCGGCAAGCGCGCCCAGCAGCACGTCCACGATCCGCTGCGACGTCTCCACGTTCCCGGCCGCCACGGCCGCCGGAGGGTTCGCGTTGACGATCGATCCTTCCGGCGCCTTCACATGCACCGGAGCAAAACACCCCGCGTTCGCCGGAACATCCTCTCCCACAAGAGACTGCACCACATACCGGCACGCCGACTCGGTGATGCTCGACACCGCGTTGAGCGATCCTTCGATCTGAGGCGCGGAGCCGGTGAAGTCGAAGGTGATCTCCTCGCCGTCGATCGTGACCTCCACACATATCGGAAGAAGCTCGATCGTCGGGTCCGAGTCCCGTTCGCCGGTTGCCGGGCCTACCTGTTCGAGAAGATCCTCATGTCTGAAGATTCCATCGGGCCACGATTGTATAGCAGCACGGGTCAGTCGCTCGCCGTACGCCAGCAGCCGTGTCGCGTAGAGACTCACCTCCTCCTCTCCGTAGGCCTCCATCAGCTCCAGAAGACGTCGTTCTCCGATCTTCTGTGCTGCGCGCTGGGCGGCCAGATCCCCTTCGCGTTCCTCGGGAGTCCGCACGTTCCGGAGGATGAGCTGAAGGAGCGGCCGCGAGAGCTCACCCGCCTCGTAGAGCTTCACCGGCGGGATGATGATCCCCTCCTGGCAGAGTTCGGTCGAGAGAGGCATGGAACCGGGGGAGATCCCTCCCACATCAGCGTGATGGGCGCGGTTCGCGACGAAGAAGAGGGGGCGGTCGCCCGATCGCGGGAAGACCGGGGAGATCATGGTGATATCGGGGAGATGGGTTCCGCCGGCGAAGGGATCGTTGAGGATTGCGATGTCTCCGGGACTCCAGGAATCGAACGCGGCGAGGGCGGCGGAGACGCTGGCGGGCATCGCCCCGAGATGGACGGGGATGTGGGCGGCATGAGCGGTCATTCCTCCCCTCTCGTCGAAGATCGCGCAGGAGAAGTCGAGACGCTCGCGGATGTTCGGGGAGTAGCCGGAGCGGCGGAGCGCGACGCCCATTTCCTCGGCGATGCCGGAGAAGCGGTGGCGGTAGAGTTCGAGGGTGATCGGGTCGGGGGGGGTGGTCATGGCGTTGTGTCGAGGAAGAGAAATAAACAGGGAGTCACAGAGGGCACAGAGGTAAGAGAAGAGAGAAAGAGAGATCCCTGGGGGCAACCGGGGACATGGTGGATGGAGAGGGTTATGGAGGTGATGTGGAACGTTGGACCAGCAGGTTCCCCTGTGTGTCGACCCTGGCCCGCCATCCCGGAGTGAGCACCGTCGTCGTGTCGGGCTGGAGGAGAAGCGCGGGTCCATCGACGACGGCCCCGACCGGCAGATCGCCCCGGATCAGGGAGGGGACCGAACGATAACCGGCGGCATCGAACATCACTTCTCTGAAAGCGGGCGGCGCTGCGGCGGAATCCGCGGGCGATCCCGGCATATTATACGCGCCACGATATATATCCGACACCGGGCCGGGGGTCGAACACCTGGCCCGCACGGTCACCGCCTCCACCGGGCTCCCCCGTCGCGCATAGCCGTAGCGCACATCATGAAGATCGTGGAACGCCTCGCGGGCCCGCTCCACGGCCGCGGCGTCGATCGGCAGGGCGAGCGGGACCGTCAGTTCGTGGCTCTGGCCGGAATATCGCAGATCGACCGAGATCTCGGTCCGTCCCTCCTTCCCCTCAATCCCCTCCCCGGCACGATCGGTAAGACGCAAGGCCACGGCCGCCAGCCGTCCGGGATCGGAGATCAGTCGATCGAGTCCCGTGAGAAGCGACTCCGATTCGTCGCGGGCGGTCTCCGCCGCCAGCATGCCGAACGCGCTCAACGCTCCGGGGAAGGGAGGGATCAGAATATCGCGACAGCCGAGCGCCGCCGCCAGATCGCACGCATGGAGCGGGCCCGCGCCGCCGAACGGAACCAGCGTGAAGCTCCGCGGATCGTATCCCCGCTCCACCGAGACGCGGCGCAACGCGCGCTCCATGACGGCGTTCGCGACCCGTATCAGACCGAGCGCTGTTTCCTCGGCCGACATCCCCAGCCGTTCCCCCAGCGCCGTCAGGACACGGCGCGACGCCTCCCGGTCGAGCGCGAGCCCTTCGGCTCCGCCGGCGAAATGAGCGGGATCGAGTCTGCCGAGCAGAAGGTTCGCATCGGAGACCGTCGGCTCCATTCCCCCCCGCCCGTAGCACGCGGGCCCCGGATATGCTCCGGCGCTGCGCGGCCCGGCATGAAGCACACCGGCCTGATCGACCCAGGCGATGCTCCCGCCCCCCGCGCCGACCGTATGGATATCGATGGCGGGAAGCCGGAGCGGGAGCCCGGCGATCGTCCCCTCCGAAGAGGTCTCGATACGGCCGGGAGAGAGGGAGACGTCGGTGCTGGTTCCCCCCATGTCGAACGTGATGATCCGGGGCGCCTCCCCCGGATCTACTCCTTTCGCAATATGAAACGCTCCCACGACCCCTCCGGCCGGCCCGCTCAGCACCAGCCGCGCTCCCTGCGCCGACGCCTGCTCGACCCCGATCGTCCCGCCGCTCGACTGCATGACCGCGATCTCCGCGTCCCCGAACGAGTCGGCAAGATGCCGGAGGTAGCGGGAGACGAGCGGCCGTACATAGGCGTTGACGACCGTCACCGAGGTCCGCTCGTACTCGCGATATTCCGGCAGGATCTCATGGCCGACGGAGACCGGCAGATCGGGGAGCGCCCTCCGCAGAGTCTCGGCAACCTGTTGCTCATGCGCGGGATCGGCGAAGGAGAAAAGAAGGACTACCGCGATACTTTCAGCTCCCGACTCCCCGATCCGCCTCGCCGTCTCCGCCACATCCTCCTCGTCGGGAGCGATCACGGTCCGCCCGTCCGCTCCCATCCGTTCGCGGACCTCGAATCTGAGTTCGGAGGGGACAAGCGGAGGAGGGCGATGCTGACTGAGGAGATAGAGGCGCGGGCGGTTCTGGCGGCCTATCTCCAGAACATCGGCGAACCCCGCGGTCGTCACAAGAGCGGTCCGGGCTCCGCGTCGTTCCAGAAGGGCATTGGTGGCTACCGTGGTTCCATGTACCACCGGAGAGCCGAGGAGCCCCATCTCACGCATCCCTTCGATGATGCTTCTGCTTGGGTCGTCCGGAGTAGTGGAGCGTTTATGCACGACGATCCGGCCGTCGATCAATGCGACGAAATCGGTGAAGGTACCGCCCACATCGATCCCGACGACCGCGTCGCGCCCTCCGGAGAGGGGAGATTTCTGCTGAGAACCATCGCTCATGGTGTGTGCCACGGGGTCAAGATAAGGGGGGCGTTCGCGAAATCAAGACTTCCGACCGATGGGACAACCTCGCCGGAATCTTATACTTGCGATCACTCCGTATATACTCACGTGGGGCGGCCGGCGGGTCCGGCGGATCCCCATCAACCGACGATTTCTTCACACGTTCCTCATGCTTTCGATCTTCGACGGTCATAACGATCTGCTCATGCGGCTCTACCTGGACGAGGGGAGCGACCAGAGCATCTTCTTTCAACGAGGTGATCGCGGGGCGATAGATCTCCCGCGCGCAACCGAAGGAGGGTTC
Organism: uncultured bacterium; assembly: GCA_966250335.1. Lineage (GTDB taxonomy): Bacteria > Bacteroidota > Ignavibacteria > OLB7 > OLB7 > OLB7. The sequence continues at coordinate 62,296 of CBINGZ010000020.1, read as the reverse complement.
GGGGGAGGCTTCTTCGCCGTCTACCTGCCGGAAGAACTCCCCGGATCGTCTCCGCCGCCGGCGGAGACGGGAACGGTCACCGATGAAGGATACGACTATCCGCTCGACAAGCCCCTCGAGTTCTCCCACGCCCAGCGGACCGCCATGAACATGACGGCGATCCTCTTCCGCATCGAGCGGGAGTCGGCCGGAGGGTTCCGCGTGGTCCGCCGCGCCGACGAACTCTCGGCATCTCTGCGCGACGGCGTGATCGCCGCCGTCCTGCACTTCGAGGGAGCCGAGGCGATCGACCCCGATCTGAACGCGCTGGAGGTCTTTCACCGGGCGGGACTCCGCTCGCTCGGGATCGTCTGGAGCCGGCCGAACATCTTCGGCCACGGCGTTCCCTTCAGATTCCCTTCCTCGCCCGACACCGGACCCGGACTGACCGACGCGGGGAAGAATCTCGTGCAGGGATGCAATCGTCTCGGGATCATGATCGACCTGTCCCACCTGAACGAGCAGGGATTCTGGGATGTGGCGCGGCTCTCCGACGCCCCGCTCGTCGCAACGCATTCGGCGGTTCATGCCATATCTCCCTCCACCCGCAACCTGACCGACAGGCAGATCGACGCGATCGGAGAATCGGGAGGTGTGATCGGCGTGAACTTCCATGTGCGCGATATCAGGCCGGACGGACGCAAGATCGCCGACACACCGATCTCACAGCTCGTCGACCATATCGATTATATCGCAAACCGTATCGGCATCGATCACGTCGCGCTCGGGTCGGACTACGACGGCGCCACCGTCCCCGCTCCCCTCGTCGACGTCTCCCGTCTTCAGAGCCTGGCGGAGGTTCTCGCCGGGCGCGGGTACGACCGCGAGTCGATGGAGAAGATCGCCCACGGCAACTGGGTGAGCCTCCTCCGGAGAACATGGAAGGATGACCCGGTGATCTGATTCGCCCTCCGCCGACCGGGCGCGCCGGGGGGGAAGTTCCCTCCCGGCTTCCACGAACAACACGCAGCAGTTATGAAGAGCCTTATCCTGTCGATCTTCTTTCTTCTCAATATCACCAGCTGTTCCAGGGAGGGAGCGCCCGATCGCGCCGGCATGACCATGCGTTCCGCGCCGACCCCGGACAGCGTGGAGACGACCGACCGGGTCGTCAGGAGCGAGGAGGAATGGCGTCGTCTGCTGACCGACGCCCAGTTCCAGGTCACCCGGAAGAAGGGGACGGAACGCCCCTTCACCGGCGAATATGTCGACAACCACCGTGAAGGGATCTACCACTGCATCTGCTGCGGCAACCCGCTCTTCAGCTCCGCCACCAAGTTCGAGTCGGGAACCGGCTGGCCGAGCTTCTGGGAGCCGATCGCCCCGTCGAACGTCGTGGTGGCGAAGGACGACAGCCACGGCATGACCCGCGACGAGGTCGTCTGCCGCCGCTGCGACGCCCATCTGGGGCACGTCTTCGACGACGGACCCCAACCGACCGGCCTCCGCTACTGCATCAATTCCGTGGCGCTCAGGTTCGAACCGGCGAAGTAACACGGCCGACCGTGAGGAGTTAAAGAGCGGGCGAAGTTTCATCCTCCGCCATTCCGTACCTTCCGTCCCGACTTCACGGTCGATCGATACGATCCATGAACCTTACCTGGCAGTGGCTGGCATACGGTGAGCTGACCACGGATCAGCTCTACGACGTCATGATGCTCCGGCAGCGTGTCTTCGTGGTCGAGCAGCAGTGCGTCTATCAGGACGCCGACGGGCTCGACAGGGAGTCGCATCACCTGCTGGGACGGGACGCCGACGGGAAGCTCCGCGCCTACCTCCGGATCGTCGCCCCCGGCGTCAAGTACGAGGAACCCTCGATAGGAAGGGTCATCACCGATCCCGACGTCAGAGGGCAGGGGCTCGGGAAGGATCTGATGCAGGAGGGCCTTCGCGGGGCCGCACGACTCTACCCCGGACAGCCGAACCGCATCGGCGCGCAGGAACGCCTGCGACGATTCTACGAGGAGCTGGGCTACCACGCCATCGGGGCCCCCTTCGACGAGGACGGAATACCTCACATCGAGATGCTCTGGGCGCCGGTCCACGGAGACCGCATCCCGGGCATCTTTCGTCTGAACCACTAACCATCCCCATCATACATCCCATGAAGATAGAAACCCTTGCAGTCCACACCGGAAGGGAAGTCGACCCCGTGTCCGGCGCCGTCTCTCCCGTTCTCGTCACCTCCACCACGTTCGAGAGAGCGGGGGATGGAAGCTTCCCGACAGGATATATCTATACGCGCGGCGGCAACCCGAACCGCCGGGCGCTGGAGGAGATCCTGGCCTCGCTCGAAGGGGGAGAGGATGCCGTCGCCTTCTCTTCAGGCTCCGCCGCCACCATGGCGATCCTCCATGCCCTTGCGCCGGGCGATCATGTGATCATACCGGACGACATGTACTACGGCACGCGGAGGATCGTGGAGGATCTCTTCGTCCGCTGGGGGATCGAGGCATCGCGGGTCGATACATCTTCTCCCGACGCGGTCACGGCCTCGCTTCGTCCGAACACCCGGCTGGTCTGGATCGAGACTCCGTCGAATCCCCGGCTGAAGGTTGCCGATATCTCCCGTATCTCGCGGATCGCCCATGAGGCGGGCGCCCTCTGCGCCTGCGACAACACCTTCGCCACTCCGCTTCTGCAGCGTCCCCTCGATCTGGGAGCCGATATGGTCCTCCATTCGACGACGAAATATATCGGAGGACATAGCGATGTGCTGGGGGGGGCGGTCGTGGTGAAGTCGGGCGGAGAATATCTTGACAGGATACGGGCATTCCAGACGACCGGAGGGGCGGTCCCTTCTCCCTTCGACTGCTGGCTTCTTCTGAGGAGCATCCCCACGCTCCCCTACCGGATGCGGGCGCACTCGGAGAACGCCATGCGGGTGGCGGAGTTTCTGGCGGGGCATCCGAACGTCACGGCGACCCATTATCCGGGACTGCCGGATCACCCGGGACATGCTCTCGCGGCGCGGCAGATGAAGGCGTTCGGCGGGATCGTCTCGTTCGAGGTCGATGGGGGGAGGGAAGGGGCGCTGGGAGTGGCGGCCCGGCTCCGGCTTATCATCCGGGCCACAAGCCTGGGGGGAGTCGAGAGTCTGGTGGAACATCGCGCCTCGATTGAAGGGAACGATACCCCGACCCCGGAAGGTCTGCTCCGGATGTCGATCGGGCTGGAACATCCCGATGATCTGATCGCCGATCTGGATCAGGCGCTGCGCGGAGGCAATTGAATCATGGAACGATCAGTTTCACCGGGACCGGGGATGACGCCGACCGGGATCACCCATATTCTCTTCGACCTCGACGGGACACTCACCGATCCGAAGGCGGGGATCGTGGGGTCGATCCGGCATGCGCTCGATACGCTGGGATGCGCCGCTCCGGCGGATCTCGAATGGTGCATCGGTCCTCCCCTGCGCGAGTCGTTCGCCATCCTTCTCGATTCCTCCGATCCCGATCGTATTGCCGGCGCGGTGAGCGCCTATCGGGAACGGTATGCGGCGATCGGGATGTATGAGAACTCGGTGTACGACGGTGTGGCGGAGCTGCTTGCATCGCTTTCGGCGATGGGGTATCGGGTTGTTGTGGCTACCTCCAAGCCGTGGTTCTACGCGGAGCAGATCGTGCGGCATTTCGGGCTGGCGGAGTTTCTGGGGCATGTGTATGGGAGTGAGCTGGATGGGGCCCGGAGCGATAAGGGGGAGTTGATCGGGTATATCCTTGAGCGGGAGGGAGTGGGAGCGGAGACTGTTATGATGATCGGGGATCGGCGGCATGATCTTGCGGGGGCGTTCTCGCAAGGAGTGCGCGCGGCGGGGGTGGCGTATGGGTATGGGAGTCTGGAGGAGCTTGGGGGGGCGGAGGTTGTGTTTGGTTCGCCGGGGGAGATCGGGAGATTCTTTGAAGGAAGAGAGATATAACAGGGAGTCACAGAGGGCACAGAGTTAGGAGAAGAGAGAAAGAGACGCCTTCACTGTAACGGCTCGACGGTTATGGGCGCATGGTTTTCCGTTCCGAAGGAACCGTGGTTGTTCCGTGGATCGACGTTCCGTTTCCGTTGGCGACGATCGGGATGGCGATCGAATCGACGTTCACGAAGTGCGCGCCGTTGTAGCGTCCCTCGCGCGGGCCGTTCTCCAGGTTGAGCACCCCCCGGGGGCAGACGGTCGAACAGACGCCGCAGCCGACGCACGACGAGCGGATCACGTTCTCACCACGCTGCGCGTACCACCGCACGTCGATCCCCATCTCGCAGTAGGTGGAGCAGTTGCCGCAGGAGATGCACTGTCCGCCGTTGGTCGTGATCCGGAAGCGGGAGAAATATTTCTGTCCCAGTCCCAGGATCGCCGCCATCGGGCAGCCGAAGCGGCACCAGACACGCGCCCCCATGATCGGATAGAATCCCACGCCGATCACCCCGGAAAAGACGGCGCCGATCACAAAGCCGTAGACCTCGGAGAATCCCTGCGAGATCGAGCCGAGCAGTGCCCCCTGCATGTACGAGTTGATCCAGAGGAGCGCCGTCGTCACGGTGATGAAGACGAGCACCGAATGGATCATCCACCTCTCGATCTTCCATGCCTTCAGAGACTTGTCGGAAAGCTGGCGGTAGGGGTCGCCGACCGTCTCGGCCAGTCCGCCGCAGCCGCAGACCCAGGAGCAGTACCACCGCTTCCCGTAGAAATAGGTCAGGATCGGCGTTCCCACGAACGTCATGATCGCGGCCCAGCGGATCATGAAGATCCCCCAGCCTCCCGCCGACTCCAGATCCGAAACGCCGTTCGGGAAGAGGTAGTAGGGCTTCAGGGGCCAGAAGTAGGAGAAGTAGAACTCCGGCTTCTTGAAGAAGAGGAGGAGCGCCGGTATCAGGAACGCCAGCACGAGCTGGAAGAACATCACCGATGCGGTCCGGATCATCTGATAACGGCTGTGCCGGTACTTCAGGATCGCACGGATTCCCATGATGAGGACGGCCAGCGTGTAGAGCGTCCCGTACATGAACCACTGGTCGGCGGCGCTCCCGCGCAGCGTATAGCTGAGAGGATCGGTCGCCCGGATCAGATGTTCGAGCGTGGAGGGAAACCAGTAGAGAAGGATGTAGAACCCGGTGATCACCACGGCCAGAACCCATCCGATCGCGCCGCGAGCCGTGGCGGAGGAGGTCATGATCCCGTCGTTCCGGATCCCCGGCGGTCTCCCCATCTGTACCGTTACGATATAGAGGAGCGAGCCGATGGTCGACAGACCGAACCCGACGGCAAGGGTCGTCATCGGATACGACGTCCCCGCGCCGAAGGCGGCGACGATCAGCGCCAGCAGGCCGAGGCCGAGCATGACGAGACCGGCGCGCGCCGCGGGTCGGGCGCTCCCGGAGGGGACCGAGGTCAACTGGAAACTGGCGTCATAATGCGTGGTCGACATCCCGATCCTTTCTTCAGGTGAACAATGAGAGAATTCCCCGCTTCCTCCGTTTCGGCACGATCCGCCGTCCCGGATTTCTGCTGTTGTAGAGCGCCGCGACCTCCGGCTCGTAGCGCCGGAAGAACTCCGGATCGAAGTTCGCTTCCGCCAGATTCTCCAGCACGTACTCCACCGTACGCCCTTCACGCAGCCAGCGGGTGCAGACCTCCTGCCGGTAGCGGATTCCGAGGAAATTGAACCCGATCACTCTTCCGTCGGCCGCAGCGTAGTTGATCCTGACGCACTTCCGTCCCTCCGGATCTTCCCAGTAGAGGGTCTCCTCCCCTTCCATGAGCCGGTTCCAGACGTAGCCGTAGGTCTGATATTCGATATCGAAGAACTTGGCGGAATTGAACCAGACGCCCCGTTCGTACGCCGTGGGGACCCCGCAGATCGTCTGCGCCAGGACCTCGCCGTGCATCTTGCCGGTGTACCAGAGCTGTTCGATCGGCGGATGGCCCTGCTTCGGCGCGCGGAATTCGGCGCAGTCTCCGGCCGCATAGATCCCCGGAACGTTCGTCCTGAAATATTCGTCGACCAGCACCCCGCGGTTCGTCTCGATCCCGGAGCGCTTCACCGGATCGATGTTCGGGGTCACGCCGGCGGTCAGCGCCACGAAGCCGCACGGGATCTCCTCACCGCTCCCGGTGACCACGGCACGGACCCGCCCGGCATCGTCGGCCGTGATCTCACGCAGTTCGGTGTTGAGTCTCAGCTCCACATGGTGCTCGCCGATATGCCGTCCCACCAGATTCCCCTCCTCCGCCGGAAGGATATTCCCCCAGTAATGGGCTTCGCGGATCAGCATGACCACATCGATCCCCCGTGAACGGAGCATCTCCGCGACCTCGACGCCGATCAGTCCTCCTCCCACGACGACGGCGCGGGTGATTCCCCGGGTGTTCCGCTCCATCGACTCCAGATCGTGAAGGTGATAGAGTCCCTGCACGCCGGGAAGGTCCTCTCCGGGCCAGCCGAACCTGTTCGGTCGGGAGCCGGTGGCGATGATGAGATCGTCGTAGCCGATCGTCGTGCCGTCGCTCAGGCGCAAGGCTCGTTCGGTCGGGTCGATCTCCTCCACATGACCGCGCACGAGATCGATGCGGTTCTTCTTCCAGAAGAAATCCTCGTACGGCTTCGTGTTCTCGTAGGTCATATGTCCCATGTAGATATACATGAGAGCGGTGCGGGAGTAGTGATGATCCGATTCGGCCGAGATCACGGTGATCCTGTGCTCACTCAGCTTCCGGATATGGCGCGCCGCCGTGATACCGGTAACGCCGTTGCCGATGATCGCTACATGCTTCATGCTGATGATCGATATCCGCCGTTGATGAGATCCCCACACCGATTCCCCCCCGGGGGAAGAATAAGACCCGGCCGCCCCCCGTATGTTTCGCAGAACCGAACAGCCGCCCGTATTACGACGCACAAGCAGCCCCAATATGTCGCCCCGAACCCCTCCGCTCAATCTCCCGACCATTATTTCTACAATGCCGGCCTCATCGGGCTCCCGAAGGGAGCACCGATCTGTAGTCCCGATGTTTCAGTCTGTTGATCGCCCTCCCTGCGGCAGTTTCCCTTTGCATAGGTTACCCACCCCTTCTATTTTTGTAGTCCTTTGCCCTATTGGTAGGCTACGGTTTTCAGGGGAGCTCATTCTCCGGGCCGTTCCTCCGTGGAAGATCCAGGCAGCCGGGAGGGGAAGGGGAATCGGATCCGATTCTTCTTCCTTACCCGGTTTCTGGATCTTGTGCCTTGTTGATCGGCAACGTTCCGTAATCCGGGTCAGACAGGTATCCGCACATGTTTGAGAATCTAAGCGCCAAACTAGACAGCGTCATCAGGCAACTGAGCGGCGAAACCAGGCTCTCCGAGGAGAATATCTCGGAGGCGCTGCGCGAGGTTCGTCGTGCCCTGCTCGATGCGGACGTCAACTTCCAGATCGCCAAGAAATTCGTCGACGAGGTCAAGCAGCGGGCGCTCGGTCGCGATGTCGTCAGCTCGGTGACGCCGGGTCAGATGATGGTCAAGATCATCTACGACGAGCTGGTGAGCCTGATGGGGAACAACCGCTCCGAGATCCGGATGGCCCCGGCAGGTCCCACCGTCATCATGATGTGCGGCCTTCAGGGCTCCGGCAAGACGACCCATTCGGCCAAGCTTGCCAGCTATTTCAAGGGGAAGGGACGCCAGCCGATGCTCGTCGCCGCCGACACCTACCGTCCGGCCGCCATCGAGCAGTTGAAGACGCTGGGAGGGGAGATCGATGTCCCCGTCTTCACGCTTCCGGGAGAGGACCCGGTGGCGATCGCCGAACGGTCGATCGTCGAGGCGAAGCGGACCGGACGGAACGTGATCATCATCGATACGGCCGGTCGTCTGACGATCGACGAGGCGATGATGGACGAGGTCGCCCGGATCAAGGATCGCACCCGCCCCGACGAAATCCTCTTCGTCGTCGACGCGATGATCGGCCAGGACGCGGTCACCACGGCCAAGGCGTTCCACGACCGCCTGAACTTCGACGGCGTCATCCTCACCAAGCTGGACGGCGACACCCGCGGCGGCGCGGCCCTTTCGATCCGCTCCATCGTCGAGAAGCCGATCAAGTTCGTCGGCACCGGCGAGAAGATGGAGGCGCTCGAGCCGTTCTACCCGGAACGTATGGCCTCCCGTATCCTCGGCATGGGAGACGTCGTCTCCCTGGTCGAGAAGGCGCAGGAGCAGTACGACGAGGAGCAGGCGAAGAAGCTTGAGGAGAAGTTCCGCAGGAACCAGTTCACGCTGGACGATTTCTACGAGCAGCTCCAGCAGATCAAGAAGATGGGTCCCCTCCGCGACCTGATCGGCATGATCCCCGGCATGGACCGGGCGATGGCCGGCGTCAGCGTGGACGAGAGGGCGATGGGACGTCTGGAGGCGATGATCACCTCCATGACCAAGGAGGAGCGCCGCCAGCCGGAGATCATCAACGGCAGCCGGCGCCGCAGGATCGCGGCCGGAAGCGGCGTCCAGATTCAGGATGTGAACCGCCTTCTGAAGCAGTTCGACGAAATGCGCAAGATGATGCGCAACCTCAGCTCCGGCGGCAAGATGCAGGGGATGATGCAGGGAATGAAGGGATTGAAGGCGATGCGGAAACGCTGAGATCCTTCCCGAACCCCTCCCGACGACGAGAAAGCATTCATACATTATCAGATAGACCAACAACTGTAGGAACTCAAGGAACATGGTTAAGCTTCGCCTGAGAAGAATGGGCCGCAAGCAGGCGCCGGTGTACGACATCGTCGCCGCCGACGGACGGTCGCCGCGCGACGGACGCTTCATCGAGAAGGTCGGTCAGTACAACCCGACCGCCGCCGGAAACCCGATCACGATCCTGAAGCGCGATCGCGTCCTCCACTGGCTGAACAACGGCGCCCAGCCGACCGACACGGTCCGCGCGCTCCTCCGCCGCGAGGGTGTCATCATGGAACGCTACCTCAGCCGCAAGGGTGTCGCCGCCGACGCCGTCGCCCAGGCCGTCGAGGCGCATGTGGACCGCAAGCGTACGGTCGACGAGCGGAACGCCCGCAAGGCCGCCGATGCCGTCGCCGCCAAGGCGCGCGCGGAGGCCGAGGCCGCTGCCGCCGCCGAGGCTGACGCAAAGGCGAAGGCCGAGGCTGAAGCCGCCGAGGCTCGTGCCCAGGCGGAAGCCGAAGCTGCCGCAGCCGCTGCCCCCGAGGAGGCTCCCGCCGCTGCCGACGCAACGGCTGCCGAGACCCCGACCGAGCAGGAGGTCACCGGCGAGAAGAGCACGGAAGAGAACGCAAGCTGATCAACACGCCGGCTCACGGATACGAGCGAAGAGCGCTTCGCAATCGATCCGGGGCCGGCGCTCTGCTCTCCGGCTCCATGCATTCCTCAACCCCCTCGCGCATACGCCTCGGCGTGCTTACCCGCACCCACGGCCTGGATGGAACGCTCCGCTGCACCCTCGATTTCGAGACGGTGCCGACGGTCGGCGTCCCCTCCCCCGCGTGGATAGGCTATACCGAGGCGTTCGGGACGATGATGACGCTCGTCTTCTGCCAGGCGCACGGCGACGAGCTCCTCTGTCGCCTGGAAGGGATCGGGACACGGGAGGAGGCGCAGAAGTTCGTCGATCAGGCCCTTTTCCTTCCCCCTGAATCGATCGGCTACGGCAACGAACTGATCGATCCCGGCGTGATCGGGTTCCAGGCGCGGAGCGAGAGCGGGGAACCGGTGGGAACGATCACCGGGTTGTTCCGAACCCCCGCGCACTACATCTGGACGATCGAGCACGAGGGACGGGAATGGATGCTCCCGGCGATCACCGAGTTCGTCGTCGAGCTGAACCGGGCCGAGAAGGTCGCCGTCGTCCGCCCGATTCCGGGGATGATCTCCGAGGAGGGAACGGATGCCGACGGACGATGAGACGCCGCGCCGCGAACCGCTCCTCCGGATCGATATCCTGAGCGTGGTCCCCCAGACCTTCGACAGCGTCCTGGACGCCTCGATCGTAAAGCGGGCGCGTGCGGCGGGACTGGTCGAGATCATCGTGCACAACCTGCATGAGTACGGTCTCGGCAACTACAAGCAGGTCGACGACACTCCCTACGGCGGAGGGGCGGGGATGATCCTCCGTCCGGAACCGATCTTCGAGTGCGTCGAACGATTGAAATCTGAACGGGAGTACGACGAGGTGATCTTCCTGACACCCGACGGCGAACTCCTGACACAGCCGACCGCGAACCGGCTTTCGATGTCGCGGAACCTGATCCTTCTCTGCGGCCATTACAAGGGGGTCGACGAGAGGGTCAGGATCGGGCTCGTCACGCGCGAGATATCGATCGGCGATTACGTGCTGACAGGAGGGGAGCTCCCCGCGATGGTGCTGACCGATTCGATCGTCAGGCTGTTGCCGGGTGCGATGGGGGATAGTGAGTCGGCGCTCGGAGACTCGTTCCAGACGGGACTTCTCGACGCGCCCCACTATACCAAGCCGGCGGAGTACCGCGGAATGCGGGTGCCGGAGATCCTCATGAGCGGCGATCACGCAAGGATCGCCGAGTGGCGGGAGGCCATGGCGCTGGAGCGCACGCGCGAGCGGCGGAGCGACATGGTCGACGACTGAGCAAGCGTTTGTACACGAAAACAACAACAACACAAACCCTCACTCATCTTGAAGGACGGGAACGCCGCACCGGAGAGATGAGAGAACATTGAGGAGTATGCCATGAAAGAAATCGAAGCACTCAGCGATCAGATCATCGCTCAGACGGCGGCCGTGCGCAAGACGCGCAATAACGAGGTCGACGTGGTCATCCCGACCTTCCGCCCCGGCGACGTGATAGCTATCGCCGTCCGCGTCATCGAAGGTGGAAAGGAGCGCGTTCAGAACTTCGAGGGGATCGTCATCTCGCGCCGCGGCGGGGGAATCAACGAGACCTTCACCGTTCGGAAGGTGAGCAACGGGGTCGGCGTGGAGCGGATCTTCCCGGTTCACTCGCCGATCATCCAGAGCATCCGCGTGGTACGCGAGGGGCGCGTCCGCCGCGCCAAGCTCTACTACCTCCGCAGCCTCTCGACCAAGGCGGTCCGCTCGAAGACCACCTGAGGCTCGCAACCGTACAGAGAATGTCGTCAAGCCGTTGTCCTGCCAGACAGCGGCTTTTCTTTTTGCGTCACGTTCCCTACCCCCGAAACGCAAGAATGCCCCGACGGAATATGTAGTTCCATCGAGGCATCTGCGTACCCGGCGTGAGCCGGTAGTTTGGAGGAGAGGCGTACACTTTAGAAGAAGAACTCGGCGCCGGCAACGCCGCCGAGCAGACCGAAGTCGGTAACGGCCGGGTCTTCGATCAGAAGACTTGCCAGGTTGACATGGCCGTAGAGACCGACATTACGGTTGAAGAAGTACTCGGCGCCGGCCGCCACGCGGATCTCCATTTCGGTCTCCGGCAGATCGGCCGAAATCCCGCGGCGCGTCACCACGAACCGTCCCGTTCCCGGCTGAATGATGCCGAGCGAAGCGTAGGCATACGGCTTCACCACTTCGCCGCCGAAGATGAACTTGAAATAGGGACCGAAATCGTAGCTGGTCGTCTTGGAGCCGGACGGCAGGCTGTCCTGCGAGTTCACGTCAAGGTTCAGGTTCAGACCGATATGAAATGCGGGGCTGATCGCATACTGGATATGCATGCCGGCATTGTTGACGCCGAAACCGAACTGGCTCTCGGGACTGATGATCGACTTGTTCTTCTCGATGTCGACGGTCGGCTGGGCATATGCTGTCGAAACGGCGAACAGAGCCACCAGGGCCGTCGCGACCGACAGAAGAAAGCGCTTGGAACGCATGATGAAACCTCCGGTAATTGAAAAGATTATGCAGTTAGCCTCCTGGCCCGTGGCGACTTCCGGACATGCGCCGCTGACGGCCGGGAAAGGGTGCCGGCCGGATGCGCTCGATCGCTGCGTTCCGAGCCCGTGCGTGGACGGAATAACAGCCCTGCTTTCCACACATCTAGATCCGACACCTTCAGTCACATCCCCTGCAACAACGCTCTTTCACATAACGTTCCGGCCCGAATGGCAAAATTTTAGAAGGAAATGGATGGTATTGTAATGGGAGAGAAAAAATCTTCGGTGAGAATCACTAACTTCGGCCCCGTCACGACCGCGACCGGCGGTCCGCATCAACGCGATCACCGTCGACAACCGGCCACATCATTCAGCAGTATCAGCCAGACATGCCTCGAACACTCATCACCGGCGGCGCCGGATTCCTCGGCTCGCATCTCTGCGAACGCCTCGTCGCCGAGGGACACGACGTCATCTGCATGGACAACCTGATCACCGGCAGCGCCGACAACATCGGCCATCTGTTCGGGAATCCCCGCTTCTCCTTCGTCCATCATGACGTCACCAACTATGTCTTCGTCGAGGGAACGCTCGACTACATCCTCCACTTCGCCAGCCCCGCCTCCCCGATCGACTATCTGAAGCTCCCGATCCAGACCCTGAAGGTCGGCTCCCTGGGAACCCACAAGGCGCTGGGCCTTGCAAAGGCGAAGGGAGCGACATTCCTGCTTGCATCGACATCCGAGGTATACGGCGACCCGCAGATCCACCCGCAGAACGAGGAATACTGGGGGAACGTGAACCCGATAGGAGTGCGTGGGGTGTACGACGAGGCGAAACGGTTCGCTGAGGCGCTGACGATGGCATATCACAGATACCACGGCGTCGAGACCCGGATCGTCAGGATCTTCAACACCTACGGCCCCAGAATGCGGGTCGAGGATGGCCGCGCGATCCCCGCCTTCTTCTCGCAGGCGCTCACCGGGCAGCCCCTGACCGTCTTCGGTTCGGGAGAACAGACCCGCTCTGTCTGCTACGTCGACGACCTGATCGACGGCATCTACAGGCTCCTTCTCTCCGACGAGTGCGACCCGGTCAACATCGGCAATCCGGACGAGCTGACGATGCTTCAGCTCGCGCAGGAGATCCGCGAACTGAGCGGCTCCGCCAGCGAGATCGAATTCCGTCCGCTCCCGCAGGACGACCCGCAGGTCCGCCAGCCCGATATCACCCGCGCCCGTGGAATTCTGGGCTGGGAGCCGAGAATAGCGCGGCGGGAGGGGCTGGAACGGACGATGGAATATTTCAGGAAGGCGCTGGCGCGCTGATCTCCCTCTCGCCTCGGCTCCTACGGGAGCTTGAAATCACAGATGAAGAGATTGGTCTCCCCACGTTTGCCCGCGTTCCGGTTGCTGGCGAAGATCAGCCGCCCTCCGTCGCGGGTGAACATCGGGAAGCCGTCGAAGGTATCGTTGCGGGTGATGCGGGTCAGCCCCGTGCCATCCTCCCGGATGATGTAAAGATCGAAATCGCGTCCCTTCGGGTCGTGAACGTTGCTTGCGAAGATGATATGTCGTCCGTCCGGATGCCAGAAGGGAGCGAAATTGGCGGCCCCGTTGGAGGTAATCGCCCGCAGCCCCGATCCGTCGGCGTTCATCACCTGAATCTCCATTTCCGACGGCCGCACCAGTCCCTCCTTCAGCAGTGCCCGATACTGCTCCAGCTTCTCTCCGGTCGGCCGGCTTGCCCGGAAGACGATCTTCGTTCCATCCCACGAGTAGAACGCTCCGCCGTCGTAGCCCGGAAGATCGGTCAGCTGCCGCTGGTCGGAGCCGTCCAGGTTCATCGAAAAGAGCTCGATATCGCCGGTCCGGGTGGAGGTGAAGACGATCCGGTCCCCCTTCGGAGAGACGGTCGCCTCGGCGTCGTAGCCCGCCCCTTTTGTCAGTTGCGAGACGATCCGGCCGTTCGTGTCGGCCGTGAAGATGTCGTAGCCGCCGTAGAGCGCCCAGGTGTACCCCTTGGAGAAATCGGGGGGTGGAGGACAGCCGGAGTCGGCGAGATGGGTGGAGGCGTAGAGAACAAGGCTGTCCCCCGGGAGGAAGTAGCTGCAGGTGGTGCGCCCTCTGCCGGTGGAGATCCGTTTCTGCGCTCCGGTTTCCAGATCGTACATGTAGATCTGATCGCACCGATCTCCCGTCTCCGGGTGTGTCCGCTGGTAGACGAACTTCCGTTCGTCGAAGCTGAAGTATCCCTCGGCGTTCTCGCCGCCGAAGGTGAGCTGACGGATGTTGGAGAGAAATGCTCCCTCCTCCGGCAGGAGAAGATCGGCGCGCGCCGTGTCGCTCCCCGTGGAGTCGGCGCGGGATGAATCGGACCGGTCCGAACCCGGAGCCCGGTCGCCGCTGTTACATGAGACAAGGGAAAGAGCAAGCGCAAGAAGAAGGGAATGACGCATCATATTACGATAAGACTTCCTGATGATCCCGGAGGGGGAGGCGCAATATATGCCGCCGACCCGCTATCCGGCGTCTCCATGTCCTCCCATCGTTCAATCCCTCTTCGGCGGCGCAACCTTCGTACCTTGCAGGCCGTAGCGACGACCCGATTCCGCAAGGGGTCGCGGATCGTATCACATCGGGAATTACAGGACCAAGCATCGGACATACGCAATGATTCGTGCAGAACATCTGGACAAGCGATTCGCCAAGGTTCATGCCGTGCAGGATCTCTCGCTGGAGATCCATCCCGGCGAGATCTTCGGCCTGCTGGGACCGAACGGAGCCGGCAAGTCGACCACGATCCGGATGATCACCCAGATCATCCAGCCCGACAACGGCACCGTCACCTATGACGGCGAACCGTACGTCGAATCGGTTCGCGACAGAATAGGATATCTCGCGGAGGAACGCGGACTGTATCAGAAAGCGATGATCCTGGAAACGATCGAGCACTTCGCGCGGTTGAAGGGACTCGACGCGGCGACGGCACAGGCCCGTGCCCGCCAGTGGCTCGTACGTTTCGATCTGGCGGGAAGCGAACGCCGCAAGGTGGAGGAGCTTTCCAAGGGGAATCAGCAGAAGGTCCAGATCATCATCTCCCTCATCCATGAGCCGCGCTACATCATTCTGGACGAACCTTCGTCGGGACTCGATCCGGTGAACCAGGAGATTCTTCGGGGGATCATCGACGACCTGCGCGACGAAGGGCGGGTCATCCTCTACTCCACCCATCAGATGGATCTGGCCGAACGCGACTGCAACCGGATAGCGCTGATCAACAAGGGGAGGGTGGTCCTCTCCGGAACCGTGGATGAGGTACGCCGCCGGCATGGAGCGAACAATGTGCTGATCGAGTTCGAGGGGGATGGAAGATTCCTCACCGACCTCGCCCCCGTGCAGCAGGGAACGGTCTTCTCCAACTACGCCGAGCTGAAACTCCGTTCCGACGCATCGCTGAACGATCTTCTACCGCATCTTGGAGACCGTCTGCTCCTCTCGAAGATCGAGAAGGTCCAGCCCTCTCTCAACACGATCTTCATCGATACCGTCGGCCTGGCCGACGTTCCCGTGGAGATGCTGCAGCGGAAGAGCGCCTGAGTCCCCGCCCCGCCGCCGGACGGCCGGCGGATATGAACCGACAACTTCAACCAATCGCATATATCTCCGCATGAACTGGAAACGTGTCGGCGAGATCGCCCGCTGGGAATACGTGCAGAAAGCGCGCACGAAAGGCTTCATCGCCGGGCTTGTCGTCACCCCGCTGCTGCTGATCGCCATGATGAGCCTGCCGGGCCTCCTCGCCCTGCAGGACCCCGACTCCACCCAGATCGTGGGGATCGTGGACAAAACGGGGGATTTCTTCGAGCCCCTGAAACGTCGTATCGAGAACACCCACAAGCTCGACGACGGCTCGCCGGCCTTCCTGCTGGTCGATTATACGAAGGGGGTCCCGCTCGACTCCGCCCTGGCCCGCGCCGACCGCGACGCCCTGAACGACACGGCGAAGGTCGAGGGGATCTTCGTGCTGGCCGCCGACGCGGACAAGGCCGACACGCTCCATGTACAATATCGCAGCACGAATCCGAGCAACCTTCGGGTCGTGGAGAGGTTCGAGACGGCGATCGAACGGACGGCCGTGGAACGCCGGCTGGCGACGGCCGGGATCGACACCACCGTCTTCAACAGCATTCAGCGACCCGTCGACATGAGCACGGTGAAGGTGACCGAGAGCGGAAGCGACGCCTCCTCCGGGTTCGGCGGAACATATATCGCTTCCTACATCGGTCTGCTTCTGCTCGCCATCATGGTCATGTCTACCGGGCAGCAGCTTGTCAGGGGACTGGTGGAGGAGAAATCGAACAGGATCATCGAGCTCCTGGTCAGCACCATCTCCTCCTCCGAACTGATGTGGGGAAAACTGATCGGTCTCAGCGCGCTCGGGGTCACGATGATCGTGGCATGGGTGGGGATCGGAGCTCTCGGCGCGATGTATATCTCGTCGCGGGTCGGCGGCATCGATCTCTCGATCGACGTGATGTCGATCCTTCCCCTGATCACCCTCTACGTGATTCTCGGATACTGTTTCTACTCCGCGCTCTTTATCGCGGTCGGATCGATGGCGTCGACCGAGCAGGGGGCCCAGACCGCCACGGCATGGCTCTCCATGTTCCTGCTGGCGATCCCCCTCAGCCTTGCCTTCGCCGTGATGCTGAACCCGGAAGCGGGCTATGTCCGCGTTCTCAGCTTCATTCCGCTGATCACATCCTCGATGATGATGGTCCGCATCGTCACCAAGATGCCCCCGGTCTGGGAGATCGTCGCCACCCTCTCGGTGCTCGCCGCCTCGACCGCCGTGGTGGCGTGGGCCGCCGCCAAGATCTTCCGCACGGCAATCCTTCTTTACGGGAAGAAACTGTCGTTCCGGGAGGTCATGCGCTGGTTGCGGGAGGCCTGAGCGCGGGGCATCCCCCCCTTCGGGCCGTTCGTCAACACCCTCGCCTTACGATAGTACAGGGAACCCCGGCACCCTCTGGCCGGTTCTTCCGAACGAACGATGTACTATTATAAGGTGATTCAATGAAGAATGATGTACAGCCACGTCGGACTCTTCTGAGTCATATGGTTCCCCTTCTCCCCGCGCTTCTGCTGGCGCTGCCGCTTCATGCGCAGGTGAAGACCCACACCCTGCGGGAGATGGTGGAACTGGCCGGACCGATCTTCATCGGCCGGGTCGTCGATGTCCGCAACGGGCTCGACGAACGCGAAGATATCGTCACCTACACCGATTTTGCCGTCGAACATTCGGTCTACGGCGTGCCGCTCCCCTTCTTCTCGCTCAAGCAGCTCGGCGGAGAAGCGGAGGGGCTCGTGACCCGACTGCCGCACATGCGCTACTTCCAGCCCGGGGAGCGCGTGCTGGTAATGTTCTATCCCGTCAGCGACCTCGGTTTCACAAGCCCGGTCGGCATGAGCCAGGCGGTCTGGACCGTCTCGCCCGACGGACGTGTCGACGGTCTGAACGACAGACTCCTGAACGGCCTGGAAAGCGAAATGAGCCGTATCGGATTCCCCGTCGGCGCCGACCGGCCGGTCACGCTCGACTCGTTCGTCGGACTGCTCCAGGAACTTCTTCGCGAGGAGGGGAAGCTATGAGACGCCTTCTCTACCTCCTCACCGCCTTCACCGTTGTTCCGCTTCTCTTTCCCCCTCCCGTGACGGCCGGCGGCCCGCTGGGAGCGAGCGTCATGGTCGGACGCCGATATCTGGCGACGGCGTTTCCGCTCCGCTACCGCACCGATCCGGGGACGCTGGGAGCGTTCAGCAACGCACAGGCGGTCACCATCGCGAACTACGCGTTCGCGCAGTGGGACAACATCGGGAGCGCGGCGCTCTCGTTCACGAACGCCGGGGCGCTGGCGCGCGACGTCACGGCCGCCACCGACGCATATATCTCGGGGACCGGACAGTATTCGGACGGGATCAACCCGGTGGTGTTCGATCATTCCGGCGCGATCATCGATGCGCGGCTCGGAGTCGGCGCGAAGAACTCGGTGCTCGGGATCGCCGGCTCCGCCTACAACACCGTCACGAACAACTATGTGGAAGGCTATGCGATCATCAACGGCTTCCTGAGCGGAACCGCCTCGGCCGCGGACGACGAGAAATACAAGGCGACGATGACGCATGAGATAGGGCACTTCCTGGGATTGTCGCATTCGCAGATAGGACTGCACGGCGACTATCCCACGATGTACCCCGTGATCCAGAAGCCGTCGATCCAGCTGACCCTGGACGCCGACGACACCGCCGCGGCCGCCGAACTCTATCCCGCACTCGGATATATCGGCCGGACCGGCGCGATCACCGGCACCGTGCGCCGCTCCGACAACACGAACCTGAGCGGACTGAACGTGGTGGCGATGAATGTCGCGACGGGAGCAACCTACAGCACCGTCGTCGACTACTTCTCCGGCGGCGGAGCGGCCTTCCTCCTCAAGCCCCCGGCGACGGGAGCCTATACGATCGCGGGACTCCCGCCGGGAAGCTATTACGTCAGGATCGAGCCGCTCAACGCGACCTTCACCGGAGGGTCGAGCGTGGCGAGCTACAACACCCCGATCAACCTGACGGTCGACCGCGAGTGGTACAACGGCGCGAACGAATCGGGGGATATGCTGACCGACAACACCAACGAACAGTCGGCCGTGACGGTGACGGCGGGATTGACGACCTCCGGCATCAACTTCGTCGCCAACCAGTCGCCGAGCACCAGCGTGCTGACGTACAACAACGGGAACTACTCGGTCCTGCTGGCGCTCCCCTCCTCCAGCGTCACACGCTACGCAACACGATATACGGCCCCGACAGCCGGATCGGTCGTGGCGCTGAAGCTCCGGTTCGAGGCGGGCTCCTCGCTTCCGACCAGCGGCACGCTGACCGCCACGCTCCACGCGAACGCGTCGGGGGGTCTGGCCGGGATTCC
This sequence comes from uncultured bacterium, assembly GCA_966250335.1. Classification (GTDB taxonomy): domain Bacteria; phylum Bacteroidota; class Ignavibacteria; order OLB7; family OLB7; genus OLB7. The sequence goes on along the minus strand of CBINGZ010000020.1, from coordinate 43,445 downwards.
GGGGACATCGCTCGGCTCGGTGAACATCCCCTTCAGCAACCTTGTCGCCGACCAGGAGAACATTATCTATCTGCGAGGTATCGGGACGGCCGCGAACTTCGCGGCGGGAACCAACTTCCATGTCGCCCTCTCCACCAACGGCGTGGGGACGATCCGCCTGCAGAGCGACAACGGCAACCCGACCCAGAACCGCAGCTCCTTCTATACGGCGACGGGGGGGTGGCGGAACATGGCGCAGGGGTTCTCGACCGGATACAACATCATCATGAACGTCCTCTACTCCAGCACACTGGTCGGGGCTGGGACGGCCACGGTGGCGCCCCAGCCGATGATCTCGGCCTCGGCGCAGGCGGTGGAGTTCGGACAGCTTCGCGTGGGGAGAAACCTGACCCGGTCGGTCACCGTGACCAACAGCGGTGAGGGATCGCTCGAGGTGCGCGGCGCCGACATCATCGGCATCGACAGCGCCTCCTTCTCGATCGTCTCCGGCGGCGGGGCGTTCACGCTCCCCCCCGGCGCCTCGCGGTCCCTCTCGATCCTCTTCGCCCCGACGACGGCGGGAGGGAAGAACGGAGAGTCCGCCACGAAGTCGGCAACCCTTCTCCTGACGAGCAATGCCCCCACCTCCCCCAACAGCATACCGATCACCGGCACCGGGGTGAAGCCGGTCGCTTCGGCGCTGATCTCCGGCGTCTCGTTCGGCGTGCAGAGTATCGGGGGGACGCGTGTGATCGACACGGCGCTGATCTACAACTCGTGTACCGATACGCTTCACATCTCCGGCACGTCGTTCAGCGGCGCCGACGCCGCGGCGTTCAAGGTCATCGAGGTCTCGCCGTCGTCGATCGTCGCTCCGGATTCTACACATCACATCAGGATTGAATTCCGTCCGACCGAGCGCCGCGAATACCAGGCGACGCTGCGACTGGTTCACGACGACGAGCCGACGATGCTGAGCGAATTCCCCATCACCGGGCTCGGGATCGCCCCCACGCTCACCGCTCCCGTGGCGGTTGCGGTCGGATCGGCACGGGTGGGGAGAAGCGGAACATCATCCATAATGATCCGGAACGACGGCAACGCGCCGCTCAGGGTGGGAGGGATGACGATCGAGGGAGAAGACGCCTCGGACTTCGAGATGATCTCCCCGACCTTCGCCCCCGGAACCCCGGCCGTGCTGGAGCCGTCGACGATACTTCCGATCGAGATACGCTTCACACCGACCGAGGCGGGACGGCGCACGGCACGGCTCATGATCGCCTCCGATGATCCCGACAGACCCACGACGACCGTCGAGCTGGAGGGAACCGCCCTCCTCGGCAGACTCGCGGCCGATCCCGCGATCGACTTCGGCGACGCCACGATCGACGCGTCGCGGGAACGGGAGGTGAAGGTGATGAACTCCGGCACCGACACTCTCATCCTTGGAACACCGGCAGTCTCCGGAACCGGGTTTACGATCGTGAACGCTCCATCGGCCTCGACGCCTCTGGCTCCCGGCGAGGAAGGGACCTTCACCCTCCGCTTCACCCCCGGAACGACAGGCCCGCACACCGGGACACTGATGATCCGAAGCGATCTCCCCGAAGCTCCCCTGGAGATAGCTCTCACCGGAGAGGGGAGGAGCCCCGGGCTGGCCCTGAGCCGATCGAATATCGTATTGGGAATTACAGGACACGCACGATCCCTCCGCGACTCCTTCATGCTCCGGAACAGCGGCAACGCGCCGCTGACCGTGACGGCGCTCGATCTGGAAGGAGGAAGCTCGAGCGCGTTCCGGATCCTTTCCCCCGCGCCTCCGCTGACGCTGGGACCGGGCGACTCCGCGACGGTAACGGTGGAACTGGTCCCGACGAACACGAACGGAGTCTACTCGACCGTACTGATCGTGCGCGAGAGCGGCGGCCGGACCGGAAGCGTGACCCTGACGGCCACGGTCATCGGGACGTCTGTGGCAACAATCGACGCTCTCGATTTCGGCAGACGGATCGAGGGAGCGATCTACGACACCACCGTCGCGATCCGGAATATCGGACCGGTCGATCTCCGGATCGACTCGATCGCGACGACGGGAACCCTGAACGAGGAAGAGGCCGCCTGCTTCCGGGTCGTCACCGACGCACCGTTCGTGATCCCGCCCGGCGACTCGGCGGAGATCCGGATCATCTTCACGCCGAACGGAGGGGAAGGGGAGTACACCGGATCGATCACGCTCCACGTGGACAACAACGTCGACGATTCGATCGTGATCGCGATGAGCGGCTCGGCCGTCTCCGGGTCGACGACGGGAGTCGCGGTCGAGGGAGTAACGGGAGAAGAGACGGTCAGCGTGGCGGGGATAGCGCCGAACCCATCGTACGGCGATCTGACGCTTCTCTGGAGGGTCGGAGGCGGGGGAGAGATCCCCGTCTCGATCGTCGTCACCGATGCGCGCGGAGCCGTGGCGGCCACGCTCCTGAACGGCGCGATCATCGCGGACGGATATGAACGGAGCCTGCGGGCCGACCTTGCGTCGCTCCCCTCCGGCACCTACTTCGTGACGATCCGGACGCCGAGAGGAAGATCGACCGGCAGATTCGTGATCCTCAGATAACGCGGTCGGCGTCGTACGTTCCGATATATCGCGGGGTGAATTCTCATGGGGATTCACCCCGCGCCGCGTTACGGCTGAAGCGCCTCGCTGCTGTTCCCATCGACGCTGATCACCACCGATTTCACGCTCGGGAACTGCTTCAGCGTCCGCTCGATCTGGGCGCGGATGGCGGCCACGCGGCATGAGCCCGCGCTTCTGTTCAGCGCCGAACTGAAATCCGCGGTCGCGACCCCCTTGTCGATCTTCACCCCTCTGAGGGCCGTGCCGGTCGGGATTTCGGAGGCGTATCCTTCGGCCTTCTCCTCCACCGAGGGACCGCGCAGCAGCTCCTTCAGGACCGCCTCGGCCACGGCCGCCGTCTTCCCGCGCGACCTGGGAACGGAGAAGACGTTCTCGCAGTCGCCGTTGCCGTTCAGCCGCGCGTTGGCGAAATAGACCCGGAGGGTTGCTTCCTCGGCCCCCTTCTCTCGCGTTACGACGATCGGCACGGTCGCGATGTCGATCCGCGAACCATCCTTCGCGGAATACTGGAACACCTCCAGGCGGGCCGGACCGGTATATGACGATGCGATACTTATTTCGGTCGTGTAGGGGTTGAGGTGTCCCGTCTCCCCGACCGCCGTCAGATGCCCCTCGGCGATCGGCTTCCCTCCCTTGTCCATCACCCAATAGGAGAGAGCGTTCTCGAAGGTGCGCGCCCGCCCGCGCAGCACGAATCCCTCACCCGATACCTGCTGATTCGCTCCCGGCGCCGTCACCTCCATGTTGCCGCTGGAGGAGACGATCGCTCCCTCAGGAGAGGGCTTCTCCTTCTTCCCGGACTCCTCCTCTCCGGCCGGACCCCTCACACCGCTGTCGGAACCCTCGTCGGAAGGTTCATCCGTTTCCCCGTTCGGGTCCTCCGCCTCGACGGAGTGCGAGGTATCCTGATCCTCACCGCTCTCCCGACGCACGTTGCAGCCGACGACGAGGAGGGCAAGAAGAAGAGAGAGAAGGAACGATGGAGAGATGATCTTCATGATGCGTTCACTATGAAAGAATGCGATATGATCCGTGTGTGCCCTTCCGTTCATACGTACCCCAGTTCCGCGAGCGAGACGAACTCCTCACCCGCGATGATGATATGATCGTGGAAGGGGATGCCGACGATCCGTCCCGACTCGACGAGCTGTTTCGTGATCGCGATATCCTCCCGGCTCGGCGTCGGGTTGCCGCTGGGATGATTATGGAGCCCGATGATCGACGCGGCGTTCTCGACGATCGCGGTCCGATAGACCTCTCTCGGGTGAGCAATGGAGCTGTTGAGATTCCCTTCGGAGATCAGCTCCATCCGGATCACCTGGTTCGCGCTGTTCAGCACGAGCACATGGAACTGCTCCTTGCGGATATCGCGAAGAAGCGGGATGTAGAGGTTCGCGACGTCGGCCGGAGAGGTGATCTGGGGACGGCTGCCGAAGGGCTCCACCCTGACGCGCCGTCCGATCTCGAAGGCGGCCGCCAGCATCACCGCCTTTGTCGGGCCCACGCCGCTGATCTTCTGGAGCTCCTTGAAATCACGCCCGGCCATCTCCGCGAACGAGTTGTGGAACCGCCGCAGAAGATTGCGGCTGACCTGGATCACATCCTCATCCTTCGTGCCGGTGCGGAGAAGTATCGCAAGGAGCTCGGCGTCGCTGAGCGCCCCGGCCCCCAGCTTCATCATCCGCTCGCGCGGCTGCTCGTTCGGATGCCAGTCCTTCACCGTGATCCGCCGCTCGACGACATCCTTCCGGTAGACGGTCCGGGGGGGATCGCCGTTCGGAACGGATGACGGAGCGCGATATGGTTCCACCCGGTCGCCGCGACCGTGGGGACGATCCCTCTCCGTCCCGGCGCGATAGTCCTGGAGCGCGATCGCCTCGCGGACAACCCCCGGTTCCGGTCCCCTCTCCTCACGTTCCATCGTCTCAAGAGCTTCCCCGACCACATGGAACGACCCGCAGATCAGCACGACCTCATCTTCTCCCGCCTCGCTTACCGCCCGTTCCACTCCCTGATGAACGCTCCCGGCGATCTCGGTCGGGATGCCGGCGGCCGTCGCATGATGCGCGATCTCGTCGGCCGGAAGCGAGCGATGGTTGTCGGCGCGCACCGCATGGAGCTTCACGACGAGCGGCTTCAGGATCTCCACGATCTCCGCCACATCCTTCTCCTTCACGGCGCCGTAGACGATCCTGAGGTTCTTCCGCGAACCGTTCAGCGACGAGATCGTCTCCACCAGAACGCGCGCACCGTCGGCGTTGTGAGCAACGTCGAGAACGATGCGGGGGTTGGAGGCGATCGAATCGAACCGTCCGGTCAGCCCCGTGTTTGCGCGTATCTCCGCCATCCCCCGGCGCACGATCTCATCATCGAGCGCGAACCGTTCGCGCAGACTCTCGACCACGGAGAGGGCGACACGGGCGTTCTCGATCTGATGGCGTCCCACGAGATCGATCGCAAACCGAGATAGCTCCCGCCCGCCGATCATGAACGACGCCTCCGTCCGATCGAACGTCATATCGTTGTAGACCGCACGGCAGAGATCCTCGACGAACCGAAGAGAGGCCCCGACCGCGGCTGCGCGATCGATGAACACCTGCCGCAGTCTGGGAGCCACCGGTCCGACGACGGCCGGCGTCTCCGGCTTGAAGATCCCCGCCTTCTCGAACGCGATCTGTTCCAGCGAATCGCCCAGGTGCTTTGTGTGATCGTAACTGATGGAGGTGACGGCGGTGACGAGCGGGGCGAGGATGTTGGTGGCGTCGAGGCGCCCTCCCATGCCGGTCTCGACCACGGCGACATCGACGCCGTTCTCGGCAAAGTAGCGGAACCCCATCGCCGTCGTCCCCTCGAAGAAGGTGCAGCCGATCCGCTCGATGGCCGGCATCATCTCGCGCGCATAGACCGCCAGGCGCTCCGGCTCCATCGGCACGCCGTTGATTCTGATCCTCTCCTCGAAATCTATCAGATGAGGAGATGTATAGAGCCCGACGCGCAGCCCCGCCGCGCGGAGGATCGAGGCGATCATGGAGGAGACGGAGCCCTTGCCGTTGGTCCCCGCTATATGGATCGAGGGAAATGTTCTCTGAGGATTGCCGAACTCGTTCAGCAGTTCGGTCACCGGCTCCAGACCGAGTTTGATGCCGAACGTCTGAAGAGAGAAAAGACGCTCCAGCGCCTGACGAAGCTCCGGGATATCGACGGCTCGACGTATGCCCATGGGAATCGAATGTGTTCGGATTGAGCGATGATGCTTTTGCGAAGCCCGTGTGATGGTACCCCGCAACCGCTCGCGGGTCGGTAAGATACTGGAGAAATCGGTTTCATCCCCCGGAATCGTCGCGCCTGATCGATAAAGTTCGTGTCAGGGGAAAGGAGGGGGGAGGAGAAAAAAAGCCGCCCCCTGAGGTCGAGGGCGGCATATCATATAGCGATATCGCGCAGCGATCACTTCGAACGGGACTTCGTTCCGCCCGACGTCTTGGCGACCTTGGTCCCCGCGCCGCCGCTCTTGGTTGCGCTCTTCTCGGCTCCGCCCTTGGCGGCCTTGGCTGCTCCACCCTTGGCCGCTCCACCCTTGGCTGCCGGCTTCTCTTCCTTCGCAGCGCCTCCCTTGGCAGCTCCGCCCTTGGCTGTGCCACCCTTGGCCGGCTTGGCTGCTTCACCCTTGGCTGCGCCACCTTTGGCTGCGCCTTTCGCAGCTCCGCCCTTAGCTGCGCCACCCTTGGCTGCGCCACCCTTCTCGGCGCCTTTGGCTGCTCCGGCTTTCGCCGCGCCTCCCTTTGCCGCGGGCTTCTCTGCCTTCGCAGCTCCACCCTTGGCTGCTCCGCCCTTTGCAGACTTCTCTGCCTTCGCGGCTCCGGCCTTGGTAGCTCCACCCTTCGCGGCGCCCGTCTTCGTTGCGCCCGCCCTGGGCTCCTTGGCTGCGCCTGTCTTCGTCGCGCCTGCTTTTGCTGCGGGCTTCGCTGCTGCTCCCTTGGAAGCCGCCTTGGCTGCCGGCTTTGCCGCTGCCTTCGCCGCCGGCTTCGCTGCTCCCTTGGAAGCCGCCTTCTCTCCCTTGGCTGCTTTCGCAGGCTTCGCCGCCTTCGTGGTCGATGCCGTCCCTGCCGCCTTGGCATCGATTACGATGGAACGGATCTCCGACCGTGCGGCCGACTTCGTTCCCTTGGCTGCTCCGCCCTTGGCGGCGCCTTTCGTTGCTCCGCCCTTGGCTGCTCCCTTCGTTGCTCCACCCTTGGCGGCGCCTTTAGCTGCTCCATCCTTCGCCGCAGTTCCCTTTGCTGCCTTGGCCGCTTCACCCTTGGCAGCTCCCTTCGCTGCTCCGGCTTTAGCAGCGCCGTTGGATGCCTTCGCGGCAGGCTTCGCTGCTTCCTTTGCCGCGCCCTTGGCTGCTCCGCCCTTTGCGGCTCCTGCTTTGGCCGCTCCATCCTTTGCGGCGCCATCCCTGGATGCTTTCGCTGCGGGCTTCGCAGCGGCCTTGGCTGCCGGCTTGGCGGCTGCCTTCGCAGCAGGCTTCGCTGCGGCCTTCACTGCCGGCTTCGCTGCGGCCTTCACTGCCGGCTTGGCTGCGGATTTTGCGGCAGGCTTCGCAGCTGCCTTCGCAGCAGGCTTCGCTGCTGCTTTCGTGGCAGGCTTGTCGGCGGCCTTTGCAGCAGGCTTCGCTGCGGGCTTTGCAGCGGCCTTGGCGGCGGGCTTCGCTCCCCCCTTCTTCGCACCGGAAGTCGTGGAGGCGGCGCTCTTGGCCAGATTCATCGTCGAGGATGTTCTGGTCGTCTTCGCGCGCTTCGGTGCGGCAGCGCCGTCGGCCTTCGCCGTGGAGGACTTCTTCGCAGTCGGTGCGGCTTTCGCAGCGGACTTCGCGGTTCCCTTTGCGGCAGGCTTCGCGGCGGTGCCGGCTGCTGGCTTCGCGGCAGTGGTGGCGGCAGGTTTCGCTGCGGCCTTTGCTGCGGGCTTCGCGGCGGCCTTCGGAGCAGGCTTTGGGGCAGCCTTCGCGGCGGGCTTGGTCGCTCCCTTCGCCGCGGGCTTCGCGGTGTTCTTCGCTGCGGGCTTGTCGGCCGCCTTCGGAGCGGACTTCGCGGCGCTCTTCGCCGCAGGTTTCGCAGCGGACTTCGCGGCAGGCTTGGCCGCGGATTTCACCGCCGGCTTCGCGGCCGGCTTCGCGGCCCCTTTCGCCGTCGACTTCTTCGCGTCGGGATCAGCCGCCGCTTTCGAGGTCTTTGTGGTCGTTGCCATAATGGTCTCCAGAAAAATGTATAACCCGTTTGCTCACGAGCGCCATAGTCCGATGGTCGCCCGAGAGCCGTTTGCGCCATGATGTCAACCACCGACGCCCCGGCGTTCTATCGCACACCGAGGAATCGCATGGAGTTGGAGCCGATGCGAAATAGGATTGTAGGAGACGGCCTGCTCACGTCGTTCCACCCTTCCACTCGTCATACAGCCGTCTCAGATGCTGAACGTCCTCCCAGGTCGGGCGCTTCCACTGCGGATTGCGCAGCAGCGCCGCGGGATGATAGGTCGCAATCAGATTAATGCCGTGATAGTCGTGGACCTTGCCGCGCAGCTCCCTCATCGTCGCCTTCGTGTTCAGCAGCCCGTTGGCCGCCGTCAGCCCGACCGCAAGGATGAACCTCGGTCGTATCAGATCGAGCTGCTTGTAGAGATAGGGGATGCACTGATCCACCTCGAAGCGCTCCGGCGTCCGGTTCCCCGGCGGTCTGCTCTTGAGAATATTGCAGATGTATACGTCGTCGCGCGTGAAATGGATCGCGGCAAGAATCTTCGTCAACAACTGTCCGGCCATTCCCACGAACGGCTCTCCCAATCTATCCTCATCGGCTCCGGGGGCCTCGCCGATCACCACGATGTCGGCGTTCGGGTTCCCCGTTCCGAACACGAACTTGTTCCGTGTCTTCCCCAGCGGACACTTCTGGCACGCGCAGATCATCTGCTGCAACGATTCCAGCGAGGTCGCTCCGACCCATTCCTCGCGAATCGATGCAAGCCTCACCCCGAACGGCGAGATGATCTCCTCCTGCCGCGCGACCGGCTGCGTCCCCTGCTGCTCTGCCGCCGCCGAGGGCGCGACAGGCTCCGCCGCCTGGGCCTGCGCCTCCGGCCGCGTCCGTCTGGTTGCGACGATCTCGCCGAAGAGTGCGTAGTGCTGCTCGGCGAATCGCTTCATTTCATCCTTGATCGACTCGCTCATGAGATTCGGTCGTTCACCGATGTCCTCTTCCCCCATGCGTCCATCTTCCGTTCGATCGCGTCGAAGATCGCCGACGCGCAGCGGCGCTTGGTCATCATCGGGAGGGGAGATTCACTATCAACGTCGATGATCGTTATCCTGTTAGTATCCGCTCCGAAACCGACCCCTTCCTCGCCGGCGGAGTTCGCGATCACCAGATCGCATCGTTTTTCGATAAGCTTCGCCCGGGCCGATTCCAGAAGGGAGTTCGTCTCCAGCGCAAAGCCGACAAGTATCTGATCGGGACGCTTCCGCAGACCGACCGAGCGAAGGATGTCGCGCGTCGGCTTCAGCTCGATCCGCATCTCCTCCTCATCCATCTCCCTCCGTTTCAGCTTCCTCTCGGCACGGCGGAGCGGCGTGAAGTCGGCAACGGCCGCGGCCGCCACGATGATATCCGCGTCGTCGCTGCATGCGTCGACGGCCGCCCCCATCTCCTCCGCGGTGACCACCGGGATCACTTCGACGCCGGAGGGAGCGGGAATCGACGTGGGACCGCTCACAAGAGTTACACGGGCGCCGCGATCGCGCGCCTCCTCGGCAATCGCGTAGCCCATCTTCCCCGACGAATGGTTCGCGATATAGCGGACCGGATCGATCGGCTCGTGCGTGGGACCGGCGGTGACCAGCACACGTTGCGATGCGAGAGAGAGGTCGCGATTCAGATGACGCTCCAGCGCGTCGGCGATCTCCTCCGGCTCCGCAAGTCTGCCGGGCCCCACAAGGCCGCTCGCCAGTTCTCCCTCTGCGGCCGGAATCACCTCCATGCCGTACGAGCGAAGCGTCGCAAGGTTCGCGACGGTCGCCGGATAACGATACATATCCAGATCCATCGCGGGGGCGACGAACACCTTCCCCCGCATCGCCGTCGCGATCACGGTCAACACGTTGTCACTGAGTCCGACTGCGAGCTTTGCGATGGTGGAGGCGCTTGCGGGAGCTATAACCATCGCATCGGCCCATAATGCCCAGTCGATATGCCACGATCCGCTCGCCGGTTCGGAGCCCGGAAGCGGGAACATTGACTGCGCTACTGGATGCTTGGAGATGGAGGCGAGCGTGAGAGGGGTGATGAAGTGAGAGGCGGCGGAGGTCATCGCGACTCGGATCTCCGCGCCGCGTTTCACAAGCTCCCTGGCGAGTACGGCTCCCTTGTATGCCGCTATACTGCCGGTGATACCGATGATGATTCTCTTACCGTTCAGTTGTCTCACCCTGCGATGTCCCAAATAGGTTGCGCGAAATTATAAAAACACCACACACGTTCGCACTACTCTTTCGCATCGTTCGCAAAAAAAGTTCACGCACTGCGACCTTGAACACCTCATGCACCCTCTTTGTTCCGGGATCTCTTCCGAAACGATCTCTCAAGGAGGAGACAGGCCCCTACTTACAACGCAATAGGATATTCAATCCGGACGGCATAGGGGTCAACGGTCTACCGTGATCCCTTGCAGGACAAGGCCTCGCGGGCCGGCGGCGCTCCGGGCGACCGACGCCGAGGCATCCTCAAACGCCCACTTACATCGTAAAGCAATAAATTTGAAGAAGTGAAGGATCGGTGGTCGATACCGCATCAACGACCGCGCGGCGCACTCGGAGGAGACTGAACTCCCCGTGTGAACGCCGCGCGATGCCGATCGTCGTCGATGAAAGGAAGAAGCTCCGCGACCTCTCAGCCCGGACGGGGCAAGGGCTCGCGGGGAGCGAGGGGTCTATCGGGACATCCCATCCTCAAGTTCCGGAAAGATCGTCGAGTGATCTTTGATGACGTCGAGAAGATAGACGGCACAGCTGGAGTGCTTGGGACGATGCGCGTCGCTGGTGCCGGCCGCGTGCTCGCCGATGGTGAAGACGGTCACCTTGTGATGGTTCAGACGGAAGTCGAGCAGCGCCTGCTCCAGATCGCGTCCCGCCTCCGCAAGCACGACCAGCGCCGCATACTCGGTGCGATGCGAGAGGAGATGGCGGTAGGCGTCGGCGCCCGTAAGGCCGGTGGCCTCCTCCGTCAGACGGAGCATGACGTTCCGCAGGTTGTGCTCCTTCGCCGACTCATAGTCGCGCGTGAGCTCCTCGTAGTATCTGTCGACGAAGTTGTTGAAGGTGCTCCCCGCCTGCACCGCGTTCTCCCAGTAGAACTTCTCGTTGCGAGCTTCTTCGCCGCCGGAGACGCGCTGGATACCGAGCAGGATCTCGATGATCCGGAACTGCGACGACTGGAATCCGCTGGCGGGATGGAGCGCGTCGCGGAACTCGGCGTATCCCTGCTGCGACATCGTCATCAGCGGATCGAACCCCTTGTGGGCCGTGCGGAGTATCACCCCGACCCGCCGCAGCAGATCGACGCCGTACTGCACGTTCCCCGATTCGAGCGCGCCGATCGCTCCGCGCAGCTCGTTGATCGCAAGACGGAACCAGAGCTCGAACGTCTGATGGACCATGATGAACATCAGCTCGTCGTGCGCCTGGGTGCGGGGCGCCTGAAGCGAAAGGAGATCGTCCAGCTTGATGTAGTCCCAGTAGGTAAGAGGGGGGAGCGAGGAGGCTTCGTCAGGTGTGCTCATGTTGTTGTGCGTTATCGACATGTCGCCGGATCGACACGTCGTTATGGAGATGTATCGTGAGGATGTTCGATGAGAAGGTTACGATCGTCGGGATCTCCCCGCCGAATCGTTCGCTGTAAAGATACCACCGCGCGACCGAGCGGGCGAAGCGTCGTCAACGATCGTTACGGAGCAGTTCGACCACGACCCGTTCGTCACGGGTGAGGGAGAAGGGATGCTCCTCCCCGGCCTCCTCCCGGTCCGCCGCATAGATCTCCTGAAGCCTCCGCGAGAGATAGGCGTTCATCACGGCGGGATGTATGTAGTAGCTCCGGCAGGTAGCGGGACGATTGCCGAGATGTGCGGCGACCTGCTTCACCGCTTCGGCCATCCTCCGTTTCGCCTCGGTCTCCGATCCGAACTCCTCCATGCCGGCAAGAGTCGAGGCGGCGTGCACGGTTCCTCCCCACGTCCTGAAATCCTTCGCGGTGAACTCCTCGCCGCAGATCTCCCGCAGATAGGTGTTGACGTCGTCGGAGCAGATACGGCGGACAGTCCCTTCGGCGTCGATATACTCGAACAGCTCATGCCCCGGCAGATCGCGGCATCGCCCCACGATACGCGCAAGGCGGCGATCGTGCAGCTCGATCTCATGTCGCACGCCGCTCTTCCCCCGGAAGCGGAACCTGACGGTGGAGCCGTCGATCCTGGCGTGACGGTTCCGCAGCGTGGTCAGCCCGAACGATCCGTTCTCCCTGGCGTACGACTCGTTGCCGACCCGGATCATCGTAAGCTCCAGCAGCCTCACCACCGCCGCCAGCACCTTCTCCCGCGGCATCCCCGGAAGAACCAGATCGGCATCCACACGCTCGCGGAGCCTGGGGAGGGCATCGGCGAAGAGGAGCATGCGATCGTACTTGGAGATGTTCCGCGTCTCCCGATAGCGCGGATGGTAGCGATACTGTTTCCGCCCCTTCGCGTCGCGGCCGGTCGCCTGGATATGGCCGCGCGCGGAGGGGGAGATCCAGACGTCGGTCCATGCGGGAGGGATGGCGAGCGAGGCGACGCGGGAGAGGGTCGCCTTGTCGCGGATGATCTTCCGATCGGGATCTCTGTAGCGGAATCCCTTCCCGGAGGACTCGCGCGTTATGCCGGGAACATCGTCGCCCACGTATCGCAGACCGATTGATCGAGCCGCCTCGATCGGGTCGTCGATTCCTGTCGTCTCCTCGTTCGCCCGTGTCTCCGTCGATCTCATCGTCTCGTTGTTCTCCGTTTCCGTATCGGCTGAACCTTCTTCCCCCATGATCGAGTCGGAGTCCGGTTCCTTCTCCCTCAACATCGTCGGCGGGGCGTTTGTTCGGGCTCTCCCCCTTTCCACATCGTGATGTGGATAAGTGAGAACCAAACGGCTCGATCCGTTGTTATGATGTACGGGAGGAGAAGATGCATGGGGATAACTCCCCCCGGGAGGTCGTTTCAACACTCCCCGACACGCGGTGTGCCCGTATCCCGATACGATGTTGATGAGAATCTGAACGCTCAGGATCAAGCCTTTCGGCGGCGCCCCCCCTGCCGCCGGTTACCGACACGATGTTGTTGATGCTGTTATGGAGAATCTTCAGACCGATCCCCCTTCCGTCTGGATAATGGACTCGGTTCCCACACCTGTGTTCCCCCGACTCGGGGGGAGCCTCAGAGTCGACGTCGCGGTGATAGGAGGCGGCATCACCGGCCTCACGACCGCGCTCCTCCTGAAGCGGGGAGGGAAACGCGTCGCCGTGATCGACGCGCTCCACATAGGACGGGGCGCCACCGGCCACAGCGCCGGATACCTCTCGGTGATCCCGCACGCCTGCTACAGCGGGGTGACCGCCGACTTCGGCAGCGAGAGCGCCGCCCAGGTCGCGCGATCGAACGTCGCGGCGATAGATCGCGTGGAGAAGTTTGTGCGCGACGAACGGATGGAGTGCGGCTTCCGCCGGGTGCCGGGCCTTATCTACTGTGAGTCGCCCGACGGCGAGGAGAGGCTTCGCGGCGAAGCCGACGCCGAACGCGCCGCCGGCCTGGAGGCCGAGCTGCTCGAATCCTCCACCGGCTCCGGAGAGGCGCGCCCCTCCCTCCGGATCGACAACCAGGCGCAACTGAATCCGATGCAGTATACGCTCCACCTGGCGCGCGCCGTGCGCGGCGAGGGGAGCTACGTTTTCGAGATGACCCGCATCACCGGCATCACCGACGGCTCCCCCGCGCGCATCAGGATCGACGGCGGCGGAGTCATCACCGCGGACGCGGTCGTCATTGCGACGCACACTCAGACCAATCTGAACCTGATACAGGCCGAGGTGCTGCCGTACGCCTCCTACATCGTGGGAGCACGTCTGAACTCGCCGATCCCCCAGGGGGTATTTCGCGATATGGAGGAACCATATCACTACGGTTGCAGTTATCGGGAGAACGGCCGGACGATCCTGCTCACGGGAGGAATGGGCCACAGAGCGGAGGAGGAAGAGGACTCCGGACCACGATATGCGCGGCTTGAGGATCACATCCGAAGGCGACATGACGTCGCCGGGATCGAGTACCGCTGGTCCACACGGATCCACATCTCCGCCGACGGTCTCCCCTACATAGGCCCGAGTCCGCTCGTTCCGGATATCTACATCGCTACAGGATATGCAGGGAACGGCCTGACGCTAGGATCGCTCGCCGGGATGATCATCAGCGATCAGATCCTTGGGGTCGTCAACCCGTGGAGCGAGATCTATTCGCCGCGCCGGCCCACCCCTCCGGCGCCGGCGTCGAACGTAATGGCGGAGAAGCTGATGTCGGAGCTTCGGTATGCCGGAGAAAGGGTTACCGGAACCGGTGGAGCCGCCCCCGACCGCCGGGCCGGCGACAGGCGCTCGACGGATACGCCGATATGACCGCGATATGATCACACATTGAACAACGAGGAGATATTCATGAAGCTCACATCACTGAACGATCTTTTTGCCCAGGATCTCAAGGATCTCTACAGCGCCGAGAACCAGCTCGTGAAGGCGCTGCCGAAAATGGCGAAGGGAGCAAGCTCCCCCGACCTGCGCGCCGCCTTCGAGGAACACCTGGAACAGACCAGGGAGCATGTAGCCCGTCTGGAGCGGGTCTGCGAGATCGTCGGCATCACCCCGAAGGGGAAGAAATGCGCCGCCATGGAAGGGCTTGTGGAGGAAGGGAGCGAACTGCTGAAGGCGAAAGCCGACATCGAACCGGAAGTCATGGATGCCGCGCTTATCGCCGCCGCCCAGAAAGCGGAACATTACGAGATAGCCGCCTACGGCACCGCCCGCACCTATGCTAAACTGCTGGGCTACCCGGAGGCCGCCATGATCCTTCAGCAGACGCTCGACGAAGAGGGGCAGACCGACAAGCTCCTGACGAAGCTCTCGCAACGGAAGAACGTGAAGGCCAAGGCGCCCGCCGGAGAAGTCTCCTCGAACGGGCAGGCTGCCTCACGCAACGGTCGCGCAGGTTCCAAAGGTCGCACTGCGGCATCCCGCAAGCGCGCCGCGACCGCATAAACCGGAACCGCCGCGTCCGGCGGACGCGGAACTCAACACATGAAACTACACGCAGGAGGTTGACAATGGCTATCGAATCCGATGAGATCATCTCAGTTCTGAACAATCTGATCGAGACATGCAAAGACGGCGAGCAGGGGTTTCGTGATGCGGCCGAAGGAACGCACAGCGGAGAGCTGAAGTCGCTCTTCTCCAGCTATGCGCAGCAGCGTTCGCAGTTCTGCAACGAGCTTGAAGGGGAGGTACGCCGGCTCGGCGGCGATCCCGACGATCATGGAAGCCTCAGCGGCACCATTCACCGGGGATGGCTGAACCTGAAGGATGTCTTCACCGGCGACGACGACAAGGCGATCGTGGCCGAGTGCGAACGGGGAGAGGACGCGGCGGTGGAACGGTACCAGGATGCCCTGGAGGAGCCGCTCCCCGGAGAACTCCAGTCGCTCATCCATCGGCAGTTCGTCCAGGTCAAGGAGGCGCACGACCGCATCCGCGACCTGAAGCAGACGATGGGAACGAACCTGTAATCTGTAATCGCAACGGTCCGGCGGTCGACGCCGGATCGCTCACGGAACATCAGCCGGGAGCCGTGACGCAGGGGGTCGATATCGCAACTCCCCGCGCCGGTCCCGGCGTTCCTTTATTGAACACCTTATGGCTCTCGATGCGATCATCTTCGATCTGGACGGAACGCTCCTGGATACCAATGCCGCGCATGTCGAAGCATGGCGGCGCTCGTTCCTGGCTCACGACCATGTCATCCCGGCCGACCGGATCGCCCCGGAGATAGGGAAGGGAGGAGACAAGCTCGTCCCCGCGATCCTGGGAAAGTCGGCGGATGAGAAGGAAGGGGATTCCCTGCGCGACCGGACCGAGGAGGAGTTCCTGAAGATTGCCGCCGAAGAACGCTTCACGATCTATCCCGGAGCGGAGGATCTGCTTGCCCTGCTCCGTCGGAAGGGACTCAGACTCGCCCTGGCGACCTCCGCCGCCGAACGGTCCCTGAAGGCGATGATGGAGAACGTCGGGCTCGATCAGGACGAACTCTTCGACGTCGTCGTCAACGCCAAGGATATCGAGGAGAGCAAGCCGGCGCCCGACGTCATCCACGTGACGCTGCAGAAGCTGGGACTCGCTCCCGGCCAGTGCGCCATGATCGGGGATACGCCGTACGATGCGGTCGCATGCAGACGGGCCGGGGTGACATGTATCGGGCTGCGTACCGGTGTCCACTCGGCCGGAGCGCTGCTCGGGGCCGGAGCGCGCCTTGTCTACAGCGATATCGCCGAGCTTCTGGAGAAGATCGACGACGCGCTTCACAACGTCTCCCCCACGAAGATCAGGCTGACCGATGAGACCGTGGAACGCCTCATGCGGATCGCGCTGGAACAGGCGAGCCTTGCGCTGGAGTCCGGGGAGGCGCCGATCGGCTGCGTCCTTGCCGACGGAGAGGGAAAGGTGATCGCGAAAGGATATAACGAGGAGATGGCCAGCCGCAACAGAACGGCTCACGCCGAGATCGTGACGTTCGCCCGCGCCGCCGGCATGATCCCTTCCGACGCGCGCGACCTTCTGCTCGTCTCCACCCTGGAGCCGTGCGTGATGTGTACGGGGGCCGCAATGCAGGCTGCCGTCGACACCATCATCTTCGGCCTGCGGGCGCCGGCCGACAGCGGCACCGAGCGTGTGCGCCCTCCGGCAAGCCCGGAAAGCCAGATGCCCCGCATCGTCGGCGACGTGCTCGCCGACGAAAGCAGAGCGCTCTTCGAGCGATGGCTCCATCGGAACGGAAACGCCGAACAGTCCCCCTACATCCGTCAGCTTCTTTCACTTACCTGAAAACGACCATGCCGGCAAAGAACGAGGATCTGCACGGCTCCGCCCCCGACAAATCGGAGGTCGCCCTGCTGCTGATCGACGTCATCAACGATCTGGAGTTCGAGGAGGGGAAGGATCTTCTCGCCTTTGCGCTCCCCATGGCCGAACGGCTCGCCGACCTGAAGCGGAGAGCACGCGAGGCCGGTATCCCCATCATCTACGTGAACGACAACTTCGGGAAGTGGCAGTCGAATTTCGGGAACCTGATCGAGCATGTGATCGAGGAGGATACGACCGGCAGGCCGATCGCCGAGCGGCTTCTCCCCCACGAGGAGGATGACTACTTCGTGCTGAAGCCGAAGCACTCCGGGTTCTACTCGACCACGCTCGACGTCCTTCTCGATTATCTCAAGGTCAGCACGCTGATTCTTACGGGGATCGCCGGCAACATCTGCGTCCTCTTCACCGCCAACGACGCCTACATGCGCGATTTCCACCTTATGATCCCTTCCGACTGCGTCGTCTCCAACACCGAGGAGGAGAACGCCCGCGCGCTCGACCAGATGCGGAGCGTGCTGAAGGCCGACATCACCCCCTCGACGGAGATAGATTTCGATGCGATACGAAACCGCGACTCCGGGTGACGGCCCGCGGGAGATGAACGTTCCCGCGGGCGCGGCATCGACCGATCAGGCGCCGATTACCATCCCGGCGCGATCTGGAACCCGAAGTGAGCCCCCTTCTCCGGACGCTGGAACGGATAGACGTAGAAGATCTCCACCACCATATATCCCAGCACGTTGACGCGCGCGGCAAGACCCGCGCTCATCACCGGTATCCGCTCCATCGAATTGCGCTCCAGCTTGAAGACCGGGGCCTGGTCGGAGGTCCAGGCGACGCCGGCATCGAGGAAGGCTGCAAGTTCGGTCGGAAGGAAGGGGAAATTGATCAGGCCGAAGTCGGAGTTGCCGAAGAGCGGGAGACGCACCTCCAGGTTCGCCACGGCCATGCGGCTTCCGAGCAGCCTGTCGTAGACCGGGCATGTGCCGTCGGCGTTGGTCCCTTCACATTCCGATATGTCGAACGACTCGTATCCGTGCACGTAGGTCGGATAGCCGAGGAAGAGAGGGGTGATCCTGTCGCTCTCGCCATCCTTCCCGTAGCGACCGTAATGGAAACCTCGCATCGCGAAGGTGACCGGCTTCATGAAGATGTAATGGCGGAAGTCGGCCAGCGCGGTACCGAAGGTCAGCGTGCCGGTGGTGGCCCCCGCCTCCAGCCTGTATCGGGTCCCCTCCACGGGGGAGGTAAACCCGAAGTGCGAGTTGTCGCCGACGAGAGCGGTCGTCCCCTGGAAGAGGTTCAATCCCTCCAAGGTCTGCCCTTCCACTACCTTCTCGCCGACGATATCGCCGCCGACGTAATACTCGTAGTTGCTCCGCACATCGTATCCGTAGTGCTTGTATCCCGCCTCCGCCTCGAACCGCTGGGTGGTGGAGAAGGGATACTGGGTCAGGAGCGAGCCGCCGTCGATGTAGACGCGCTGGAAGTCCTGCCGCACCTCGATCGCCCGGACGTTCTGTGAGTCGAGCGTGATGTCGACGGGACGCTGGAAGACCTGGGAGGCGACGTAGGGGATATGGGATGCCGTGGCTCCCCAGTTCCACCGATTCCTCTGATTGAGATAGAAGACCTCCGCCCCGATATCCCCAAGGTTCAGCCCTCCCCCAAGACCGTTCATCTGGACCGACACGCCGAGCTGATGGTTGCCGAGAAGATCGCTGAAGTAGGCGGAGATCGCCCCGCCGAGCGACGGACCGAACGCCTCGCTGGTGCTGACGCCGACCGTCGGCGTTCCGATATAATCGAGCTGGAGCGCGGCCGAATAGGGGACGACCTCGAAGTCGGTCTGCGTGGGAAGCCCGGTTATGGCGTCGTTCAGATAGGGGTCGACCATTTTCACGTCGGCGGCGGTCTCCGGAGGAAGGATCGCGCCGGGAAGCTGATCGCCGACCCGTTCGGTCACCAGCTCCTCGGTCACGGTTCCGGGGTTCATCGCATGGATCGAGTTCGATCCCCCCTCGAAGATCGAGAACATGATCCGCCCGCTCTTCGCGGCAACCGACATCGCCGGGGAACTGGCCGCGATACCGCTGATCCCCGTCGCTACCTTCGTCACACGATGTACCTGATCACCGGCGAGCGTATAGCGATAGATGTCGGGAAACCCATCCTGATTCGATATGAAGTAGATGTCGCGTCCGTCCGGCGAGAACTGCGGGTTGATATGGTCGGCCCCCTGAAAGAGGGGGAGCTGACGGACCGCCTTCGTGCTCACATCGATAATCGATATACCGAGTTTCGAGTAGGTGAGCCTTGTGAAGTCGGTTCCGCTTCCTCTGTCGCTGGCGAACGCGATCGTCCTCCCGTCGGGAGACCAGACGGGGTGGATATCGGCGTTTCTGTCGTCGGTCAGGCGTTCGGTGCGGGAGGTCCGCACGTCGACGACGTAGAGATCGCTGATCCCCCCGGCGATCCCGGAGAAGACGAGCCGTGTTCCGTCGGGAGACCAGCCCGGGTTGGAGATGGCGCCGATCCCTTCCACCCTGATCCGCCTGTCGATGTTTCTCGTCGCCATATCGAGTATCGAGATCTCGTCGTTGCCGGAGGCGAAGGTGACGAAGGCGAACCTGGTTCCGTCGGGAGACCATGACCCGGCCGAGTTGATGAATCGTATTGCGTCGAAATGCCCGTCGCTCTCCGCACTGAAAAGCTCGCTGATCACCTCGCCGGTGGCCGCGTCGGCCAGGAAGAGATCGATGGAGAAGAGCCCGCGCGTGGAGAGAAACGCCACGTATTTCCCGTCGGGGCTGATGGAGGGGGCCACGTTCAGATCGCCGCCGTCGGTGTCGAACGCCAGGATGCGCTCGCCGAGCGCGCGCGGTTCGGTCCTGCCGACCAGCATCGGCGAATAGGTGGAGCGGAGATCGGCGTGCCAGAGGGCCGAGAGCGAATCCTCCCCGATGCCGATCACCCGGCGCAGACTCGGCTCGATGCCGGCCGAGAGGGCGCCGCGATAGATATCGTGGACCACATCATCGCCGTATCGCCCGCCGATATATGCCCAGAGCGCCTGTCCGTACCGGTAGGGGAAGTATTTGGAGTTTCCCCCCAGGTCGTCGATCGTCGGCAGGTCGTCGCGCAGCACGGCATCGCGCAGCCACATGGAGCTGTTGGGATCGACTCTGCCGACCGAGAGATACTCCGCCATCCCCTCGATGAACCAGAGGGGAAGCT
Source organism: uncultured bacterium (assembly GCA_966250335.1). Taxonomy (GTDB): domain Bacteria; phylum Bacteroidota; class Ignavibacteria; order OLB7; family OLB7; genus OLB7. The sequence goes on along the minus strand of CBINGZ010000020.1, from coordinate 23,366 downwards.
GGGCCATCCCCTGCATCCCGTTGCTCCCTCCCCGATTCGCTATATCGTACTGGAAGGCATGGACGAGTTCGTGTCCCAGCACATGATCGTTCTCCTCGTACGATCCGGTGAACGGCAGGATGACCCGATCCTTGATCGATTCGGTCACGCCCCCTGTCCCTTCGCCGATCATGCCGGAGATGGCGTTGGTCTGCTGGAAGTCTCCCTGGTTGGCGTAGAGGATCAACGGCTTCTTTGCGCTGAAGTCGTGTTGAAATATCGTGGAGAGACGTTCATACCACCGTTCCGCCATCCGCGCGGCATCACGCACCGCGGCTTCCTCCTCCGGATAGAAGTAGATGTCGAAGTGCTCGGTCTTCATCACACTGAAATCGAACTGCTCGTACTGCACCTTGTTGCGGCCGAAGTACTGTCCATGCACGACGGCGGGGGCGATCACCATCAGGAGGAGGGCGATCAGCAGCGCGATCAGGTATGTATGCGATATACCGGTGGAAATCTCCCGTTCCGAGAGATGGAATCGTGCCGGAACTCTCCGAACGACGGGATGTAAGGTCATGCTGTTCATTGGCGCCCTCTCCGGGTGTCGTGGGTCGAAGTGCATCGGGAACATGGGCGGGACGGACGCCTGCTGCCCCGCAGTTCCGCAACAATCTATGCACTGGTAAAGTTCTGAATCGCACCGGCAACGGGGGGGCTCACCCCCGCACCGAAGCCTCGATGTCACGATCCGGTTGCCCGGTTCTGTTACACGTATGCGGGAACCGGAACGCCCCCCGGACGTGTTCCACACTGAACTGACGCGCACTCCGATGCGCGTGACACGCGTGATGTTCCCGGGATTCTTTACGACTGAACATGCCATCTTTATGGAGGTCTTATGTATCGCCAGGAAATCCTCGTATCCCGCCCGACTCATACGCCGCTGCACGGCCATAAGCTTCTCAACCTTTTCGGCACATTCGTCATGTTTCTGATAGCGATACTGGCGATGTTTTCGTAGCGGAAACATCCCGGTCGAATCGCTCATGGAAACCGGCCCGTCCATCCGACCGGCCTGCCGCGGAGCATGATCGGCGCCACGAAACCCGATCGCTCGAAATATGGTTATGTACCGTGAGCGGTCGATCGGATCGCCTCTCATCATTGAGACAGCCGATCGGCCACTCACCGGACATGAACCTATGATAATACACGCGGAGGTGGTGATATATGGCACGGGTAATTGATCCTCGTATGGTCGGCGCACCGGTAACGACACGGACCTATGCGCGCGGCGAAAGCCCCGCATACAGCGCGTACCGGATCCTGCATGCGGGATACGCGATCCTTCCGATCGTGGCGGGAGCCGACAAGTTTTTCAACTATCTGACGAACTGGGAGCGCTATCTGGCTCCGGAGATCCCCAGGCTTCTCTCGGTCGACGCCGCCACGTTCATGATGGGGGTCGGGGCGGTGGAGATCCTGGCCGGTCTGATCGTGGCGCTGGCGCCGAGATTCGGCGGTTATCTGGTGGCGCTCTGGATGGTTGGGATCATCGTCAATCTGCTGATGGTGCCGGGATACTACGACGTGGCGCTCCGTGATTTCGGTCTGGCGCTCGGCGCGCTGGCGCTGGCGAACCTGAGCCGGCATTTCACGTCGCCCCGAACGGCGCTCGGCTGACGCCGGGAAGCCCGCTCGACATCGCATCGAACATCGTGACGGGAAGGGCCATTAAAGCCCGAAGAAACATCTCGTAACGATCCGTCGGACATACGGCCCCGAAGAATCTTCCGTGACGCCGGGAACGGCCGCGGGACCTTCTCCGGGGCCTTGTCATGGAGGATCACGCCGATATTTCGCGGAACTCGCCATCACCGTGCCATGTTGAGATGGACGCCGGAACCGGCATCCGAACGTATCGATGCATCAGGAAGCCGGTTCGGGAAACCGCCGTGCGTGAAGGTTCGCCGCGGCTGTCACATTGAACTTGAATTATCATCGGCCGGCCGGTCGGAGAGGAACGCGGGGAGCACACGATTCATGGAGTGCGCTCCGTTCCGTCGACGGGGCCGTTATGTCAGGAGGGATTGAGATGAAAACCGTAGCCGGGATTTTCAGAAGCAGAGAAGCTGCCGACGAAGCAATAGAACGACTTGGCGCGATGGGAGTGCCCGAAGAGAAGATCAGCCTGCTCGCGGCCGGAACAAACGCACGTGAGGCCGAAGCGCGGGCCCCGCTCTCGGACACCGAGGGATCGGGGGTCGGCACGGCGCTCGGCGCGGTCGCCGGCGGATCGGCCGGAGCCGCGATCGGAACCCTTGTGGCAACGGCCCTGATACCCGGTATCGGACCGGTGGTCGCCATCGGCGCGGTGGCGGCAGCCCTCTTCGGAGTAGGAGGCGCCGTGGCCGGAGCCGCCGCGGGAGCCGCGCTGGACAACGCGGCGGAGACGGGACTGCCTCACGACGAGATATATGTCTATGAGGACGCCCTCCGCAAGGGACGCACCGTGGTGATCGCCCTGGCCGAGGACGAACTCCAGGCCGAACGGGTCCGCGAGACGCTGAAGAGCGCCGGCGCGGAGAGCATCGACACGGCCCGCGACCAGTGGTGGACCGGACTCCGCGACGCCGAGCAGGTCGTCTACGAGGGAGATTTCGTCGCCGACGAATCGAACTACCGTGCCGGCTTCCAGGCCGCCCACGACTACTACTCCCGTGGAAAATCGTATCCCGAGGTGATCGAGCAGCTCGGCCACTACTACCCGACCGTCTACGAATCGGAGTCGTTCCGCCGCGGCTACGAGCGCGGCCGGCATTTTTACCGCGAAGGGAGGGGTGATGATGGGATGCCGGCAGCGGAGTGATGCCGGGATCGAGTAACGATGATGTTCTTTGAGGGGAACCGGTTGCCGGTTCCCCTCTTGCGTTCTTAACAGGTATGCGCTCCTTTTCATCACCCCTCTGAGAAGTTCCCCTCTCATCCGTGTCTATATCTCGCGAACGGGATTTCGATATCACCCCGTTCGGCGGGAGCCGGAATATTCATATACGGCTCCGACCACATCGCTTTCAACGACATCATGAACCGACGCGCTTTTTTCCGGCGGGATTTCCGCGCGGCCGCCGCATCGTACCCGTCGGCGGGTCTGGAGCCGTTCACCGCCGAGATCGACGGGCCATGGGATTATCATAAAGCGAGCCATCTGCTGCGACGCTGCATGGCCGGAGCCACCGACGCCGAGATCCGCCGGGCCGTGGCCGAAGGGCTCGACCGCACGCTCGAACGCCTGCTGACCCCCTTCGAACCCTCGATCTCGATGATCGAGGATTTCGCCGGCCGCGAGCCGTGGGTCGAAAATCCGCCGGAAGGACCCGACTACAACGTCTGGCTCGCCGCGATGCTGGAACGGCGCGACAGGCTGGTCAAATGGTGGCTCCATACCATCGCGACCTCTCCCCTCTCCCTGCAGGAGACAATGACCCTGTTCTGGCACAACCATTTCGCCACCGATATCGGGAAGGTCACGTTCGCCGAGTGGATGTACGGACAGAACGTCCTCCTTCGCCGGAACGCCCTCGGCAACTTCAAGGAACTGACGCATGCGGTGACCAGAGATATCGCAATGCTGATCTACCTGGACGGCACCGCCAACGGCCGCTACCGGCTCAACGAGAATTACGCGCGCGAGCTGATGGAACTCTTCACCATCGGCGTCTACGATTCCCTGGGAGATCCGAATTATTCGCAGAACGATGTGAAGGAGGCGGCGCGCGCCTTCACCGGCTGGGCCATCGCCCCGAGCCTTCTCGATCCCCTCGACCGAAGCCTCGATGCCGCCTTCGACCCGGAGAACTGGGACCCCGGCGAGAAAACCGTCTTCGGACGGACCGGCCGCTGGGGAGCCGACGACATCATCGACCTGATCTTCACCGAACGCGGCGCCCAGGTCGCCTCCTTCATCTGCCGGAAGATCTACCGCGCCTTCGTCTACGACGAGCCGGATGAGGAGATCGTCGAGGGAATGGCGGAGAAGTTTATCGCAGGCGGATGGGAGATTCTGCCGGTGATGCGGCTGCTGCTGGGGAGCGCCCACTTCTATCGTGAAACGAACATCGGCGCCCTCTACCGGAGTCACGTCAATTTCTTCCTGTCGATGATCAGAGGGATGGGACTGAAGGATATCCCCGACTTCGACCCGGCGAACCGTTCCCCCTACCACGACCTCTCGCGGCGGCTCCGGGGAATGGGGCAGATCCCCTTCTCGCCGCCGGGGGTCGACGGCTGGGGGGGAGCGCGAAACTGGGTTACCTCCTCCACGCTGCCGGCGCGCGAGGCGTTCGCCGTCGCCGTGGCGGAGCACGCGGTCAGGCATATCACTCCCTCGCACGACTGGCTCCGCCTCTTCACCTTCAACGCCGACGAGTTCGCCCGCTCCTTCCCCGGCGCGAACGACGCGCTCGGCGTCTGCAGGGAGATCAGCCGGTACATCCTGGGAACGGATCCTTCGGAGAAGGAGCTCGATCGACTCTACGATATACTGCTGGACGGCGGGCCCGCCTACGAATGGGATCAGGAGGACCCCGCGCAACGGACCGACTCCCGCATCCGGAAGCTGATCGCCGCGCTCTACCGGATGCCGCAGGTCCATCTCTGCTGACCGGTCCGTTTCGACCGGAAGAAGTTCATCCCCATATTATCTTTATTCGATATTTCATTGAAGCGCAGACAATTCATTCGGGGTCTCGCCGGGGCGGCAATGGCCGTTCCTCTGGCGGGAGGGGTCGCGCGTGCTTTCGCGCAGGGGGCTCCGGGGCTGCCGTTCCGTCGCATGGCGTCGGCGGCGGGGGATCGGATCATCGTGATCCTCAGGCTCTACGGAGGGAACGACGGACTGAACACCGTGGTCCCGTACCACAACGAAACGTACTACCGCGCCCGCGGCCGGGGGACGGCGGCCGATGTGTCGATACCTGCCGAAGAGGTCCTTCCTCTCCCCGACTCGAACACGCTCGGCTTCCACCCGGGCCTTGCGCCGCTTCACGAGCTCTACGGCGAGGGGAAGGTGGCGATCGTACAGAACGTCGGCTATCCCGACCAGAATCTCTCCCATTTCAGATCGACCGACATCTGGCTCACAGGTTCCGACGCGGGGGTGTTCGACAAGACGGGGTGGTACGCAAAATATCTTGAGCAGATCTACCCGGAATATCCCGAGATCTTCCCGGCCGACCCTTTCGGCATAGAATTGAGCACCGGCCTCGGGAGGACGCTGAACGGACGGCGGAGCACGACCGGCATCGCTCTCCGCGAACTCGACTACATCCCCGCTCCCCCCGACCCCGCCGACCCGAAGCTCACGCATGCGGGGATCGAGGCGGCGTTCGTGCGCGCCATCGCCCGCCAGTCGAACGTCTTTCTCGGTTCGGTCTCCCGCGCGACCGAACGACAGTCCGTCAACATGGTCGCCTATCCGACCGATCACCCCCTCTCCGCCGACCTCGCGACGGTCGTTCGCCTGATTGCGTCGGGGCTGGAAACGCAGATCTACATCGTCAACGTCGACGGCTTCGACACGCACCACAACCAGCTCGCTCTGCACGGCCCCATGCTCTCGCATGTCGCCCGCGGCATCCATGCGTTCCAGCGCGATCTGGAGGCGTTCGGGCTGCAGGAGAAGGTATGTCTGATGACGATCAGCGAGTTCGGCAGAAGGGTGGAGGCGATAGGGCTGGGGACAGATCACGGCACGGCGGCGCCCCTCTTCGTGGTGGGGAACGGCGTGATCGGCGGGCTGATCGGCGACGATCCGGATCTCGACGATCTCGACCCGGACGGCAATCTCAGGATGCGATACGACTTCCGGCAGGTCTACGCCTCGCTGCTGACGCAGTGGCAGGGGGCGGCGGAGTCCGATATATATCCGGCGGCGCTCCCCCGGAGGTTCGCGACGCTCCCCCTCTTCAGGGGGTTCGAACAGCCGATTCCGATCGCCGTGCCGCCGATTCCGGAATCCCATGTCGTGCTGGGAATGAATCATCCCAACCCCGCGACCTCATACACGACGATACCGATCGGGGGAATAACGGGGGAGGGGCGGCTGACGATCCATACGGCGGACGGACGGCAGATCGATTCGTACGATCTCGCACCGGGAGAGCGGGAGGTGACGGTCGACACAGGGAGGTACCCGCCGGGCGCATACGTCTATGTGCTTACGGCGGGAAGCGTGCGGGAGAGCCGGAGGATGATCGTGGCGCGATAGGGCCGCGACCTCATTTCCGCTCAGCCTGCGGCAGGAGCGCGATCTTTTCCCCAAGGGCTTCGGCAAGATCGGGAGCGATCTCCCGGAGCGCCTCCTGCTCCACGGCCGCTCCCGCGCGATCCCCGGAACGGAGGCGGAGGAGGCCCAGCAGAAACCTGGCCTGGCCGACGCTTCCATCGAGCGCCACGGCCCGCTCGCACGAGGCGACGGCCATCGGAAGCTCGTCCATGTCGCTGCAGATGGTCGCCATGGCATGGTGGGCCATCGCCCAGTCGGGACGGAGCATGATCGCGCGACGATACGCATCAATCCCATCACGATATGCTTCGGTTCTGGGGCCCGCCGCGTCTTCTGCGGTGTTCAGGTGTACCAGTCTCTGACAGATCACACCGAGATCAAACCAGGCGCTCGCGTTGCCGGAGTCGAGCAGGGCGCGGCGGCGGAAGGCGTCGCAGGCAGGGTAGAGGCTGTCGATCGCCAGATAGGAGGAGCCGAGAAGCTCGTACGCCCCGGGAAATCTCGGAGCCAGACGAAGCGCCGCGCGGGCCTCGTCGATCGCATCGTGGTGTCTGAACGAAAGATTGCAGGCGAGGGCGAGCATGTAGTGGACCTCGGAATCTGTCGTGTCGATCGCCGCGGCCGCCAGATACGACTCTATGGCGCTGCCGTAGCTGCCGGTCCCGAAGTAGGTCTTCCCCAGCCCCTTGTGGAGCGCCGCCTCCTGCGGGAAGCGCCCGATCGCCTCCCTCCAGACCTCGACCGAACTGTCGGTCATCCAGAGGTTCGCAAGGCTCGTCGCCAGCACCACATACCCCTGCGGATCATCGGGACGGAGGAGACGCGCCCTCCGTGCCAGGGTCAGCGCCTCCTCGTTCCGCTCCAGCGCCACATAGGCGAAGGCGAGCGTGAGAGATGCGCGGCCGTCGTCGGGCGATGTCCGGATCACTCTCTCGAATGTTCCCGCCGACTCTGCGTATCGTCCCGCGTTATAGTAGACCGCGCCGATATTGGAGAGGATCTGGGGATTCTCCGGGTAGCGCACCAGAAGTTTCTGGAGCGAATCGAGCAGCACCGTGTCGACCGGCCGTTCACGGGAGAGGGTCGTCCCCTCCCGGTCGGTCGCGGCCGGGTCCTGCGGCGTGGTCTGCGCCTGAGATATCGCACAGCAGACGAGGATCAGAAACGGAAGGAGCGCGCAACGGCGCGGGAGGTCCGATACGGTCATGAGGGTTCGAGGCTGATGTTTCCGGAAGCCGGAAGATACGTCGTCCCCGCGACCGACGCCAGTTTCCCGTTGAACCGAATTCCTCCCACTCCCTCCCCTCTACAGCGGCACCCCCACCGTCACGCCGAAGCGGAGGGCGAACGGGAGCCAGTTCCAGTATTCGGAGAGAGAGGTGAAGGGGATCACGATATCGACATCCGGGGCGATCATCGACGAGCCGTAGCCGCTCTCCCCGATATTGAAACGGTAGCCGAAGCCGAGCACCAGCGCGCTGTAGAAGGAGCGGAACTCCGCCTGTTCGATCGCCACCGCCGGTTCGGTCGCGGTTCGATCCATCATGATCTCCGCCCTGGCGATGCTCCCGAACGCCGCGCCGATATTGAAACGGGGACTGGAGCCGCGTCCCATCGGGAGGATATCGAATGAAAATCTCGGTTCCAGATGGAACAGGTCGACCTGGTAGGAGAGCGACCGGCGCGGAGCCTCCGGCGAGGAGATGTTCCGCACCCTCCCGCTCCCCTCGTATCGCGAGTGAAGAACCCGCAGTTCGAAGGTGGAGATCTTCCTGTAGAGACGTCCCGGATCGACCTGCCCGGCGGCCGGCGGACGCGAGACGAAGAGGTTCGGCATCTGCCGCGCGTAGACGACCCCGTACTGATGTCCTATCCCTCCCGGATCGGTAACACGATATTCCGGCGGAAGCCCCGAGAGGAGCCCCTCCGATATTCCGATGAACCCGGCGTTGCCGCCGCCGTACGCCCCGATGAGATCCTTCCCGGTCAGTGGCGTTTCGGCCGCCTCCTGCGCGACGCATGCCGTCGCTGAAAGCAGCATGAAGAATAAGAGGATGAGCCGATCTGTTGCGGTCACGGTAGCTCGACAGCTGGTGTTGAGGGACGGACCGCCCCGAATAATGATCCCACCCCGCAGAATCAGGCAGGGAATGAGCGGCGCCCGTGACTATGGTAGGGCCGGAGGAGAGATCCGTTCAAGTGCAATTCGGTGTCCGTTCCCCCCGCTCCGTTATATTGAACCGCACGAAGCCCTGCATCACGAACTCTCGACCCGGAAGAGATGGCATCGATATCCCCGGCGGTTCTTGCCGTCAGCCTCAGTCCGACCCACACCTTTCACAAGCCGAACGTCCCGACGATCACGCTGCTGGCCGGGCTCGGCGTCGAAGGGGACGCCCACATGGGGGAGACCGTCAAGCATCGCTCCCGGGTGGCGCGCGACCCGAACCGGCCGAATCTGCGGCAGGTCCATCTGATCCACGCGGAGCTGCACGACGAGCTGCGGCTGGCGGGCTTCACGGTCGACGCGGGGGAGATGGGAGAGAATATCACCACGCGAGGAATCGATCTCCTGACGCTGCCGACCGGAACCTTGCTCCATATCGGCGACTCGGCGGTCGTGGAGGTGACCGGGCTGCGGAACCCGTGCGTTCAGCTCGACAGGTTTCAGGAGGGATTGATGGAAGCGGTGATCGAACGTGACCCGGAAGGGAACCCGATCGGACGGGCAGGGGTGATGGGGATCGTGATCATGGGAGGGAACGTGGCGGGAGGAGACCCGATCCGGGTCGAGCTGCCGGCCGGGCCGCACATACCGCTGAGGCGGGTATAACGCGGTTCGCATCGCGTTACGACGATGCATATCGCGCGCCGGGATATTCCTTTCCGGCGTTTCACGACATATCCGTATCTCTACGGAACCTGCATCCCTTCACCGTTCCGTTCTTTGAACTCTCCACCGCGCGTTCCATATTTGGCCGGCCCCTCGATCCCGGACCGACGGCCGGCGCGGAGTTCCGCACCGACCCGGCTCTTGAACACGCAGTCACATCGGATATCCCCACCGATCAACCGGCATCCCTATCAGCAGGAGGGGCAGATGGCTCTGGTACGATTCCTACTCCCGACTCTTCTTCTCATCGCGACGATCGCCGTTCCGTGCGCCGCCCAGGTGTTCGAGTACGGGGGAATCCGGATCGGCATGACCTACGCCGAATACTGGAAGGCGATGGATACCACCGACTGGAGCTACCTGAACCCGGCCGACAGCAGCGTGAAGAAGGACGAATACTCCCTTGCTCCGCGCCCGGCCGAGGCGGGGAAGGGGGAGCCCGGAACGCCCGCCATCAACATCACCCGCGTCGTCTTCGTGGACGGCTATCTCTCCAGCATGGCGGTCGCCACCCCGGAGTTCTCCAACAGGGAGGCGAAGCAGGTCAGGGATGCCTCGAACGCCGTCCTGGCGCTCATGAAGGGGACGCCGTTCACCAACCAGCGCCCGGTTCCGATCACGCCGGACCAGATGACGGAGAACGTCCTGATGTCGCTGGAGCCTTCATCGGCCTACTATCTCTTCTACTGCGATCTGCTCAAAAGCAGGAAGATGTTCGCCGACGTGAAGCTCTCGGTGTCGCAGGATCGAAAACTCCAGATCCTTCTCGATATCAGCGCAACGGTGAAGCGGAAATAACCCTCCGTTCACGCTTCGATTCATTTCGCTCCACGGCCATTTTCTTTACCTTCGTTCGTCACATTCAGGGGACTTGTTCGTCACAGAAAGGCCGGCTCTCCCTGCCGTGACCTGACGGGAGGGTCGGCATGCCCGCGACAGGGGAACTTTTCCTCCCCGTCGTCGATTGGCTCCGTCGACCGGCTTCTCTCCGACCGTCCGGATCGTTCCCGCGGCCGGTTCCATACTTCGTTGCGATTCGCTCCTCTCCCCACAAGGATATTCGATGAATACAGGCTCGCTCTACGATGAACTGACCTCCAGGATCGGCCGCACGCGGCGGAAGGAACAGGGGGTACACCTGCAGGCGGCGCTCCTGAACACCCTGGCGGCCGCGCTTGCGGTCTGGACCGTGGCGATTTCGCTGGAGGTCGTCGGGGAATTCGACTCCGCGACCCGCACCGGGATCTACTACGGCGCCGTGGCCCTCTGCGGGCTGCTGGCCGCCTGGTTCCTGGCGCTCCCGACGGGGCGCTACGCCGGCGTGCTCCCGGGGGAGGATGACGACACCATCGCCCGGAGGGTGGGAGCAAAGATTCCGGAGGTCGGCGACCGGCTGGTCAACACGCTCCAGTTGTACAGAATGATGTACGCCGGAGCGCTGGTTGCCGGCTACTCCTCCGATCTGGCCGAGGCGTCGATCGCCAGTCAGGGAGGTCCGCTCCTGAACCACGACTACACGGTCATCATCGACGACGACCGCCGCCGTCGCGGCATCTTCTTCCTCCTGGGGAGCCTGGCCGTGATGGGGGGACTCTTCCTCGGCTTCCCGACCGCCTACAGCGACGGACTCAACCGCCTTACCCGCCACGATCAGTTCTTCGTGAAGCCCGCCCCGTTCACCCTGACGATCGAGCCGGGAAACAGACGCCTTGTGCGTGGGGATTCGGTCGAGATCAAGGTGACCGCGACGGGGATCGCTCCCCGGACGGTCCGCCTTTCGCTCCGTACGGGAGAGTCGGAGCCGGATCTCATCGAGCTGAGCGCCGACTCCACGGGGGCCTTCCGCCACCGGCTCGCCGGGATCAAGGGACGCACCATCTACTCCGCCGCCTCCGGTCCGGTGACCACGCCGGAGTATACGATCGACGTCGTCGAGCGGCCCGAGATACGGCTTCTGCAGGTCTCGGTGACCTCCCCGGCCTACACGCGCCGGGGGACAGAGCGACTTCCCGACAACATGGGGGATGTGAGCGGCATCCGCGGCTCATCGGTGGCGGTGAGCGTGACGACGAACCTCGCTCCGGCGCGGGCATCGATCGTCCAGCTCTTCCCCAGAACATTGCATATCGCCTCCGCGTCGACGGCCGCCGCGCTGCCGCCGGGCGCCGCCCGGTTCGACACCGTGACGATCCCGATGAAGATCGACGGAACGACCCTCACCGGCGGATTCCGTCTGACCCGTAACGGCGACTACTACATCAGCGTGACCACGAGCGACGGGTTGAGCAACCTCTCCCCGATCCGCTACGGCATGTCGGTCTCGACCGACGGCTCCCCCGCCATCGCGCTCCTGCAGCCGACCGGGGCGGTCGACATCACCGAGGCGATGCTCCTCCCGACGCAGGTCCGTATCTCCGACGACTACGGCTTCTCCTGGCTCCGCATCCGCTACAAGGTGACCGCCAGCCAGTACGAGGAGCCGTGGAAGGAGTACCGCGCCCACGCGATCCCGATCCCGAAGGGGAGCGCCGCGTCGATCGACGTCCCCTACCTCTGGAACCTGGCGAAGATGAACATGGTCCCCGGCGACGAGGTCGAACTCTACTTCGAGGTGGCCGACAACGACGCGGTCGCCGGACCGAAGATCGCGAGAACGGGGGCGATCACCCTCAAATTCCCCTCGCTGGAGGAAGTGCTGAAGGAGGCCGAGGAGGAGCAGCATCAGGCGACCGCCGATCTGGACAAGGTGCTGAAGAACGCACAGGACGCCAGAAAGGAGATGGAGGAACTGAACCGGGAGCTGATGAAGCAGCTCGCCCAGAACAGGAAACAGGGCTCGAACTGGCAGGAACAGGAGAAGCTCCGCAATCTGATGCAGCAGCACGAGAAGATGGAGCAGCGGCTGGAGGATATCGCCGAGAACCTTCGCGAGATGTCCGAGAAGCTCAAGGAGGCGCGGGCAATCTCCCCGGAAACCCTTGAGAAGTACCAGGAGCTGCAGAAGCTCTTCCAGGAGCTAAAGAGCCCCGAGCTGCGCAAGGCGATGGAGCAGATGCAGAAGGCGATGGAGAAGATGACACCGGAGCAGGTCGCCGAGGCGATGAAGAACTACAAGTTCAACGAGGAGCAGTTCCGCCAGTCGATCGAGCGGACGATGAAGATCCTTGAGCGGATGCAGACCGAGCAGAAGGTGGACGAGATGATCCGCCGCGCCGAGGAGATCGCCAAGAAGCAGGAGGATCTCAACAGCAAGATGAACGAGGCGAAGGGGGATAAGCAGATGCAGGAACAGCTCGCGGAGCGGCAGGAGCAGCTCTCCAGGAGCGCCGAGGGGATGCAGCAGGAGGCGAAGGAGCTGGAGCAGAAGATGAACAAGATGGGAGCCGAGATGCCGAACAAGGAGATGCAGGAGGCTTCCGAGCAGCTCCAGCAGGACAACCCCGGCCAGCAGATGGACCAGGCCGGAGAGCAGATGGAGAAGGGAGATATGCAGGGAGCCCAGCAGAAGGGAGAACAGGCGAAGCAGGGGGCCCAGAAGTTCAAGGAGAAGATGCAGGGAGTGAAGCAGAAGATGCAGCAGAACGGCCGGAAGGATGTGATGAACAAGATGCGGAAGGCCCAGCAGGATCTCGTCGATCTCTCCAAACGGCAGGAGGCGCTGAAGCAGCAGACCGAAAACACGCAGCCGAACAGCCAGCAGTTCCGCGAGCAGGCCCAGCAGGAGGCCCAGATGCAGCAGGATATGCAGAACATCGCCGACCAGATGGGCGAGCTTTCCGAGAAGAGCTTCGCCGTCACGCCGGAGATGGGGAAGGAGATGGGAGACGCCATGAAGGAGATGCAGGGAGCCACGCAGTCCCTCTCGCAACGCGAGGGATTCAAGGCGGCGCAGCAGCAGGGGAAGGCGATGGAGGCGATGAACAAGGCGGCCCAGATGATGGGCCAGGCGCTCGGCCAGATGGAAGGGGAGGGTGAGGGGCAGGGCCAGGGAATGGGGATGGGAATGGGCTCGACCCAGCAGCGGATTCAGGAGATGGCGGCGCAGCAGCAGATGATCAACGAGGCGATGCGCCAGCAGCAGGGGAGCGAGGGACAGAGCGGCCAGGGACAGAAGGGAAAGAACGGCAAGAACGGAAAGGGAGAGGGGCAGGGTGAGGAAGGGGGAGACGGCGAAGGAGAGATGAAGAAGCTCCAGCAGCAGCAGGGACAGGTCAAGAAGTCGGTGGAGCAGCTCAACAAGGAGATGCGTGAGCTCGGCGGAACCCGCAAGAACCGGGTCGGCGATCTGGAACGGGCGGCGCAGGAGATCGAGGAGGTGCTGAGCGACATGCAGTCGGGACAGCTCACTCCGGAGACGATGCAGCGCCAGGAGCGGATCCTGAGCCGTATGCTCGATGCCCTCAAGTCGGAGCGGGAACGCGATTTCGAGAAGGAACGCGAGTCGAAGCCGGGAGTGGACGTGGTCCGCAACAGCCCCGGAGAGCTCCGCCTGCCGCCCCCCGCGGATGTGGAGAAGCTGCAGCGCGACATGATCGACGCCCGCCGCCAGGGCTACACGAAGGACTACGAATATATGATCAGACGATATTTCGAGGCGCTCGGCAAGCCGGTCCCGGCCGACGAGACGCGATAGAACGAAGAATCGTATCGAAAAGCCCGGATGGTCGACACCATCCGGGCTTTTTTATCTCCCTCCGGATCGGTGACATAAATATCAGGAAGCATGTCGCGAATATTCCCCCTTCTGTAACATTCCCACCTCGACACGCCTCTTATACGCACACGGAATCGCGCTCGCACAATCGGTCGCGCCGGATGCGTTCACAACGTCGAACGATATATCCGAAACAGGAATAATAGTGGAGTTCCCATGAGGCGTTCTATTCTCTGTACTGCTGTTTTTCTGACATTATCGCTCCCGCTTGCGGCGCAGACCATTACGACCGATGCAGTCTCGTCGAACATATTGTGCGGAGGCTCGTCCGTTACCGTTGATTTTACGGCGACCGGATCGTTCGTGCAGGGGAATGCGTTCACTCTGCAGCTCTCCGATGCGTCCGGAGGGTTCGGTACCTCGTTCAGAAACCTTACGTCGATCACGGCAACGACATCCGGATCGATTACCGTACAGGTGCCGAACAATCTCGACGGGAGCGGATATCGTTTCCGCGTGATCGGGAGCAACCCGCCGGTCACGGGCACGGACAACGGAACAGATATTATGATAGCCCCGACACCGGAGATTTCAGTCGGACGGAAGGATGGCGCCAGATCGACGATCATGGTCGGAGATTCGATCTGGTTCGCCTCGAACGCGCCGAACGGGATGAAATATGTATGGGATTTCGGGAGCGGCGCCAATCCGCCGATCTCGAAGGATGCGGAGCCCGGCCCCGTCACCTACTCGACGCCGGGGGAGAGAATCGTGACGCTGACCGTCACCAATGCGGCCGGCTGCACCTCGGTCGGCACAATGAAATCCGGAGCAGCCGGACTCAGCCCCGCCGTCAAGGCCGGTGATTTCATCGTCCAGAGCGATACGGCAACCGAAAGTGATGCCGGAGGGTCCCGTTTCAGCGGTTCCGTCTGGGTCTGTCCCGGAGCGACGTTCCTGGATGGCGCGAGTTTTTATCGACCGATACTCGTGGAACGAGGAGGAAGCGTCATCTCGAATTACTTCGGCGACATTGTCTACCTGAAGAGTGGAGCAATGATCTTTATCGGGGACAGCGAGTGGCCGGGGGTGATAGTACATGAACCGGGCGCGGCAATTCATTATTCGGACAGCTATCATGGGAGTGTCCGCGTGATCGAAGTTCCCTCCCTCACGTTCGATTACACCAACGCTCCGCCGGGAGGATGCCCTTCCCTGGCGCGATATACCAAGAAAATTCCCTCACATGTCCACTCCGTGGTCAAGCCCACAACAGCCGATGATTCCTATGCGGAATTCTGGATCAGGGATGGAGGCGAACTCACGGCCCTCGGCGGTCGCAACACCTACTCCATCGAAACCGGAACAGTCACCGCCCTCGGCGACAGTTGTATCGTCTACCTCAAGAAAGGGGGGACCTTCAATGCCGGAGGAAGCAAAGGGCACAGGATCTTCCATGAAGTGGAAGCAACGATCATCAACGCCGGTGACGGCTCCGTTCTGCTGCCGAGCGACAGCCTGACGTTCGTGCCGCCGGGAGTATCGGGTATCGATGAAATAATTTCGACCGGGGCGGCTGACGGGATGACGGCATCGCCGAACCCGGCGTTCTCGTCGGTGACGATCGGGATGAAAGATCCGTCAACGGAAATTCAACGCATCGTTATCCGAAATATTCAGGGGGAGATCGTTATCGAGCGGGATATCGATCGTGTCGGAAGCGTATCGGTATCGGTCGAGGATCTTGCGTCGGGCGTCTATCATATCGAAGCCGAGACGTCGCGAGGGAGAACGGTGCAGAGCATCATCGTGGCACGATAATCAAGTGGCGATATGGCTGAGGGGAGGTGGATATCTATCGATCCGCCTCCCCTTGTCGTTCCTGAGGATGATGCCGGGAGCGCCATCATCCATGTACTGAAGCTCCGAAGTGAGACACCCCACAAAAATCTTTCCGCTCCTGTGACACTACGGCTTCCCGCGGTGCTTTCATAAGGGAACTGCATTGCACCCGCACAATTTGTGAACCGTATTCATACAGGAGTTCCCATGAAGCGCCTTGTTCTTTCTGCCGCCGGCCTGCTGGCATTCTCGCTCCCCCTTGCAGCGCAGACCATCACGACCGGCGCCGTCTCATCGAAAGTGATCTGCGGAGGATCATCCGTCACCGTGAACTATACGGCGAAAGGAGCATTCGTCCCCGGAAACGCCTTCATCCTTCAGCTCTCCGATCCCTCCGGCGGGTTCGGAACGGCGGTGAACAATCTCGGCTCGATCTCGTCGACGACCTCGGGATCGATCACCGTAACCGTTCCGAACCATCTGAACGGAACGGGCTATCGCTTCCGCGTGATCGGGAGCAACCCGCCGGTCACCGGCACGGACAACGGAACCAATATCACGATCGGCTCGATCCCGAGCATTGAAATCGAAAGAGCCAGGATCAAGAGCGAAGGGAACGGACGTAGAGTCGTGATGGTCGGGGACCCGACCACGTTTGCCCTTAGATCGGGTACAAACATTCCTGCAGGGGCAAGCTATCTGTGGAATTTCGGAGCCGGCGCTGCTCCGGCGACCTCCACGGATGCCGCACCCGCCGCCGTCACGTATGCAACGCCCGGCAGCAAGAAGGTGATGCTGAGGGTGACGACCGCGGCCGGCTGCAGCGCGACGACCACGTTCGATGTCAATGTATCCTCCCTGAACCCGGCAGTCGGACCCGCCGACTTCATCGTTCAAACCGATGTGACGCCGACACACCAATGGGCACAGAACTTCCGTGGTTCCGTGTGGGTCTGTCCCGGCGGAACCTTCAGGATGCCGATCCTGGCAATGCAGGACCGCCTGTCGGTACTGGTTGAGAGAGGAGGGAACCTCGTCGTGGAGCGGCTTGAAGGGATCGTCTATCTCAAGAGCGGCGCCTCGCTCACCCTGCAGAATGGATATGTCGACTATGGAACGATCGTGTATGAGCCGGGCGCATCGATCCATGTTGTCGATGGCATGGAAGAGAGGCTCCGCAGGATCGAGGTCCCATCGCTCACCTTCGACTACAGGAAGGCCCCTCCGGGAGGCTGCCCCTCCCTGGCACGATATATCAAGGAGATCCCCCCGCAGGCCCACTCCGTGCTCAAGCCGACGACGGCCGATGAGTCCAACGCGGAGTTCTGGGTCAGGGAAGGGGGCGAACTCACGGCTCTCGGCACAGGGAACACCTACTCGATCGAAGCGGGAACAGTCACGGCTCTCGGCGACAGCTGTGTCGTCTATCTCAAGAAGGGAAGCACCTTCAATGCCGGGGGGAGCAAGGGACACAGGATCTTCCACGAGGTGGAGGCAACGATCATCAACGCCGGCGACGGTTCCGTGCTTCTGCCGAGCGACAGCGTGACGTTCGTGGTGTCGGGAGTATCGGGTGTCGAGGAGAATATCTCGACCGGAGCCACGGATGGAATGACCGCATCCCCGAACCCGGCGATCTCGTCGGTGACGATCGGGACGAAGGATCCCTCCGCGGAGATTCGGCGGATCGTTATCCGAAACACTCAGGGAGAGATCGTCATCGAGCGGAATGTGGATCGTATCGGCAGCGTGTCGGTGTCGGTCGAGGGTCTCGCCTCGGGCGTCTATCATATTGAAGCGCAGACGTCGCACGGCAGGCTGACGAAGAGCATTGTCGTAACGCGATAATCACGCGCTTATAGGGGGCATGGGGCCTGGAGGAGAACCTCCAGGCCCCATCGCATTTTTACACCTCTCAACTCCCTCCTGCCGGACGAACGCATTCACTATCTTATGCCGAGATCGAACGAGCGATCAAGCGTTCGAGCCCGACACCGGTATCAATACACTCTGCACAGATATCATGAAGATTCCACGCATGCTTGCGGCAACGACGCTGCTCGCCCTTTGTATCGTATCGTGCTCCGACGACACTCCGCGCCTGGATGAGGAAGGGAAGTCGGTGGAGGGAACGCCGGAGATGGAGATCGAACCCTCCAGCCCCTCGTTCGGCATCGTCAATATCCTTCGCGCCTCCGGCAACAAGGTCCGCGTGATCGGCACGGCGGAACGCCCCTTCATCCCGGTCAAGGGGAAGACCCTGACGGTCAACGAGCAGCAGGTCGAGATCTACGAGTTCGATTCGCAGGAGGATACCGACGCCACGGCCGACGGCATCAACCCGGACGGCACGCCGAAGTCTCCGCAGGGAGCCCCCGCGTTCCAGGGAACGCCGCATTACTATCGCACGGACAAGGTGCTGGTGCTGTACGTCGGCGACGACCCGACGACGAAACAGGCGCTGGAGACGGCGCTCGGATCGCAGATCGCCGGGGGATGATCCCCTACAGTTTCCGTCGCATGATCCCGTATCGCCTGGTGCCCGCGTAGAGGTAGCCGCCGATGACCGCCAGGGAGGAGATCCGCATCCCCTCGATACCGATTTTTGGATTTGCGCTGTTGAGAAGAGCATCGTACCATTGAGTCGATCCTCTCCCTTCAACCAGCCCGACAGATCCATGCCGAGATTCTCCCGCTTCCTGCTTCTTCCCCTCGCATCGCTCCTTCTGCCCGCGGCCGCATCCGCCCAGGTCGGCTCACCTCTCTATACCTCCGTCGACCCGCGGGGAACGGCGCTTGCCGGGAACGGCGTGGCGCACGGGGGCGATCCCGCCGCATGGCAGAGCAACCCCGCCGCTCAGGGAGGAGCGGTCGGCGCGGGGATTCTCTGGGGGAACAGAACGCTCCCGATCTTCCATCAGACGATGAATCATTTCATGCTCGGCGTCTGGGCGGGCACCCCCGTCGGAACGTTCGCCGTACGATTCAACAAGTTCGATCTGGGGACATACCAGCAGACATTCGAGAACGGCGCCATGGGATCCACATTCACTTCCTACGAGCAGATGGCGTCGTTCACCTATGCCTCGCCGGAGATCGGACCGATAACACTCGGCGGAACCGTCAAATGGTATGAAGACAACACGACGTCGGTCTCCCCGGATTCAAGTAGCAGGGGACTACGGGGGGATGGAACGTGGTTCGATCTCGGTGCGATATTTACAGCCTCAGGTCTTGCCGACGACAAGGAAGGGCACGACACGCTCCGGATCGGCGCGTCGGTAACCAATATTGGAGGGAAGATCCGCTACGGCACGATGTATTCGGATGAGATCCGGCACTGGTTTCGTGCCGGAGCCTCCTACGGGATGTCGTTCGGAACCGGAGAGAACGGCGTGCGGGCGATGGCATCGGCCGAGTACCGCCACCTGCTGAACCCTTACAGCGACAACGGGGCGGATGTGGCCGGCCTCGGCTTTGAGGCCACCGTGCTCGAGCTGCTCACTGTGCGTCTGGGGACGACGATTCAAATGTTCTCCGATATTTATGCCGAGGAGGGAACGCCGACGCTACGGTACGGTCTGGGAGTCAACGTTCCGATGAAGCGCCTGGGGTCGGATCTTCCTCTCTCCGTCGGGTTCGACTACGGAGTGGAACCGTTGAACAGCGCGATCTATTCCGCCGGCAACTCCCATGTGTTCGGGTTCAGTCTGAGGTACACCCGACCGCTCTAGGGAATCCCCGACGGGTTCGCATGGTTTGCAGGATTGTGCCCTCGGTGAGCGGGCGCATCTCCCGGGAGATCCCTCCCGACCATTCAACCCTATGAGCAACATGGCGGCAGAGAACGATATACCCGAACAGACCGGCAATCAAGAGAGCGCGGAGGATAAGAACGATCTGGCGGACATGCTGCAGGAGCTTCGTATCCTGCTGCAGGGGACGCAGGTGCTGACCGCCTTTCTGATCATCCTGCCGTTCTCGGAGGGATTCAGCAAGATCGACCAGGCGGAGAAGGCCGTCTACTTCACCACGTTCGTCTGCGCCCTTTTCAGTCTTATCCTCTTCAGCGCCCCGGCGGTTCATCACCGCCTTCAGCGGCCGCTGATGGATCGTGTCAGATTCAAGGTCTTCGCCACGCGGATGATGATCGTCGGGCTGGTCCCTCTCTCCGTGGCGCTGACACTGGCGTCACAGCTCGTGGTCTCCGAGGTGATGGGGAAGGTCTGGGCGATGTACGCCGCGATCTTCATGGGGCTGATGATCGGGTCGGTGTGGTGGCTGCTGCCGTTGTTTCTGAAAAGTCAGAAGAAGATGTAGAAATATCGCATCAGTAAAAAAGGGGTGGAAGCCGGAGAGCTCCCACCCCTTTGTCGTAGCAGGGCCGTTGAAATCCTATTCCTTGCCGGTCATGTACCATCTGGAGGTCGATCCGCGCACGAAGGTCGCGGTCTCGCCGACCGAGTAGAGGAAGCGTGAGCCTCCCTCACCGCCGGTCACGATGACCGTATCGGCCGGGGTCGACGTGTTGACGATGATGATGACCGTGCCGGGGGCGACGTCGGAAGCATCGGGAAGCGCCGCCTCGATGGAACCGTCGTCGCTGGTGTTGTTCACCTCCTGCACCGTGAAGTAGGGGCTGAGGGTGAAGCTGGATGCAACCGAATGCGAGGTAAGCGAATAGGCGAACGAGCCGCGCTCGATCGTCAGGGCCGGAGCCGTCCCACCCGTTCCGTCGTGATTGACCCTGAGCGCCTCGTTCGTCGTCGTCGCATCCTGCATGTCGATGTCGACGCCGACCCCCTTCTCCGCCACTTCGGCATCATCCGACATAATCACCTCGATTCCGGTTCCTGTCGCATAGCCGTTCATGTTGACCTGCAGACCGGCTCCCCCCGTCCCGGTGGAGGTCCCCGACTTGTCGATCCGGACCACGCTCCCGGTGGCCGCGTCGGCGCTCGCCGAGGCGAGCATGACGCTTCCGGCTCCGCTGTTGGCGATATCGAGGGTCGCCGCCGCTCCGTTGTTGCGCGCCCGCACGGCGCTTGCCGTGTTGCTCTCGGCATCGATCGCAACGCCCGACGTCACCGCCGACGACGTGTTCTGCGACCGCATGCGGAGGCCCGCACCGCTCACGCCGGTGTTCCTCAGGTCGAGCAGAGCCGCCGGCGAGGAGCTGGCCGACCCGACGTACGGAAGCGTGAACGACGACGAGGTCACCGCCTGCCAGCCGTTCGTGTTGTCGTAGGCGAGCACCTTGCCGTTGTCCGCCGCGCTCAGCGAGGCGAGCGAGGCGTTCAGATCCTTGCCGCGCAGCTTTGCCACTGTCGGATTCGGATATGTTCCGCTCAGATCGCCTCCCGCTGATCCCCCCGGCGCGACGCCGCTGATCGTCACATTGCCGGCCGCCGTCAGACGTCCCTTCGCGTCGACCGTGAAGGTTCCGACCTGTGTTGCGCTGCCGTAGCCGGCGGCGGTGACTCCGGTCGTTACAAGGGCGAGGCTGCCGTAGGCGCCGGAGACATCGCCGGCGGCGTTCGGCAGATCCGCCGCCACCAGGGCACGGAACGTCGGCGTTCCGGTCGTCCCGTTCGGCGCGGCGAACACCCGATTCTGCGTCTGAGTGGCGAGGGTCGCGGTCAATGTGCCGGAGGCCGTCACCGGGCTGCCGGTGACGCTGAAGATCGAAGGCATCGAGAGGCCGACGGAGGAGACACCGCTTCCGGCGTTATCGGTCGAGGGCTCCCACTCGCTGCCGTTCCACTTCAGCACCTGTCCGCTGGTCGGAGCCGTCACCGCCAGGGCGCGGCCTCTGAGTCCGACAACGTTCGGAGTCGGATATGATCCCCCAAGATCGCCGCCGGCTGTCCCGCCGGGCACGACGCCGCTGATCGTCACGTTCCCGGCGGCCGTCAGACGTCCTTTCGCGTCGACCGTGAAGGTCGCCACCTGCAGGGCGCTGCCGTACGAGCCGGCGGCGACTCCGGTGCTCAACAGACGGGCGTCGGCGAGCGTTCCGGTCGTGATGTTCGCCGCGTTCAGGTTCGTCAGCTGTTCGCCGCTGACGGCGGGAAGGCGCGTCGTTCCGTCGAGCTTCACCAGCTGGTTCCCTCCGTTGAAGGTGTTCCCCTGAAGCGTCACGTTCGACGACAGACGAGCATCGGCAAGCGTGCCGGTCGTGATATTGGTTGCGTTGATGTTCGTGACGGCCGAGCCGTTGAGCGCCGGAAGCGCCCCCGTGAGAGCCGAGGAATTGATGTTGGTCAGTCCCGATCCATCGGTCGACGGTTCCCAGCGGTTCGTCGTCACATTGTAGCGAAGCATCTGACCGGTCGTCGTCGGAGCGCTGGAGGAGACGTTCGTTCCCTGGATGCGGGCAACAGTCGGATTCGGATATGTTCCGGCGAGATCACCTCCGGCCGTTCCGCCCGGGGCCACACCGCTGATCGTCACGTTCCCGGCGGCCGTCAGACGTCCCTTCGCATCGACGGTGAAGGTGCTGATCTGCGTTGCGCTGCCGTAGCTGCCGGCGGTCACGCCGGTGTTCGAGAGGCGAGCGTCGGCGAGTATGCCCGTTCCGATATTCGTTGCGTTCAGGCCGGCCAGCGCCGATCCGTCGGTCGACGGCTCCCAGCGTTCCATCGTCGAGTTGTAGCGGAGCATCTGTCCGCTCGTCGTCGGAGCGGTGGCGGAAACGCCCGTTCCCTGAATGCGCGCAACACTCGGATTCGGATATGTTCCGTTCAGATCGCCTCCGGCCGATCCGCCCGGCGTTACGCCGCTGATCGTCACGTTGCCGGCGGCCGTCATGCGTCCCTTTGCGTCGACGGTGAAGGTGCCGATCTGCGTTGCGCTGCCGTAGCTGCCGGCGGTTACGCCGGTGTTCGAGAGGCGGGCGTCGGCCAGCGTTCCCGACGTGATGTTCGTCGCGTTGATGTTCGCGAGGTTGGCGCCGCTGATCTCCGGCAGGGTTCCGGTCAGATTGGCGGCGTTCAGATTGGTCAATGCCGATCCGTCGGTCGACGGCTCCCACTGCTCCATCGTCGAGTTGTAGCGGAGCATCTGTCCGTTGGCCTCGGGAGCGCTCGTCGACACCTCCGTCCCCCGGATGCGGGCAACACTCGGATTCGGATATGTTCCGGTGAGATCACCTCCGGCCGATCCGCCCGGGGCCACACCGCTGATCGTCACGTTCCCGGCGGCCGTCATGCGTCCCTTCGCATCGACGGTGAAGGTGCCGATCTGCGTTGCGCTGCCGTAGCTGCCGGCGGTCACGCCGGTGCTGGCCAGACGCGCATCGGCCAGCGTCCCTGTCGTGATATTCGCCGCATTCAGATTCGTCACCTGCTCGCCGCTGACGGCGGGAAGGCGCGTCGTTCCATCCAGCTTCACCAGCTGGTTCGATCCGTTGAACGTGTTCCCCTGTACCGTCACGTTCGACGACAGACGAGCATCCGCCACCGTTCCCGTCATGATGTTCGTCGCGTTGAGGTTGGTGAGCGTCGACCCGTCGGTCGAGGGCTCCCACTGTTCCATCGTCGAGTTGTAGCGGAGCATCTGTCCGTCGGCCTCGGGAGCGCTCGTCGACACCTCCGTTCCCCGGATGCGGGCAACACTCGGATTCGGATATGTTCCGTTCAGATCGCCTCCAGCCGATCCGCCCGGGGTCACACCGCTGATCGTCACGTTCCCGGCGGCCGTCATGCGTC
>CBINGZ010000019.1:0-89251 GCA_966250335.1 uncultured bacterium | reverse complement strand
GAACGCTTGCTCCACACTCTTGCCTATGGTTCCTGATGGACAAAGTCGAGCTTAGACGCCATCGTATGCGTCATCTGGAAACTTCTTCAGGATTACTCTGTCAAATTCACGATTCCATCCGCTACGGAATCTCCGTATTCAATCCGATAGATGTATGCCCCCTGGGCCACACGCCGGCCATCAGCATCCGATCCATCCCAGCCGACTCTATGCCCTCCGGATGACTGTTCCTCGTCGATGAGAATTCTTACGATATCACCGGTAATCGTATAGATTCCGATCCGTACCTGATACGTTGCCTCGAGTTGATACTCGATCGAGGTTTCCTTTGAGAAGGGGTTAGGGAGCACTCTGGCCTGAAGCTCGGCATCTGAAATGTTTCCGGACGTCCCAGGCTCCAATCTGTAAATCGTATTGACCTCCAGCCCCTTATAGTTTTCCCGGGTGCCTGAAGGCCAGGTAACGACCACGGAATCAATCGCCGAACGATTGCCCAATCCGAAGTGCAGTCTGAGTGGATCCTGGACAAGATTTGCACGGCCCGAAATGACGCTACGGTGGTATTGTGCTTCACCGGCATGAACGACAACATCAGCTCCGATTCCTTCCCGTTCGTTGAAATCCAGCTGCAGGCTGTTGCTGCCGCCATCCGGAGTCCGATTCCTGAAGAGAGCTACCCTGTCGCCGATGGCGGTTATCATATCAACCTTGCCATCATTATCCAGGTCTGCCCATATTGCATCGCTGCCGGCAGGTATACGTTGGAACCCGCACTCTACCGTCTTCCGTTCAAACGAACGATCGGTCAGCTGTGTATAGATCTCTGCATTGATACATGAACATTCGGTAGTTACAACGACATCGAGCAATCCGTCGTTGTTAATATCGCCCCATGCCCCTCCCGAGGCAAAATCTTGATATCTGAACCCAGTCGGCTGCGCAGAACCCGAATCATCTCCACCCTTGTCGATCGAGCGAACATGTCTTCCGACCGATACTCCCGGATGCGGCACTTCAACAACGGGTTGCAGGATATCGATCACACCATCATCATTGAAGTCGACGAGATGCCCTCCCTGTCGAGGACGGCTTTGTATCGATCCGGGAAGCGCTGGAACCTCGCGCAACCGCAGGGAGCCCGGCCCGACGGTGGAAACGACAGCATCGTTACGGTCTTCTCCAGTTACATAGAGGTCAAGATTCCCGTCATCCGCGCGCTTGAACCATTGCGAGCCGGCGGCGATTAGAGGCAACTCAAGTTCTGATCCAACCTGGAAGTTTCCCTGCCCATCATTCACATAAAGACGGCCTGTCGACGATTTCGCCGACTTCTCAGTGAGGAAGAGATCCAGGTCGCCATCACCATCCGGGTCGGCAATACTGAAGGAGACCGGAAGGGTACTATCAATGTCCTCTATCTCAGAGCGTTCGAAACGCCCTGCCCCGTTGTTGGTGAACAACGTAATCCGCCCCCGGCTGGAATCTGTGGTCCCGAATGATAGGATATCGCAATAGCTATCCCCATCAGCATCAATAAAAGCACTAACCGGAGAACCTGTAGAGAGGTTGCCGACATCCGTCACATCGTCGAAACGGAAATTTGCCCTGTTTCGATACAGCCGTCCTCCCGCGAGGATATCGAGATACCCGTCACGATCGAAGTCGGCACAGTTGAGGCTCTTCACCTCAGGCAAAGAGTCCTTTATCCCCGACTCAGCAGTCATATCCTGGAAATAGGGATCATCTCCCGGGGGATTGTATTCAACTTCCACTTCAACGGCAAAGCCGCGCTGTTCCCATTTCCAACTCCCATCATGCACCCTGAGGAGCTGGCTACTGAAGATGGCTTGCGGTGATTCACATGCTATACCCCTGGGAACCCGATCGGAGAGCAACAGCATTCCGCTGTTCACCCTTTCAACGGCGACAAAGAACTGATTCCCGTCAACATATACCGGTTCAGGGAGATCGATAACAACTCGTTCGAACCCTGAGCGACTTTTACGGACCATCAACGGTGCGACCAGGTCGGTCTCTGTGATAGGCGCAGCGCCCCCCCCCTCGTTGCCGTACAAATGAACAACGGCACTACCTGAATCCGAAGGTCCGCCGAAGCAGAGAACGATCCGGTTGACATAGGCCGGCGACCTCAGGTCGAACCGTGCCGCCTGCATCGTGACAGATGCATCGTTGAAGTATATAAACCCCGTCGAGGGATTGTAGTTTCGAAGCGTGTCGGTGTTACCGGAAGCTTGACCCGTGAGGCAGCATAGCGCACCTACGATAACTATCAGGCGCAGTTGGACCATCATACGAACCTGTTTCTGCAGGCCTTGAAAAAATCCAATAGATTCTTTGAATATAGGACGACCACCCATGAGAACTCCCATGAATTGATACCGACAGAATATGTAGACAAGAGGAGAGGTAGCAGACGCTTCCGGGGATCACTATGGAACTGAATACCACAATCCAGGTACTCATGTGAGATAAACCCCAGGCATCACAGGACAAACCTGTACATTTCCGAAACAACTGTCTGAGACTAGAGGCCAGCGATGAGTTCGGCTTTTGATTATTGCCGAAACGGAGTGTCAGTTATTACTCTATGAAGGCAAGCAATACACGATATGCCGTCATTGACGGTGCGAAAGTACAGTCGTTGCCCCCATGATGTCAAGAGAAATGTAATGAACTGACTCAGATATGGTGATCGCGGATCATCAATTCGTCAACAACAATGTGAAATATCCCCATATCCCTCCCATCCTCTATCTTTGCCTCACCATGACTATATCAACTCTTACAGCTATGACTCTTACGATCCCCTTCTCCGTTGAGGGCGCCGCGAGTGAGTGTACCGTTGAACTGCGCGATCTGGGCGGCCGGACCCTCCATACGATCTTCCACGGCGTCTGCCAGCCGGGGGTGCATTCGGTGGAATTCAACTCCGAGAATCTTACCGAGGAGCTGGACGCCGGTATCTATGCGCTCTGGATCGCCATCGGGGAGTTCTCGCAGGCCTACCCGTTGCAGTACATGCCGTGAGCGGCGCAGAAGACCATTCCGGCGGCGCTCCCGACGGCCTGTGCCGACCGGGCCGGGTCGATCTATAGGCCCATACTCATCAGCCACCCCACCACCCCTCCGAGCGCAATCAGCCAGACGGGATTGAGCTTCGTCCGGATCAGCAGGGCAAGCGAGACGATCGCCAGCACGATCGGAAGCAGTCCGGTGAGCACGCCGTCGCCAAGCGCGACCAGGGCAACCCCGATCAGCGCGATCGCGGCTGCATTGACGCCGTCAAGGAAGCCGGACATCGCCGGACGTGAACGGAACCGGGCGATCCAGCCGCGCGCAACCAGGATGAAGAGGAAGGAAGGGAGGAAGATCCCGAGCGTTGCCGCGGTTCCGCCGGGAAACCCGCCGAGCAGATAGCCGACGAAGGTCGCCGTGGTGAAGACCGGCCCCGGCGTGACCTGCCCTATCGACACCGCATCGAGAAGCTGCCGCTCCGTGAGCCAGCCGAGACGTCCCACCAGATCGTCCCGCAGGAACGCCACCAGCACGTACCCGCTGCCGTAGAGAACGCTTCCCACATAGAGGAAATAGAGGAAGATCGACCCGAGCGTCGGCGCCCCGAAGAGTCCGCTCATGGTCCATCCGAAGATTCCGATGGTTCTGATCGGCGGTCGGTTGCTGCCGGCAGCGCTGCTGTTTCCGGCAGTCCCGCCATTCGATCCATCCTTCCGTTCCGATCCGCCTCTCCCTTTTCGCCACGCCAGCAGGGCCCCGAGCGCGCCGCATCCGAAGAGGAGTATCAGCTCATCCACCCCGAGCAGCCCCAGCCCGAACACTGCCAGCGCAAGAGGAACCGATAACCACGGACGCGCGATCGCCGCCGCGAGCTTCCAGAGGGCGTGGGCGATGATCCCCAGCACCACCGGCTTGACGCCGGCCATGATCGCCGTCGCATCGGGGAGCGATCCATAGGCGTCGTAGAGCGCGGCAAGAAGGATGACGAGCGTGAAGGCGGGAAAGATGAAGCATGTCCCGGCGATCCAGAGACCGCGCCGGCCTCCCAGCTCGGCCCCGATATGGATCGCCAGTTCCGTGGAGTTGGGACCGGGAATCAGGTTGACGATCGCCAGCATGTCGGCGAAGGCGGAGGGGGATATCCAGCCGCGGCGCTCCACGAACTCACGGCGCATCATGGCGATATGGGCGGCCGGTCCGCCGAACGCCGTGGCGCCCAGTCGGAGGAATATCGCGGCAATCTCGCGATCGGTCGGTTTCATCATGGGGAAGCAGGGGATGCCGGTCGCTCTTTTCCCGTCACGATCCCGCGATTCGACGAGTCCGCAGGCTTCCCCCACGATATGCCGTCGGAAAGCCGGAGGACGTAGAGAATATGCAGCACCAGAGCGACGACCAGCGGCTGATACGGAAACACCGGGACACAGAGCGGGATCAGCGCCACGACCATGAGCCGCAGCGTGGGGATCACCGACATGAGCGTCACGATCGCCGGAACGACGAGGAGAATGTAGGAGTAATCCTTGAAGCGGGGCATTAAAAGAGCATAAAGATAGAACGAGACGACAATCATCGCAATCCGATCCTTCCAGATCTCCTTCCCCTTCAGCTTCATATACGTCCACCCGCAGAGGAGCGCAGCGAAGAGGCCGTAGATCATCCACTCGAGTCCCGCGACCCCGAGCCCCGTCCACCCTCGAATGCGTGCGGCCAGATCGCCGGCGACGGCCAGCGACGACGGGTTGTGCTCCCCCCGGTCGGAGAGCATGGTGAGGTTGTGGAAGAACTTCTCGTACATCTCCGGATGCAGAGCGTATGTCCCGCCAAGCACCGCCGCGAAGAGGAGCGCGCAGCCCAGCGCCCACAGGAACTCATTGCGATCCTTCCTGAAGGGGGCGATCGCCAGCAGCGCCACGGTGTTCAGCTTGAAAAGCCCTGTGAAGGCGGCCAGCGCATAGAACGGTCGGGATCTCCCCCGCACGAAATAATAGACGCCGCCCCAGAGAAGAATCTGCTCGAAGACCGATATGTTTCCGTAGACCATGTCCGCACGCAATGCCGATCGAAACGCGATACAGCAGAAGAGGAGCGCGGGGAAGATAAACCCGCGGGGCAGATAGTCCCGCCAGAGATGGAACAGCAGCAGTATGCCGGCAAGCTTCAACGCGAAATAGATCAGCTTCGCGGTCGGCAGGTCGACGGCAAGAAAGGGGCGGAAGAGATGGATGGTGTAGTACGGATAGACGTACGGCATCGGCACGGTGGCGCCGCTCTCCTTCAGCAGAAGCCCGGCGTCGTAGAAGTCACGTCCTTCGGAGTGGAGCCGGGCCGCGTGGTAGTAGGTTCTGAAGTCCCACTGCACCCCGTCGTTCGTCACGATCACATACGACAGATGCGCCCAGAACGCGATCAGTCCGATCAATGATAGTAAGTTCAGGAGCCGACGGCGGTTTTCCGGCACGCGGCTCAGAAGGCCCGGGTCCGAGCCGATATGATCGGGGAGGTTCATGGTCGGGAGCATCATGGAGAGAAGGATCGTTCAACGATAGACAGGAGTCCGGGCATGAAGAAGCGGAATCTCGGTCTTATTAACACCGGACTCGTTCCAGATCTCACAGGGAAGTGGCATGCGGTATCGGTACGGAGCGAGGAGGATGTCGCGCGGCTCGACGCGCTGATGCGGCGCGGCTGGTACCTGCCGGGACTCGATCTGGACGGGCTTCCCTACCTCGCGTTCCATGTCCCGCTCGGCGGCACCCATCCCCCCTCCCGGCAGAAATTCGTCGCCGTGAACCCGGAATCGTGGAAGGATCAGATCCTTGTCCTGATGCTCTACAAGGGGAAGGTGAAGGGACTCCAGCGCGCGCTTGCCGTTCCTCCCGACGAGCGAGGATACTTCGATATGAAGGTCCTGCAGAACGAACCGGACGCCGCGCCGGAGCAATGGGATCTGTGCGTTACGCTCCGGATCGACGCGCGCACTCATCTCGTGATCTTCGAACGGAAATCGTGACGGCGATCCCTCTCTACATCCCCGCTTCCTTCAATGCCTCCTGCTCGCTCTTTCCAAGACGCATCGCAAGGGAGATCGTCTGGAGCTGCTCGTAGGTTCCTCCGCCGCGGACGAACGCGAGGATACCGGAATCGGACATCCCCACCTCCTTCAACCGCGCGTACTCGCCGCCGGAGAGGGTCTCCTTCTTCTCACCGAACCTGATCTTGGCGATCTCCACGATCGTCACGTCGCTGAGGCCGGCGTTCTTCATGGCGCGGATATCGTCGGTCCATCTCGGAACCGCCTCTATCTCCACCAGCTCGGAGAGTGCCGTGGGAGCCATCCCCTGCCCCACGAGGAACGGAAGCTCGGCGCCGAGATCGAACTTCTGGTTCCGGTCGTGCATGCTCTTGACCATCCCGACCGCCGCGGCCTGATCGACCCCTCCCTTGCGCGCCTCCCCAAGAGAGGCGATCTCCTCGTCGGTCAGCTTCAGTTTGCTCAGCTCTGCCGCCTGTTCCTCCGAATAGCCGTGCTCGATGAGCTGATTCTTGCGGAGGTCATCCTCGCCGCCGCAGCCGGGAAGGAGGAGAACGGCAAGAAGAAGGAGCGTTGCGGAAATCCGCTTCGTGAATGTCATGGTTCCGATATGAGTCATGTCGCTTGTAGGATTATCGTGTCGTATTGCGTATCGCGTCCGGTTGAAGCGAGGGGAAGCAGTCAGATCCCGCTTCGATATATTCTCAACCGTTCTCCCGGTCGGACTCCGAGGGGGCCGTCTCGGAGACTTCCCTCTCCTCGATCACTTCCTCGATCACGGTTCCCTCTCCCTCGCTCTCATCGGTCGTCTCCTCTGCCCGGCTCTCGGGCGATTCGACCGCATCGGGATCGAACATTGTTCTCGGTTCTATCGGCAGCCCTTCCTGCGCTTCCTCGTCGATATGGCCGGCGGCGCCGACGCGCGCCTCGATCTCCGCCACGTCGGTTCCCTCCTCAACGGTGATCACCTCGGTCCGCTCGGCGGTGAAGGCGTCCTCCTCCATCAGCTCCTCGATCTCGCGTAGTTTCGGCAGATCGGTGACGGTGTTGAGTCCGAAGGCGCGGAGGAAGTCGTCGGTGGTGCCGTAGAGAAGCGGACGGCCCACCCCTTCCGAACGGCCCGTGATGGAGACGAGATTCTTTTCCAGCAGCGACAGAAGCACCTGATCGCAGTTTACCCCTCGGATCGATTCGATCTCCGGCTTGGAGACCGGCTGGCGATAGGCGATGATGGCAAGGGTCTCCAGCGCGGCCGGTGAGAGCCTTCTCCGCAGCTTCTCCTTGGAGAGAAGCGCCACCCACTCGCCGTAGTCGCGGATGGTGGCGAACTGGAAGCCTCCGGCCACCTCCACGATCCTGAAGGCGCGACGGGTCTCGTCGTACTCCAGGTTGAGCTCCTCGATAAGACGACGGATATATCGTTGATTGAGAGTTTCTCCCGCCGACGCGCCGCGCTTCCCGGAAGACCACGACTCGGCGCGCTCGAACGCGGCGGCGAGTTCACCCGCTTCTCCCTGAATCTCGTTCGTGCCGGTCGCGGCGGCCGGTTCCGGTTCGCTCCCGGCGCCTCCCTCTTCCACGATCGACCCGGTCGTTTCCACCTTCCCCTCGTTCACGGTCGCGTCGATGACGTCCGAAGTGAGGCCCTCGTCGGAGCCTGCGTCGTCGGGGGCCGGCGTCTCGGGCCGGTTCGAGTCGGTCCTGTTTTCGAGAGATGCATCCGTTTTCGATATGACGGCTTCAGACTCTTTGGCTCCCGATATCGCGGCATCTTCCGATACGACGGCTTCAGATTCATCCGTACCCGATATGGCCGTCTCTCCCGATTCCGTGCCGCTCTCTCCGGCGGCGGTCTGCTCCACGGCAGGAGCGGCCGTCCCCTCCGTCTCCATCATGGCGACCAGGGGAGGAGTTTCCGGCTGAAGTTCAGCCTCATCGGCTTCCCCCACCAGCAGCCGGAGGAGCGTCCTTGGGGAAAGGGGCTCCTCGCTGGCGAAGATCATCGCCTCGATGATCGGCTTCAGTGAATCGGGATCGGTCGGTATCGAAGTTCTAGCCATGTATCGGTATGCGAAGCTGTATTGCCGTATCGGAATGTGATAGGGTATGACGTCACCGATCGGTCCTCGCGGGGCCGTCCGGCGGGTCGCCGTTCAGGGGCCGGACTTAAAGTTTATAGAGCAGGATATCCTCGAAGTTGTCATCCTGATGAAACGCGAGGAACTTGTTCTTGATCAGTTCCAGAAGCGCCAGCATCGTCACGATGACGCCGATCCGATCCATCCTGTCGATCAGCTCGAAGAAGGTGACCTGCGACCTGTGGCCGAAGATGCCGAGAATGTACTCCGTCTGTTCCTCGACGGTGTAGGCGATCTTCTCGACGATATGGGTATTCTTCTTCTTCTTGGCCCGATCGACCGCCTTCTTGAAGGCCGAAAGAAGATCGTAGAGGGTGACGTTTCTGAGCGCGTCCTCCGGGGTCTCCTCCGGGACGACACGTTCGTCGGCCGTGAAGATCTGGCGGTAGTAGACGTTCCGCTGTTCCTCCTCCCTGACCCTGAGCTTTTCCGCGACCTCCTTGTACTGCTTGTATTCCAGCAGCCGACGGACGAGCTCGGCGCGAGGATCCTCCTCGTCCTCCTCCTCGTTCGGGCCCCGTTCCGGCTTCGGGAGGAGCATCTTCGCCTTGATCTGCATCAGGGTGGCGGCCATCACGATGAACTCGCCGGCCTGCTCCAGATCGAGCATCTGAAGCGCCTGGGTGTAGACCAGGAACTCCTCGGTGATCCGGGCGATCGGGATATCGTAGATGTCGAGCTCGTCACGCTTGATGAAGAAGAGAAGGAGATCGAGCGGCCCCTCGAAATTCGGGAGCATGACGGTATAGGGAGTCGGATTCATCGGGGCGAAGATACGAAAACGTGAAACGTAGAGACGTTGCACACCGTCTCTTCGGAGGTACATGTGGAAACGCCTGAAGTCCTCCCCCTTTCGCTAATTTCAGGCATGAACAGACGACCATTTCATCTGATCCCGACGGTTCTCGCGGCGCTCGGCGTCTTCGTCTATGTGGCGTGCTCCGATGATCCCGAGACATTCCGATATGCCGCCCCGGACCGGAAGCTGACCTTCCCCGCCGATCACGCGGCGCACCCCGACTATCAGAACGAATGGTGGTATTACACCGGCCATCTCAAGGCGAAGGATGGGAGAAGGTTCGGATTTCAGCTCACCTGGTTCCGGGTGGGGCTGACGAAGGAACAGCAGGAGGAATCGAAGTTCAAGTCGCGCACCATCTACTTCGCCCATTTCACCGTCACGGACAAGGATGGGAAGACGTTCCGTTCGACCGAGAAGATATCGAGAGGTGGAGATTACGACGATGCGGGGGCCGACCCGCGCGTGCTGCGGACATGGATCGAGGACTGGAAAGTGGAAGGTCTCGGCCCGATGTTCTATCTCTCCGCCACGACCGACTCCGCCGCTCTCTCGCTGATCGCCACGGCGAAGAAACCGCCGGTCCTGCAGGGGACGGAGGGCTACTCCCGCAAGGGGGAGGACCCGAACAACGCCTCCATGTACTACTCCATGACCCGCCTCGGAGTCGTCGGCGTGCTGACGCTGGAAGGGGAACCGGTGGAGGTCGAGGGAGATGCGTGGATGGATCATGAGTTCGGCACATCGCAGCTCGGGAAGAACCAGGTCGGCTGGGACTGGTTCTCGCTCCAGCTCGGCGACAACACGGAGGTGATGCTCTACGGCATCCGTACGACGGAGGGAGGCTACGACCCGAACGCCGCCGGCGCCTTCATCGAGTCGGACGGAACCCGGATCCCCCTGACCCTTTCCGACTACACGATCGAGAATCTCGACCACTGGACCAGCCCTGCAAGCAAGGCTCGCTACCCCTCGAAATGGCGCATTACGATACCTTCCAGGAACTTCCAGGCGACGATCACCCCATACGTATCGGATCAGGAGCTACGCACCGAGAACACCGCGCGGATCACCTACTGGGAAGGAGCGGTCGCGGTGGAGGCGGTGCGGAACGGGACGCCGGTTGCGGGGGAAGGATATGTGGAGATGACGGGGTATGCGGCTCCGTTGAGTGCGTTGCAGGGGGAGTAGGATGGTTCGCGTGCGAGCCGTTACGGCAGGGCTATCCGGACCATCCTTGTACCTCCGACTCCCACTCCGGCAATCGCATGCTTGACAACGAGCAGGAACGTATGCTCATCGATCCAGCATGATTTCATGATCCTCAGTTCACTTCCTCTGCCGTATTCGGCCGCGGGAATCATCTGCAGCTCCTGATCCTCACGAAGCACCCCAAGCATTATCTCTAAGGGACGCGGAGTGATGAATTTCAGCCAACCGGGCCCGGCAGATTCCAGGAACCATCTGTCCCGGTTGTACGTCTTCCTCCCCTTGTCGAAGGCGGCGGTTTGCTTCAGCTTCCCGGCGGCATTGAACGCAAAGATTGCAAGGGCACCACTCTCATAATAGGGTCTGGCGTCACCATGTTTAGTACCCACCATTATCGTATACTGATATTCCAGCATGAACGTCGGATTTCCTGCCGGAGATACGATGAACGCCTCGAAGACAAAGTCGTCGAGATCGTCATCCACCAGGGCCTCGGCATCCTCCTCGGTGATCGTGTGCCGCCATGACCGACGTATCGTCGCCGTCTCCGTTTCAAGTTCGGTATAGGAGAGGGCGACAACCTCGGTGCCGTCCACAATCGAGGCGCCGATGCCGACCGTCGTGTCGGTGATCGGCTGTATCCGGACCAGTCCGACTTCTTCATCTTCATCCTCCATCTTCACCGCCGGAACAACCCACGACCTGCCGGTGCCGGGCTCCATAACAACAACCAGCACCTTGTTATCCTCTTTCACTACAGGTTGAATGAGCTTCCCGTGCGCCGCAAGCATCGGTGGGGGCAACGAGGCATGGAACACCTCGTTGTCCCAGGCATCGGAACCGAGATCGATCGAAACCGACGCGGCTCCGATCCTGTCACCCTGCGTGGAATAGAGCACCGCATCGAGCCGGGCGGTCGTCACCCCCTTATCCAACAGCGTCGGCGTACCATCCCACGAGTATGTACAGACGGCAAATGAACGCATGTCCGGAGCCATGCGAAATTCGCCCCCCCGAAGTCGGGAGTCGTCATCATTGGAGAGCGTATCGAGAGAGACCTTCCTGAGCAGACTTCCATTGTCCGAATCGAACAATGCCAGCATGAAGATCACCCCGTCGTCATACTTCTCATTATAGAACAACCCGATATTCGTACCGTCGAAGAAGAGCGGGCTTCGTATCTCCCGTCGGCGCAGATCGGTATGGAGATTGACTCCGGGAAGAATAATTGGGTCCTCCCCCAATGGAGGTCGCGCTTCCCATGCCTGCGACAGATCGTTCCGCAGCCGTTCCAGAATCAACGTGTCTCCCTTGACCCTGCTGATATCTCGCACCACGACCATATCGCCGCCGGGAAGCACAAGCGTTTCCAGATAATCATCATACTCAACCGGCATTTCGGCGACGATCCGTCCTTTCAGCGGTATGATCTGAGAAGAGCAGGAGGCAAGCAGCAGCGAAAGAAGCAGGAACGGAACGAAGAGACCTCTCTCCGCATACGCCCGACCCGGTCGGGCCACAACAACGTTGGTCATAGACGGAACTCCATCACATGCCCGGCTCACTGTCGATCACACTACAATGAGCCGGGGCTCCGTGATCGACACCTGCGCCTTATCCGAATCCAATATAAGGCGAGGCTCCCATCACAGCCGCAGAGTTCCATTACGATATTCCGACTCCCTCTTCAGCTTCTTCCTACGGCAGCGCCACACGCATCACTTTTGCCTCATCCGAACCGTTCAGCAGATCGCTGATGATCAGGGTAACCGTGCGATCATCATTCCAGAACGACTTGGAGAACCTGAGCCAGCTCCCCCCCGCCGGCTCCAGAACCGGAATCGTCGTCAGCGTTCCGCTGTTCGGCGCCGTGGCAACGAGGAGTTGTCCCTTGTCGTAATGCGTCACCACGAACTTCAGCCCGTCGGCGACGGGACGCTCCATGAACGTTCTCTCCAGGCCCGGTTCCTTCTGCTCGTTATCGAACGCGACGGCGTTCTTCAGCGAACCCGTAGCGTTGAAGGAAAGGATCGCAATGTCATTATGTTCGTAGATGATCGTCCTTGACGTCAGCTCGACCAGCATCATCGCTTTCTGATATTCCAGGATGAATGTGGGTGACCCGTCGGGCGCAACGATCATCGACTCGAAGATGAAGCCGCCCAGATCATCCTCCACCAGCGCCTCGGCCTGGTCGTCGTCGATAATATATCGCCATGGGGTTCCCGCCGTCGCATGCTCGGCGTCGAGCGTCGTATAGGAAACGCCGACCACCTCGTCCCCGTCCATGACGGAGACGCCGACCCCGACGGCCGACCCGGCGATCGACTGCATCCGGACGAGCCCCACCTCCTCCTCTCCGAGATTCATCACCTTCACGACCCGATCGCTCCCTGAACGGGGGTCGACGACCACGGCCAGCAGCTCGTTCCCGACCACGACCGGCTGGATGAACTCTCCCGCCGCAGTGAGCAACGGCGGCGGGAGTGCCGCATCGACCTCGTCGGCTTCATCGGGCTCGAGTCCGACGCTGAACGATGCGGCGGCCGAGCCGATCTTTTCTCCCCGTGTCGAATAGAGTGTCACGTGGAGATCGACAGCCGAGAGGCCGTCTCCATAGAGAACCTTCGAATAATCGTACGAATAGACGGCGAACGACCGGCGGTCCGGCGACATCCGGAACTCCCCCGCACGAACCGGAAACGAGGCGCTCGGAACAGGGAACGTGTCGAGAGGGACCTGCTTGAGCAGGCCCCCCTCGTCGGAGTCGAACAGCGCCAGGGTGAGGATTCTGTTCTCTCCACGTTCCTCTTCATAGAAGAGTCCGATATTCGTGTCGTCGTAGAAGAGCGGAACCCGGACCTCCTTCCTCCGCTTCGAAGGAGCGAAGACCAGCCCCTGCGAAAGGTAGATCTCTCCCTCCAGCGGCAGCGGAACCGCCCAGGCCCTTGACAGATCGCTCCGCAGCCGTTCCAGGACCATGACATCTTCCTCCGGATCGCGTAGAACGATCATCTCGTCGTCGGGGAGCGATATCGCCTCCACGTACGACTCGTACGGGATCGGCGCCTCGGCGAGCAGACGCCCTTCCCGCAGCGCGAAATCCTGGATGCTGCATGAGGTGAGCAGAAGCGGGAGCAGGAACAGGACGGAAATCCGCCACGAACGGAAACATCCCCTGACAGAGGGAAGGGAAACGCAGATCATGAAAGGGTCCTATGGTATAGCGGCTCAAAGTCCGAATGTGATGATGAGCTGAAAGCTCTGTTGATCGAGCGAGACCTTCACCTCCTCCGTGCGCCAGCCCGGTTCGGTCTCCTCGCCGGCGCCGAGGATCCGGGCATAGCGGAACTTGACCGGGGTCTTCCCCAGCTTCGCTCCCACCTCCGCCATGATCGCCGGACGGGTGTAGGAGGCGGTGATGTCGTACGGGTCGAGGGTCGTGAGCGCCGTGTACCATGCGCCGATGCCGGCCCCCGCCATGAAGGTCTTCCTGGTGTTCCAGACGGCATCGGCCCCATACTTTACCGAGGCGAAGAGTCCCCCCTCCAGCGACATGGTGAGCGGGAAACGATCCTCCTCCTCCACGATCGCATCCGAAATGCCGGCGCTGGTGGCGACCATGAGCGACGGAGCGACGGCGAGCGCCAGATCCTCCCCGATCTCGTAGACCGGAATACTCCACCCCAGGCCCACACCGACCTCCGTGAAGCTCCCCTCGATACTCTCCTCGCCGTCGGTCACGGAGATGGAGTAGGGGATGATGGCGGTCACCATCTCGGGACGCGAGAAGTGACGCCAGCCGGATCGCTGAGCATGAAGAGGGGAGGTCGTGAAGAAGAGGATCATCGCGAAGGCGACGGGAACGAGAGACCGGAAAAGGTGCATGATCGAGTGTTCTGGTTGACTGGGGCTGACGAACATGCACGAAATTACAGAGCGCCCCGAGGCGTCTCACTACGCGAAAACTACTAGGGGGTGTGGTCCTCTTTCAGAGAATCCCGCAGGGTAACGTGATGGCAACATGATGTCTCGGCCGTCATGCCGAAGACGGGAGAGATGTTCATATGAACATCCGATCAGAATATCCCTGAGGAAGAATTCACGACCGCGAGGCGAGAAACGTGGTCAGGGAGGTCCCCGGCTCCAGTCCCATCTTGCGACGGATGTTCAGGCGATGACCTTCAACGGCACGGGAGGAGATACTGAGGAGGGATGAGATCTCCTTGGTCGACATGTTGATCCGGAGAAGCAGGCAGGTCCTCAGCTCGGCCGGCGTGAGGGTCGGCCAGCGATCGGCGAGCCCTCTGATGAACTCCGGATGGAGGAGCATGAACTGCCGCTCGAACTGTCCCCACCCCTCCTCTGCGGCAAGCGCCCCCTCGATCTCCGCGACAAGCTCCGCTCTCCGCCGCGCGGCCGAAGGGCTCGTCTGGTCGCGGAGCACGGCCCGGAGCCGCCGGAGCAGTTCGGTCTTCTGGGTCAGCCCCATGGCGAGCGTGGTGAGCTCGCGTGTCTTTCCCCGGTTCTCCGCTTCCAGATGCTCGTTCTTGAGGCGCAGGATCTCCCGCTCCTTTTCCGCCTGCGCCGTCCGGAACCTGATCTCCGCCTCGGCCAGCGCACGCTGACGTTCCTCGCTGTAGAGACGCTCGCGAAGAACCGTATAGGCCTCCAGAGCCTCGAACGCCTCCGCGCACCTGCCGGTCGTGTGGAGAAGGGTCGCCAGCTCCCTGAGGAGACGGGCTTCGAGTTTCGGATCGCCGAGCTCCCGCGCCGGCGTCAGGATCTGCTCGAGTTCCGATATCGCCTCATTGGTCTTTCCGGCATCCCGCAGAACGAGCGCGAGCCGTTCCACCGACGCTGCCTCCAGCGGACGAAGACCATGTTCACGCGCGCGGTCTATCGCCTCACGGCAGAGCCTCACGGCCTCCTCATGATCCCCTCTCTCCATCGCCAGCCGCGCCTGCACCCTCCTCATGAGGATCATCTGGTGCGGATGCGGCAGCATTTCCTCGGAGACTCTCTCACCCAGCTCCTTCATGCATTGTTCCGCCTCCTCGATCCTGCCGATCGCCAGATGGCACTCGGCCATTCGCACCCCCATGCGGGCGAGTTCGCCGGGGTCGTCATCGGAGAGGAAGGCGACGGCGCGCTCGAACGCCTCCACCGCGGCATCCCATTCGCGCAGCTCCATACGGATCTCCGCGATATTCCCCAGGATCAGCGCGGCGCGTCTCAGATTCCCCGAGGCCACCAGCTCCTCCAGATTCTGCTGGTGCAGCTCGATCGCTCCGGCCAGATCGCCGACGGCGAAGCGAATCACTGCCATGGAGTTCCGCAAGGCGGGCATTCTGCTCATATCGCCCAGCGATGCGCAGATCCGAACGGCCTTCTCCAGCTCCGTGCTCGCCTCCACGTACTCTCCCCGCCTCATCCTGCACTGGGCGATGAGGGAGGTGGCATCGAGGATTCCCCGCTCCAGTCCGAGACGGATGCACATCCGGCGGCTCCGCTCCAGCAGAGGGATCGCCTGATCGATCTCCCCTTTCCCCTCATGGTACAGCCCCATCGTGTTCAGCGCGCGGGCGACGTTCATCTCATCCCCCAGCTCCTCCGCAAGCTCGAGCGCCTGCCGGGCCAGAACGTATCCCTCCGGATCATCCTCCACCGTCAGCCTGCGGGCCAGTTCGGCGACCACGCGGAGCTTCTCGGCCGGGAGCCGCGCCGTTGAGAGAAGCTCCCGGAGCTCCAAGATCCGTTCGGGTGAAGACTGAATGTGAGACGACATGAGAATGACAGGGAGAGACGGCCCGTACGGGACCGGAGGATATATCGGGTTCAGAGAGCGGAGCCCGCGAACGGTTCACCGGAAGGACCGGCGGCGAACTCCATCGCCTCCCCGGAGACCGGATCGACGAAGCGGAGACGCGAAGCCAGAAGCCGGAGTGGATCGGTGAAGTCGTACGGCGCGTGAGGGAAGACCTCCGGATAGAGACGATCCCCGACGATCGGCAGTCCAAGGCCGGAGAGATGGAGCCTGATCTGATGTTTCCTGCCGGTGACCGGCCGCAGTCTCAGCAGGAGACGGTCGCCGCGCCGCTCCAGCAGCTCGACGTCGGTACGGGAGTTCGGCGTCCCCGGCACGAGCTTCATCCTGAACCACGGCTCCCCCGGCTCCATCCGTTCCTCGATCGTGAAGCTGGAGGCCGGCGCCGGACGCTCCTCACGACATATCGCGAGATATTCCTTCTCGATCATCCCCGATGCGAAGAGACCATGATAGAGAGGACGCGTCCGCTCGTCGAGAGACACCAGCACCAGCCCGGCCGTCTCGCGATCGAGACGATGGACCGGCGTCGGAGTCGCCTCCGGGAACCTCCGCCGGAGACGTTCCACCAGCGACTCGTTCACGTAGGGACCGGAAGGAACGACCGGAAGGAAATGCGGCTTGTCGACGACCAGGAAATGCTCGTTCCGGAACAGAATCGCTTCACGATACGGTATCGACTGTTCCCCGATCACCTCGCGGTAGTAGAGGACTCTTATCCCGGCACGATATGCCGTCCCTTCGTCGATCGGCCTGCCGCTTTCCTCCGTCACGCTTCCCGATGCGACCCGCCCGCGCCAGACCGACTCGCCGATATGCGGGAACCGGGAGATCAGATACTCCAGGATCGTCGACGGCGCGGACGCAAGGTCGGGAAGGCGGATCGCCGAAGGAGCCGCCGCCCGACCCTCCGGGGTCACCAACCCTTCGACTCCCTCAGCCCCACGATCTGGTTCACATGGTTGCGGCCGTGGTCGGCGTAGATCCGCAGAAAATCGTCGATCGACATATCTCCGTTATCCGGATGCGATACGGTTCTGTCGAACGCCGGAGCGGGAAGGCTTTCCAGGAGAACGGTCCACCGCTCGTGCAGACCGCGGAGAATCTGGAGCGACGATTCCACGGGGAGCTTCGAATCGGGGAGATCGGCCCAGAGATCCTGGTCGTACGTCTTCACCCGCGGATGGTCCTCGGTGAGCGCCAGCTTGACCCGGACGAAGGCGTTCAGATGCGAATCGGCGAGATGATGAACCACCTGGCGAAGCGTCCATCCCCCCTCCCGATACCTGGTGTCGAGCTGTTCGTCGGTAAGCCCGGCCACGGCCGACTCCGTGATCGCCGGAAGCTCGCGTATGGCGGCGGTCATCGTCGCACGATCGGGCCCGGTGCGATATTCCTGGGTCTGGGTCTCCACGTCTGCCATCGGTCTGTCCCTGGGATGAATGTGAGAGTAAGCTTACGCGGGATCGGCTCCGCGCGTCAGCGACATGATGAGATCTGCGTGCCGGGGATAGGCGTCGAGCAGGGTATCGCGATCCCCCATCTCGAAATCGCCGAAGTCGAACCCCGGAGCCACGGTACACCCCACCAGCGTGTAGGAGGCGGGATCGTCGACCGTCGCGCCGAACCAGGTCCCGGCGGGGATGATCGCCTGGAAACGCTCGCCGGCCTCGGCGTCGGAACCGAGACGGATATCGCAAGCCTCCCCCTCCGGAGAGATCGTACGGATCGTCACGCCGCTCCCGGCATGGAAATGCCAGATCTCGTCCGAGCCGAGCCTGTGCAGATGGGAACGCTCATCTCCCTTCAGCAGAAAATAGATCGCAGTGGAGAACGAACGGGGCGAGCCGTACCGTTCCGGCAGCGCGTCGGCCTCGATCGACCCCGCGGCACGATATGTTTCACGGAACCAGCCCCCTTCGGGATGCCTGGTCAATCCGAGTCGGTCGATCCAGTAGTCGGCGGAGTTCATCGTTCGCTCTCTTCCTTCAGAAGTCGTCCGACCTCGTCGAAGTCGATCGCCTCGATCGTCTCGCGGAACCAGCGGTCGGCATCCTCGCGGCCGCGGCGCAGGTCGTCCGGCGAAGTTACGTAGAAGAGCCGTTCGAGCCGCGTGACGGCATCGGCCGGAAGATCGTACTGAACATAGCGCGTGTGGAAGCCGGAGCGGGCGGGACAATATCGGATGCGGAGCGCCTCCACCAGCGGCCGGAGCGTGGAGCCGTGGTAGAAGGCGACCGCCTCCACGCTGTTTCCTCTGTTGAGCTCCTTGTCGACGAACGGCTGGAACATCTCGAACGTGATCCGCATCGTCTCCACACGGCCGCGAAGCCGGGCCACGACCCCATCGACATCGAGCGGCTTCATGACGATCACCCCCGACTTGTCGAAATGGACGACCGGATTCCCGTGTACCTCGCGCTGGAGGAACTTGTCGGTCGAACTCCGTTTGGAGACGCTCAGATCGAGCAGAAGGAAGGGGCTTGCGTCTACCATACGGTAGAAGACCTGCGAGTGGCCGTGCCATGTCGGGTCGGGGAGACGGTAGCGGAGATCGATCGGCGAGAGCGCGGCGAGAGCCGCATCCACGGCAAGGAAGGTATCCTCCACCCTCTCGTCGTCCACATCGAACTGAAGGTCGATATCGGACCATTCGTCGACCCGGTCGAACGCGGCGGCCCCTCCTTCCCACATGGCGTGAACGTAGTCGAGCGGCTCCATGGCGGAGCGGAGCGCCTGAAGAATATCGTGTCGAGTAATCATGAGGTTTGATAGGGATATGATATGGGAAGCAGGCCGCTACGACATATCCGATCCCCGGTTGCGCGCGACGGGAGATTATCTCCTCGGCGTCTTCAATCCCGTCTCAAGCTTGTTGCGGACCTCGCGGATCACGCGTGAAGCCGCCCGGTCGCGATGCTCCTCCATGAACCCCCTCACCGACTCCGGGTCACGCTTGGCAAGCTCCCGCAGCGCCCATGAGATCGCCTTGACCACCATATCGTCCCTGTCGTCGATCAGCATGGCGCAGATGTGAAGCGTGCGGGATGCGTCCCCGCTCCCGCCGCGGGCCCTGTTGTTGAGGGGGACCGTGCTGACGACGGCGGCGCGTCTCCACCAGCGGTCGTCGGAACGCGCCCACGATTCGATC
Organism: uncultured bacterium; assembly: GCA_966250335.1. GTDB lineage: Bacteria > Bacteroidota > Ignavibacteria > OLB7 > OLB7 > OLB7. Next base: position 70,057 of record CBINGZ010000019.1, on the reverse strand, counting down.
AGCGAGGTCGGGATCTGTCCCTTCCGCCAGGCCGGACCGGAGAGATAGGGGCTGAAGGTGTCGACCTCCTGCCAGCTCGCCATCCCGCGCCCGAGCCGCTCCAGATGGTCGGCGTCGAGAGCGGCGGCAGCCTCCCTGTGGTGCGACACGAGCTCGTAGCCGACGAACCGGAGATCGAAGCGGCCGAGATCGATCAGCCTGTCGGCAAGAGCGATCATCTCTTCGGCGTCGAGGCCTTTCAACCGCCGGGAGAACTCCCTGCGAAGATCGCGGATCTTCTCGGTCGTATGCTCCGGGAGCGTGTCGACACGACCCCGGATCTCTCCGGCGAGCATTTCTATCTCTTTTCGATTCATTGGGAGCCGGATGATATGGTCGCTTCCCCGGAGGCGCCGACACGCCCCGGGTCGTTATCGAGAAGCGATGCAAGAAATCGTCTCCCCGCCGCGTCGAGATCCCCCTCGATACCGAAGGCGAGCGTCTGCACATGGACGTCTCCCGCGCCGTAGCGGGTGCTGACCGGGATATCGGGCATGACGGGATAGATCAGTATCGCACGACGACAGTTCTTCGCCACGGCGTACGAGACCACCTGGCTCAGATCGGCCGCCCGCGCTCCTCCGACCTTGTACTTCGTGTCGAGCACGGCGGTCGGCGTCCGCTCCTCGCCGTGGGTCAGCACAAGATCGATATTGATCCGGAGCGTCCCCTCCGGATCGACGAGGACCGACTCCTGAGCTGTAACACGATATTCCTGCGGGAGATGCGCCGCGGTCCATTTCGCGACGAAGAGCTCGTAGAGCCGCGCCATGTTGACGAGGAAGGGGAGCATCGTCCGGTCGCCCGACTCATGGCTCGGGCCCGCATGTTCCAGGAAGAAACGGCAGAGCGCATGGAGCGGCCTGTAGTCCTCGTTCAGACGATTGTAGAGGAGTCCGATACAGTCCGACGGGCTCATCCTCCGGACACCGGCAAGGCCGTGGAGCGAGCGATAGGCGGCGCGGACGCTTCCGAGCGAATCGGGACAGCAGATCCCCCGGCGCGCGACGGCATGGAGTGTGGAGGCGAGGATCTGGTTCTCGATCACATCCGAGGTATGTTCCTGGTAGCGGCAGTGAAGATCGGCCCGCCACGGCTCGCGCAGCGATCGGGAAAGATCGATCGATCCGCGCACGTAGCTGCTCCGCTCCTCCTCCGGCACATACGCTCTGTAGAGCCCCTTCCTCCCACGTTCCAGCACCCGCTTCGCCAGGATGACCGCCAGTCGACGGTAGACATCCTCCAGCGAGGCCACCTCCGTCACCCCCTTCAGGATATGGAAGCTCTCCAGATCGTAGGCCCATTCGAGCATCCGGAAGATGTTCGTGACGGGTGTTCTCGGTTCAAGGATCAGACGGAGCCCGGAGGAGAGGGGAATCGTCCCGACCCACCCCGACGAGTTGAGCCTCCAGTCCCACCGCGTCGCGGGGGAGGGGAAGTCGATCTCGACCCACCGGCCGTAGAGACGATAGAGTTCCTCCGCCTCGGCCTCGGAGAGATCGTTGCGTGGAATGATCGTGGATTGATATTCCTTGAGTCGGATCGTTCGCATCGTATCGTGTTCGATTCGGCCGGGCGACGGCGATCTCTTATTCCACCGGAAGCCCTTCCATTTTCATGATCTCCAGCGCGTTGGTCGTCGGGCTGGGCCCCTCATGCAGACGGTAGTCGAAGATCATCCTGCCGTCGGCCACATCCTCCCGGAAATGATGGTTGCGTATGCCGGGAAGCTCCTCGGCAAGATGGACCAGTTCAAGATCGTGCGTCGAGATAAGCCCCACTCCGCGTCCCCCGGCGAGCGCGCGGACGTAGGCGCGGCTTCCGGTCAGCCGCTCGCGATTGTTCGTGCCGCGAAATATCTCATCGATCAGAAAGAAGAGTGGATCTCCCTTGTCGCTCTGCAGGGCCGTCAGCAGCGCCTTCAGACGACGGACCTCCGCGTAGAAATAGGAGATGCCGTCGTTGACGGAATCGAGCACGTTGATGCAGGTGAAGAGTCGGAACGGAATCGTCGTGAAGCGCCCGGCGCAGACCGGCCCGCCGGCGAACGCCAGCGACAGGTTGACGCCGAGCGTCCGCAGGAACGTGCTCTTGCCCGACATGTTCGATCCCGTCACGATAGAAAGTTGCCCCAGACCTTCCATCGTATAATCGTTGCAGACACGAAGATCATCCGACAAAAGCGGGTGCCCCACCGACTCGACGACGAAGACCGGCTCGGCGGCGTCCAGAATATCGGGCATGACGAACCGGGGGTTGAGCGCCGCGAAGTTCGCCAGAGAGGAGAGCGCCTCCAGCTCGTACCAGCGGTCGAGCCAGACCGGCATGCGGTCGCGGATCGCCTCCTTCGCCTGGTTGAAGCGCTCGGCGAAATGGAGATCCCACGGCATCACGATATTCAGCAGCAGGCGGGCCAGCGGGTTGTGCTGGAAACTGGCGGCGGTCGCCACCCTGGAAACCGCGCGGAGCAGCGCCGACGGTCGCTTCCCCTCCCCCGTGAACGGACGGCAGAGTTCAGCCAGCCCCGCCGTTCTCCGGTAGTCGAACGTCTCGATATGGAGAAGGATCGCCCTGAGCTGATGGAGCAGCCCTTCCAGCTCGACCGCAGCCTCGAAGAGTTCCTCGAACTCCTTTCTCTTGTGAAGATAGAGGGCCGCGTAGAGGAGAAGGGTATAGGGCCAGATCGTCGGGAAATCGGTCAGCGCCGGGAGGATAGCCAGCCCCACGTTGAGCAGCCCCATCACGGCAAGCACGACGACGTAACCCCGCATCGATTTCACGGGAGGGTTCGAGTCGAGCCATTCCACGACGCGGTCGCCGTCCCAGAGCTCCCCCTGCTTTCTTGCCACCAGCGCGCCGGCAAGCGTCAGGCGGTCGCGGAAGCTGTCGAGCGGCGTCAGCTCTCGCACAAGCTCCTGACGGAGCCGCACCGCGGCGATATCGGGACTGACCTCCAGCAGCCATGAGCGGAGACGCCGGCTCCCTCCCTCGGAGATCGATGTATCGAGCAGATGAACGAGCGATCGCGGGCCGGTGATGTTGAGATCGTTCTCGAAGGGGTGATCGGGGATCGGCTCCCCCGCATGGGCAAGCGGGATACCGTGCCAGTCGTGCCGCATCCTGGCCAGATGCCCCGCCTTGATCCGCAGCCAGAACCTGTGGCGGCGGAGCCCCTGTTCCAGCCTGCTGTGGAAATGGGCGGTGACGGCGAAGAGGGCCGTAAAGAATCCTATCACGATCCAGCCGAGGAGATCGTCCACCCTCAGGGCGGGGATCGCCGCGGCCACACCGACAAGCGCGATCGCCAGACGCCCCCACGAGAATCGACGACTTCTCTCCTGCAGACGAATGATGCGCCGTTCCAGACGCGCAAGATGCCTGATCAACGCCCCTTCCAGCGCGCTCCGACTGTTCACGTATCTCCCTGTGATGTCATGACGGGTAGACGACAACCTATCAACCTTCCGGAACACGACGAAGTTCGGCTCGAAGCGCCAGCGGCTCCGCTTATGCGCGGGCCCGGCTCAACCTGTCGCCATGCTCCACGGCAGCGACAAAAGTACGTCTTTGCCGCTGATTCGGCAGACACCCTCACTCCCCCTTCCCCCAAGCACCCGAGTGCTCCAGAAACCACGTGCGTGTGCTCGTATCGACGGACGCCCCCTGGTTAACCTTGCAGCGTGAACACCGGCCCCGCACGGCGCTCCGCCGCGCCTTTGCGCAGAACGGGTCGGACAGGCTCAACCAATACGAACCGATTCATCATGCTGCGACAGATCAAGCACATCGACAGGCTCCTTCGAGGGGACGCCACACAGTTGTCCGCGCTCCGATACGGGTCGGTGGCCCTGCCGGTCAGGGAATCGATCATCGCCATCGCGCTGATGGGGGCGATCTACGGGATCTGCATGACGACCTACACGCTGACCGGGGGAGGAGACATGCCGTTCGCCCGCGTCTTCGTCACCATGGTCAAGGTCCCGACCCTTTTCCTGCTGACCCTCACGATCACCTTCCCGTCGCTCTATGCGTTCAATGCCCTGGTCGGCTCCCCCCTTTCGATCCAGGCCGTCTGGCGGCTGCTGATCGCCACGCTCGTCGTGATGACGGCGGTGCTCGCTTCGCTGGGACCGATCACCGCGTTCTTCTCGCTGAGCACCGACAGCTACCCCTTCATGCTGATGCTGAACGTGGCGATCTTCACGATCGCCGGTGTTCTGGGACTCCGGTTTCTTCTGAGGACTCTGGAACGGATCCATCAGGCGGCGAAGGAGGGAACGGGAGATGAAGAGAACGAGGAAGAGATCGTAACGGGAGATAACGGTGAGCATGTCGCCGAGCCTCTCTCCAACGGTTCGACCACGGCAGCCACGACGACCGCGACCGACGCCGATATCGCGCAGCTCGTGCTGGCGAAGAGGGCGATCCGCCCCGGCCCTCTCGACCGCAGATCGAAGAAACCGACCGACCCCAAGGTGCGACGGATCTTCAGGACATGGGTCGTGGTCTTCGGTCTGGTGGGAGCGCAGTTGAGCTGGGTGATGAGCCCCTTCGTCGGCGACCCGGACCGGCCGTTCATGTGGTACCACGGACGGGAGTCGAGCTTCTTCGAGGCTGTGTGGAAGGCGTTCCTGATGCTGATGTCGTAAGATCACTCAACGATACGATTCCGCATGAACATCCAGAGCCCACCGATCGACCGCTTCGCCGGCCGGTTCGATCGACTGCTGCGCGGCGAGAGCGCGGGAAGCCTGTGGCGACAGGGAACGGCGGCCGTGCTCGCGCTCATGATCTACGGCGGATGCATGGGAAGCCACGGCCTGTGGACGAACCCCTTCGACGGCGGACAGTGGACCCAGGTCCTCTTCTCCGCCGTCAAGGCGCCGTTCCTGCTGACGATCACCTTCTTTCTGAGCCTGCCGAGCTTCTTCGTCTTCAACGCGCTGGCGGGGCTCGCCTCCGACTTCGGAGCAGCCTGCCGCGCCGTGGCCGCAGCACAGACGAGCATGGCCGCCATGCTGCTGACCCTTGCCCCCCTGACCCTCTTCTGGTACGCCTCAAGCCCCGGCTACCTGGACGGCGTGCTGGTGAACGCTGCGATGTTCTCCGCGGCCAGCATCGCGGCGCAGGCGGCGATCCGGCGGCATTACAGACCTCTTATCGCACGCAATCCGAGACATCGGAACCTGCTCAAGGTCTGGATCATCTCCTATGCGTTCGTCGGCATCCAGATGGGGTGGGTCCTCAGACCGTTCATTGGAAATCCCGACACCGACGCCGACTTCCTGCGCGAGGACGGATGGGGAAACGCTTATATCATGATCATACGGATCGTGGGGAATACAATCGGGTTGTGAGATTTCAATCGTATCGACACACGATTATCCCACAACTCACTCGACATGCCGGGTCTTGCGATGAGTCTCAAGATCGTGCGGCCCCAGCGACCTGATCTCGTACCCGGTCGGATATGTTCTGGTCCGTGAGTGATGGAAGAACTTCGGTTTCTTCCGCGCCGGGAGGAGATATCTCACGATCCCTCCCCGCAGCTTCAGCGAGAGGGAGGCGGCACGGCGTGAAAGAGCGAACGGCTTCGGGAAGCCGAACGACTCCAGCATCGGGTCGTCCAGCATGGAGTAGATGCCGTAGCGGACCAGCGGCGTGAAGAGGCGGGGGAACCAGGAGGCGAAGAGATCGCGCGTGGCAGCCCCTATCTCCCGGTTCGTCTCGGCAAACCTGAAATGCTTCCGTTCGTAGTCGATGTTGAACCGCTCGAACGCCTCGAAGCTCTCCGGGATGTCGCGGATCCCCATCCGCCTGCCGACCTCGCGCCAGAAGCAGTAGGCCGCGATCCGTTCGTTCGCGCACATCTTCCGCCAGCCGAACCTGTCGACCCAGCGTATCGGCTCGAACACGAAGGTGGAGAGGACATACAGATAATCGTCGTTCGATATGTTGAACCGGCCGTGGATTCTGTTCATCCGCAGCAGCGCCTCATGTCCGCGTCCCGATTCATACCCCGACTCCGACATTTCCGCCACCATGATCGCCGTGTCGTCGTATCGTTTCTGCGTGTGGCGGATGAACTCTCCGGTTGATGAGAGAAGCGCGGAGATGCTCGGCACGCAGTAGGTGCGGTAGAGCGCTATCTCCAGCGCGCGGACGGTATCCCACGAGAACTCGTAGCCGCAGGTGAGATGGTAGATGCGGACGTGGTCGCGCTCGGGGTCGAGGCTCTCTATCTCGCGGAGGATGTCGAATCTTCCCATGCCGGTCTCCTGCTGGTTGCTGAACGACGTATCGCCGGAAGCCGCATCCGAACCGCGGCGCCGCCGGGGCTTATACGAAACCGTCGGATGAACGGATGTCGGCCCCCTGTCCGCCGATATGCCGCACGTTGCGCCGCCGGGCCAGCTCCACCTGACGCTGACGCTCCTCCAGCGCCGCCCGCCGTTCGGGAGAGAGAGCATCGTGGCAACGGGGACAGCAGACTCCCTCGATATAGTGAGGGGAGAGAAGCTCTTCCGGGCCGACCGGCAGCCAGCAGCCGTGGCACGCCCGATGCGTTCCGGGCGCCAGATCGTGATCGACCGTCACCCGCTGATCGAACACGAAGCATTCCCCTTCCCACAGGCTCTCATCGCGAGGTACTTCCTCCAGATATTTGAGGATCCCCCCCTGCAGATGATACACCTCCCGGAACCCCTGCTCCACCAGATATGCCGTCGCCTTCTCGCAGCGTATCCCCCCCGTGCAGAACATCGCAACGCGCCTGTCCCTGGCCGGGTCGAGGTTCGCCCGCACGAAGTCGGGGAACTCCCTGAACGATGAGGTATGAGGATTGATCGCTCCCCGGAAGGTGCCGATCCCCACCTCGTACTCGTTGCGGGTGTCGACGACGACAACATCCGGATCGGATATGAGCCTGTTCCACTCCTCCGGCGGCACGTAACGACCCACCTGTATATCAGGGCTCGTCCAGGGGACCCCCATCGTCACGATCTCCCTCTTCAGCTTCACCTTCATGCGATGGAACGGAGCCTCCTCCGCGAGCGACTCCTTATGCTCCAGATCGGCAAGACGGGGATCGCTCCGCAACCGCGCCAGCAGCGCATCCATTGCCCGACGCTCGGCCGACACCGTGGCGTTGATCCCTTCAGGGGCCAGCAGAATCGTCCCCATGACCCGCTGCTCGCGGCAGAACTCCAGCAGCGGAAGACGAAGCTCCTCATGATCGGGAAGCGATACGAACTTGTAGAACGCCGCCACCACCCATGATGACGATGCGCCCGGGAGATTCTGCTCCATGTTCGATGTGGAAGACATTGGTTCAGGATCGAAAGGAAAGAGGTCGTGGGGAACCATGGTCCCCGCGGGAACGACCGAACGGGAAGCGCCACCCGGTTAAAGCAAAGGCCCCGCTTCCAGCAGAAGCAGGGCCTTTGAACATCCGGAAGCCTATGAGTAGCGTGTTGCTAGCAGGCGTATCCAGAGGCTCCCATCAAATTACTAGACACGGGATCACCTCCTTGAATCAGGGCTCCAACATACGCGCCCGAAATCCCCCTGGATGGATATCGAGCGCAGCTTGAATTGCCGTCGCAGTATTTACGTACGGCGTCGACATACCATACGACGCTGCGAACCGTCGCAATATTGCACAGCAGCCGATTACTGCAAAGAAAAATTTTCAGATCCCAACTCCCTCCCGAACGAAGATCGTGCTATGCCGCCGATCCCCCGGTCACACCCCTGATGGCCCGTATCCGCTCGAAGAGGGGGGGATGCGAATAATAGAGGAAGACGAAGAGAGGGTGCGGCGTGGGATTGGCGAGATTATCGACCGACAGCTTCTTCAGCGCGTCGATCATCGCCCCGGGCGTCTGCGTCGTCACCGTGGCGTAGCGGTCGGCCTCGAACTCGTTGCGTCGCGACAGGATCTGCATCAGCACCGAAAGCACGAGCTCGACCGGCGAGAGAAGAAGCCCGAAGAAGATCAGCCCCGCATATATCGAGCTCTGCTCCATGTAGAACGCATCGTACAACGCGCGCTCCGTCAGGAAGAAGGAGAGAAGGAAGGTGAGGACGCCGATATGGAGGATAGCGATGATCATCCCCTGCACGATATGCTTCCGCTTGTAATGTCCCACCTCGTGCGCCACCACGGCGACAAGTTCCGGCACCGTGTGGTTCGCCACCAGAGTATCGTACAGGGCGATCCTCTTGAAGCGGCCGAACCCGGAGAAGAAGGCGTTCGCCCGGCTCGACCTGCGCGAGCCGTCGATAATGAAGATGTTCGTCAGCGAGAAGTCGACGGAGCCCGCGTAATCGAGAATGCTCCGCCGCAGCTCCCCCTCCTCGAGCGGCTTGAATCTGTTGAAGAGAGGCATGATCCAGGCCGGCGCGACGAACTGTACAATAAGGATGAAGAGGGTAGCCGCTCCCCAGCAGTAGAGCCAGGCGATCGGCCCGGCATACTGGAAGAACGCCAGCACCCCTGCGAGCAGCGGTCCCCCGAGCAGCACCGCCAGAAGGAGCCCCTTCACCCTATCCGCCGCGAAGAGAGCGGGCGTGGTCTTGTTGAAGCCGAAACGCGCCTCCAGCACGAACGTGTCGTAGATGCTGAACGGCAGCGAGATCACCGCCCGCGCAATCATAAGGACCCCGATGTAGGCGACGCCGGTCCAGATGGGGGAAAGTTCCCATGAGCGTACCAGCAGGTCGAGCGAATTGAACCCACCCGCGAACCAGAACGCAAGAAGAAGAAGGAGATCGAACGCCGAGCTTGTCAGACGGAATCTGGTGCGTGCAGAGGTGTACTCACGAGTACGCGCGCGCTCCTCCATATTGTAGAGATCACTGATATCGGGAGGGATTTCCGATCTCATTGCGCGAAGGTTCAGAAGATTCGCGGCAACGCCGATACAATATTCGGCGAGCAGGAAAGCAAGGATGAGGATCGCGTAGGAATTCATGGCATCGTGCTGATAATGACAAGGTTGTAACCGAACGACGAATCGGATCTCGACGGCGCGAACCACCGTTCTGGAACCGCTCAAACGGGAGATTGCGCTCCCATCCGGAGGAATTTACAACTGAACACATCACTTCCGGAACTCATTTCATAGACGGAACACCCCTCTTCTTTCGCTGTTTGAAGGCTTTTCAGCTAACATCCGTTACAATCGCCGATTGCCCGACCGCTTATTTCCTGCGTTAATACATCATTGGATGATAATTATGAATGAGAATTAATCTTCCATCCGACAATACCTCAATTACCTCCCTACACGATATGCGTGCAATAATTTGTCGGACATTGAAACGCACGTTCTGAACCGTAACAGCGGGAACTTCGGGTAAAATTATCACCCCACTCAGCGAGTCATATACCAGCGGGTCGCTTCCACGGCCCGCTTCCGATACCGACCCAGAGCAATATCCAGCCACTGGATATCAGAACGGCGGGCCCCCGCTCGCAGGATCTTACAGAGTCTCATCACGATACTGTAGGAACGACGAATCCGACGGACCGCGAGCGGAGTGGATCAGAGTGCGAGGGATCACGGCGACGGCCCCATACGACCACGAATCACGAGTGTCGCAGAGCGACATAACAGTCTTACGCTAACCACGAATTCATGTGGCGACGTCTTCCGTGCGTCGTTCAACGTTCATTCATTCAACTTATTCTCCCATGCACTATCTGGCAGCTTCGCTCATGTTCCTTTCGGCGGGACTGGTAACGGCCAATGCGGCTGAGATGAATCTTTCGAATATTGAGCGGACAGGCGCCACATCGGAGCGCGCCATCATCATGTCGAGCATCAATCTCGACAGCGATCTCGGGCAGGTTGCCCGCACGGTGTATGCCGAGGCGCGCGGCGAGAACGCCATCGAGAAGAAGGCGGTCGCCAGCGTCATCCGGAACAGAGTTGAGAGCCCATCGTTTCCCGATACGTATGAGGATGTCGTCACGCAGCCGTACCAGTTCTCCGCGCTGCTGAAGAGCGATCCCAACCGCCCCGCTTACGAGAACCCGGCGCGTCACGCCCGCGGCGACTCGCGCAGTCAGAAAGCCCTGAACGAGTCGGTGGAAGCCGCATACTTTGCGCTGCTCGGGACTATGGATATTGCGCAGGGAGCTACCCTGTACTATAGCCCGCGCAGCATGAAGCCGGCCGGCGCCCTTCCGAAGTGGGATTTCTCGAAGCTGGAGGAGATCATTATTCCGGGTGTTCGGAGCACGCATTTCCGGTTCTTCCGTGAGCGTGGGTATGAGTCGGCGCCGCGTGTGGACTGGCTGGCGAATCTTTGCACGATATTTCCGACGCGGCCTCTGATGCTGATGCTGATGCCGGCGCCGGTGGAGATGAAAGTGGAGGTAGAGCAGCAGCCTTTGATGCTGGCGGCTCGGTAGGAGGAAGAAGAGGGAGAAAAATAACAGGGAGTCACAGAGAACACAGAGTTAGGAAAGAAAGAGAGACTCTCTTCTCTTAACTCTGTGTCCTCTGTGGCTCCCTGTTTATTTCTCTTCGTTTATTTCTCTTCGTTTATTTCTCTTCCTTCCTCTGCACAATCAAACCGACATCCCCCACCTGCCCCAGCAGGCTCTCCGCCGTAATCGCCAGCAACGGCACCATCGGAACCCCCGCCGACTCCAGCGCCCGGGCCGTCCAGACATTACACGTCTCCGGGAAATAATACGACCCGTTCGCCCTGTAGAACCGCGAGTACCCGTAGAGTCCCGGAGCGATATAGATCTCCTTCCCCTCGCCGTCCCGCGCCAGCGCCTCCCCCAGATACCCGCACAACCCGTTGAACCGATCCAGGCTCATCCCTACCACCACGATATCACTGACCGGAAACCGTCCCTCCACCGACCCGTTGAACCCCACCACATGCATCACACTCGGCGAGGGAGTGAGCATCGCATAGATCGCCAGCTCCACCGTCACCTCCCTGGCGGTGTAGAAGCCCTCATCCCCCCATCCTATCTCCAGATACTCGTAGTCCCGGAAGTCATCCACCACCGGAAGGGCCTCCGCCGGCACCTCCTCCCTGCGGACCACGATCCCGGTATGCCAGCCGTGACCGACCACGAAGACCCGCCGTTCAGCGCGTTCCGGCGGCACCCCGTAACCGGCCCGGAGGAGACTTCCGCACCCGGGGAAGATGAGAAGCCAGAGGAGCGCGGCGAGACGAAGGAGCAGATATATCGGGGGAGGACTCCGATGGTTCATAGAAGGTTCAGATGAACGATCCGGCCGCGGCGCCGGCAAGCCGGGAGCCGACGGCCCCTCCGACCTCCATCAGGGCATCGATCTCCTCCGGCGTGAACTCGTACTCGCACGGCTTGGCCAGGCCGATGGTCCCGTAGAGTTCTCCCCGGAAGAGCATCGGAGCGGCGACGGCCCCCTCGACGTTCGCTTCGCGAGCCGAGGGTTTCACGGTTCCGGACGCGTCGGTCCGGAGATTGCAGACCTGCACCGCCTGGCGGCGTTCGGCGGCGATGCCGGCCATCCCCTTCCCTATCGGTATGGTCGAGACCTTCGGCAGCAGCGCCTCCGGCATCCCCGCATGGGCCCGGATGACGAGCACGTTCTTCTCACGATCGAGAAGATGAATCGTTCCCGTGGTACAGTTGAAGGCGGCCAGGAGCGCGGCCAGCAGCCGATCCCATCCTCCCTCGATATCTTCCGCCGACTCCAGTTCTATACGAAGTTCCTCGATACTCATGTTGATCTCCATTGTCCCGGCAGGGGCACTTCTTCCAATCCATCAATTGAAACCCTCCTCTTGAAGCTCATTCACTATTTTGCGCCGTTCCGATCACACATTCAACCGATACCCGCACTTCAAAACCGGTACGCGCAATGGCAGAGCATTTCAAGAACTATATCAACGGCCGCTGGGTCGATTCTCATCTGGGGCGGACGTTCCACAACATCAACCCGGCGAACAGCGACGACCAGATCGGGACCTTCCCGGAGAGCACGGAGGCCGACGTCGAACTGGCCGCGCGCGAGGCGGCTCATGCGTTCCGCGCGTGGCGACTGGTCCCCGCGCCGAAGCGTGGAGAGATCCTGCGCAGGGCCGGGGATATCCTGAACCGCCGCAAGGATGAGCTGGCCCGCGCCATGACGCGCGAGATGGGAAAGCCGGTCTTCGAGACCCTCGGCGACGTGCAGGAGGCGATCGACACGGCCTACTACGCGGCCACCGAGACGCGACGTCTCTTCGGTTATAATACGCCGAGCGAGCTTCCCGACAAGGTCAATCTTTCGTTCCGCCAGCCGGTCGGCGTCTGCGGCATCATCACTGCCTGGAACTTCCCGATGGCCGTGCCGAGCTGGAAGATCCTCCCCGCGCTCGCCTGCGGCAACACCATCGTCTACAAGCCCTCCGAGGACGCCCCCCATTCCGGCGTGCTGATGGCCGAGGTGCTGGAGGAGGCTGGGATTCCGCCGGGGGTCTTCAACGTGGTTCACGGTTCCTCCGAGTGCGGCGCGGCGATCGTGGAGCATCCGCTGATCAAGGTGATCGGCTTCACCGGGTCGACCCAGGTCGGCACCGAGATCGCCTCACGGGGGGGGGCCATGAACACGACGGTGTCGCGGGAGAGGGGGGGAAAGAACGCGCAGATCGTCATGCCGGACGCCGACATGGGGCTGGCGCTGGACGGGGTCGTCTGGGGCGCGTTCGGCACCACCGGACAGCGCTGCACGGCGACGAGCAGACTGATCCTGCATGAATCGATCTACGATGATTTCATCAACCGCCTGATCACCCGCGCCTCCAAGCTGAAGCTGGGCCCTGGACTCCAGGAGGGGACCGATGTGGGACCGGTGATCAACAGCAAGCAGCTCAAGCGGATTCAGGAGTATGTGCGGATCGGCAAGGAGGAAGGGGCCGTCTGCGTTCTGGGAGGGGACCGCGCCGACGAAGGGGATCTGGGACGCGGCAATTTCTTCCATCCCACGATCTTCATCGACGTCACGCGGAACATGAGGATAGCTCGCGAAGAGATCTTCGGTCCCGTCCTCTCCGTGCTGAAGGCGAAGGATCTGACCGACGCGATCGAGATCCTCAACGACACCCCGTACGGGCTCTCCTCAAGCCTCTACACCGCCAACGTGAACGACGCGTTCCGGGCGATCCGGGATATCGAGGCGGGGATCACCTACATCAACGTCCCGACGATCGGGGCCGAGGCGCATATGCCGTTCGGCGGGGTGAAAGGGACGGGGAACGGACATCGTGAGGGAGGATGGACCGTGTACGATATATTCACCGAGTGGAAGACCGTCTACATCGACTACAGCGGCTCGCTCCAGCGCGCCCAGATCGACAACTATTAGACGAGGCCTATGTCCCGCATCAGGGAAACGAACAGCGAACGGAGGGAACGGGGGAAGCGTATCAACGCGATCCTGGAGAAGAGCTATCCCGATTCGGAGATCGCGCTCACCTACGAATCCCCCTTCCAGCTTATGGTCGCCACGATCCTGTCGGCGCAATGCACCGACGCGCGGGTGAACACCGTCACCCCCGCCCTCTTCGCCGCCTATCCCACGCCGCAGGCGTTCCTGGAGGCGCCGATGGAGGATATCGAGCGGGCGATCTTCTCCACCGGCTACTACAGGAACAAGGCCAGGTCGATCAAGGGGGCATCCGCCGCCCTGCTGGAGCGTTTCGGCGGAGAGGTGCCGGGGACGATGGAAGAGCTGCTGACGCTCCCCGGCGTGGGACGGAAGACGGCGAACGTGGTGCTGGGGCATTGCTTCAGCACGCCGGGGATGGTGGTCGACACCCATGTGAAAAGGATCGCCAATCTGCTCGGCCTTGTCGATTCGGACGATCCGGTGAAGATCGAATCGCAGCTCATGGAGGTGCTGCCGCAGGAGAAGTGGGTCAGGTTCAGCCACCTTCTGGCCGAACACGGCCGTGCCGTCTGCATCGCCAGACGACCTAAATGCGATATATGCCCCGTCGCCGAACTCTGCCCCTCGGCAGGGATAGGATGGCGCAAGGAGGGATGATCGCCCCTCTTCCAGCCCCGAAGGGGCGAACCGTTTGTAGCACCGGCATTCCCCCATAATCTTCAGCGCCGAAGGCGCGTACCATTTTTCCTTTCTGCGGAAAAGAAAAATGGTACGCGCCTTCGGCGCTTCAAGAGATAGAACATCGCATCGGGCTACAGATCGGTGCTCCCTTCGGGAGCCGTCTGAAGCCGTCGGAACGGCGAGGCACTCGGACAACCGGGATCTTTTGCTTATCGAATACGATAGAGAGCCTGCCAGCAGAGAGGGGCCGGCACGCACAGCGTACCGGCCCCTGTCGTATTCGGCTCCTGGACGATTCTATCGGACTATGATCAACTGACGGGAAGGGGTATAGTCGCCGGCCCTGACGACGCAGGTGTACGAGCCGGGAGCAAGCGCGGAGACGTCGATCGGTGCGCGATACGATCCCTCCTCGCGAGTTCCCTCCGAACGCGACATGACCGTGCGACCGACGGCATCGACGACCTCGATCGACACCTCCTGACGGGCCCCCACCGAATACTCCACGACCATCTCCGACCGCGCCGGGTTCGGCGTGACGGCGGTCAGGGAATATCCTGCTGCAGCGGCGGCGATATCATCCACGGCGCTCGCCACCAGATTGGAGGCGGCCGCCTGGACCACGGTGTAGGGTTCGCTCGTGAAATCGTTCTGAACGAACGCAATGGCGTACATCTCCTGAGCCTGCCATCCCGGGCCGAGCGTGTAGTTGTAAGTGAAGGTCTTCTTCTGTCCGGGATTCAGCTTGATCGCCTCCCCCTCGGCGTTCGGGAGCATCGAGCGGAAGATGTCCCAGAACTCCGTCTCCCCGTTCGAACCGGGGCGGCTGGTGGCGGACTCATCCTCGACATACTTCTCCACGAGCGCCACGCGCAGCTTGTAGTCGTCGCCGTCGAGCCCGTTGTTGTCGGCCGTTACCTCAACGTTGACGGTGAACTGATCTCCCGCGCGGGTCTGCGTCACATCGATCTTGATCGGAGAGGTCAACGCCCTGCGGTCGTCGGCCTCCGGAGTGATCGCCTCCTTCTCCTGAACGAACTTGCCGTCCACCTCGAACTCCGGGGGGTTGGCGAACTGGTAATAGTCGCGGCGCGAGTTGATCTGCGACGGGTTCGCGTCGTACCAGTGATCGTACGGCAGCGGCAGGTTCACATGATAGCGGATCGACAGGACCTTCCCCTGGCCGTTGGCGATGGCGCTGTTGATGATCGGCGTCACCTGCTTGCACGGTCCGCAGGTGAGGCTTGTGAACTCCTCGATCAGAGCGGTGCGGGGAAACGTCCCCTCCTGCGCGCTCAGCGTCCCCGCCGAAAGGGACAGGGCGGCTCCCGCCATGAAGGTGTAAACGCTGTAGAGTGATCTTTTCATGATGTATCGATACCTGATATGAGTGAATGCGCCCCGATAGAAGCGACCGGGCGGAGCCGGGCGCGGCGGAGGAATCCCGGGAAGATCCCGTGGAACTCCCGGGAGGATCGTCAGAGATTGCTGACCAGCGAGAGCCGGAACCCTTCGAACGAGTTCACCAGCCGGCAGACGCCGCCGGTGCAGACCACGCCGGCGCGCTCGGCGCCGTACTGAAGGCCGAGCGTGTGGGTTCTCCCAATACGATATGTTCCGCCGATGACCGGCCAGATTCTCTTCCCACCCTGCTCGGTCTCGGTGGTCGTCCACTCGAAGCGTCCGTAGACGGACCAGGAGGGGGAGCGGGAGAACTCGACGGTCAGCAGGACGTTGTTGTACCTGCCGTCGTCGGGGGCGATCCCGGCCGAATCGATGCCGCTGGTCTTCTTCTTGGAGTCGAAGACATCCTGCAGTTCGAGGATGGCGTGGAGGTTGTCGGTTCCGCCGAGCGACATCTCCGACTCCAGCATGGCGGTCGTCGCCGTGTAGTCTTCCGAGTGTCCTTCGATCCCGTTGCCGTCCCCTTCGCGGTAGACGCGGTTGTCGCGGCGCTGGAGCGCGAACCCGAGCGACATCTCCTCGTCGACCTCGTACTCCGCGTGCGTGGCGATCTCCCAGTACGGAGAGAAACGAATATCCTTCAGCTCCGGAAAGGACTTCGGGAGCTCGTTGACACGCTCCATTTCCGTTTCACCCGAGACGAACAGGGGGTCCCAGGCATTGTGACGGCTGGCGGCGGCTCCCAGAACGGTCACCACGAGCCCGTCGGTCGGGTAGACGAGCGCTTCCAGGTGGATGCCGACCTCGTCGCTGAAGTCGACGGCGTGCGGGTTTCTATCGAGCAGGGTCTTACCGTATTCCGGCACCAGGGTCGGCGGGTTCTGGAACGGGAGCGCGCGGGTGGCTCTGCCGCTCGACTGCTGGCGATCGGGCGTGGTAAGATCGAAGCGGTAATCCTTGTACTCCCCGGTCACCCCGAAGGTCTCGCCGCTGTAGCCGAGCAGGGCATACCAGGCGTTCCCATGCTCGGTGGAGCCGGGCACGGCGCGCGAGGCGCTATCCTGCTGCATCCGTTTATCGGCGTAGTTCAGGTAGCCGGTAAAGCCCTCGTAGGTTCCCTTCAGATAGGCTTCGCGCAGATAGGCGTCGAACGGGAAGCGGAAGCCGGGTCCGCCGCGCGGCGCCAGGCCGCTGGCCGCCAGATAGGTGCTGCCGACCCCCAGCCCCTGTACGGGACGGACCTCGCCGGAGATCGCCCGCAGTCTGTATTCCTCGACCCGGGTGGTGCTCAGGATATCGGCGTAGTCCATCAGACCGCCGAAGCCGGTCACGGTGAGCTCCGGGATTTCGTACGACAGTTTCACCCCCTCCGTCGGGGCATCGTAGCCGATCGGCCGGCTCTCGAACGTGTTGAAGACCAGACCGCGCCCGAGCATGCTGTAGAAGTTGCCGCCGCGCGCCGTAAGGCCGTCGCGCCGGAACTCCAGGAAGTATTCCTTGATGCCGATCGTATCGCGACCGTACTCACGGGGCTTGTCGATCTGCGCGCGGAACCCGAGCGTAAAGTCCCCCACATAGACTCTGGTGTTGAAGAGATTCTCCAGGTACTCCTTGCGGTAGGGGAGCGCTCCTTCGTATCGCTCACCGATACCGTAGCGGAATTCGTTGGAGATCGAGTAGTCGACCTCCGGGCCGGAAGGCTCCGTATCCTGTGCCGACACGGGGCCGACGGAGAGAAGGCAGATCGTTGGCACGGCGGCGATCAGGCCGCGGCGCAGTAATCGGTAGGCCACGCTGTGCAGTAGTTGAAAAGGTTATCGAGGGTTCACATCCGGAACGAGTATACAAAAATACGCCGGAGCGGGACAGGTATCCTACTCCGGCGTATGAATGGGATGTCGGTTTGCGGCCGCGCGGTGGCCGGTTCGCTACTTGGTTTCCCTGGCTTTGGCGGCGAGTTCCATGACCTCCTTCTCCAGCTTCGCCTCATCCCCCGCCAGATAGCCGTCGTGCTTGCTGGCAAGCTTGCCGTCGGCCCCGAAGACGAGGGTGTAGGGAACCTGGGTGCCGTTCACCGAGCGGAAGAGCTCGCTGTTCGGGTCGAGAAGCACCGGGAAGTTATAGCCCTTCGAGGTGATGAAGGAACCGACCTTCGACATGGTCTTGGTGTTATCGATGGAGACGGCGATATACTCCACGCCGTTCGCCTTCAGTTTGTCGTAGATCGGATGGATGGCGCTCATCTCCTGCTTGCACGGCACGCACCAGGTGGCCCAGAAGCTGACGATCGTCACCTTCCCGGCGCCGAGCTGCGCGGCGGACTTCTGGGCGCCGTCGGGGGTCGCCAGCAGGTTCGTGAGCTTGGTGAGATTCTGCGCCGAAAGGGATGAAGCCCCCAGGCCGAGGAACGCGAACAGGGCGGCAAGAAGCAGGGTTCGTTTCATGATCTTCTGTCGGGAAGTCGGTTGGACGTTCAATTGAGAGGTTACCGGTCGTAGACGAGGACCGACCCGCAATCGTGTGAAGATAGCTGATGTGATCGGGCCGCACCAGACGAAAACTGGGTTCGAAGAGGTTCGACGCCGCCCGATCGATCGCCGGAACTGACGCGGCGGGGAGGGAACGGTTTAGCCTTCCTTCAGCTTGAACCAGTTGAAGAAGATGCTGTCGTTCTCCGGCGACCGGTTGCTGACGTGTGCTCCCGAGTAGACGTAGTAGACACGGAAGTCCGCAAGGATGATCCGCATCCGGATGATCGCATCCTGCTGCGTCAGCCTGATGAACATCTCGCGTCCCGGATGCCCCTGCTGCGAGATCTTCGCCATCGAAAGGAGTGTTCCCGAGGAGCCCGACACGGTGGACTCGCACGTCCTGTTGAGAAAGCTCTCGATCTCGGCGGAGTCGAGGGATACTCTCTCCCTGGGGATATCGTTGTAGACCACGCTGTACGACCTTCCATCCTCCCAGGCGACTCTGTCGCGACCTTTGAGCCTGGCTTTCTCCACGGTCCCCCGGTTGGTCTCCTTGAGTCCGTAGGAGGGGATGAGGACCTGGAGGGATGCCCTGGACTCCTGTTCCTCGGATTCATCCGGGAAGACGGCGGAGTAACGCCCCTCGGCATCCTGATGGGTCACCCAATCGCCGTCGGAGCCGCAGGCGGCGAGGAGGGAGATGAGGAGTGCGGGGAGAATGTGTCTTATCATGAGACAAAAGTAAGGGAACGGGGGGAGTGGGGCAATCCGGGATTATGTGCCGGTATGATCTTTATGAGTGGAGATGGGGAGGCTGTTATGGAAGCTGCGATTCACCGGCGCGGAAGTAGGATAGTAAGCGGTAAGGCTATAAGAGGGTATTGGTGAGAGAAGACACGCCTCTGGAACCTGGATCGGATCGGCCTTCAGTTATCTGCTTCATCATAGTTGTTGTCGGCCGTCTGAGCGCCAGCTATGGGTTTCGACTGCTCTCATCAAAGTTTCAGATGAGATATGAACATTTCTGACATCCCTTAACAATCTAACCATCTGATCGAATGGAGGAAGTTTAATAATAGGCACTTTATACATTCTCATAAATACTTTATTCAGCCACTCACGTATGATATTCATCGATCTTTTCTGTTAAGACTACTCGTTGTCCAAGGCATCGTATACATCGGTGGATGTTTGACCTATCGTCATATTTCGGCATGGCATACCCTTGCACCGTGGGAATAAGCACCTGGACACTTTCCGAATCTTCCAGAAGCTCTGGAATTGCAACAAGTTTACGTTGTGTCTCTCCATACTTCTCCGGAGGAACCTGAAATGATATTAACAGGGCCTCGACAAGCGCCGCTCTTCTACGATCACCTATGTCCTCGAACAGTCGTAGGGAGTTGCAGAGTGCGATATATGCTTCATCGTGATCTCCCAGATAGCTTTTGATGTTGCCGAGCAATCTTCACGCCTCTGCCGCAAGATTGGGCAACTGGGTGGCAGTAGCAATCTCGAGCGCTTCCGTTGCCAGGGCCAGACCACGGCGAATATCAGAATAATAAAGGGCGTCGGCATCTCTGATCAATGCCGACGCCCTTTCAGCCGCTGTGTCCGGCAGAGTATTCTCGTCAAACCGACTTATCACTTCCACAACGGACCTCCCCAACTATCACATAGTGAGCTCAGGGATTTACGATAATGGACTCCCGATCTATCACTCTCCCCTGATCGTCCACGAACATGCAGAAATAGACTGAAGGAGCCATCGAAGGCAATCGAATTATCCCATTCGCCGATGTTTCAGCAAGGTCGATCGTTGCGACTGTCTGCCCTGCCAGGTCGTTGATAATCAACACCGCTCCACGAGGAAGTTCCCCACTGTATCGGATACCTTCCTGAAGAGATACGGGATTCGGAGCCAATCTTCCCGCATTCAACCCTTCGCTCACATAGTCGACCGACGACGGCTGTAGATTATAGTACACCGTCACCTGCAACTGAGTGATCCCCTCCACATGAAGCGTATCCTCGCTGACGCCCGTCAGGAACGTACGGTTGAAGAGTGTCCCGGTCAGCAGATCCCGCATGTTGACGGAATCGATTCCCGGAGCAAAAGGTCTGACGAAGTCGATGATGATCTTACGTCCTGCCCCTCGCTGTAAATGGACCTTGTAGGTCAGCGAGAACCGTTTGGCTCCCTCCTCGCTCACGCTGTCGGGCACAGCCCGAAGGTCGCCTTCGTAATAAGCGCCATCATCCTTTATCATCAACGCGTAGAGTCCACTGGGAGGAGCAAAGGGGACCTCGAAATCGCGCGTGCCGGGATCTACACCATCAGTGTATATCGAGCCGACTCCGAACGGCAGATACCGCCCGCCGTCGCTCTGCACCTCACTTCTGAAGTAGATCGAGTCGACAATTCTGATATCCTGGGCTTTTGCCGCACCGCAGAGGAGCAGCAGCATCCCGATAAGGCCTATCCATCTATGCATGGTTGATTTCCTCCAGGTAATGAACAACGTTCTCAAATCGATCCTTCCATCCATGGTTCAGAACGCACACGGGCGGACTCTTTCGCAGAGTCCGCCCGTTGCTTATGGCGACCCGCCTGGAGCGGGCTGTGTCCTTGGCTTACTTCGCGATCACAACCTGACGGATCTGCGAGAATCCATCAGCGGTCGTCATCTTGTAGAAGTAGGTGCCGGACGGGATACCGACCGTCTCGAACTCGATGCGGTTCGCGCCCTTGGCCGTCTCGTTGAAGAGGACGGCAACCTCATCTCCCAGAGAGTTGAGGAGGACGATCGAGACCTGCTGCTCCGTCGGGACGTTGAACTCGAAGTTCACGGCGTCGGTCGTCGGGTTCGGGAAGGCTGCGCCCAGGTTCATCGAGCTGACGGCGACGCCGCCGAGCTTCACCGACTTCACCATCGGATCGGTGATCCGGATGGAGCCTGCCTTGCCCTGCTCGAACGTACCGAGCACCTTGCCCGTTGCCGCATCGGTGACGATGTAGCTCGCATCCGGGTTCGTGACCGAGAGGACGACCGGGTAGTCGACGCCCTGGAAGTTGACCGTGTGCGATCCGTCGACTTCACCGGCAGCGCTCACGAAGCCGTTGTTGTTGAAACGGACGTCGAAGAGCGACGGACCCGGAACCGGCGGCAGCTCGTAGCGACCGTTGTCGATCGCTCCGTTGCGGCCGAAGTAGACCGTGCTGCTGCGCTGGGCGTCGTCGCTCAGGCTGAGCTGCGAGAGGCTCATGTAGTCGGCAGCCTTCACAGCCGTCTTGCCGCCGCCGAGCAGTTCGCTTGCGGGCGGATAGAGGGTATAGTAGCCGTCACGATCGACCTTCACCCAGTAACCCAGGCCCGGGAGGATCTGCGACGTCTGCTCGTAACCGCGCTGCGGCTTGTAGCTGTAGACTTCGCCGTTACGGTTCGGCGTTCCCTGCGACGTGTTGATCGGCTTGAAGTACATGTAGGCCGGGTCGGTCGTCGTCGGCACCGCGAGGGCGCCCACCGTGTTCCAGCCGCGGAAGACCTTCACGGTGATGTAGAGCGGCAGATCCTTGTCGATGCGCTTCACCGGAACACCCGAGATCGTGCGATCGAGAGTCTCGCTGTACTTCACGAAGTAACCGATACCTGCCGACACCGTGTCGACTTCCTGCCACTGATTGCTGGTGAACGTCACCGGCTTGCCGGACGAGGCGTTCGGGAACACAACACCCGTGTTCGGGTTCGAAGGCTTCACCGGAATCGAAACCAGATTCCAGCCCTTAGCGACCACCTCAGCCGTCGTAATCACCGACGGCAGCGTGTATTCGATGCAGAACCCGGTGATGTTCGGATCGCGGATCACGAACGTGCGGGTCGTGCTGCCGGTCTGCGTGGAGCCACGCATATCGGTGTTGAAGATCGTGCCGTTGACGTTGTCACGGATGAAGAGCTGCGCGTCGACCGGGAAGTCGCGGGTATCGTACTCGATCACGATCGGGTAGTTCTGCGGCGCGCCGGCGCCGAACTGGGCGCAGTAGACGAGCGTCGTGTCGGTACGATAGTTCCGGATATCAAGGCTCGGACGGTTGAACGACGGGTTGGTCGGCAGCGGCGGAAGCCCGCGCGTGTCGATCAGACCGTTGAACTGGCCGCCTGCAGCCGCTGCGCTGTCGACCATGCGCGGCGGGAACCAGCGAGCGAAGAAGATGCTCTGGCTCGGATAGGCGGTAGCCTCGGTCTCACCGAAGAGCGTGTCGATGTCGTCGGAAGCGCCCTTGCCGGTGCCGAACGTCAGATAGGTCGTATCCGGGTTCGGAGCGGAATTGCGGACCAGCAGGCGGATGCCGCGGGTCTGCGTCGGCTCCTGCGAGAGGTCCATCGCCGACTCGAGCGGGTTGCGGTTCACGATCAGAACCACGCGCAGACGAACGGCGCTGTTGAGAGCGTCGACCGAGCGGAGCGTGATATATCCGGTGTAGATGCCCGGCGTCGCATAGCCCGAGCCGTCAGGGCTCGTCGGCAGAAGCGACGGGTTGGCGATCACGTTGAAGTTGAGCTGGTTCGGCACGTTACGGATGAACATGCCGCGGTCGCCGGGGTTCGTGCCGCCGGCGCCGACGCCCGGCTGGACGTTCGGATCTGCCGTGTCGATACGGAGCCATGCCTGGTCGGTCTCCACCGTTACGTTGCGGAGCCTCGTCCCGGCAACACCGTTCACGAGCAGGATATTCCGGAAGATTCTGTTCGGATTACCGTACTGAGTCTGTAATGGGAAGAGAAGTTCATAGTTCGAAGCATCGTTGTTGACTCGGACAACCTGGCTGGGAGGCAGCAGATCGATACGAGGCTGCGGCGTGATCGTCACGATCGAGGTGCCGTAGCTGTTCGGGATGAACGGCCTGCCCGTGTTCGGGTCGATGATACGGGTCGGAGCAACACCCTCCTGGAAGAGATCGAAGCCCTTGTTGATCATCTCCTGGGTCACGTTCGCCGGAGCGTACTCGTTGAACCGGAGCGAGTCGAGCGTCAGGATGACCTGGTCGCTGTTGGCGCCCGAGGTGCCACCCTGCGAGGTGCCGACCACTTCAAAGAGAACATAGAGCATCGGAACCGTATCCTTCCACTGGCAACCCTTCGAGCCCGGAGGGGTGTTGGGAAGGTTCGGAAGCGGCAGCGGAATGGAGGAGCTGCCGGTCACCATGATGCGCTGGCCGTTGGCCGAGTTGGCGCCTACCGTCGACGCCTTGTATGTGGCATCATCGTCGACGTCCCAGCTGATGTTGAAATCGCGAGCGGCAACCTGTTCCGTGTCATTCGGGAACTGGCCGCGCTTCTGGACGCCGATCGCCCTGATGAGCGTTCTGTTGTACTGGAGCTTGAAACGGAAGCTGTAGATCCGCTCGCCGGGGTAACCGGTCACCGGATCGTACGCCGTATCAAGGCAGTTCTTCATGAAGACCGGCAGAAGCAGGTAGCGCTTCTCGCCAGGCCCGGGCTCCGACACGAAGTGGGTGTCTCGTGCAAGGACGCCTCTGGGATCGCCGGTCCACTTTTGCAGGGTAATTGTGGGGAGATGCTTCCGGTTCAGCCCCTGTCCGAAGCTCTGGCTCGAAGCTACGGTCAGAAGTGCTAGAACCGCCAGCACCTTCATCCCTACCAACCAATACCGATTACGCATGGATCAAATCTCCTTGGCTTTGAGAGATGTTACTTTATAACTGAGAATTGCTTTTGAATGACTTCTTCATGGCCATGGACCACCACAAAATACGTGCCATTCGGCAGGTTTTCTGCGGGTACGACCACCACCTCATGTTCCCCGGCCGGTCTGACCGACGCAAGCGGAACCCTTCTCCCCATCCCGTCGTACAGCTCCACCCTCTTCACGTCCATTTCCCTGCTCAGAACCGTCACCTTACTCCCCGATATGCCGGGAATAACCGTGACGACATCCTCACGTCGTTCCTTCTCGTCACGCGGCACCGACGTTGTCACGGTGTCGACCGGTTCCTCTCCGACCGCCTTGGCGACGATCTCGGCTCCCGTCGATTCGAACTTCCCGAGGCATGACTCGGGGTTCACGCCGAACGACGTAACCTGCAGAGGACGAGAGAAAGAACTGTCGGTCCGTCGTTCCAGGACGATCCGCAGGAGCGGGCCGTCCGTCAGGAGATCATCGGTTCTCACGAACCTGCCGTAGATGGAGTCGGCCGCGACATAGGTCTCAATCTCGCTCCATCCCGGACCGTCCGACAATGTGCCGAGTCGAACGGTATCCCTGAACGCATAGTAGGACGTATCGGCACGTAATGCGAAGGCAATTTCCTTGACCTTCCTGTTGCCCAGATTCTCCGTCGTGACCGTCACCGTATCGGTTCGAAGCGAGTCGAAAAGCGCATCGGTGACATCGATCCTTCCTGTGTACGCCGGAGTCGTGTCTTTGACAACATGGACGAAGCCGAAGTGCCGGGTCACCGGCCCGTACGGTTTCGCCCCTTCAAACATTTCCTCGATCGGCCTGACCTCAGCCCAGCCGTCCAGCCCGCTGAAGGTATCTCCGGCCGTTACTCTTGCCTTGAACACGACCAGAGGCATGTTCTGACCGACAAGAGGTTTCAGATCGATGTTTCCGGCCTCGATGTACAGGATCCCTTCCTTTGGATCCTTGGTAACCGGCCGATCCCTCGCTCGCGACGCAAGATACGAGGGAATTCCGTTACCAGGGAGCTGAAGGACGGGATCTATGTCGAACTTCGACCGATCCCACCAGAGTACGAACCTGAAGAGATAGAGGCTATCCTCCGGACCGAACCCGATCTGCATCCCCGATTCGGTGGGCGTACCTGCCCAGACCCGGAGAAGAAACGTCCCGCTGTCGCAGGCGTTCAGCGTCGTCGTGTCGATCCACACCGTCATTGGACGCGGTGTCTGGGCCCGGGCGGCCGGTGAGCACAGAGCGCATGACCATACCGTCAATATTGCTATCGTCAGAAGTATGCGCATCAGTACTCACCGGCCGTTCCGAACCTTAGACATCAGTCATCATTATCAACTGCGGAACGGAATTACTTCCGAACCTGCATCGAGCGGGTGACGCTCTCGCCGCCGGCGCTGATCTGGTAGTAGTAGACGCCGGACTCGACCGGCTTCCCTCCCATATCCAGACCATCCCACTCCGTGGTGTAGCTTCCGGACTTCACATCGCCGTTGACCAGCGTGCGGATCTCACGACCCAGCACGTCGAACACGCGAACCGTCACCTGACCGTCGCCGGCCACGGAGTAGCCGATCTTCGTTCCGGCATGCGGAGCGAACGGATTCGGAGAGTTCTGCGTAAGGCTCAGCGAACCGGCCTCGCCCGTCACAACACCGCTGTTGTTGATGTTGAACTTCGTCATCCCCTTGTTCGCCTCGCCGAAGCGGACGTTCGAGAAGATCACGTCGCCGTTATCGTTGGCCTCGACCACCAGGGTCGCGACCAGGTCTTCCTTCTGGAAGCGACCGGCAGCTGCGAGCGCCATGCGGTTCTCGACGCTGGCCGCCTCGACCCACATGTTGTTGCTCCTCTCAGCCGTGCGGACTTCCACGATACGGGTACCCTTCGCTGCGTCGATCGCCAGACCCTGCGAGCCGTTCAGGTCACCGTTGAAGTAGACCGGAATCTCGACCAGGTTACCGCCGATGCGGTTGACCGTACCGAAGCGAACGTTGTTAGCAGCCGTCGGCGACACCTTGGGCGTAAACGGAGGGAGCGTGTCCGGCATCCACGGCAGTACCGGCAGCTTGGCCGCCAGGTAGAGCATGACCAGACTGGCATCGAACTCGTCGGCGTCGAAGAGGAAGCCGTTGAAGGTGTTGTCCTGCGGGAACGGCAGATTCGGGTTGACATCCTTCGTCGGGAAGTCGACACGATACCGGACGATCCGGCCGAACTGATCGAGCGAGTCACCGCCGTTGTTCCACTTGCTCGAGGAGTAGTAGAAACGACCGTTATGGTTCACGTCGCCGTGGAAACCATGACGTCCATAGACGGAGTCGAACTCAATGATCCCCGTTCCGACGCTTCCGCTGTTACGGGTGGCCGTGTGACGGAGGATGTGGATCACATCCGCGAACGTCACGAAACGGCGCTGGTCCGCACGAACGTTCTGCGGCATGTTGACGTCGAGCTGCGTGAGATTGGCGTCGCCGTCACCCCACGAGTCGATACGACGGATATGCTTTGCTTCGAACGCGAAGATACGGCCCGGGAAACCGGCCGGCGGCCAGTTGCTGGTCAGGCGCGTGCTCTTGCGAAGGCTGTCCTCATCCATGCCGCTCTCGAGCCATGCAACGGCGTTCATCCAGCTCGTGGCGCCGTTCGGAACGTAGCGATCGCTCTCGATGGCGACTGCCGCGTCGCTGAACTTCACGATGCTGACACCGGTGTTGGTGCCGGCAGGTCCGTAATGGAACTCGATATCACCCTGGCGTGAGGCCTCGTTCGCCGGCGACTCGATCAGGTGAACCTGGAACGAGGCGATCGACGTGGCCTGCGGCCGACGGTTCGGCGAGAACTGATCATCAGGAGCGTTCGGATCGAAGTAGTAGTTGACGTTCAGGTTCTCCCACTCCACGATGAAGCGGCCCCTGATATTCCCCTGTGCGTCGGCCGGATCCTGCGTCTGGACGAAGCGGATATAGCTCGGCGTATACTTGCGACCCTGCGGATCCATATCGTCGTATCCGGGGACCCGCAGATAGTGGTCACCGAAGTACGGCGCGATCGTCAGGTTCGGTCCGTTGTTGGCGCTGAATACCGTCATCGGGTCGTTCGTGATGTACGACACCCCAAAGTTGATGAACCCGTTGACGGAGATGTAGACCTGATCGAACTCCTGGTTGTCGTACTCGAACGTGAATCCGAGAGGAATCGGACCGGCAACACCGTCGTCGGGATTGGGGAAACCGCTGAAGATATCGACGAACTGATTGCGCGGAATGATCGTCCCCCTTGCTCCCTGAGGCTCGTACAGACTGTTCTTCACGCTCAGGTCGTACTGGTCAGCGATACTTTGCGCAACAGTTTTCTGGGGCACGGCCGACACCAACAGAGCGACCCCGGCGGCGACCCCGAAAATTGTTCGACACAGATTCATTCTTTGTCTCCTGTTATATCTTTTTCAAAAGTTTTTGCACTCGTGAATGCAGACCCTTCTTCCCTGATCCGGCTCCCGTAGGACGGTGGGCTTGAGACCCACCGTCCACTGGAAGTATTCGAACGAGAGCTTCCGGGCCCGGCCGGGTTGCTATCTCATAAGTATCATGGTCCTGCTCAGCACTGTCGCACCGGAGGTCAACCGGTAGGTGTAGGCGCCGCTGGCGACACCGCGACCCTTCTCGTCGGTTCCATCCCAGGGGTAGACGTTACGACCGGCATCGACCGTGCCGTCCACCAGGGTCTTGATCAGCTTACCGTTGACGTCGAAGATCTCGAGCGTAGCGTTGCCGCTCTTCGGTGCGAAGAACTCGATGTTCGTCGAGCTGGTGAACGGATTCGGAGCGTTCTGCGAAAGCAGGTAGCCCAGAGCAGATCCGGTCGTCGGCTCGTCGTTGACGCCGCTGGTAAGACCGTAGGCGATCTTGAAGCCCGTCACCGTCGTCAGGCTGATCTCGACGCAGGCAACCGTACCGTTCTCAAGGAGACGGACGTTGACACCCTGCGTCAGCTTCACGCCATGTGCGGTCGGGTTCTTCATGTCGACCCGGAAGAGCACGCCGTCGGCCTGATCCATGATATGGATGTTCTTCGGCGAGCCCTGAGCATCCGCGATCTTCCAGCACAGCGTGATCGGAAGGTTCGGGCTGCTGTTCGGCAGGTGTCCGGCCTGGAACGATCCCTTCCATGCAACCGCACCCTGTCCCGGGCTCGGATTCTCAGGGAAGATGTTCCGGAGGACGCCGTTCGTCGTCACGATATCCCAGCGCGAGTCGAAGACGTCTGTCGGCGGCTTCGGCGGAATCTCGTACTCGCAGTACTGCGAATCGAGCTTGCCGAGTGCGCTCGGCTCGTCGCCTGTCGTTGCGTTACGTGCGATACCGAAGATCAGATCCTGGTATGCGACGCTCTGCTCTGCCACGTTCGTGTTCTGCACGCGGAGCGGCATCGTCCAGATGACCGACTCGCTGATCGCGATCTCGTAGGTGAGGGTGTCCTTGTTGCCACCCTTGTCCGTCACCTCGATGTTGATCGGCATCTTGCCCGCCTGCAGGTTCTGCGGAATGTTCGAAGAAACCTGGAAGCAGAACGTGTCGCTCGCCGCAGTCGCTCCACCCTTCACCAGCGTCGGGTTGACGCTGATCGTCACGCCAGGGAAGCGGGGATCATCGACCCAGCCGCGGAGCGTGAGCTCTTCGAGGAAGCGCTCGTCCAGACGGAGCAGGTCGCGATCACGGACGCAGAGGCTGTCGTTGTACGCCTCGCCTGCGACCACGCACTGAACCGCCGGACGGCCGAAGAGGCGCGGACGATGGTTCGTCGAGTCGACATCGAGGATGAACGTCTGAACGTCCGTCAGACCGTACTCGTCGATCGCCACGACCGTCACCGTGTCGGGTCCGAAGCCCGGGGTCGGGTTCGAGCCGAGGTGCGGAGCGTCGTTGAGACCCGGCGTGCCGTACAGGATACCCGAGATCGGGTTGATGTTCAGCCAGCTCGGCGTCGTCTTCGGTGCGTTGAAGAGACCAGCCTCGGTATAGCAGGCATCGCGGCGGACGTAAGCGATGGAAGGCGTATGGGCGATCGGCGTACCGTTCTTGTCGGTAACCGTCACACCCGTACGGAGATCCATGCCGACGAAGTTCGCTGCGTTGCGGGCGTCGTCGCGATAGACCAGCGCGAAGCGAACGCGCTGACCGTAGTTGTAATCCTCAGCCTTGATCTGCTTCGTCTCGTCGAGCAGCGTCGGGTTGTAGTCCACATCCTCCTTTGCGGGAGGAAGGACTCCGAAGCGCGGACCCTGCGGCAGCGGCGGAACCATCTTCGGCAGAATGTGCGGCGCCGTGTTGACGATCGCACGGATGTTACGCTGGTTCTGACCGGTATGTCCGTCGTTGGCGACGATCGTGAAGAGCGAATCCAGGTTGTAGACGTTGTTCGCCTGAGCCGGATTCTTGAGGATGTCGTATGCCTCGCTGCTGTCGATGCGGACGATCACGTCACCCTGCTGGAGCACCGTGGCGCCCTGGTCGGGCTGACGGTTGCCGTCGAGCAGGTACTTGTCGGCAAGCCACACCGGACGAACTTCCTTGGCATCGTCGATCTCCGGCGTGTTCCCCTGCGGGTTGACGTCGGTGAAGACGAAGCCGTAGGTCGTACGGCCGTACGGGAAGGTCCAGCCCTCGTTCAGCGCCGCCGTGTTGTCTTCAGCCTCATCGTCCGTCTGGACGTTGTAGTTGAAGCGGAGCGTATCGGTCAGGTTGGCGACCGCGATGCCGCCGCGACCGACGCACGGATAGACGTCACCCGTGAAGTTCGGGCGGGTATCCTGCACGAAGATGCGGAAGCGGTAGGAGGCCGTCGAGGCGCCCGACACGTCGATCGTATCCTGCTGCAGGTAGCGAGCCGTCTGCGGATCGTATACCTGGCAGTTGAAGTACGGCGGATAGAGATAGATGTACTTCGCAGCCGTATCTGCCGGAACCAGACCAACGAGCGAGTCGATGGTGCGGATGCTCGGCGGATAGTTGCTCACGCGGATCTCGAAGAGCTCACCGCCCGGCACGACGTCCGGGTTGTGCGGCGTGCCGTAGAAACGGACGTAGCCGTAAGCGTGGGCGCTGTCGCGAGTCACCGCTGCCGGATCGACGTTCGACGGGAAGACCGTGTCGGCCTTCAGCCACGAAGCGAGACGAACCTGCGAAGGATCGGTCGACGGAACCACCACGTTCGAACCCGGGAACTCCAGCAGCGGCGTCCACTCGTAGCGGAGACCGGTGTAGCGATCCGGGAAGTAGCACGAGCGCGGATCGAAGAAGCCGTTGAGGTCGATCGCGGTGACGTCGAAGATCCCCGAACGGGTGCGACCCGTCGGATCGCTGGCGTAGCGGGAGTCTTCGATCACGAAGCGCGTGTTGCGCAGCTCTGCCGGCTGCTTGTTGCTGAGCGAGTCGCGATCACCGTAGATGATCGGCGCCATGACGCTGTTGTCGTCGTCGATCGAGAACTCGAGACCGGCGAAGCGGGCGTTGTTCACAACCGTCGTGATGTCGGTCGACATATCCCACAGCATGGTGCGGGAGACGACCCAGATACGATCTCCGGTGAGAACCGGGAGAGCATGGTAGCGCTCGCCCGAGTAGACATCGGCGAAGGTGACCGGGTTGACACGGTTGACGTAGCGGAAGTTCGGACCGCCGAGCTCGCTGACCAGCCCGCCGTGGCGGCGTCCGTCGAGAGCGACCGAATCCTCATAGCGGGCGGCCATCAGGCGTGCCTGCTCGATGTTGAAGCCCTGCTCCATGTAGTAGCGCGGGCTCAGGCGGAAGAACTCTCCGATCGAGAATCCTGCGCGACCTTCGAGCGAGCGACGGAGAACCGGATCGCGATTGATCGAATCAGCCACGAACTCGATGCGCGAGCGGAAGAGATCGCTTCCCTCACGAATCTGACGGAGGTTGGCGCGGACGAACTCACCCGTCTCCGCGTTGATCACGAAGAAGACCGTGTGGTTCAGCGCATACTGATCGTTGTTGTCCGTGTTCGGGTCGCCAAGGTAGTTGGCGAGCGCCTCCAGGAAGAGAGGATAGCCGATCGGATGATCGCCGACCCACTCACGCTGCATCCTGTTGATGCAGGTGTCGATCTCGGCCACGAACGGATCGCGCGTCAGACGACGGACGACCTTGTCCATGTACGGGCTGTTCGGGCCGCCGAGCGTGCCGAAGGTACGGAGGCGGTCAGGCAGACCAACCGAGAAGTCCTCGATCGGAGCCATACGCGGAATCGAGTAATCGACGGAGTTGATGTCGACGCCCTTGTCGAAGATGTCGTAGATACGGCCTTCAAGAAGGAGCGTATCGGGGACCATGCCGACCGGGAGCGGCGTGTACGCGTAGCGATCACGCGACTCGAACGGACCCTGCTCGTTCAGCTTCACCGGGTTCTTCAGCGGCAGCGTGCAGCCGTTACCCTGGATGTAGAACGTGTTCTGAAGGGTTCCGCTCGCCAGAACCGTCGTCACCGGAGCCTCGACCTGGCCCCAGAAGTTGCCGCGGAGCGAGTCGACGCCGCTGCGACCCTGACCGACCATGCCCTGCGGCACGTCCGGCAGACGGATCAGGAAACGTGCATCGTTGTCGAAGATCGAGTTGGCGCCCGTGTGATACTCTTCCTGCGGGAGCGGACCTTCGATATCACCGTAGAAGATCGCACCGGCCGTGCGCGAGGCTGCCGGGGAGGTCGCCGGATTGTCGATGACGTCCACGTTACGTCCCTCGTCGGAGACCGCGCGGTTGCCGGCGATCATCGACTTGCGGAAGAAGACGCGAAGCTCATAGTTGTCGGAGTAGACTGCTGCGCCCGACCATGCCTGGTTCTCTTCCATGCGAACGCGATGGAGGAGGACCGAGTCGGTCCGAGCATAACCCGGGTTCGGTCCCGGCGGCTGGCGGTCGTTGATGTAGACGGCGCCGCCCAGACCCGTGCCGTTACGCTTCGGATCGAGGAGCTGATCGGTCGTGAGACCGCTCGGGTCGCGCGGGTCGACGTTGAGGCTCGGGTTCATCGAGTCCTTCAGCGCGTAGTTGCGCAGGAAGCGGGTCATCTCCCGCATATCGTTCGGCTCGGGACCGTCCTGGAACGGCACAGCGGCGTTCGTCTGGAAGTTGTAGGCCACGTCACCTTCCGCCACGAAGTAGCGGTTGGTGCGGACCGGCGTGACCAGCGAGATAGCGCCGCCGTTGCCACCCTTCGCCCAGTTGTGGTTGAATTCAACCGACTGGTAGAAGTTCGTGTTGCCGTTCTTCGAGTAGATACCGCCACCACCGATGATATGCTTGGTGATGATCTGCGGCAGACGGAACGAGTCCGTCACCGTGCTGACGCCGTACGGGTTGATCGGGCTGAACGGATTCGCAACCGGATCGTAGAGCTTGATCAGGCGCAGATCCGAGGCCATCGCCGAGTCACCGGCCGAGTTGTTGCTGATGAGCGCGCGGGTGACCCGGGCGTTGCTGTTCAGCATGTTCGTCTGGTTGTCGATGACGATACCGCCACCGGCAAGACCCGCCGCGTTGCTGTCGAGAAGGATACGATGATCGACAAGGCGTCCACCCGCGTCGGTGCGCGTGATGTTGCGACCGTCGATCCGCATGTTGCGCTGCGTGTAGATGGCGCCGCCGTCATACTCCGCGATGTTGCGGATGAAGTAGACGCTGTCCCCCAGAAGGTTCGGGGAGAGGAACGGATCGAAGACCGGGATGTTGTTCCCGAACGGATTCGTTACAGCCGCCACGTAGATGCCGCCACCCTGACCCGCCTTGTTGTCGCGGAAGTGAATCACGTCACGGACCGTGAGTTCGGGCGAGGTCTTGGACATGTAGATACCGCCACCCTGCGACATCCGTCCGCGGTTCACATAGTCGTCCATTGCGACGTTCGGGACCGCGGTGAAGTTGCTGGCGAAGCGGGAGAGCTGGAACACCATCGAGGTGCTGTCGCCCACGTAGAAGGCGCCGCCGCGTGCTCCGTTCGAGCCGGCTACACCCTGCTGATAGTTGACTGCGTAGTTGCGCTCGGCCACGATCGTGTCCATCGGATCGCCGAGGGCGCGACCGAAGTAGACGGTGATGTGACGGCGACCGGAGATATAGACCGCACCACCGTACGCCTCGTTCTTGGCGATCGTACCGGAGAGGGTGCTGCCGTTGATCTCAACGATGTCGATGTTGTCGCGATAACCGTTGATATCCTCCGTGAAGTTGCTGACGACCGCGCGGTTGTCGCGGAAGGTCACGCGACGGACACGGCCCATGTTGATCGACTGACGACCGTCGTCATAGGTCTGACGATACTGCACCGGTCCCGTCGGAGGCGGTCCCGGCGGGAGGCCCGGACCGACGACCTGCGTGACGCGCGGGTCGGTGACCGTCAGGATCGGAATCGGACCGAACGGCGTGCTGATCGACTGCCCGTAGATATCGTAGGTCTCCGGGTTGAAGCTCGGGTAACGGAACGCTCCGTGCTGTGCGCGGGGTCCGAGCGCCGGGTCCGGCGGATAGAACGACGAATAGGCCGGATCGACCGTCGTCTGGTCGTACGGCGCCTGCAGGAACTGAACCGCGCCGCCGTGATAGCGGGCGAAGTTGCTGTCGAAGCGGCAGTCGAGAATCCAGGTCTTCGAGGAGAAGACGGTGAGGGCGCCGCCGCCGCCGGTCGTCAGCGAGCGAAGCTCCCTGTTCAGGCGATCGGCTGCGATGATCTGTCCGTTGTTGTAGAGGCCGCCGCGATCCGCGCCGTACGGCGTGTAGAACTCGGTCGTCTTGACGGCGGCCGTGTCCTTGCGGAAGTTGACGAACTGGACGTTACGGAAAATGGCCGAGTCGGCGCCCGGCAGAATCACGATATGTCCCCACTCACGCGAGAACTTGTTGACCGGGCGACCACGGAAGATGATCGGCGCGCGGACGACGTCTCGGCGATATGGAACGTTCTTCAGGTTTGGATCGGAAGGATACCGATCCAGATGGTTTGCATAGTAGAAATAGAGATACGGCGCGTAGTCCATCCAGTTGGGACCGGGCGCGGTAATCTCCGGCTTTCCGCCGATGCTGACATTGTCGCGGATGAAGTCGATATCCGCGTAGCCTCCGGGATAGATCGAGAGGTCCGGAGTGGAGCGGTTCCAGGTAGCCTGGAGATCGCCATCGGCAATGATCCTGCCGCCGACTGAGTCGATGAGGCGTCCGTTCGGCAGGAACTCCACTGTGGTTCCCGGCTCGATCAGAAGTATACCGGAGACATGGTAATCACCCGCCACCTGATAGAGCGTGTCTTTGGTGAGTACCCGTAGTCCCGTCTGCGGTAGGCGTCCGGAGACCTGCACGATCGGGAGCGCCTGTGCAAAGGCACTCTGTCCGACGAGCACGAACGCCACCGACAGGAGCAATGCCTTCAACAAACGTTGCATGTTTCCTCCTGCGATGAGAGAATCAATGATTAAACGATGTATTTCGTTTCGAGATTTTTCGATTGTGCGGATAGGGGAACTACGCTGAGGCAGTTCGGAAGGGGTCACAATGTTCATAGGGTTGTCGATAGTCCGATAGTCGATCTGAGGTTATGCGTACACAACGGGTCGTCGTCCTTCCTGTTCTCAGAGGTCGACCTTGAGCCGTGCCAGCGCCAGCCGCGCCTGCACGTTCGCCTGTGAGTTGACCTGCGTTCCGCCGAACTGCGTAGCCACCCTGCGGTAATAGTCCTTTGCCTCCTCCATCTTCCCCGCCTGCTCGAAGTTGCGCGCCGCCCCGATCATATAGTCGGGGGCGTTCAACTCAAGCTTGTCCTCGGCTGCCGCCTTGACGTACTCGTCGGCAGCTTCGGCGTAGGCGCCGGAGGCTTCGGCAACGGCCGCGAGCCCGGCATGGGCCGCGGCCCTGACCAGCTCGTGATCCGAGCCGGTCGCGATATCATACGGTTCCTTGGCCTTCGGAGCCTCCCCCGTGGCCAGGTACGAATTTCCCAGATAGAGCGCCGCGATCTTCCCCACCTTGGTCGAACCCCACTCGTCGACAATGTAGCGAAGCCCCTTCGGCCTGACCGGACCGACCGGAAGCGCCGAATCCGCCGTGATGGCGGTCGCGTATTCCCCGCGGTCGTAGTAGGGACGGATGCGGGCGAGCGCAAGCTGCGCTTCCTGGTTCGAAGAAGCCTGGCCCGTGATCAGGTAGTAGACGCCAACCGCCACGACCAGTATTACAATGCCGATGATCCCGAGCAACTTTGCGTTTCTCAGGATCCCAACATTCTCTTCGGAACCGGTCGAGCCCGGCATATCGGTATCTGCGTTCAAGGCCTTCGTCGCCATTAATCTATCGGTCTATCTGGTACAGGTATGCTTGTCCGTGCACGACGATCGCGCACGAAGGAAACAGGGTGATTCAGTGGAGGAAAGAAGAAGCGCGCCCGGAGGGACTCGAACCCCCAACCCTCAGAACCGGAATCTGATGCTCTATCCATTGAGCCACGGGCGCGTTTGTTTCACTGCGAGGTATCCCTCAGCGGCTCCTTACGTTTCGAGCAAGCTCCGCCGATATACCCTGCCGCAGGAAAAAGGTTGGCAAATATACCCCGCTTTGGTCACTCCTGCAATCTTCTTCTGTGCAATCGTTTTCCACACAATTGCCCCCATTCGTTGCCAATTCGCAGCCCTCTCCGACCCTGTTTCCCTTTCAAAGAACGTTTTTCGTTCGGCCGACTCTCCGGCCGTTCACGGTCCGACAGGACGCAACACGTCCCTGGGACTGCAAAGCAATCAAGGTGCCACAGATCGGGCTCCCTCTTTTTACGAAAGAACACGATTGGGACCGATCGACCGTGTGAAGGCGCATCACTTACCGTGACGCCTCGTCACGCTCGATCTCTCTGTTCTGAAATCGCGACTCATCCGCGATTCGACGCTTGTACAGTATCATCTTCTCAACAAGCGTGCCATCGTTCACACCGAGCATCTGAACCGCCAGAAGCCCCGCATTTCTCCCCCCGTCGATCGCCACGGTCGCTACAGGGACCCCCTTCGGCATCTGGACGATGGAGAGAAGCGAATCGAGACCGCTCAGCGATGAGGATTTCACCGGCACCCCGATCACCGGAAGGGGCGAATGCGACGCCACCATGCCGGGGAGATGAGCCGCCCCCCCGGCCCCCGCGATGATCACCCTGATGCCGCGGGAATGCGCGGTCCGGCCGTATTCGGCCATATCGTCCGGCGTTCGATGGG
Organism: uncultured bacterium; assembly: GCA_966250335.1. Lineage (GTDB taxonomy): Bacteria > Bacteroidota > Ignavibacteria > OLB7 > OLB7 > OLB7. The sequence continues at coordinate 34,097 of CBINGZ010000019.1, read as the reverse complement.
CGGAAACCACCCGCATTTCGTACGGAACGCCGAATTCATCGAGAACCTCGGCCGCCGGACGCATCGTCGGCAGATCCGAGCTGCTCCCCATGATGATTCCGACAAGAGGGGTCGATTCCCCCGAATTTGTGCTCATAGAGACCTTTCTGAAACTCCCGGCAAGGGCAAAACGGCCCGAATATAGAGATTCGGTCCGGAGCAGCAATAGATCAGGGGGTCAGAAGAGAGCGCCGGACATCGCTCCTCTCTGACCCCCTGAAACTCCCTGATCATACATCAAGGACAATAACGGATATTCTTCCCGAATCGATAGCGCCGATCAGCGGTTTACCACGAGCGACGTCGTGCGGGTCTCGTCGCCGCAGGTCGCGATCACCCTGTAGCTTCCGCTCGGGATCGCACCGAGATCGATCGCCACGTCGTGACGTCCCGTCTCCAGACGTCCCGCATCGTGACGCAGAACCTCCACACCGAGAAGATTCACCACGGAGAGACTCACGTTCCCGCCACGGTTGAGATCGATACGGATATCGGCGGTCGTCGACGCGGGGTTGGGGAACGCGGTCACGTTCATCCCCGCCTGCACGTTCCCGCTCCCCGGAGCCGATGCCGAGATCTCGACCAGCCACTGGTAGAGCCGATAGATATCGCCGCGGTTGCTGATCGTGCTGGCATGGACGATCACGTCACGTCCCGACTGATCCTTGATCAGGATCGACCTCTGTCCCCAGCCAACCTGATAGGGAACCGGATATCCGGTCGGGGAGGAGTCGGCCTGCTGGATGTTGGTCCAGGTCGCGCGCTGATCGGTCGAGGGAGGCGGCGGCGGGAAAGGCTTCACCGATTTCCAGATCTCGCCGCTGCGCAGGATCAGGAACGCCTGGTTGTGTCCGGCCCAGAGGACCTCGTTCATGTGGGTCTGCTCCCGCAGCGCGACCTGATTGGTGGCAACCGACCAGGTTCGCCCATCCTCGGAGAAGTACATCCGTTCGCTCGCCTCGCCGTTCAGCTTGTTGCGGTCGAACGTGAAGGCGCGGTAGGTCAGTCCCATCCAGTCGATCTGCGTGACTCTGCGGTTGGTCGGTCCGCCGCTGATCGCTTCAGCCCAGGTTACCCCGCCGTCCGTCGTCTTGACCAGAGCCATGCCGGAGGGCGTTCCACGGGCGGCAACCCCTTCGAGGGCATTCTTGAACCCAAGCCCCCAGATCCCGATTTTTCCCGACTCGGCGTTGTCCTGTCCCCCCGGCACATAGGCCGGCGTCGTATCGGCTACCGCCCATGTATCTCCGCCGTCCGTCGTCCGCACGATCCCTCCCTTGCCGAAGATCCAGCCGTGCTGGGCATCGGGAAGCCAGGTCATGCGGGTAAGGCCGACGAGCCAGAAGTTGTTGGTGACGCGGAAGGCCTCCCGGTCGAACGCGGCCGGCTTGGTCAAGGTCCACGACTCGCCGAAATCGGTGCTCTTCAGGAAGCCGAAGGTGCTGTCGATGACATTTCCCTCATCGTCCTTGGCGGCGTACGAGGCCAGACCGACGATCAGGTTCGGATGAGTCTCCTGGTTCGGCATGGCGAAATCCCACACGCCGTGGAGATCGGCGGGAAGCTGCACGCCGGGAAGGAGCGAATCCTCAAGCATTATTCCCCCATCCGGTCTCGTGCTCGACTTATAGATCACACCGCGAGCTATGCCGATGAAGACCTTCCCGTCGCGCCCGGTAAGGGCGGGCGCGTTCTTGTAGCGGGAGTCTCCCTGGGCATGAACCTGGCCGGAAGAGATAAGGAAGAGAACGAGAAACGCGAAGAGGAGAGAGTGCACTGTGTGACGCAATTGCATCATCATTCACCTCATGATATGATTTGATCGAGAGATTGAGCGAGTTTAGAAAGAAGACGGCGCGGAAGATAGAAAGATGCGGCGCCCGGCGCAAGGAAGGATCGCAAGTTCCCACGCGACGGGATATGCATCAGTCACGGCAGACCTATATAGACCCATATAAAAAGAGAAGGTCACCGCATCCTTGCGATGACCTTCCCGTCGGACGACTTCCGCTTCCACCCTCCTCGTTCGGAAGAGGGGTGGCGGCGCGACTTCTTAGTACATGTCGCCCATTCCGCCGCCGTGCGGCATGGCCGGGGCTGCTTCCTTCTCCTTCTTCTCCACGATCGTGGTCTCGGTCGTGATCAGAAGGGCGGCGACCGACGCGGCGTTCTCAAGAGCGACGCGGGCGACCTTGGTCGGGTCGATGACACCGGCCTCGATCAGGTTCGTGTACTCGTCGGCGTAGGCGTTGTAGCCGAAATCACCCGTTCCCTCCTTGACACGGGCGACCACGACCGAACCTTCCATCCCGGCGTTCTGCACGATCTGACGGATCGGCTCCTCGAGAGCGCGACGGACGATCGAGATACCGATGTTCTGATCGGCGTTCTCGCCGGTCACGCCGTCAAGCTTGTTGAGCGTGCGGAGGTAGGCGACGCCGCCGCCCGGCACGATTCCCTCTTCGACGGCAGCGCGGGTGGCATGGAGCGCATCCTCGACGCGCGCCTTCTTCTCCTTCATCTCGACTTCCGTCGCGGCGCCGATCTTGATGACCGCGACACCGCCGGAGAGCTTGGCCAGACGCTCCTGGAGCTTCTCACGATCGTAGTCGGAGGAGGTCTTGTCGATCTGCGAGCGGATCTCGTTGATGCGGCGCTTGATGTCGTCGCTGGAGCCGGCCCCCTCGATGATCGTGGTGTTGTCCTTGTCGATCGTGACCCGCTTGGCGCGGCCCAGGTACTCGAGCGTGGCGCCGTCGAGCTTGTAGCCCTTCTCCTCGCTGATGACCGTGCCGCCGGTGAGGATGGCGATATCCTCCAGCATCGCCTTGCGACGATCGCCGAAGCCCGGAGCCTTCACGGCGACCACGCGGAGCGTGCCGCGGAGCTTGTTCACCACGAGCGTGGCGAGCGCCTCACCCTCGACATCCTCGGCGATGATGACGATCGAACGGCCCGACTGCGCAACCTTCTCCAGGATCGGGAGGAGGTCCTTCATCGAGCTGATCTTCTTGTCGTGGATCAGAATCAGCGGATCGTCAAGACCGGCCTCCATCGTGTCGGCATCCGTGACGAAGTACGGCGACAGATAGCCGCGATCGAACTGCATACCCTCGACCACATCCATCGTCGTCTCGGTTCCCTTCGCTTCCTCGACGGTGATGACGCCATCCTTCCCGACCTTCTCCATCGCCTTCGAGATCAGCTCGCCGATCGACGGGTCGTTGTTGGCCGAGATGGTGCCGACGTTGGTGATCTCCTTGTGTCCCTCGACCTCGCGCGAGATCTCCTTCAGCCCCTCGACGATCTTCCTGACGGCGAGGTCGATGCCGCGCTTCAGGTCCATCGGGTTGGCGCCGGCCGTGACGTTCTTCAGTCCCTCGCGGATGAGCGCCTGGGCAAGAACGGTCGCGGTCGTGGTGCCGTCGCCGGCAACGTCGCTCGTCTTGGAAGCGACCTCACGGACCATCTGGGCGCCCATGTTCTCGATCGGGTCCTCGAGCTCGACCTCCTTCGCCACGGTCACACCATCCTTGGTCACCGTCGGAGCGCCGAACTTCTTGTCGATGACCACATTGCGCCCCTTGGGGCCCAGGGTCACCTTGACGGCGTTTGCCAGCTGGTCAACACCACGCTTGAGCGCGGCACGTGCCTCACTATCGAATTCGATCAGTTTTGATGCCATGGTTGTCTGAACGTTCCTGTTTGATATATGTTCGTGGATTGTACGTCGCTTCGGCCCGTGCACCCGCCGGTGTGCCGGAGGGGGAGGTCGCCGATTACTTGTAGATGGCGAAGATGTCCGACTCGCGCATGATCAGGTAGTCGACGCTGTCGATCGAGACCTCGGTGCCGGAATACTTGCCGTACAGAACGCTGTCGCCGACCTTCACGCTGAGCGGGGTCGTCTTGCCGTCCTCGGAGACCTTACCGGAACCGACCGCGATGACTTCGCCGCGCTGCGGCTTCTCCTTGGCCGTGTCCGGGATGATCAGGCCACCCTTGGTCGTCTCCTCGGCTGCCGACGGCTTTACAATCACGCGATCATGAAGCGGTGTAAGTTCCATTGTGGGATTCTCCGTAACGATGTTAGTGTTGATATGCGATCTTCCTGCTGGCTGTTAGCACTCTCCCGTTGAGAGTGCTAACGGGCCGCAAATATACTCGCCGGCGCCGAGCGATGTCAAGGCCGCAGGGGTTATGGTTTGTTAAATCGCATCCCCGCGCACGGCGATCCGGAGCATCCCCTCCCCCGTTCCGGAAGAGCTGAAACGTCCAATTCCTGAAAAAACCAATGAAGATGATCCTTCTTGCCTCCCTCCTGATGATCGGATGCGGCGGGAATGACGCCGACGTCATACCGCGCACCGATTCCGCGACCGATACCCCCGCGCCGGCCGCGGCGGCCCCACATGCCCTCCCGTCGAACGCTCCCGAACAGGCCTCGACGACGGTCGCCGCGGATTCCATCGGCTCCCCGATGCGGATGATCCCGAGCTCCGCCGACTCGGCCCGGCCGAGCGAGGCGGAACGGAGCGGCCAGATCCTGAAGGCCTCCGTGAACTCCCACCCCTGGAGCGCCACCCAGGTGAGCGCCTCGATCGTCGACGGCTCGGTCTCGGTGACCGGGCTCGGCTACAACGGCACGGCGATCACGATCAATCTGGGAGAACTGAAGGGAGCAGGGAAGGTGGAGATCGGACGCCCCGGCGACAAACGCTACGCCACGTATATCGCGGAGAACGCGATCAGCTTCAGCACGCTGCAGGATACCGGGGGCGGCGGCGAGGGAACCGTCGATGTGAAGAGCTTCGACGGCAAGCATCTGACCGCGACCTTCACCTTCTCCGCCGAGGCACAGGCCGCGCAGAAGGGGAAGGTGACGGTGACGGAAGGAGAGATCGACGTGGCGGTCCGGCAGTAGTTCGCGATCGTCGGGAGGGATGCGGATGCCGCTAGATCGGTCCGGTGAGGCCGGTAAAGCGATACTCCACTCCCCCTTCCGCCAGCAGGTCCGGCTCGGCGATCCCCTGCCGGCAGAGTTCGTTCAGGACGGCGCTCGCCTCGGTCGATGAGATGCGGGCGCCGTGCATGACCATCGCCAGAGTCACCACTCCCCCGTTCTCCGCCGCCACATTGATCACCGCCTGCTCCATCGAGCGGGTGGCATGCTCGCGATCGACCTTCTTCGCCCCCCTGAAGAGCATGATCCCGATCCCCAGCGGAGCCGCCCCGAGCAGCAGCAGAATCGGAATCCCGATCGCCCTGTCTCTTGCCGCCTCGGCTTCGCTCTGCCCGGGAGAACCGGGCGCGGCGAATGTGGCGGCGAACCCGATGATGAGCATGAAGGTCCCGAAGAGCATCATGAAAACGCTCACGATCTTCCTTGCCGTCGTCTTCGGTCCGACGACGATCTGCCTGGATACGGCGGCTCCGTTCATGGATGGCATGCGGTGTCGATTGGGAGAATGAAGCTGGACATCGGCGCGCGGATCGCCGTGCGATCCGGCTGCAAAGATACGAGCGAAGTTCACTAAGTTGCGCGGCCTTCGGCCGTGCGCCACACCCGACCGGACCGCCGGCACGCCCCCCGCCCTTCGGCACTCTACACGCAGCGGACCACAGAGAGTATGGACAGCAGGCAGTCGAAGCAGCGACAGAACGGCATTCAGATGTCCGAGATCCTCCGGCTGATCCGGGCAGGCGAGAGGATGGGAGATATCCTGATGCGATATCCCGACCTGAGCGAATCGGACCTTCAGGCGGTGATCTTCCTCTCCGGCCGCGGAGGCGACAGACACGACCGGGAGGATACGAACCCGATCCGGGGACGCCTGATCTCCGAGACACTCACCTTCGTGCGACGCCTGATCGGTCTGGAGAACGAGCCGCCGATGAACGGCCTGATACGGATCTCCCTGATCGGCTCCCTCGCCACCTCGAAACCTGATCCGAAGGATATCGACCTGCTTCTGACCGTGTCGGACGACATGGCCCTTGCTCCCCTCGCCTCCAGAACGCGCAGACTCCGGACCAACGTCGAGAGCATCGATCGAAGCGTCGATATCTTCCTCTGCAACCCCGGCGGCGAATATATCGGACGAGTCTGTAAACGCCGGGACTGCCGACCGGGCGGACGCCTCCGCTGCCACGCCCTCCACTGCGGCCGACGCCCCTTCCTTCACGACGATCTCCAGCTCATCTCCCTCCCTCATTCCCTCATCGCCCTTCCTCCCGTCGACCTCTGGCCGCGTCTGACCGTACGGGCCGACATCCCCGTCGATCTTGAGATCGGCCTGATCGAACCGCTCGGAAAGCGAGGCTCCCCCCTCCCCTGAACCGATATCCCGGCTCTCTTCCGGAAAAACCATCCCGCATATCCTATAAGAAGTCACGGCACGGAGCCTTCGGCTGTCCTTCGTAGAGGATATCGACACCGTGGTCCTTCCGACCCCCTCCATGTAGTGTTGAAAGGGAAGGGGCCTACCGCCCCGGCGCGTCGCGGAGTGGATTTGCGGAAATAGAATGTACCTTACGGCACGGTATCCAGAGCTCACCTTGTACGATCGAATACCAGCCATGAGAACTCTTCCACTGCTCGCTTTCCTGCTTCTTCTTTCGATCGCCTCGGCCTCCGCGCAGCCCCTCGACCGCCCTCCGTTGACCACGGAGAGAGAAGAAACGCTCGTGGAAAATCGCGGGCAGTGGGACCGGCGCGCGCGCTTCATGGCAGATATCGGCGGCGCACGGGCATGGATCACCGACTCGGGCGTCACCTGGGATTTCCCGGCCGGGGCCTCACGGAGGGAGAACGACAACAGGAAGGGCATCCTCACCAATCGCAATGCGATAAAGCAACGTGACGTATCCCCACGGGACGCATCCCGCCGGCGTGGACATGTGATCGCCATGAAGTTCGCGGGAGCAAGCCGGGAAGCGCATGCACAGGGGATGAGGAAGGCCCCGGGAATCCGCAACTACTACCGAGGCAACGATCCCGGAAGATGGGTCGAAGGAGCACGAACATATCGAGAGACGATCCTCAGGAATCTGTACGACGGGATCGACGCCAGGATCTACTTCGACGAAGGTTCGATCCGCTACGACCTGATCGTGGCCCCCGGCGCCGACCCCGAACGTATCGCAATAGAGTATGACGGCGCGGAGAAGGTGAGCGTGAACCGGAAGGGCGATCTGCTCCTCGGCACATCGCTGGGCGATGTGGAGATGAAGAAGCTCTACGCCTACCAGATCATCGATGGGAAGGAGCGCGCCGTGGAATGCAGCTTCTCCGTGGGATCGGGGAACCTCGTGCGGTTCGCGCTCGGCGATTATATCGCATCATATCCGCTGGTGATCGATCCCCTTCTCTACTCCACCTTCCTCGGGTCCCCGGGCGACGAGGAAGGGCTCGACATCGATGTCGACGCGAACGGCAACGCATACGTCACCGGCATCGCCCGCTCCTCCGATTTCCCGACCACCCCCGGCGCCTACGACAGGAACTACCGTGAGAACGACGACATCTTCATCAGCAGACTGAGCGCCGACGGCCGCCAACTCCTCTACTCGACCTTCATCGGAGGCTCCGGCGAGGACTGGGGGCGAAGCATTGCAGTGGCCTCGACCGGCATCGTCTGCGTGACCGGCACAACCGCCTCCGTCGATCTGCCGATCACCGCGGGCTCGCTCGACGGGTTCTACCACGGGAAATACGATGCCTGCGTGCTGAAGCTCAACCTGACCGGCGGCCTCCTCTTCTCGACGTTCCTGGGGGGAAGCGACAGGGACGAAGGCTTCGGCATAGCCGTGGGAACGGACGGCTCGGTATATATCGCGGGAAGCACCACCTCCGCCGACTTCTCCGGCGACTTCCCCCCCGTCGGCGCCTTCGACTCGCAGTTCAACGGCGACAACGACGCCTTCCTGGTCAAGCTCGACCCGACCGGATCGTCGATCGACTACGCCACCTATCTGGGGGGATCGCTCGCCGACGACGCCTACGGTATCGCCCTCGACGGCTCCGGAGCCGCCTATGTGATGGGAGTCACCCGCTCGACCGACTTCCCCGTCACGGCCGGAGCGTACGACGAAACGCACAACGGCAACTTCGATCTCTTCGTCACGAAGTTTTCCCCCTCGGGGAATGCGCTTTCGTACTCCACATATATCGGGGGGAATGACGGCGAAGGTGGAGGAGCGATCGCCGTGGATCAGGCGGGATCGGCCTACATCGTCGGCTCCACACGATCCGCGAACTACCCCACCACACCGGGGGCGTTCGACAGAGCACACGGCGGCGAGGAGATGGCGGTCACGAAACTGGCGGTGAACGGCGGCTCCCTCTCCTACTCGACATTTCTGGGAGAGATCCTCCCCCAGGGGTTCGCGATCTCCGTCGACCGGAACGGCGCGGCCTGCGTCACGGGAGCAACGCAATCCGATAAATTCCCCACGACGCCCAACGGGCACGATCAATCCTACAACGGAGGGGGGGACGTCATCGTGGCGAAGCTGAATCCGCTCGGAAGCGGCCTCCTCTACTCGAGCTATCTGGGGGGCGCCGGAGCGGAGATCGCCGTGGGGAGCACGCTCGACAACACGGGGACCATCTATATCGCAGGACGAACGACATCATCCGACTACCCGACCACCACGGGCGCCTACGATGTGACCTACAACTCCAACCAGGATGCCTTCGTCACCGCCATCGGTCTCTGCGACCTGGCGGTGAGCGTCGGAAACGATACGATCATCTGCGCCGGAGAACCGGCAACGCTCTACTCGCGAGTGACCGGAGCATCGGGCCCGGTCACCTACGAATGGAGCGAGGTCTCCACGAACAAGGTGATAGGGGCCAGCGCGGGACTGGTGATCTCTCCATCGCAGACCGAGACATACAGACTGAAGGTGACGGCTCAGAACTGCACACAGACGGTCGCGATGAAGGTGACGGTCACGCAGCGGCCCGCCCCCCCGACCGTCGAGCCGGAGACGATCTGCGCCGGGTTGACGGCGACGATCTCCGCGCAGAGCGCGCCCGGCGCCACGGCGCGATGGTTCGCCGTCCCGACCGACGGCCCCCCTCTCTTCACGGGGAACAGCTACACGACCCCGGCTCTGACGGCGACCACGACCTACTACGTCGACGCCCAGGCCGACGGATCGCAGTGCGCCAGCACGACCCGCACCCCCGTCACCGTCACGGTACATCCGCGCCCGACGCTCGGCCCGCAGCCCGACGTGACGATCTGCCAGGGGGAACCGGTCACCCTCACCGTCGATCTTCTCCCCTCCTCGAACATCCTCGTGCGCTGGTTCACGACCCCCACCGGCGGCGTCCCGGTCGCCGAGGGGAAAACCCACCCTCCCGCCACTCTCGCCGTATCGACAACGTTCTATCTTGAAGCGACAGACATAACCACCGGCTGCGTCGGAGCTTCACGAACGACGCTCTTCGTGCGGGTCGTCGATCGCCCGCTCCCCCCCGTCGCTCCCTCGGTGGCGGCATGCGACGGCGAGCCGGTCACATTGAAGGCCGAGCAGGTGGCGGGACTCAACTACCGGTGGTACGATGCGGCGAGCGGCGGGAACCAGCTCGGCAACGGCGCCGGATTCATCCCTCCTCCCCCCACGGGAACCGCGACGTTCTACGTCGAGAGCATCGACGCGGCCACCGGCTGCGTGAGCGCATCGCGAACGGAGGTAACGGTGACGATCGGCGCCCGACCGACCCCGGTCATCAGTGGACAAAGCTCGGCATGCGAGAAATCACTCCCCATATCGTACGGCGTCCCGGCCTCGGCCGGCCGTGATTATCAATGGACGGTAAGCGCCAACGGACAGATCGTCGGAGGACAGGGAACAGCGACCGTCAACGTGCAGTGGAACGGATCGGGCACAAGCACGCTCTCCGTGCGGGAGACGGATATCGCATCAGGATGCTTTAGAGATACGACACTTGAGGTGACGGTCTCCTCCAGCCTCGCCCCCCTGATCTCGACCTCCGGGAGCACGACGCTCTGCGAGGGTGACAGCGTCGTACTCGACGCCGGCCCCGGCTACGTCGACTATCTCTGGTCCAACACGGCGACCACACGGACGATCACCGTGAAGACGCCGGGGATCTACACGGTCAACGTATCGGATGCGGGAGGATGCAAGGGATCATCGGCCGAAGTTACCGTCACGATATTTCCGCGCCCGGCCGCGCCGACGATCTCACAACGGACCGACACGCTCGAGGCAACAGCCGGCTCCGACGTCGTCCGATTCCGATGGCTGCTGGAAGGGGTGGAGATTCCAGGGGAGACCGACCGCGAGCTGATCACGACGACGAAAGGGCAATACAGCGTGATCGCAGTGAACGCCCAGGGATGCGGGAGCGAGTCCGCGCCGTTCGAGCACACCGGCTTCGGGGTCGCCTCCGCCGAGGTCGTCGTCGAGCCGCGCGATCTTACTGGAGAGATCGGCGCCGTCGTCGGGATTCCGATCATCCTCAGGAACCCCGTCAACCTGGGCCCCGCGAAGGCCGACGAGTTCATCCTGACGGTCCGGTTCGACCGCCGCCTGCTGATGCCGCTCGGATCGCCGGGGACCGTTCAGGGGAACGACAGAACAGTCTCGATCTCCGGACGACTCCGCCCCGGCAACGACACGATGGCGGTGCTGCCGGCAGTCGCGCTGCTCGGAGAACTGGATCGCACACCGATCGATATAGTCGACGTCGAGTGGAAGAACGCGGAGGTGGAGACGACGGGGAGCGACGGAACGTTCACGGTCACGGGGTTCTGCGAGACGGGAGATCGACGCCTCGTCCGCACCGGAAGCGGGCTGAAGATGATCGTGCGCCCGAACCCGGTGGCGGAAGAGGCGGGGGTGCAGATCGATCTTGCCGAGGATGGCCCCACCAGACTTACCCTGGTGAGTTCTCTCGGAGAAGAGGTGAGGACCCTTCACGACGGCACGGCCCGTCACGGACGGCTCTTCCTCCCGCTCGATCTCCGATCGCTGCCGAACGGCGCCTACTACCTGCTCCTCCGTACGCCGACCGAAACCGTCGTCGAACGGCTCGAACTCAGGAGATAGGAGGGAATCAGCAGCGGACGACCACGATACGCATCTCGTCGGCTCTCTTCGCTTCAGCGAGCACGGCGTCTATCGCGACACGATCGGCGGCCGGGACCTCGCGCACATATCGCTCATATCCCGTCAGGATACGATCCAGCACCCCGTCGGTGATCTTCTGTCCTCCCGTGGTCTCGGCGCGTCGGTTGTCGAAGATGACGGTCTTCAGCGGCAGATCCCGCTCCAGCGCCTCGATCAGCCCAAGATGGCCGGCGGCGATAAACGAGAAATCTCCGGTGACCGACCATGCGTCGCGATGCCCGGCGAGCATCGCCCCAAGCGCCAGCGGCACGCTTCCTCCCATGTAGGTCGTGATATCCACGCAGTTGAACGGCGGCAGGGCGAAGAGGCTGGAAAGACCGGTATCTCCCGTCACGACAGAACCGCGAACCGCACGGAAGGCTTCGAAGAAGGGACGATAGACCTCGACCGCTTCACGCCATGCAGGGGGGAGCGAATCGGGAACGATCGGAAGCGGAGGCACGGGAAGCGCATCGGGGTCCGATCCGGAGAGCTTCGCTTCCAGAACATCCCTCTGATATATCGCGAACAAAGGACCGACCAGATGCCGCGTGATGTCTCGTTCACGACCATGATGGCGTAAAGGGGGCGGTTCAAGGCGTGGAGCATCGCTCACATCGCTCTCCCCCGCCTCCATCACCAGCGCGACAGGGAGCCGCAGCCGCTCCGATTGCTCGATCGCCCGGAACACCGTCGAGCGCGGATCTCCTCCATCCAGCCGTGAGCATGGAATCCTGCACCCCTCCAGAAAACCGTCGATGTCGAAGATCGAATCGGAATGCTTCCCCTGACGGTCGTCGAACACGAGGAGAAGGAGCGCGGCCTCGGTCCCGGCGAAGAGAGAATCGATGATGCTGTTCGCCGCCTTCGCCGCGCCGTGCGACTTCATCAGCGCGGCCGCGCGAGTCCCCGTCAGCGCCGCGCCGTGGGCGATCGTGTATGCACTCTCCTCGTGATACGACATGGGAAGATTCCGCCCCGTCATGCGCCGCAGCGCCTCGAAACATTCGGTCCCGCCGTAACCGGGGACATGGGTGAAGAGTTCGAGGCCGGCCTCGATAAGAGCGGCGGCGATCGCATCGGTCGGATGAATCATCGTACAGGGAGATGTTGATTCGTGGGACGGGAGCAGGAGCCCCTGCGCCGTAGGGCACTGTACGAGGGTGAAGTTACCGGATTTACCCTTGACCCCGCACCCCCGGAAATACGAACGGCGTCTCCGTTATCCGGAAGACGCCGTTCGAACAGGGGAGGAAAAACAGTTCCTTATCGATATGCGATGCGATCGGCGTTGCCGTCCGGATCGTTCTGCGCCGTCCCGTTCGTCCTGACGTATCCGAAGAGGAGCAGGCCGGCGACGTGCGGGGCGGCCATCGATGTGCCGCTCATGTAGACCGTGCCGCCGCCGTTCCTGGTGGAGAGGATGTAGACACCAGGAGCCGCGATATCGACCGGCGGGTTGCCGTAGTTGCTGAACGACGCGAACTTGTCCCACTGATCGGTCGCCGAGACCGTGTAGACGTTCGAGAGATTCACGCGGGCCGGCGACGTGTTGACGGCGTTGACCGCGCTGTTGCCGGCGGCGATCACCACCTTGATCCCCTTGTTCGCCACACGGCGCACCGCATCGTCCAGACCGTTGGAGGCGGGACCGCCGAGGCTCATATTGACGACGTCGCCGGCCTTTGCATTCGCCGCGATATAATCCATGCCGGCGATCATCGAGGAGTAATATCCCGATCCATTATTGTCGAGCACGCGGACGGCGACGAGCGTGGCGTTCGCTGCCACTCCGATCACGTCGCGACCGTTGTTCCTGGCGCCGACGATCCCCGCCACGTGCGTTCCGTGGCCGTTGCCGTCATCGGCCGTGCGTCCGTCCGGGACGAAGTTGCGGCTGCGCGTCCTGTCGACGTTCAGGTCGGCGTGCTCGAAATCGATGCCGGTGTCGACGATCCAGGCGACCTTCCCCGAGCCGTCACGCGATCCCCCCACCCTCTTCACACCCCACGGGGTGGTCTGGCCGCCGACCGTGGTGTTCACGTACGGGGTCGTCACAAGCTGCACCTTGTAGTCCGGCTCCACATACTTGACCCGCGGGTTGGCCGCAAGCTCCGCCGCCCTGCCGGCGCTCAGACGCGCCGCGAATCCGCTGATCGAATGCTTGAACGATACCTCGGGAGTCACACCATACTGCGATGTAAGATCGGTGACCGCCTTGGAGAATCCTTCACCCGTGGCCCCCTCCTCCATCACGACAATGTAGCGGTCGGTCCCTTCGGGATTGGGAGTAAATTTCTGGGAGATCTGCGTCTCGTTCGTTCCGGAATCGCCGGAGGTGGGAAGATCGGCATCCTGACAGCCGACAACGGTGAGAGCAACGGCAGCGAAGAGAAGAGGAAAAACGCCTTTATATCGCATCATGTAGAACAACTGTTGTTGATGAATGTTGATGTCAACGTCGCGTCACGGCACGGTAATGCTCCGGGCGCTGCACTCGACGTGCGCGCCTTGTCCGTCAAATCGTGTAGGGCCTCCCCGCCCGGGTTCAGCGGGGCCTTGGAGAAGAATGCCGGAACGGCTTCTGCAGGTGGAAAAAGTGCTTCAGATAGTCTCTGTTATTCATCGGTACGCTCTATGACGCCGACAGTGGAGCGTTCATTGTACCGGTAAATAATGAGCGGAAACTGCGCGAATAGAGCCCTCTACGGCAATTATTGCAGCGGTGGAACAATACCCGCGAAAGGCTTCAGATAAGGCGCCGCGCCTTGATCTCCAGATATTTATTTATTGTATTGACGGTCAGTCCGGCGGGAGGCGTAAGGATGGAATGGATGCCGTAGCGCTGCAGCTCCTTGGCGATCTGACGTTTCTCGAAGGAGAATTTCTCGGCGATGGTCTTGATATAGATCTCCTCGGTCGTGCCGGTCGGACGGTCGAGCAGCGAACGGAGTTCGGTGTTCTCGAAGAATATCACCACAACCAGATGTATTCGCGCCAGCTTGCGCAGATAGGGCAACTGGCGCCGCATCGACGAGAGCGTCTCGAAGTTGGTGTAGATCATGACCAGGCTTCGCGTGGTGAGCTTCTGCCTGATGTTGACGTAGAGCGACTCGAAGTCGGTCTCGGCGAAATTCGTCTTCTGGTTGTAGAGCACCTCCTGGATTCTGCGCATCTGCACACGCTTCCTGTCGGCCGGCAGGACGGCGCCGATCGTATCGGCAAACGTGATAAGCCCCGCCTTGTCCTGTTTCAGCAACGCGATATTGGAGAGGACCAGGCTGGTGTTGATCGCATAGTCGAGCAGGGTCATCCCCTCGAACGGCATCTTCATCACCCGCCCCTTGTCGATCACCATGTAGACCTGCTGCGATCGTTCGTCCTGGTACTGGTTCACCATGAACGAACGGGAGCGCGCCGTCGCCTTCCAGTTGATCGTCCTGAAATCATCGCCGCGCACATATTCGCGGATCTGGTCGAACTCCATCGTCTGCCCGATCCGGCGGATCTTCTTGACCCCCGCCTCGGCCAGTCTGTTGGAGATCGCCAGCAGCTCGTAACGGCGCATCTGCAGAAACGACGGGTAGACCGGGACCATCCTCTCGCTATCGAGCCTGAACCTGCGCCGCCCCAGCCGAAGCGGACCGGAGACGAAGACGTTGACGACGCCGAAGTGATATTCCCCCCGCTTCACCGGCCTGACCGTATACTCGAAGACCTTCCGGTCGCCGGAGGAGATCACCGTGTCGATATGGAGATCGCGCCGCTGGAACTGCACGGGAAGCTCGTCGACGATACGGACGCCGATGGGGAATCCGTATCGGTTTTCGACATAGATACGAACCTCGTTGTCGTCTCCGTTGGAGAACTTCTCCGGAAGCTCGCGCACGGCACGGATCGACTCCCCCGACCTGTAGAGAATGACGATGTCCAGAATCAGCAGCACCGCAAGCACCAGCACTCCCCCCTGTACGATCGGGAAGAGCGCCGGATACTGATACGCCAGCACGAAGAACACCACCAGGCCCCCAAGCGATATGAAGACCCGGCGATCGAGATATAGACTCCTGAGGAAATTCAAGTCGTCAACCGATATGATATGAGAGAAGCCCCGGCGCCGCTCAGCGCGGCACCTCGATCCGTTCCACGATCTGCCTGATGATATCCTTCGGGGTCTGCCCCTCCATCTCCCTCTCCGGCGTGAGAAGAATCCTGTGGCGCAGCACCGGCTCCACCACGCGCCTGATATCCTCCGGCGTGATGAAGTCTCGACCGGCCATCGCCGCCAGCGCCTTCGATCCCGCCATGATCGCCAGCGAGGCTCTGGGGGAGGCTCCAAGGAAGAGGGAGGGATTGTCGCGCGTGCCGTTCACGATCTGCACGATATATCGCAGCAGCTGATCCTCGACCCGCACGGCGCGGGCCCTGGTACGGAGCGCCGCGATCCTGGCGCCGTCGATCACCGCCCCGACCACGCTCAGGTCGTGCTGATCCTTGCGGTTGTGCGCCTGCTGCAGGATACGGGTCTCATCGTCCAGCGATGGATATCCCACCTCGATCTTGAAGAGGAATCTGTCGAGCTGCGCCTCCGGCAGACGGTACGTTCCCTCCTGCTCCACCGGGTTCTGCGTGGCGATCACCAGGAAGGGATCGCCGATCGTGTAGGTGGTTCCATCCACCGTCACCTGGCGCTCCTCCATCACCTCGAAGAGGGCGGACTGCGTCTTGGCCGGGGCGCGGTTGATCTCGTCGATCAGGATCAGGTTATTGAAGATCGGACCGCGACGGAACTCGAACTCCGTCGTCTTCGGGTTGAAGATCGACGTGCCGAGGATATCCGAGGGCATCAGATCCGGAGTGAACTGGATGCGGGAAAACCCGACCTCCAGCGTGCGGGCGACCAGCTTCGCGGTAAGGGTCTTGGCGATCCCCGGCACCCCTTCTATCAGGACATGACCGTCGGCGAGGATGGCGGCGATCAGCAGATCGATCATCTCGTGCTGCCCCACCACGATCTTGGCGACCTCGGCCTTTACCGCGTCGACCGTATCGCGCAGATCCGTGGTCCCGGTATAGGTGAATGTTGAATCCTGCATTGGCTATCGTTTTACCTCTCTGTGAAATTGCTCGATATCCGTGTTCAGCTTCCCGAGCTCGACCTCGGCCAGCGACGAGGACGACAGGATCGCCCCGATCCGCCCGAAAAGACGACGTATCGTCTCATGATCGACTCCGGAACGGGCCGTGAGGGCCGTGAAGAACGCCTCGTCCCTGGTTCCGGTGTCCAGACCGAACGTCGAACGGACATATTCCAGGAAGTAGGTGATCTTCTTCTCCGCGATCTTTCTGTGATCCCCGTGCTGGAAGTAGAGCCGGCCGACGGTCTCCACGAACTCCAGCGACGTGTTCTGCACGGGACGGACGATCGGTATCATCCGCTGGCGGCGCTTCCCTTCGAAGAGAATGAAGAGCGCGGCGGCGATGAAGGAGAGATAGAGCGCCCACTTGAGCGCGGGCTCGCTCAGAACATATCCCATCCGCTTCCCGTTCTCCCTCTTCCCATCCTTGTAATATTCGTCCCAGATCAGCGGCGCCTTCGGCAGATAGGAGAGCGCCCGGATCGCGTAGTCGTCCCTGCTGCTGTCCAGCAGGTAGATGTTGGTGAAGGCGTAGGGAATCGTGCTGATGAAGAGATCGCCGTCACCGAATCGTATACGGATATAGTTATATCTTCCCCCTTCCGTCCGCCCCAGAGCCGTCGAGTTGACCGTATCGAACGTCTCGAAATGGGTGCGCGCGCGCGCCTCGCCGTACCCGTAGCTCCGGTCGGGCTCCAGGCGCGGGTTGACGAGATCGACATCGCTCGAATCGTTCCCCATCGCGAAGACGTCTCCCAGCGAAAAGCCGAGCGTGTCGCTGAAGGCCTCGGAGAAGCGCTCGGCGGCAACGAAGAGGGTGTTCCCGCGGTGGACGAAGTCGAGCAGCCGCTCCACATCGAGATCGTCCGGCTCGAAACTCCGGTTGAGGAAGAAACAGGTCTTCCCATCCTCGAGACGGAAGCTCTCGCTGTAGATCGTCTCCGTCAGCTCCGTGATCTCATCCGACCCGATAATCTTCGGCATGATTCTCCGGAGCACATGGGCGCCGTACGGGATCTTGTCGTTCCCGGAAAACGAAGGTCTCCAGTCGATCTGCCGCCGGGAGGGAGCCCCCAGACGGATCACAAGGATCGCCAGGAAGAGGAGGACCAGCAGGATGACGAATGATCGATTACGCTTCACGATGTTCGCTGATGCTGGTTTGTCGCGGCCGTTCCCGCCGTCCGCACGGGGGCCTGTCGTATCGTATCGTCGAGTCCCTCGAACGTTCTCCATATCCGTTCGAACTTCGTGGAGTCGACCCCGAGATCGCCGTACCAGACATACTCGAACGCCAGCGTGGCCTCACGGAAGGGAGGGAGGGCCTGCGGCGCCGATGCCCCGAGCTGACGCATGTAGTCGTGGTTGGTTCTGTCGAGACGCCATTCTATCACACCGCGATCCGTCATCTTCTTGAGCGATCTCAGATAGAGAAGCCGGACCGCCCTGCGGTAGCGTCCCGCGCCGACCGCCTCGGCGATCAGCGCCTCGAAATCCATCTCGTGAATGTTCTCGTCGATCTCCTTCATGTCCGACGTCAGCCGGGCCGCGGGACGCATGAACGACCTCCCGATCCCCGAGATCAGAACCACGAGGATCACCGCGGCGACCGCAAGCCCGATCATCGTGAAGAGATCGAGGAACGAGCTGTCGCCGTCCGGCATGAGATCGATGAGGGCCTCGTTGATCTCCCTCAGGATACGGCTCAGGAACGACTCCCCCTCCGGCGTCACCTTCTCCACGTAGTCGAACTCGGGGTCATCCCGGAACGCGGCCAGTTCCTCCTCGGGAACGGGAACGGGGGTGATCTCCGAACTGTCGAGTGTGACGGCGATCGCGGGATGGGCGGCGGAGTCCTCCGTCGTCTCGGTCGAATCCTGCGCAAGCGCTCCGGCGGCAAACAGGGGAGCGATCGCCAGGCAGAGCGCCAGAGAGGTTGCGCGACGATGCGATATGATCGATCGGGCCGCAGCGGTCACCACTGATAGTTCTCCTTCGCTTCCACGCGGGTCTCGCCGAGCCCTTCGATCCGCCGCAGGATACCGGTGCCGTCGTGCCGTTCGCCGAGCGTGTAATAGTGCATCACCAGCGCCACGGCGGGGACGATCTGCGTCAGGGCCGCGCCGAGCTGGGCAAGGAGCAGTGCGCCGAGCGACCAGGGACTCTGCGTCGACTCGGCAGTAAAGGTCCCGTCGGTGAACTCCTCGGTCCAGATCAGGATGAAGGTGGGGAGCGAGGTGATCCACTGGAGAAGCATCGTCAGAAGCCAGGTCAGCACGACCACGCCGAAGGTGCTCCACCACTGCGTCTTCTGCAGTTCGTAGTTCCGTGAGAAGGCCTGCGATATATCGAGATCCTCCCGTATCGCCACCACCAGCACGGTGGAGAAGAGCACATAGAGATATATCCCGCCGACGGCGAAGAACAGACTTCCCATCGCGACCATGATCATCATCAGAAGAATGGAGATGATGATCTTGCCGCTATCCTGCTTCACGGCCTCCCACACCTGCCACACCTCGACCTCCTCACCGAGTTCCTCATACGCCCTCACATACTCCGCCACGATCGCGATCATCAGATGGAGGTTGGCGAAACCGAGCGCATACGATATGATTACCGACTTGAAGCCGGTGGCCAGGATCATGGAGAACGACGGCGCGTTGACATCATCGATCGAAACCCACCATCCGATGAAATTGAGCAGCAGCAGGGGGGGCCCGCCGATGTAGAGGAGGCTCTTGCCGAGCGTCCGGAAATGGCGGCGCAGGAAGACCAGACCGTCACTGATGGCGTCGCCGGCGGTGCGGATCTTCCAGAGTTCTGTTTCTTCAGACGCTTGCATCACTGGACCGTTTGTGCAGGTAATAGGGATAGACGAAGAAATATCCCACAATGAACAGGAACGACGGAATGATGACCGCCAGATTCAGTGCGATATGATACTGATAATGTCGTGTCACGAACGATTCAAGGAACCCCGCCATCACGAAGATCGGCACCAGACCCACCACGATCTTCAACCCGCGCTTCGCCCCGATCACCAGCGAATCGACCCGTGAATACGTTTTCGGGAAGAGAACGCTGTTCCCCATCACCAGCCCGGCGCCGCCGGCGATGACGATGGAGGTGATCTCCAGGGTGCCGTGGATCCAGACCGCCGTGAGCGACTCGGTGAAGACCCCGTGCTGGTAGAGGAAATGCTCGAACGAGCCGAGCATGACGCCGTTGAGAAAGAGGCTGTAGACGGTTCCCAGCGATAAAGCGATGCCGAAGGCGAAGGTTTTGAGAGCAACGAGGATATTGTTCACCGTGATGTAGAGGAACATGCTCCCCTCCGACATCGTCCCGTAGACGGCGAAGGGATCTCCCCTGCTGATATTGTCCAGCGTCATGTTGACGTAGGAATCCCCAAGGATCAGCCGCACGAAGGAGGCGTCGTTGGCCGCCGAGACGGCGCCGATCAGCATCGAGAGGAGGAAGAATACCGCAGAGTACGACATTTCCCGACGTGCCCGCCATATCTCGGTCGGGACCTCGTAGCGCCAGAACGCCGCGAATCTTCCGCTCCGTTCCTTCCTGTTACGATAGATCTCCTGGTGGACCTTCCCCGCCAGACCGTTCAGGTACCGCGTGGTCTTGCTCCCGGGATAGAAGGTCCGGGCATAGGAGAGATCGTCCGTAAGCTGCACGAACAGCTCGGCCAGTTGATCGGGATCGGTCCCTTTTCTGGAAGCCAGCAGCGTTTCGAACTGCTTCCACCGGTCGGCGTTCTGATGCAGGAATGCCGGTTCTCTCATGATTGCGTCGGGATCGGCTCGGTTGGGATATGTTCTTGAGGGGTGACCGTCGATCGCAACATCGCGCAAGAATCACGATATTGCCGCCACCCGTAGAGGATCGGGCCCATTATTCTATCGGACGGTCGAGCGTTCGGCCGCCACGAACTTAGGCGAAGCATGATGAAAGTACAAATAGATACCACGCAGAACGTCGTCATCGAATACGATCTGGCCGGCGTCGGAGAGCGGGTCGGGGCCGCCGTCATCGATATGATCCTTCTGGTTCTCTACGCCTATGCGGGAATATTCATCACCATCGCTCTGGCGCAGAACATGGACGAGGACGCGGTAACGTGGCTGATGTTCATCATCGTCGGTGTCCCCTTCCTCTTCTATCATCCGCTCAGCGAGCTTCTGATGAACGGGCAGTCGATCGGCAAGAAACTGGTGAAGATCAGGGTGGTGCGGCTCGACGGCACGCAGGCGGGAATCGGAAACTACCTGCTTCGCTGGCTTATCTCGTGGGTGGAACTGACGGCGACCTTCGGCTCCGTGGCGCTGGTGACGGTGATGGCGAACGGTCGCGGTCAGCGGCTGGGAGATATCGCCGCCGGAACGACGGTCGTGAAGGTGGCGAAGGCGGTCAACATCCGCGAGACGATCATGGCGCGTGTCGACCCCGACTACCAGCCCCTCTTCCCGCAGGTGCAGAAACTGAACGACGGCGACATCGCCGTCATCAAGGAGGTGATCGGATCGCGCGAGCGGATCAGAAACCCGATCATCATGCCGACGCTGGTCCGCAAGGTGGAGTCGGTGCTGGGGGTCGAGAACACCCAGGCGCCCCTGACGTTCCTGCGAACCGTGGTCAAGGACTACAATTACTATACGAGCGGCATCGTGGAGGGGGGATTCGCTTCCCAGGCCAGGGTCGACCGCGTCTCCGAGGGGTGAGAGCCGGCCGGTCGCTCCAACCCTTACTCCGGCGCTTCGCTCCCCCCTTCTCCCTCGACCAGCGCCAGCGCTCCATGCTTCACCGCAAGCTGTCCGCACGCCGCGTCGATCTCCTCGCCCGAACTCGAACGGACCATCACCGGCACGCCGGCGGTCCGCAACCGGGCGACGAACGCGTTGAACTTCCCCGGTGTCGTGGGGCGCAGCCGGGAGGAGATCCCGACGGGGTTCGTGAATTCTATATCGTGGAACGGGATAATGTTCACCTTGCTCGGAACGCGACGGACGATCCTTGCCAGCCTGGCGACATCCTCGTCGCTGTCGTTCAGTCCGTCGAAGAGGATATACTCGTAGGTGACGGGACGGCGGGTTTTCCGGTAGTAGTATTCCACGGAGTCCATCAGCCGGGTCAGATCCCACTTCCTGTTGATCGGCATCAGCTCGTTCCGCAGCCCGTTGGTGAGGGCATGGAGCGAGACGGCGAGCTTCACCTTCCGCCCCTCGTCCGCCATTCTTCTGATTCCGTCGACCACGCCGGAGGTGGAGACGGTGATCCTTCCCGCCCCGATAAGTTCGGTCGCCGGATCGGTGAAGATCTCCACCGACCTGAAGGTGTTCTCGTAGTTCAGCATCGGCTCCCCCATCCCCATGTAGACGATGTTGGTGATCGTCAGGCCGCTCATCTCCTCCACCAGCAGAAACTGCTCCACGATCTCCCCCGCCGTCAGGTTCCGCTTCAGGCGCATGGTGGCGGTCGCGCAGAACTTGCAGTCGAGGGGACAGCCGACCTGGGTGGAGAGACAGAGGGTGCGCCGCTTCGGTTCGTCCTGATCGTCGCGCGCCTCGCTCGGGATCAGCACCGACTCGATGTTGAGGCCGTCGCGGGTGCGGAAGAGGAACTTGACGGTGCCGTCCTCGCTCGTCCGGCTGTCGAGCAGGGTAAGGGTGCGGAGCGTGGAGGTCTCGGCAAGGCGTTCGCGGAGGGAACGGCCGAGCGAGGTCATCCGGTCGAACGAACGTGCGCGCCGACGGTAGATCCAGGTGTGGAGCTGCTCGGCACGGTAGGAGGGTTCCCCAAGCGAGACGACAAGCTCCGCCAGCTCGGCGGCCCCCATCCCTACGAGGGGGGTGCGGCCGTCGGCGCCGTTCATCACGGGAAGCGATATGTTGCTGGAGTTCTCCCTCACGTTCCGTTCGATGCCTCTTGAAATCGCCCCCCTTTCGGGCGGGGCCGAACAAGATACGAATGACCGCCGCGGCGAGTGTGGAGCAGCCCGTGAAAGATCGCGTCGCCGGGAAACGGTCCTATAAAAACGAAAGACGGCGAAGAATACCTTCGCCGTCTTTATCTTAGCGGTGCCCGGAACAGGAGTCGAACCTGCACGCCCGTAAGGACACTACACCCTGAATATAGCGCGTCTGCCAATTCCGCCATCCGGGCAGGAGGAGATCCCACGGAGTGGGATTTCACGGAATCACTCGGCCGTCAGGACGGTCGAGCGACCAGGGAACGACAAATATACAGCGGATCACCCGCGGCGCAATAACCAATCTTTCGAACTTTCTGTAACTATGCGACTTCTTCTGTCGGCGCTTCTCTTTCTTCTGCTCTCCGTCGCGGCCAGCGCACAACCGAACGCCTACTCCCCTCCGGTGGAACGGGAGAAGCTTGAATATATCGTACTGCTGGAAGGGGGGGACTCCTTCCGAGGGAACGTCATCATGTCCGGCGACACCACGCTGACGATCAAGACGGAGTTCGGCAACGTGACGGTGCCGAAGCGGCTGATCAAGGAGTTCATCGCGGTGGAGGGGCAGTACAAGCACCGCCCCTTTCACTTCCTGATGCCGACCGCCTCCCCGAACGGTCCCGGCTTCTTTGTCAGCAACTACGAGCTCGGCTTCCTCTACGCCGGGTTCGGCCTGGGGAACGGCGCCACGATCTCCGGCGGAGCGACGCTTGTGCCGACCGTCTCGCTGAAGTCGCAGCTCTACCACGTCAACGCCAAGATCACCATCGAACGCTCGAAGGAGATGGAGCTGGCGCTCGGCGGCACCTACAGCTGGTTCACCACCGATTTCGCCTACTCGCACGTCTACGGCGTCGGCACCTTCCCGCTGGGGACGGGGCGCTATTCGGCGATGGTCTTCTACAAGGTCGCCGGCGAGGATCAGGCGCCGCTCCAGATCCTGGGCCCCGGGAACGACACCACACGCTTCACCCTCTACTACCAGGGAGCGCTCGGCGCCGGGTTCGGGTTCGACACGCCGGCGTTCGGCAGGGACGATATGTTCTGGGTGGGAGAGATCGTCAACAACGATCTGACGCGCCCCCAGAACACCGTCTCGATGATCGCCATGCGCCTCACCAACGAACATCTCTCCGCCGACTTCGGCCTTGCCCTCTTCACGCAGCCCACGATCGTCCCGGTCGTCAACTTCACCTACAGATGGTGATCGGCGACCGACGCCGCTCTCAACAACAGGAACATCTTCCTACGTATGAATCTCGATTATATCGGCCTGCTCGGTTTCGCGGCGGGAGCCGTCAGCGTGATCTCCTTCGCCCCGCAGGCGGTCAGGGTCTGGCGCAAACGCTCGGCTCGCGATCTTTCGCGGTGGTCCTACTTCCTTCTCTGCATCGGCAGCACGATGTGGGCCTCGTACGGGATGCTGATCGAGAACTGGCAGATCATCATTCCGAACGTTGCGATCCTTCTGATCCTGATGACGATCGTGGTGGCGATGATCCGGTTCAAATGACCGGTCGATTCAATCCCTGTACGATATATTAATCGCGGCACGATGAATATCCCTCTCTCGTTTCTGGGCGAAGCCCTTCCGCTCCTCACGGCCCCGGCCGATCCCGAGCTCTTCTTCACGAGAAACGACCCGGCCGACCCGCGCCTTGGGGAGCTGACGGGACGGGGAGTCGTGGATATATCGGAATCGACGCGCATTGCGCTGATCGGCATGCCGCAGGATATCGGCGTGCAGCGGAACGGCGGCCGCCCCGGCGCCGCTGAAGCTCCCGATGCGATACGTCGCGCGCTCTACCGGCTCACCCCCTACGACGTCGAGAACGACCGCTCGCTGCCGGAAGGGCTGATCGTCGATCTGGGGAATATCCACTGCGGCGAGGATGAGCTGGAGGTGATCCACGGACGCCTGGCGCGGACCGTGGAACTGGTCTGCCGGGCGGGGCTTGTTCCGGTGGTTCTGGGTGGAGGTCACGATACGACATATCCGGCGGCCTCCGGCGTCTGCGCCGTGCACGGTCCGCTGGGGCTGATCAACCTGGACGCCCATCTCGACGTCCGCCCGCCGAACCCTCTTCGCAATTCAGGGACATCGTTCCGGATGCTGATCGAGGAGGGAGCGATCGAGCCGGGGCATCTGGTGGAGCTGGGGATTCAGGCGCACGCGAACTCCGCGGAGCATGTGCGGTGGGTCAGAAACAACGGCGGCAGGATCATCACCCTTGAGGAAACCCGCGCGCGCGGCTTTGCCAGAAGCCTCTCCACGGCGTATCTGATCGCCTCGACCGGCGTGAAGAGGGTCTACGGAACGCTCGACATGGATGGCGTCCGTGCCGCCGACGCTCCCGGGGTGTCGGCGGCGATGCCGGACGGGCTCGCCGCCGCCGACCTCCTTGCCGCCGCCTCGCTGCTCGGGCTCAGAGGGGAGACGGCCGGGTTCGACATCGTGGAGGTCAACCCGCGATTCGACCGCGACGGGATCACGGCGAAGCTCGCGGCCCATGCCGTGGTCAGGTTCGCCGTCGGAGTGGCGGCGCGCCCCGCTCCCTAATCTCCCCGCTCGAACACCATCTGCATCCTGGGCCGGTCGGGTGTCGCCGGCGAACCGGCGACGAAATCGCGGCAGATCAGGATGAGCTTCAGGCCGTGGTTGGCGGCGATGCCGCTGATCCCGCCCGGGTCGGCGAGCTCGGTGTCGTAGAGATCGGCGGCGCGGCGCTCGAACCGGAGATCATCCTCGTAGCCGAGCATCGAGAAGATCCGTTCATCCTGCCCGAGGATCTGCGGGAGCGTGGGGGTCATCAGCAGCCGCTGCTCCCGCTCGTCGACACCCCGCTCGTAATAATGTCTGTTGAAGATGTCCAGCACGAATCTCCCCTCCATTCTGAGGAGCCTTCTGAACTGGGCGAAGATCCCCACCTGCGCCTCCGCCTTGAAGAACCCGTAGCTCTGCCAGAAGAGGATGATCCCGTCGAACCGGCGATCGAGCGCCTCAAGGTGGCGGAGATCGAGCTCCACGAACTCCGGCGAGACGCCCCGCTCCGCCGCCCGTTCGGTCGCCACGTCAAGCGCCCTGCGATCGATGTCGGCCCCGATGACGTCGTAGCCGCGCGCCGAGAGCTCGATCGAGTGGCGACCGGCGCCGCAGGCGAGATCGAGGATCGCCCTGTATTCCGGGCGGGGCATGATCTGCTCGATGAAGTCGCATTCCCGCCGGGTCTGCTCCTCCGGAACGGGATCGCCGTACAGCACACGCCATATATTCGGCACAGGGCTCATGCACGAACGTACGATTGTTGGCGGGAAGCGCAACACCCCGGCACGACGATCTTTCTCCCGGCTATGCCGCTCCCCCGACATCGGGACGGGAGGCGCGCACATCGGGGACACGAAGCATCAGCAGGATGCCGCCGATGAAGAGGACACCGACCAGCAGCATCGCCGAACGGAGATCCCACACGCGGGCGATCTCCCCGAAGAGCAACGGACCCAGTGTCGCCGAGGCCTTCCCGAAGAAGCCGTCGTAGAAGCCGAAGAACTCGGTCTTCTTCTCCCTGGGGGTCAGCAGCGCCATCATCGTCCGGCTGGAGGACTGCGACGAGCCGAGGGCGATCCCCGCGATCCCTCCGACGACCGAGAAGGCCGTCTGCGGGGTGACGCCGAGCGCCGCGGCGATCGAGGAGAGCATGTAGGCCGAGACGACGACGCAGATCCAGATCCCCAGCGTGATGATGATGGAAAGCCGCGCCCCGATCCTGTTGGTGAGCCTGCCGAAGAGGAGCGAGCCGACCAGCGCCGTCCCCTGGACGATCAGGAAGAAGACGATCAGCGCCGTCTGATCGAGCTTCAGCTCCTGGGTGCCGTAGATCGAGGCGAAGAGGATCACCGTCAGGATGCTGTCGTTGTAGACGAAGAACGCAAGCAGGAACCGCTTCACCGCATCGTACCGCCGCAGGTTACCGAAGGTCTCCCTCAGGCGCCCGTAGCCTGTCAGCAGCAGCCCTTTTCCTCCGCCGGGAATTCTCTCCTTCTCCTTCACCGAAAGGAAGAAGGGGAGGGAGAAGAGCGCGAAGAAGCCGGCGGCGATGAGGAACGTCAGTCGTATGTCGTCCCGGGTGAGAGGCTCGGAGCTGAGAATGGGAAGAATCGTGAGCAGGATGACGAGCGATCCCAGATATCCCATGGCGAACCCGTAGCCGGAGACCTTGCCGTAGTTCTCCTCGCTCGTGAGATCGGGCAGAAACGCATCGTAGAAGATCGTCCCCGCCTCGAACCCGATGTTCGCCACGATCACCAGGATCATTGCCAGCAGAAGCGTTCCCGGCCCCGTGGTATAGAGCCCGAGCGTGGCGACGACGCAGGCGGTCGTGCAGATTCCGAGGAAGAGTTTCTTCCGGTTGGTGGCGTCGGCGATGGAGCCGAGCAGCGGGCCGATCAGCGCGGTCAGGATCATCGAGATCGAGACGGCCCTTCCCCAGTAGGCGGCATTCCCCTCCGCGATGACCCCGGTGAAGAACGGCGGAAAGACTACCGTGATGATGACGACGTAAAAGGCGGTGTTGGCGAAATCGAACAGCGTCCATGCCAGAATCGATCCGCGCGTCGCTCGTCCCTGCTCCATGTACCACGTGGTTTCGAGTGAACGGCCGCCGGGCTCCCGGTCGGGCCGCCGCGAAGATAGGGAGGTTCCCTCTGTCGACAGGCCGGATTATTCGGCGAGGGAGGGGGGCACGGGGAGAAGGGGAGATCGGAAGGTTGGTTAGATTGCGATCCGTTGTGTCCGGCGGGATCGTTCGGCATCCCGCCGTATCATCTCATATCGATCCATCACATTTCGATTATGGCGAAGAAGCTCCACTCCCCGGACGATCTCATCAACACGATCATCGATTCATGGTGCTCCCGCAACCGTCCGGAATCGATGAACACCGACTGGGGCCAGTCGCTCCTCGCCTACGGGATGCTCCGGGGGACCGAGGCGGTCGGGAGCGGGGCGGGGCGCGAATATCTGCGCAGATGGCGCACCTACCATCTGGGGACGGGGGTGCATACCACCTATTTCGTCGGCTCCTGGAGCATCGGGCTTCTCTATCCGGAGGTCGTCCGGCTCTTCCCGGAGTTCGAATTCCAGCTTCGGGGGACGGCGGAGCAGACCTACAGGTTCATTCTGGAGAAGGCGATCCGCAACGGACGCGGCGTGATCCTGCATAACGTCGATCTCCCCCACATCTACATCGACACGATCTACTACACGGCGCCGGTGCTGGCGAAGATCGGAGGGCTCCTTGGGGGCTCTGAGTGGCGGAAGGAGGCGCTCGGGGGGCTCCGCGCCCATCTCGAGATCCTCTGCGATCCCCCGACCGGCCTCTTCATCCACTGTCAGGAGAACCTCTCGGGACGGCGCTCCGAAGGGGCATGGGGACGGGGGAACGGATGGGTGGCGATGACCTGCGCCGAACTGCTCGAATATCTGAAGCCCGGTTCGCTGGAATGGAACGACTGCGCCAAGATCCTCCTGGAGATGGTCACCCGCCTTCTTCCCTACCAGACCCGCTCCGGCCTCTGGCGCACGATCATCACCGATAAAACCTCCTACGAGGAGACCTCCGCCTCCGCCATGTTCCTCTTCGCCATGCTCCGCGGACGTCGGATGGGAGCCCTTCCGGCCGGGGTCGACGAAGCGATCGACCGCTGCGCCGCCGGACTCCGGCGTCATGTCGACCCCGAGGGACGGTTCACGGGATCTTCCGAGGGGACATGGCCGGGAACGGTCGCATACTATAAGGGACTGGAGCGGGGAGAATGGTGGTGGGGAACCGGCGCCTATCTCCTTGCGCTTACCGAACTGATGCGACGGTAACC
Source organism: uncultured bacterium (assembly GCA_966250335.1). Taxonomy (GTDB): domain Bacteria; phylum Bacteroidota; class Ignavibacteria; order OLB7; family OLB7; genus OLB7. The sequence continues at coordinate 5,915 of CBINGZ010000019.1, read as the reverse complement.
TTTTCCCGAGCTGAGACACTTACATGCCGAATCACGAAGGGCCGATATCGCCGGAGTACATGCGACGCAGTACGGATAGACAGATCAGGTTCATGGAGCTTCTGGAGCCTCTCCTGCCTTCGCTGGAGCGCTTCGCCCTTGCCCTTACCAAATCGGAGGAGGGGGCCAAGGATATCGTCTCCGAAACCGTGATGATCGCCTACGAGCAGTTCGACGACCTCCGGAACAGCAAGGCGTTCCTCAGCTATCTCTTCACGATCGCGACCCGCACGCACCAGAAATGGAGCAGAGCGGCGCGGAGGGACTCGTCACTGGATGAGATCGACATCGAGCGGCTGATGGACACCTCCCCCCCGCCCGACGTCGCGGCCGATATCGCGGCCGTCTACACGGCGCTGGGAGAGCTGCCGGAGAAACAGCGCGAGGCGGTGATTCTCTTCGAGATCATCGGGATGCCGATGAAGGAGATACAGAAGATTCAGGGGGGAACGCTCATCAGCGTGAAGGTGCGGATCTCCCGAGGGAGAAAGAAGCTGGCGGAGATTCTCGGTGTGGAACCGGCGAACAGATCGAATCGCAGGAACGACACAGAGCCGGATACCGATACGACGTCAAACGATTTCCTTTTCTTCTCTATGGGTATCGAACCATGAGGACACAGAAACAACATCTCGATGAGCTTCTCGGGCTGGTCCGCGAGCATCCGCCGCGTCGGCTTCTGGGCTCCGATGAACTTCGTGAGATCGTGGGACGCGCGGAATCGGTACAACCGTTGAAGCCGGTCCGCCGCTTCACCAGGGGCTACGCCACGGTTCTCTCGGCCCTGGTGGCCGTCGGAGCCGTAGGGGGAGGCCTCCTGTATATGAATTCGACCGATTCGATAACTGACACCTCGGTCGGCACGGCCCGGCAGCAGCGGACCTTCGAGTCCGCTGCTGCCGGCACCGTGCCAGAAACTTCTGGCGGAGCCGCCCCGTCCCGGGCGACGATCGAAAGTCCACAGTCGGCGGTACGTACGGGTACCGCCGCCCAGGGGTCTCTCTCGTCGCCGGGCGGTGTCCGCCGTGCTCCCGGGCTCTCCGGATCGTCGACCGCGACGCACGGTCGCGATCCGGAGGGCAGGGCTGCGTCCGAGACCGAATCGATCGCCAATACGCCGAAGAATACTACGAACGGGGAACTGGGTGGAACCGATGTCGACGCCGACAACGTCGTGAGCGCGAGCGGAGAAGGCTCGGCAGCGGGAACACCCAGGCTCCGTCCTCCCTTCCTTGTTCCCTACGGATTCGGAGGCCCCATCCTCAAGGCCCCCACAACCGTGCAGGGACTCGAATATCTGACGCTGAACGACACCGAACTGGAAGCGATCGGCATCAGGAGGAGCAGCAGCAAACAGATCGAGTTCTTCGTGGAGGAGAACCTGAGCGGACAGGACCCGAGGTCGGCCGAAGTCTTCCGGAACCTCAATTACGAGGCCCCTTCGGATGGACGCGGGGCGGTGGTCCGCACACGCGTCACCATCGGCGCCACCTCGATCTCCGGCACGCCGATCTCGGCGAATGAGCCCGACGTCTACTCGAAGATCGCTCCGGTCATGCTGACCCAGGGGCCGCAGCAGCAGGAACGGATGGTCGGCGCCGCGCTGGTCTACTCCCAGAACTCTCCGCTGCTGCTGGAATCGGGGATCGCCCCCGACAGCATACCGTCGTCGGTCTTCGGAAACTACGCCAAGGTCGCCCTGGCGACCGATATCGAGACCGCCACCGCGCGGTACCGGACCACGAACCGGCTGGTCCCGATCCGCATACGCTGGAGCGAGGTGCCGCCGGGATGGACGAAGGAACATGTCGTCGATATCGCTCTCTGGTACGTTCCGACCCCCGAGTTCGTCGAGGCGCTTCCGGACCGCTACCGTGAGCCGCTTCGTCGCGAGCTGGAGGTGATGGACGCCGTCGAGCGCCGGAGAATGCCGGCCGGAATCGCATGCGAGAACCTGGCCGGTGTGCCGCCGGTGCTCGGCTTCTGCCGCACGAACCCGGGCGCGATCGTCTCGACCGCCGTCCATGGAAATCCTGTGAGTGATGTCGGCCGGTCGACGATCGAACTCGCCGGAGACCGAAAGATCTGCATCACGCTCCACGACCTGAACGGTCGTCTGATCCGTTCGCTCTATGCCTTCCAGGAGCGTCCGGCCGGAGCCTCGGATATGCTGTTGAATTTTGTGGGTGTGAAGGGAGGCGTCTATCTGATCGCATATACGTCGGACCACGGGGAACAGGTGGTTCAGCGGGTGATCGTCCGCTGATCCTCCTGGGTGCCGATGGGGGTTGCCTCCAGATGTTGAGAAGAGTACCGGGTTAAGCAGCCAGAACAGAGGGTCGCAATCAGATAGACGGTGAGTTGAGAGAGAGGCGAGGGAACGCTCCGCGTGACCTTGCCTCTCTCTCGGCATATTCGGGCAGCGTATTCAGGGTCGGGGAACGCCCGCCGGGCCCGATATCAGGCCTCCCTTCCCTACCGCACCACCACCCGCCGCGTGAAGATCTCATCCCCCACCCGTATCCGGCAGAGATAGACTCCCGCCGAAAGTCCCCTCAGGTCGAGCGGCTGCACCGTCGTCCCGGAGACCGCGCGAGACTCGGCGACCGAGAGGACCGTGCGCCCGAGCGCGTCGTGAAGCGTGCAGGAGTAGGGGGCGGAAACGGGGATCTCGATATCGATACCTGCCTCTCCGGCGGCCGGCGAGGGACGAACCTCTCCGACGCGGACCTTCCTCCCCCTCGACTCCTGGTTCACGGCCGAGGGGCCGTCGGCGAAGCGCTGTTCGACGCCGAACCACGGAGTCCGCTCCGTCGCCAGATCGATGATCGCCCGCCATGCCCCGGCCGGAGTCCGCACCCCGCCGAAGCGGCGTCCCGTCTCCCGTCCCATGGTGTCGAGCGGATGGAGGATGACCGTGTCGGCCTCGGTGTAGAAGTTCACCCCGACCTTTGCCGATTCCATCACGACGGGGCCGATCCCCCAGTTCTTCCCCAGGCTCGAATCGCCGAACTGCCAGAGCTGATCGGCGTTTCCGGCGCGGGTCGTCACCGTCAGAAGCGAACGGCGAGAGCGCGCGAGCGAATCGCCGTCGAGCGGGGTCCAGAGGTAGGTGACGTGGGGGCCGCCGTCGATGAAGTTGACGCCGAGGCTCCTCCCCCGGAGCGCCGAGACGTTCGCCAGCACGCCGCTTCCCCCCTGGACCATCGGGGCATCGAGCGAGATCACCCCCTTGGTCATGTCGAGCGTGATCTCCCTGGTGTCGCTCTGGATGTTGTCGTCGTTCGGGACGGTGTAGTAGTAATCTCCGGCCGTGTAGTGTCTGCCGGCGGTGAAGGAGTCGATCCGCACGGCGCTTATCAGGTTCGCCACGTTGCCGAACGTGCCGTCGATCTGATAGCTCCCTCTCCCCGGATAGACGAGCGGCAGATTGCGCAGGTCGGCCTCGTCGTGTCGTATCAGGATCTTTCGTTCGGCAGGGGCCACCCACCTGTTTCTGAGGAGCGCCGCGGCCTGCGGCAGCAGCGCGGTGACGGAGGGATCGCCGATGATCGTCGTGAAGTCGTCCTTGATGATCCTGCGCCGGTTCGCCATCTCCGTCGTCCTGTCGACGTAGAGCTGGAAGTAGGCTCCGTCCCAGTCGTGCAGCGAGGCGTAGGCGGGGAAGAAGATCATCATCTCGCTTCTATGCGCGTTCGGGAAAACGTGGTTGTACGCCTCGGCCACGAACGGCTTGCCGGAGATCGCGTTCCTGCTGAACTCGAAGATCTTCTGATCGCGATAGTTCAGCACCGAGTAGTTTCTGATCACCCAGGTGGAGTCGCTGTAGCCGGGGCTGCCGGGGCGCGCTCCGTTGAAGTCCCACCCCGCCGTTTCGGAGGTAAAATCGTACTCCGATTGAGTCCACGTGTCGGCTGCCGACGACGTGTTGTTCGTGCCGGCGATCGGAACGCGAACCCCGAGCGACCTGAGGTGAGCGTGCATGGAGCGATGGTAGGCGCGGGCGAGCGAGTCGTAGAAGGCCGCCAGATCGTGCACGCGGCGCACCGCGTAGTTCTGCGTCTCGTTGAACCTCATGCGGGCCACCGTCCCTGTTTCCAGCATCTCCTCTTCCCCCAGACCCTCTCTTCCCGTCTCCCGGATCGACACGGCATCGAGGAAGATATCGCCGCGCGATTTTCCCATATAGAACCTGAGGCTTGTGGCAAGGCTGTCGCCGTCGGTGGCGCGGAAGACGAAGCTGAACGGCTGCCATATCGTGGTGAGATCGACCGTCTGGTTCAGTCCGACGGCGGCGCCGCCGCGCTGCAGCGCGACCCGCATCTGCCGGCCCGAGGCGGTGTCGGTCCTGGCCTTGAACGAAACACGATAGATCAGATTACGACGCACCGGGATTCCGGTCTGCTGCAGATAGATCCGGGCGTCGTTGCCGTTGACCTGTCTGACGGCGACGCGGATCGAGAACTGTCCCTCTCCCGGCGCCACGTTCGGACCCTCGGTCAGCACGGTGCTCGCCTGGGCTCCCTCCCCCACCGTGAAATCCCAGTCGTCGGCAAACGATTCGAAACCTCCGTTCCTGATACGATCCCGGCCGTCGGGACTGACCCCCTCGAAGTAGGCGGCCTTCAGCGCCGCCGTCGTCCCGTATCTGCGGGCCAGATAGTCGGCGTAGAGGGTATCGATCAGACGCGACTGATGGTAACTGAGGACCCCGGCGCGCGGCCTGAGCCGGTCGTTGATCCATGCATCGTAGAGGGAGTTCTGATCGGTGACGGTCATGAACGCCACGGCGGGCTCGTCGGCGTACCGGCGGCCGGTGTGAGGGTTGACGTGGGAAAGGAACGCCGTCAGGTAGTCGCGCTGCAGCCGCTGGAAGGGAGCGGAGAAGTAGGTGATGTTCTGGCCGTTGGCCGAGGCGGAGTCGAAGGTCGGCACGCCGTCTCCGGCGCGGGGTCCCTGCCGCGACTTGAGGACGAAGTGGGTGTAGATCCCGTTGATCCGGAGCTGATGGATGAACCAGTCGAGCCGTGCCATCTGCGTCGGCGAGAGGCTGTCGAAGCGGGCGGTCGGTCCGGAGGAGGGAGCGAGCGTCGACTGGGCGTTGGAGTTGTGGTAATCGAAGTAGTTGAACCGTACGATATTCACGCCGAGCTTCCTGAGGTGCTGCGCCGTGGCCACCGCTGCGGCGCTCTCCGGGAAGCAGGCGGAGTTGGTGATCCCAACGCCGACAAATCGGACGGGAGTTCCATCCTCGAACTCCAGGCGTCCATCGGTCGAGGCCCGCACGAAGCCGTGTGATCCGGCGACTTCGGCGGCGAACTCCGGCAGCCATTCCGAGCGCGAGGAGTCCCAGCTCGGGATCACGAACTCGAATGGATCGACGAACGGTTGCGATCGCGATACAACCGCGCCGGCAACGAACAGGAATATCGCAATAATATATCGCATAGCGAGACCGGATAACTTGAGTATGGAAGAAATCGGCACCGGGGGAGCGTCGAGGAAGGGGGCGGACCCGACCGAAGAAGCGACGACCGAACCGGCCGGCGGACTTCGTATCCAATTATAATTTAGTCAGAAGTTTCGCCCGAATCGTATATTTTGCGTCGTTCCCGTGGATGGAGTGGTGGCTTCCGTCCGTTCCTCCACGGCGTCGCGCGGACCGTTCGCAGGAACGACCTACTCCGCGCCCCGGAATCAGATCAGGACATATGTTCAGGCATACCCCTCCCGACTCGCTGATAGGCTTAACCCAACCATAAAGCACTGTTACATGAAGACGTTACGACGTACGACACCTCTGACTCTGGTCGGAATGGTCCTTCTTGCCGCGCCGGCTGCAGCGCAGCAACCTGTGGTCGATATCAATGGGAACA
>CBINGZ010000018.1:0-89705 GCA_966250335.1 uncultured bacterium | reverse complement strand
CGTTCCGGGAGATCCTTCCAGCGTGCTCCACTGCGCAGCTCCACTGCGCAGCTCCACTGCGCAGCACCCAGAGAATGCCCTCGAACACAGCGCGGTTATCTGCCCATGGCCGGCCTCCGCGAGGTTGGGGGCGAGGCGTGGGCAACAATGGGGAGATCATCGCCCATTGTTCATCGCCCATTGTTCATCGCCCATTGTTCATCGGTCAGTTCTTCTTTGGCTGCCATCGTTGATATTCCTCCGACGGCAATCTAAAACACCTTCAAATCTCATCGCATACGGCCATCGAAGGTTATGAAACCGCTTCCAGTCTTCCGTTCTACGCTCGGTTTCTGCCTCGTATCTGCTATTTCCCGCTTATCGAATCATAAGCGACAGGATTACTCTTGCCGCATCCGTATATCATTCAATTCATACGTGTCGATCAAGGAGGTAATATGTGGAGTCGTAGGACGGCATCCCTTATAGCCGCGCTGCTCGTGGCTGTTACCGCGGGCGGATGGACTATACCTGTCACGTTGCATCAGTCGGGCCAGCAGACCCAGACTCAGCAGACTTCGGCCGAGGCCACTCCGAAGAAGAAAGCAAAAAAGAAACAGGCCAAGAAGCCTGCCGAGGCGACCGTGTATGTAACACGCACCGGCAGCAAGTATCATCGGGACGGGTGTCAGTATCTTCGCAAGAGTTCGATCCCGATGAAGCTGTCCGAGGCCAAGCAGGGTTATACGCCGTGTTCGCGTTGTTCTCCTCCGGAATGAGACTCTACCGGATTAATGATGAGGCGCTTTGCAAAAAGGAGCAGGAGGGATAAATATTATCCTGTAATTCCGCAAGCGTCTCAGGCAGCCGCTCATATCTTGACTCAACGACAGCGGCCGTCGCCCACCACGGGCGACGGCCGCTGCCACGACCGACTTTATATAGGCGTTCACATCATTCGACCACCAAACTACTGAGTCCGAGTCAGCAGCATCGACCGCGTGTACGACGCCGTCCGGACCAGTACATGATACGCCCCGGGCGCCAGCGACGAGCCGTCGAACCTGATCAGATGAACTCCCTCGGATTGCGTCTCGCCCTCGAGCAGCCGCCCCACTTCATTGCCGGCGACATCGTACACCGTGATCGACACCGGACCGGCAACACCCACATCATAGCGGATATTCGTCATACCGTTGAACGGGTTCGGATAGCTGAGGCAACGCTCTCCATAGCTGCCAGTTGAAGACTCATGTCCACGAGAGCCCGCCGAACTGATCCTCGACTCTTGACAGATTGGAAGAGCGAACTCATCCACATCGCTGAAGACCCCGCACGGCTGAATCCTCGCCTTGTATCGCGATCCTTCCTTAGCGCAGAACCCGGGGAGGAGCTTGATCTTGGTTCCGGCGTACATCAACACCTGTCCGGGGTTTGTCGCCGGGATAAGATACTGGCTGCCGGCCGGCGGTTCAACCGTAATGGTGTTGGAGACGCTGTAGAGGGCATTGTCGTTGATCGTAGCTTTGCCGAGCCAGAGATTTTCAGGGCACTCCATCTCGAACGACGAGGTATACAACGGACCACGCATTCCAGAAGTATCTCGCAAATCCATTGTCCATAATGGCACGACGTTGCCATAATGCACATCGATCTCGGCTGCGGGTCTTTCCCAACCCGCTTCCCGATAATGGTCGGGGGCAAGCCAGGTATCATCGCTCACGGTCATGCTGCCCCAGGTGTCTCCCTGATCATACGATATTGCTACTCGCGATTCGTATACAGGAGCCGGACTGCCCACAACTTGTTCATTTTCCAGGTAACCAACCGCTACGGCACCTGATATTGGATCGCAAGCAATAACACCACGGGATTGATCTTTTTCCAAGCTCGGATCTGGTATAAAGGAAGTCGACCAGCTATCCCCACCATCGGTTGATCGCATGACAGCCAGTTCACTGTTTTCAAGATCATGGTCGTTATCTTCTGTAACCGGGCGTAGAATAAAAATATTATTATTCTGCTGATTCACTGCAATCCGTGCCATAACTGATATTGGAAGCCAATCATCTCTATGACCGTTGAACAATGCATCCGAGGTCCATGTAGCCCCGGCATCGGTAGATTTAGCGAACACTAGAAATGAATAGGTTCCTCCACCTATAGGGTTTGTCGATCCAAATGTGGTATAGCATATATATACCTGTCCATCGGGGCCTGTTTGAATGTCTACATTCTCACAAGCAAACGGAAGCCCTCCATAGTAATCTGTTACGGCAGTCGGAATTGGAATGGTGGTCCAGCTTGAGGGCCAAGTAGCACCTGAAGTTGTAGAGCGCATAATCTCTCTTCCACCGCTTGTCGCCACATAGACACTTCCCTCATATGGGCTTACCCGGCTATTATCGACAGCCATCGCGACCGGCTGGTCATGCTCGCCACTAGTTGTCGGCAGGGTTACATAAGACCAACTTGATCCGTGATCAGTCGAATAACCAAGGCTGAGATCCCGAGTTCCAAAAAAAGAATGGCCTTCCAGAACGTAGTATCGCTCGTTACGATCAATCGCAACATCCCATAGAGCGTCGGTTCGCGTTGTTGTTATAGTATTCCAACTTGCACCGGAGGTCGTGCTCCTGAAGAAATAGTATGTCTCTTTTCGAGGGAAATCTTGATATAATGCATGAGCGGCCGCAAAAACTTCACAAGGCCGTACGGGGTTGATCGCCACATAAGCTCTGCCCCAGTTCAAGCTGCTGATCTCCACATCGGCCGTGTTCGCACCAATTGAAAACACCTCCGGTATCTCCCGATACGGACGGTCTCCACGATTCGCACTGTTCCCCAAGGACGGATTCGGATGATCTACATCATATTCCGCGCTCTGTGCCTGAGCTGATGCCTCATACGGAATTATTGATCCGATGATCCCTCCCCAGACTACAGCCAGCATCGCAACACGATGCATATTTGCATAGGTATTTCTCATAAGCTTCTCCCTGATTGACTTGTTCGTTGATTGTAGAGAATCCTTATGAGACTAGCGTCCCGACTCGACTGCCGCCACCCGCTCCTTCAGAGCCTCGTTCTCCCGCTGCAACTCGATCATGTAGAGCGTCAACTCCTCGATCTTCTGCAGCAGCTTCGAGGAGATCTTACCAATCCCGATGCCGTTACGCTCAACCTCGGCCGCCGTCGGAATCTCCGGCAGATGCCCGTTCGCCTTGATGTACGTTGCAAGCGAGTCGATAGGCATCAAGTCGTACCCCTCTTCGAAGACAAAGTCGCTCCATCCCGTCTCTACGCAGACCTCCTTGGCTCGCACGGGACCGTTGACCGACAACTTGTACGTCGCGTCCGGGATCGTTCCGATTCCGACGTTTCCGCTGGCGGCCACCGTCACCAGCTCTGTTCCCTGTTGCTTCCGTATCTGAAAGTATGTCGTATTGTTCTCCGTCTTCTTGCCGATCGAGAAATCGACTCCGGGATTCGATCCGAAAGCGATGCCGCCATAGGTGGTATTACTGCCGGTCGCCGAGGCATCGAAGACCTCCATGATCGCCCCTACCGATCCGGCGCCCGGATTCGTGTTCGGACTGCCGGAGATCATCGTCAGCGCACGCGGCTGCTTCGTGCCGATACCGACCTTGCCGTCGTTGAGGATCGTCACGCGCTCGATGTCGGCGATCGATCCCGGAGGCGTCGTCGAGAAGCGGATGGCTCCGTCATAGAGATTGCCGTTGGGCAGAGCACTGCGGTTGGCGATGATAATATCCTCGGCATCCATCGCATTCAGGACCACATCCCGTTTGTTGGTGCCGCCGACGACGGCGATGCTCGACAATCGGAAATTCGGATCGGATGACGATACTCCCCATTGGGTCAGTCCGAGCAGGGCGCCCGGATTGCCGGGTGCGGCATTGAGTTGCACGCCGAAGCTGGCCGATTTGAATTCTTTCTGCCACACCCAGCCGGCCGGCATCAGATCGGGGGCCGCCGCCGGCCACATTGGGGTCGGACGGGGAGGCGCCGGTGGAACGGTCGGTTCCAGATACGGTTGACCGAGAAGGCTTGGGGCACCGACGACTGTGAGGCCGAAGGCCAGGATCGCCGTGCGGATGAGCAAAGGGGTGTTCATGCTGATGTCTCCCAATGAATTGATGTAAGAGTGAATGGCCGTATGGTCTGAATCATTGTTACGGCCACGCGAACAGGTGCTTCTGTCGGCGTTTCATATGGTGGCGAATATCAGCTGTCTTGTTGCCGGGGACAATAGGGAGAGGGGGCGTAGAAAAGGCGTAGAAAAGCGCGATACAGCCCCCGCCGTATCCGCCTTCCATGGTAGAGCGGATCGAGGGGCATCGGCTCAACAACGGCGGTCGTTGCCCGTAACGGGGATCGCTGCGGCGACGAAACGATCCGACCGGACGGCCATATGACTGAGAGGAACGGGAGGGCAGTGGGAAACGTCGCCATCGAACTTATAGATGACGCTTATTCGTAGCGTGTTGGGTAGTATGTTTTGGCAGAGAAATAGAAGCCTGGTCAGCACTGTAATGAACGCCTACAGGCTCACGATAGGGGGAGACTTGTCTCGCACATGAATCCGATCGGCAGCCGATACGACAAACGACCACCGCACTATGTTTTAACCTCAACTCCTCCAACTAATTGCATCATTGAAGCCAAACCACGTAAGTAAGCGATAAGATTTCCCGCGGGGACCTTTTTCTAGAGCCTGTTATGAACTTCAGGTCTCTTTACTGCTCTGTTCGGACGCGATAAATCGGTGACCTCGAGGCGCTTACAGGGCATTTTCAGGTCTGGTGAGCTACCACGTGCGGCAGTTGTTGCAGATGTTGCAACAACTGCCGCACGTGACGAGTCGGAAGGCGTATCTCAAAAACTTTCCCTACTTGTTCCCTGATAAATAAAAGGCCACGGAATCTTCACGATTCCGCGGCCTTTTAAAGTAGCGGGGGCAGGACTTGAACCTACAACCTTCGGGTTATGCATACCACCACAGCTTTCGCTGCCTCCGATCACTCGGAGTTTGTAGTCTGGACTTTCTCTTCACCCTCGACTTAACGTTAGGGCGCCTCCCATAAAGTCTCTACACCTTCCCTGAACGTTTCCGTTCAGGGCTTGGCTCGGGATTACCATGCTAAAAGCTTCCCCGAGTTTGAGAGGAGATCACATGCAGGTTTCCCCACATGCAGCCCGGTTCGAGATTAACCCCCAAGCGTCACGATAGTCAGCAGATTTCGGTCGTCGCTGACGCTTGTCGGCTTCTACACAGTGAATCTCACTGCCGTAGCCGATGAACACCGTCACTGGAAACACATAGAACAGATTCAGATCATCCAGATAAACCAGGGCGAAGTCGAAATCGGAAGAACTGTACGTGTCTCGAATCATCGTCCGACGATTCGTCTTCGTACGCCGATTGTCGACAACGTAGTTGCCCGACATTCTGTCGAACCACGCTGATTTGACCTGGATTTTCAAGAGAGATCCTTCGACATCGAAGACCAGATCGTATGGGAACCGATCTCCGACTGGTTTCAGAACTCCCCAGCCACGCTTCAGTGCATGAAGTATGGCCGCCTGCTCCGCAATGTCCCCCTTGAGCTTAGTGTCCAAGGTAACCTCGCAAGATTGAGCCCGACGAGCTACCAATTGCTCCACCCCGCGATGTCAATCCCTTATCGGCGCGAAGCGCCTTGAAGGGACTACAAAGGTATGTCAGCAGCGACCCCGATCCAAGCTGTTTTATGGATTATTACATCCCTGCGGCGGATGTACCCGGCTTCGTCGAGGGAACGGTTCACTTTCAGGTCGAGGCCGATTTTGAAGTTCGTTTCGATGCAGAGGAGCGCAAGAAGGCCCCGCGCCAGAATCGTCTCCCGGTACGGAAGCACCAGGGCGGTCTCCGCCGAGTCGATCGCGCCGGAGGCGCGCAGCGCCTCCAGGCGGGCGTAGAAGGCGACCACCGAGTCGTTGCCGACGTTGGTCTCCATCGAGTCGGACCTGCCGGTGGAGTCGGCGGCGAACCATGATACCAGGACCGACTCGAGCACCGAGTCGACCTGCTCGTGCCGGATGCCGGAGGCCCCCACGACCCGCTCCTTGATCCAGAGGTATTCGGCCCAGGAGACCCCCTTCTCGTTCAGATAGGTCACCAGCGACTTCCGTCCCCGCAGCGGCAGCAGCCGGAACTCGAGGATGAAATAGGGGCTGGCCCAGTAGTTCACCTTCGCCGAATCGTTCTTCACGACGGCCTTCATGTTGAGCGAGTCGAGCGCCCTCGACATAGCGTCCCATCCGGAGTTGACCGAGTCGAGCGCCCCGACGAAGATCTGCACCTGCTCCGCCGTCAGCCGCACGCCGGCCGCGGGAGCGGGGGCCTTCGAACGGACCCGCGCCAGCATCGAGTCGGGATGGACGTACGGAAGGAGTTCCTGCGGGGTCTCGAACGCCACCTTGAGCTTGTCGTAGGCGAAATACCCCGCGATCGCCACGGCGAGTATCACCAGCAGCAGCGATATCAGACAGCCCCTATTCACCCGCCTCCACCGTCTCGTCGAACGAGAAGAGGGCGCGGGCGAACTGCTCGGCGTCGAACGGCTGCAGATCGTCGATCCGCTCGCCGACCCCGATGTATCGCACCGGAAGCACCAGCTCGTTGGCGATGGCGATCACCACTCCCCCCTTCGCCGTCCCGTCCAGCTTTGTGAGGACAAGGCCGGTGATCTCCACCGATCGCATGAACTCCTTCGCCTGCTGGATCGCGTTCTGGCCGGTGGTGGCGTCGAGCACCAGGAAGACCTCGTCGGGAGCGGTCTCACGGATCTTCTTCATCACGCGCGACATCTTCTGCAGCTCCCCCATCAGGTTGGTCTTGGTGTGGAGCCTGCCGGCGGTGTCGATGATCACCACGTCCGACCCGCGCGAGACGGCGGCCTGCAACGTGTCGTAGGCGACGGCAGCGGGATCGGCTCCCTGTCCCTGCCCGATGATATCGACCCCGGCCCGTTCAGCCCAGACCTCGAGCTGCTCGTTGGCGGCTGCCCTGAAGGTGTCGGCCGCGCCGATCAGGACGTTATATCCCGCGTTGCGATAGTTGTAGGCCAGCTTGCCGATCGTGGTGGTCTTCCCGACGCCGTTGACGCCGACGACCATGATCACGTGGGGACGATTCTCCGGCGAAATCCGGAAGAGCCGGTCGTTGTCGGCCGACGGAGATTTCGCCAGCACCCGCCCGATCTCCTCGCGGAGCAGCCGGCTCAGATCGCTCGCCTCCTTGAACCCCTCGTTCCTGACCCGGTCGCGCAGGCGGTCGCTGATCTGGATGGTGGTGTCGGCGCCGACATCGGCCATGATCAGCGACTCCTCCAGCTCGTCGAGCAGGGCGTCGTCGATCTTCCGTCCCTGGCGGGCGGCGATGCCGAGCTTCTCGTTGATGCCGTCGCGGGTCTTGGAGAGTCCCTCCTTCAGTCGATCGTACCGCAGGTTCTCCACGGTCTCACGGATCGACGTCTTGGTCTCCTCGATCGCCTCCTTGACCTTCCCTTTGATCTTATCGAATAAGCCCATAATCCTTCACCATGTGTTCGTGTAAGCCCCTCAGACGCTTCTCCCGTTCCATGCGGCCGCTCCACGGCGGAGATAGAGGAGGAGAGAGACCGCCAGCAGCGCAAGCGACAGCCACATCATGGCGGTCGTCACGCTCTCCCCCGCCCCGGCGACGATCAGCAGCAGCGTCGCCGAAAGTATCAGGACGGCGATCTTCCCCGGATAGTTCGACGGAAGGACGACGCCGGTTTTCCTCTCGATCATGATCCCCCCCGCAAATATCGCAAGGTCGCGCCCGATCACGAGCGCGACGAACCAGAGGGGGAGCATTCCCTCCATCAGCATGACCGCCACGACGACGCCGATGAAGATCTTGTCGGCAAGGGGATCGAGGATCTTGCCGAGATCCGAGACCTCGTTGAGTCGACGGGCGAGATAACCGTCCAGAATATCGGTGATGGTGGCAAGGATGAAGATCCCGATCGTCTCGACCCGCATCCCGGAGGAGAGGGTGAAGGCGGCGGGAATCACCAGCAGCATACGGAGGGCGCTCAGGGCGTTGGACAGGGTCCAGCGGAGATCGAGCTTCTTCTGTTCTTCGACGGTCTGATCGGCAAGCATGTCTGAGGCGTTTTGCCCGGAGGGTTCGGCCGCGCGGCTGTACCGCCGTTCGGCAGGGGCAAAAGTACGAAACTTCTGCACCCTGCCTTGCCCGCCCGCCGCAAAGCCGTCGGTGGGAACGACGGGGACACGGTCCGGCCCCCTATCGTTCCCAGAAGGGAGGGGGCTCGATACCGAGGGAGCGGAGATAAACATACCCCTGCCCCCGGTGGTGAATCTCGTTGTCGATCCAGTAGAGAAGAGCCGCGTAGATCGGGCTCTCATACATGCCGAAGACCAGCTCGATATCCTGAAGACGACACGGCGGGATCTGCGGCCAGAGGCTCTCGATCTCCTCGGTGGTCTCATCCCAGAGGCGGAGAAGCTCCTCCTTGTTTTCAGGGGAGAATTTCCCGTGGTGGGGAAGATCCTCGATCTTCCGCCATTCCCCCGTGACGATCCCCCGGACCCCGGGGCCGGCCATCCCGATCATCTCCATCGCGAGCGCCGAAAAGGGGCGCATCCCGCCGACGGAGTAGGTGAAGAGTTTCTCCTCGGGGAACGCCTCGATCATCCGACGGGTCAGACGGCGATGCCCCTGCCAGTGCTCCAGAAGAGCCGTATGCGGGATCATGAGATCGGTCGGGGAGGGGGCGATTGCGGTGCTGGTCTCCTGTTCCATATCGTGCTGTTTGATTGGTCGATGAACTGCCGGTTTGTGGTGCAAAGGTCGGCAGGGGTCGTGACAGCAGTATGTCAGCAGGGATCGGAGAGATGAACGATCGGTGTTTTTTTCTTTCTACGATGCGTCGCCCGACACCTCGGAAAGCCGCCGTTCCAGGAATCGGCGCTCGGCATCGTTGGCGACCAGCGCGAGCGCTTCGCGGTAGGCGACGGCCGCCTCGGTCAGCCGGTTCAGGCGACGGAGCAGATCGGCGCGGACGGCGGGGAGAAGATGATAGCCCGAGAGATTGATCCCCCCGAGAAGCTCCAGTCCCTTCTCGTACCCCTCGGCCATCCCGACGGCGACGGCCCGGTTGAGCTCGACGACGGGAGAGGGACGGATCCGCATCAGCATGCCGTAGAGGGCGGCGATCCCGTTCCAGTCGGTCTCCTGCACCGAGGGCGCCTGCGCGTGGAGCGCGGCGATCGCCGCCTGCACCGTGTAGACGCCGGGAGTTCCCCCCCGTAGCGCCCGACCGACCAGGGCGACCCCCTCGGTGATCTTCCCCTGATCCCAGCGGGAGCGGTCCTGATCCTCCAGCACGACGATATTCCCCGCCTCATCGGTGCGGGTGGCGCGGCGGGCGTCGTTGAGGAGCATCAGCCCGAGCAGCCCCTTCGCCTCATGCTCGGCCGGCAGCAGCGCCGTCAGCTCCCGTCCCAGCCTGATCGCCTCCACGCAGAGATCGGCCCGGACGATATCACTGCCGAAACTGGCGGAATAGCCTTCGTTGAAGATGAGATAGATGACGGCGAGCACATTCTCCAGCCGTTCGGCCAGCTCGTCGTCGGCGGGAACCTCGTACGGGATGCGGGCAACCTTGATCTTCGCCTTCGCTCTGACGAGCCGCTGCGCCAGGGTCGGCACCGGGAGGAGAAACGCGCGGGCGATCTCCTCGGTCGCCAGGCCGCCGATGGTGCGGAGCGTCAGCGCGACCTGCGCCTCCGGCGCGAGCGAGGGGTGACAGCAGGTGAACATCAGACGGAGCGAATCGAGCGGTACCGGGGTATCCTCCTCCGGCGCTATGAACGCGGCGATCTCGGCAAGCTTCCCCTCGGCCATCGTCCTGTGGCGGATCTGATCGATCGCTCTGCGCCGTGCCGTGGTCATGAGCCAGGCGACGGGGTTGAGCGGCGGTCCCTTGACCGGCCACTGCTCCAGCGCGGCGGCGAACGCCTCCTGCAGCGCGTCCTCGGCGAGCGTGATATCGCGCACGACACGGATAAGGCTCGCGAGGATATGTCCATACTCGCGCCTGTGGAGTTCACCCAGATTCACGGGGAGACCACCGGACGGATTTCCATCGAGAACCCGGCACGCAGCGCGGGGAATCGCGCCGCGATGGCGATCGCTTCGTCAAGGTCGTTGCATTCGATCATCTGATATCCTCCGAGCACTTCATCTGTCCGGGCGAACGGTCCGTCGGCGATGACGACCCTCCCCTCCCTCCGGCGCACGGTGGTCGCCGTCGAGGCGGAATGAAACCCGGCCATGCTCCGCAGATGTCCGCTTCTGACGAGATCCTGGGCCCAGAGGTCACGATCGTCGGCGAGCCGTGCCGCTTCCTCCTCGGGCATATCGTCCCAGAGCTTCTCGTCACCATACACCAGCAGCATGTATTGCATAATATGAATCCTCCGTTTCCCGACAGCCGGAGGGAACGCCGGCTCCGGCATAATATTTTCTTCACCGTTATTCTTCACAGCCCGGCGGTCACCCCGATCGTCGTCGGGGGTGACCGCCGGGCTGCAAGGTTCGGCCGGGATTTCCGGCTCTCACGGTCGGCGCGCGCCGGATCGCCTCACGGGTTGAAGTCGTCGTCCGGCCCCATGATCCGGCGGATCTCCCCATGACCGTCACCCCCGCCGCCGATCGCGAAGAAGCGGCGGCTCAGCTCGATCGCCTCCTCCAGGGAGTTCACGTTGACCAGCGCGAACCCGGCGATCAGCTCCTTCGATTCGGCATACGGTCCGTCGACCACCGTGAACTTCCCGCCGGTCGACTGAACGCGCGTTCCTCCCATCGAAACCGGAAGAAGTCCGCCGGTCGCAACCAGCACCCCCGATTCTCTCATCTCGTCGATCAGCTTCCCCATCTCGACCATCATTTCAGGGGTCGGAGGGGGTCCCGGAGTATCGCCCGCGGGGAGCGTCGTCATCATGAACTGCATTGTGGTATCCCTGATTGTCGGTTTACTGCGTCTCTGTTACGTTCGGGACGGATTGTCCCGATCCGATATGATTGCATCGACGTTACTCTTTCTGTCGGTTCATCCCCCCGTCGCGTCCGGCCGGCACGCGCGGGAGATCCTTTCGTCGCGGCAACGTTGTTCTTTCTACGATATATCGGCGGTGGTGCGCCTATGCTCCGTAGACCGGCACTCCCTCCTCGACCGTCGCGCGCGAGTCGCGACGGCTCAGGAAGAGAGCCGCGAGCGAGCGGAGACGACCGTCGCGCAGGTAGAGTCCTCCCCAGATCAGCAGACCGAGATAGACCGGAAAGAGGATATGGGTGAAGAGAGGATTCTCGATCCGCACATGCGTGGCGATCGCCCCCCCGAGATAGCCGGTCGTGATGATCGCGCCGAGAAGAGAGGTCCTCGGGATCAGATAGAGGAGGACGCAGGCCAGCTCAAGGACCCCGAGCGTGATCAGGCTGTCGCCCGGATAGCCGAGCTGGATCGTCCCTTCCACGGCGACGGGGAGTTGCAGGACCTTGGTGATGCCGCCGGAGATGAGAAAGAAGAGAGCAAAGGCGCTGAGAACGTGTCCGGTCCAGAACCGCCTGCGGGAGACCGGGGCGGTATGAGCAGTAGCGAACTTCATCGATCTATCCTCCGATAGTGTTGCGAATGTGGATCTTGTTGTGATATGATTCGGACAGTCCGAACGTTCCGGCCGGGAGGAGCTCCCTCGGGAAATCTCCCGGCCGGAACGATACGCGCGACGATTACTGGTTGCCGGCGGCCTGGGCGCGGAGACGCTCCTCCTGCTCCCTCAGCTCCGGGGTGAACTCCTCGCCGAAGTCCTCGGCCTCGCCCACCTGACGGATCTCGAGCTCCGACTCCTCTTCCGGCATCGGGTTCGGGCAGCGCCTCGCCCATGCGATCGCCTCCTCCATCGAGTCGACCTTCCAGATCCAGAAGCCGGCGATCAGCTCCTTGGTCTCGGCGAACGGTCCGTCGACCACCGACGTCGATCCTCCCGAGAACTTCACGCGCGCTCCCTTCGAGCTGGGACGGAGTCCCTCTCCGGCCAGCATGATGCCGGCGTTCACAAGCTCCTCGTTGTACTTCCCCATCTCGGTAAGAAGCTTCTCATCCGGAAGTGCGCCGGCTTCGCTCTGCTCGGTTGCCTTGACGATGACCATGACTCTCATTGCAGTATCTCCGTTTTGTCGGTAAAAGGGTTGAGTTTGTGTTCTGATTCGGGGCCGGGCCCTCGCCCGACCCGTTCCGTCGGCTTCATTCGCCTCTTCATTACTACGTCGAACGGGAGTGAAGGAATTCGACAGGTAGCATCGATTTTTTTTCTCGCCCTGATGTTTTTTCCGCCGGGCGGGCGGGGTCCGCCTACTTCTTCCCGGCGATCGGAGCCCACGCGCGCTCCACATGCTCCCTGAGCTCCGGGGTGACGTCCGCTCCCATATCCTCGGCCTCCAGGATGGGACGGATCTCGATATTCTCATCCGGCGCCCCGTCGGGGACCGGGCAGCGCTTCACCCACTCGATCGCCTCCTCCATCGAGTTCACCCTCCAGATCCAGTAACCGGCGACCAGCTCCTTCGCCTCGACGAACGGGCCGTCGATCACCGTCGGTTCGCCGTCGTTCGCCGGGAACTTGACGCGCGCTCCCTTCGAGCTGGGGTGAAGCCCCTCTGCGGCCAGCATGATGCCGGCGTTCACAAGCGCCTCGTTGTAGTTCATCATTTCTCCGAGGTACTTCTCGTCCGGCATGATGCCGGCTTCGGTCTCACTGTTCCCCTTGACGATCACCAGAACCCGCATGACTCTCTTCTCCGATTTGTTGGTAAGGTTTGAAGCGGGTTCCGATCGAACACGATCGGCTTCATACCCGCGCTCACCTATACGTCGAGCGAGACTCGGCGATTTCGACAGAGGGGATCGATTTTTTTTTCGAGGGGATCTTTTTTCCGAAAGCGACCGAAATCTACCCGGAACGAAGGGTCATTATGAAGAGCGCCGGGATAAAGAAGAGGAAACCGACAAAACGAAACCGGCCGGGGATCGGATTCGATCCCCGGCCGGCATGGACTCCCCGTGCCTCCCCTCGTCAGGGAACCACGTACTCGTTCCTGGTCACCCCCTCCTTCCTGCCGGCGATGCCGAACTGAAGGTTGCGGGCATACTTCTCGAACGCCTCCTGCACGGCATCCTTGTCGACCGCCTGGATCGCGTCGTAGCTGAACGCCTGCTTCCAGTCGCCGGCGTTCCGTTCGGCGCTGTAGAGGAGGTTGGCCTTGCTGCCGTTGGTCATCTGGCGCATGAAATAGCCGGTGATGTAGACCTGCTTGGAGTTCTCCATCTCCTCGGCCGGGAACTCTCCCTCCCGCATCTTCTCCAGCTCGTTCTTCATGATCGTGATCGAGGAGTCGGGATAGACCGAGCTGACGCTGAGCATTCCGATCCCCTGCCCCATCGTCGAGGTGAGGAAGGCGCCGGGGGCGTACGAGAGGTTCCGCTTGGTGCGGATCTCCTCGAAGAGGACGTTCCGCAGATGGCTCATCCCGACCGCCAGCGGCCAGTAGTCCGGCTCCCCGCTCCGCGGCCCCGTGAAGGCGCCGTAGACGTAGGTCGTGGGGCTCTCTCCCCTGTCGATCACCTCCACGCCCGGAGCGTTCCTCGGCTCCACCGACTTCATCCGGACCGGCTTGAAGCTCCCTTCCGGGAAGGCCGAGAACTCCGCGAGCTTGCTCTTCACCTCGTCGGCCGAGACGTTTCCGACGATGACGACCAGCATCCGGGTCCGCTCGGCCACGCTCTTGTGGAAATCGCGGATCATGTCGATGGTGATCTCATGCAGATCCTCCTGCCGGGTCCACCGGCTCAGGACCGGATGGCCGAGCTTGATAAGGCTGTCGGCGGCGATGTACGCCTGGTCGTCCGGGCTGGAGTGCCGCCGCTTGACGCGGGCAAGGCTGTACTGCATGATGTTCCGATACTCCGTCGGGTCGTAGATCGGCTCGCGGATAAGGGAGGAGAGGACGCTCCACGCCTTGTCGAAGTTCGGGCGGGTGGCCGTCATCGTAAAGCCGATCCCCTTGTAATCGCCGTTTCCGGTGATCGTGGTGGAGGTTCGGGAGAGGAAGGTCCGGAGTTCATCCTTCGTGTACTTCTCCGATCCGCTGGAGGTGATCAGGTCGCTGGTGAACTCCCCGAGCCCCGGATTGGTCGTCTCGCCGGAGAGGAGTCCCCCCTCCAGCCCGACGATCACCGAGACAAGCTGGTTGTCCGCCGGGCTCAGGATCACCCTGATACCGTTCTCGGTAAAGCTCTGCACCTTCTCCATCGCGGCCTGCTGCGCCGCCGCGGGATGCGTGAACGCCCCCGCAAGAAGAAGGAGGGCTGCCGGCAGAAACCGGCGATATGCTGCTGTCGATACGGTTACCATGCGAGCGCCTCCTCCCGGATGTTGAGTTCGTTCAGCGTTCCCTTCTCGGCGCCGACGCCGAGAACGTACGGCTGGTTGACGAGATATTTCCGGCTGAACGCGACGATCTGGTCGGACGACACGTTCTGCACGCCGGCAGGGAAGTTCAGATAGTAGTTGAGATTCGCCATGCTCCACCAGCGGGCCGTGGTGCCGATCGTGAAGCTGTGGAAATTATCCTGCTCGAAGATGCTCCTGTCGGCGATGATCCCCTTGGCGATCTCGATCTCCTCGGTCGAGAAATAGCCCGCATCCCCCATCGCGCGCACCTCCTGCTTCAGCACCTGCATCGCCGTCAGCGCCTTGTTCTTCGGCGCCGTGATGTAGAAGGAGAAGTCGCCGGTGTTCCTGGCGTTGTCGTAGCCGCCGTAGAAGGCGGTGACCAGTCCGCTGTCGACCAGGTTATGGTAGAAGCGGGAGGTCGGCTGCCGGAGCATGGTCGACATCAGCTGCGCCACATGGGGCGCCGGCTCGTCGCGGCCGACGCTCGGGCCGCGGAAGAGCATCCGGATCACGACGTCCGGGATCTTCGCCTCCCGCACCACAAGCTGCGGCTTCAGGGGAGGGAAGGCGGGAGGAGCATAGGCGGGGAAGGGATCGGCCCCCCGCTTCCAGTCGCCGTAGTAGTTCTTCGCCGCCTCGAACACCTGCTTCGCGTCCACGTCGCCGGCGATGATGAGCGCCGAGTTGTTCGGGACGTAGAAACGGTCCTGGATCATCTTCATCTTGTCGATCCCCGCGGTCTTGATCACCATCCGCTGCCCCAGCGGCTGCTTCCGGCTGACGTAGGGGTTCCAGAGCGCGGAGTCGAGGGCGTAGCGGAGGGTGAACTCGGGGTCCGCCTCGTTTCTGTCGAACTCCCCCAGCACCACCTCACGCTCCTTCACCAGCTCCTCCTCGTTGAACCTGGGGGTGCGGATCGCATCCGCCATGAACTTCATCCCCTCGTCGAACTTCGTCGCCGGAAGGGTGAAGTAGTAGGTGACGACCTCGTCCGACGTGTAGCCGTTGTAGGTGATCCCCAGCTCCCGCACCCTCTTCATGAACTGCTCCTGCGAGGGGAGCACGGCGTTCGCCTTGAAGAACATGTGTTCGTAGAGATGGGAAAGCCCGGCGAACTCGTCAGGTTCGGTGAAGGCGCCGTTCCGCACGGTGATATCGAGGGTGACGAGAGGGACCGTATGGTTCTCGATGACGATCACCTCCAGCCCGTTCTCGAGCTTCATCGTCTTGTAGGGGGATCCGGCCGTCGTACGAGCCGCCGCCGCGTCGTCCCGGAAGATGCCGGAGGGGGGCTCACTCGACCATGCGTCGCTCTCCCATCTGGTGTCGGGCGCCTGCGATCCCTCGTTCGATGAGGCGCCGCTCGCCGATCCCTCGTCGATCACTCCCCCGCCTCCCTTCGTCTTTCCGGAGGATTTCGTCTTCCCGGAGCCGGCGCCGGAGCCGGAGTTCACCACGGCCGGTCTCGTGTCGTCCTTCAGGATATCGGGCATGTCGTCGCCCGGCTTGGACTTCTTCGACGGCTTCGTCGGAGAGCCGGTGTTCGTCGGCGGCGTGGGAGGGGTCGGCGGGTCGTCGCTGGAAAGAATCGACGATCCCCCCTGCCCCTGACCGAACGCGAGCCCGGCGCTCGTGGCGAGCATCAGGAGCGTCGAGAGAGATCGTCGCATCGATCTATCGTACATCATACATTCTCCGGTAGGATATGTTTCTGGAAGAGGCCCGAAGATACGGAAGAGAACGGGGGCGGGACAGAGGGAAACGGCGAGCGGGAGAGGAGCGAGGATCCGGTCACCCCCTCGACGGCGGATAGAGCCGCTCGCCGAAGATCGCCGTGCCGACACGGACGAAGGTGGCTCCCTCCTCGACGGCGACCTCGAAATCGTTGGTCATCCCCATGGAAAGATCGGGAAGGTCGAGGGAGGTTTCCTGCCGCAGCCTGTCGCGGGTCTCGCGGAGCAGCCTGAACATCGGCCGCGTCCCCTCGGGGTCGTCCAGAAAGGCCGCGAGCGTCATCAATCCCCGCAGATCGAGGCCGGGCATGGCGGCAAGGGCCCGCGCCAGCGGAAGCGCCCCTTCCGGGGTCACACCGAACTTCGACTCCTCTCCGGAGGTGTTGACCTGCAGCAGCACCGGGAGACGGCGCCCGGTCGCGGAGGCCCATCTGTCGATCTCGGCCCCCAGACGCTCGGAATCGACCGCATGAATCATCGAGACGATCGGCGCCACGACCCGGACCTTGTTCCGCTGGAGATGGCCGATGAAATGCCACCTGACCAGATCCCCCAGCGCGGCATGCTTCTCGGTGAACTCCTGCACGTAGTTCTCCCCCACGTCGGTCAGGCCGGCGCGGGCGGCCTCCTCGATCGCGGCGACCGGTTTCGTCTTGGTCACCCCGATGATCGTGACCCCGGCGGGATCGCGACCGACACGGGCGCACGCGGCGGCCGCCATGCTCAGAACGCGGGCGTGGTTGTCGGCGATCGTATCGGGGGGAACTCCGGCGGACCGGTTCATGAAGGCTCTGTAGAGAAACGGGAGAACGATAGATCGGAAACGGAACGGAGGATCAGAACCCGACCTCCTGCAGCCGCTCCTTGATATCTCCCAGAAAGATATTGACGGCGTCCCCGTAGTACCTGGTTCCGGGGACCAGGATCAGCGCGCCGAAGGTGGCGGGCTTGGCGGGCTCGAAGTGCTCGCCGTTGGTCATGATCGTCACCTCGTCCGGACGGAACATGTTGTCGGCATCGGTGGCGACCACGGTCAGACCGAACTCGACAGCCTCGTTATCCCCCACCGGCGCCTCGGCGAAGCCGAGCATCGCCCAGGGAATTCTCACCTTCAGCGTGTAGCCGCTGTCGGCGCGGGCCGCCACGGCGCGGATCTTCTTGGCGGCCGCGTTCTGCGCGGGATCGAGGAGGTTCGAGGTGGAGATCCTGACCGACGCGGGACTGTCGATAAGATCACCGAGCGATATATCGAACGCGTAGATGTTCGTGTCGGTCTTCGTCCGGAAATCGCGCGAGCGCTTCCCGACCCGGAGCCGGTCGCCGAGGGTGTAGGTGTCGAACCATATCTCGACACGATCCGCAACCGTGTCGGCCTCCGGCAGCCCGACCGGCACCACCTGGTCATCCTGCACGGAGATGTTGAAGTAGACATACTCGGCGTCGTACGCCGAACGGGTGGCAACGGAGAGATCGCTCTCCCCGGTCCAGTAATATGCTCCCTTCACGATAAATCTGGAGAGCTGCGTCACCGCCGTCGCCTGGTAGCCGGTGCTGACGTCGCGGCCGCGCGTGTAGGAGGGGACCGTCATGAAGCCGGTCTTGAAGACCTCCTCCCCGTTCGCGTTGTTCAGGTAGCGCTCGTTCCCCTCCAGCGTCTGGTAGTTCCGGTACTCCTCGTGCGTCAGCGTCCCCTGCTGCGCCGTGGTGAACTGATCCACCAGCATCACCACCCCATCCCTGTAGCGGTATCCGTCGATCCCCCAGAGGGCCTCAGTCTGTCGCTGCGCGATATAGACATTCCCGTTCGAGATGGAGACGCCGATCTCGATCGGCAGCTCGACGAACGTGAGGGTCGTCTCCCGGATCAGCGTCAGCACCCCTTCGTCGTCGATGAAGAAGTAGACGAGCATCTTCCGCTTGCCGTCGTTCTTCATCCGGATGCTGAGGGCGAGATCGTGGTTGCCGTCGTTTGAAAAATCCCCCACATCGTATCCCCAGACGTCGAACGGACTCTGCGGCAGGGCGTCCTTCACATCCTGCACCAGTTCCGGGGCGAAATAGGGATCGATGCGCTCGGCAAGCTGCATGAACGTGATCGGCTCCTGCGCGCGGGCGGAGAGGACCGCCGCCAGCAGAAGAAGGAGCGGGAGGAAGATCGACCTGTGTATCATAGTCGCCAAAGTTAGGATTGATCCCGATGCCCGGCAATGCCGTCTCTTCCTTGTCACAGATTGAACCGTTTCCCGGCGCCCCGGTTAGGCCCCTCCCCCCTTCCGTGTCACCCTTTCAGCGGGAACCGGAGAGGGAGGCCGGAGATTCCTCCGATGCCGCGGTTCATTTTCGCGTGAGCCCATAACGGTATATTGGGGACGCGATCCGGCGCTCCCCTTCGCGGGCCGGGAACCCGCCGGCTCTTATCACAAGGAAGATCTTCACATGATGCACGCACTGTCGTCGGTTCTGTTCGGACGCCGGGTCGCCCCGGCCGCGGGAGCGGTTCTCTTTATGCTTCTGACGGGGGGATCGTTCTCCACGGCCCAGACGTTCGGAACGTCCTGGTTCGCTTCGGTTGGGGGAGGGATCGCCACGCACGACAACGGCGCCTTCTCCCGTCGCCTCAGCTCCTACACCCCCGTCGGCTCCGACCGCGAGCTGCTTCTCTACCAGACCGAGCCGTTCTTCGGCACCGGGTCGACCTGGAACGCCGGACTCGGGCTCCTGGTCGGGGAACGCTACATGATCGGCGCCGACGGCGAGACGGTCTCCTATCCGACCGTTCGCTCCGTCAACCCGCCCGGAGCGCCCCGCGACGAATACCTGCTGAGCGGCTACGGCGGCGGACTCGATCTGGGCTACGCCGTGGTGAACGACGGCGGGATGCTGGTCTTCCCCTACATCCAGGCCGGCTATTACGGCTACGAACTGGAGTTCAGGAACAATCAGAGAGATTCGATCCCCTTTTTCGAGGGGAACCCCGTGGCGCCGGGGAAGTCGGCGACCTTCAACGGCGCGGCCCCCAGGATAGCTCTCGGGATCGGCCTGGTCAACTTCATCGGATCGGCCGACGCGGACGGTTCCCAGAGCGGGTTCGTGGTCGCGGCGCGGCTGACCTGGGGGGTGATGCCGAGCCGCCCCGCGTGGGAACAGGATGGCGAGAAGGTGAACAACGGCGGGCTCACCCCCGCCTACAACGGCGTGGCCCTGAGCATCTCGATCGGCGGCGGGATGGGCTGGAAGTAGGGAACGGAACGGCATTCGGGCCGTTCACATCATCCCGGCCGGTCGATCGTCGTTTCTCCGGACAATTCCACATGGGGCAGTACTCGACTGACGCGCACGATGATGATGAAACGAATCGCAGAGAAGCAACGGATCGACGGCGGGAGCTCCCGGATCGTCGCATGCACGGTCGCCGCGCTCGCGCTCCTCTCCGCCGCGACGGCGTGGGGACAGCGGCAGGCGCCGCCGAGCCTTGACGAATACTACACCTACGGCGACAACTATTTCCTCGAGGTCACGACGCTCCCCGGCGCAGCCCCGCCGAAGGAGCGGGCCGTGGTCAGCTTCAGGCTCACGTACGATCTGCTGAACTTCAGGAAGCAGGGGACGGGGGAATCGGCCGTCTATATCGCAACCCCCTCGATGTTCGTGGAGGCGGCCGGCTCCGACGGCGTGATCAGCGCCCGTGAGATCTGGCGCGACACGGTCAGGACCTCCGACTACGCCCTCACCAACTCACGGACCATGTTCGTCTGCGGGGCCGTCGAGCTCGCCGTCCGTCCCGATCTCTACACCCTCAAATATGCGTTCGCCGACGGCGGCCCGGAATCGGGGTTCGAGCAGACGACCGGCCCGATCAAGGTCGACGACTTCCACTCCCCCTCCCCGGCGATCGGCTCCCCGATCTTCCTGAAGAGCTTCGAGGAGGGGAGGATGACGGCGGCGGCGACCGACGGGAACGCCCTCTTCGGGCTTCCGTTCCGCGCGTTCATCCCGCTGGCCGGACCGGAGCCTCCGACGGAGCTGCGCTACAGCCTGGTGACGATGGTGAAGAACAAGCCGTCGACGGCCCCGCCGCTCCTCTCCGGCAACGCCTCGATCCTTGGGGCTGTCGCTCCCGGATCGCCGATCCCATCAGGCAACGATATTCTCTTCCCGACCCTTCGCGACTCCTCGGTCCCCTCCGGTTCCTACGGCGCCCTGATCGACGCCTCGGCCGACAGGCTGGAGGTGGGGGACTACATGCTGGTCCTCACCTATCAGGCGGGGGTCAAGTCGGTGGTCGACAGCGTCCCGTTCAAGCTCCGCTGGATCGACATGCCCCTTTCGCTGATCCGTCCGGAGTACGCGATCCGCGCCCTCTATCCGATCGCCAAGGAGGATACCGTCGACGAGCTTCTTTCCGGAGGATCGGAGAAGCGACAGGGGGCGCTGAACCGCTACTGGGAACGGCTCGACCCGACACCGGGGACGAAGTACAACGAGAAGATGACCGAATACTACAGACGGGTCGATTATTCCTACTTCAACTTCAAGAGCATCGAACAGAGGGACGGCGTCTTCACCGATCGCGGGAAGATCTATATCCTCTTCGGTCCCCCCACCTCGGTCGAACGCGAGATGCACCCCGAGGCCCCCCCCAGGGAGATCTGGGAGTACCGGAACAAGGTCAACCGGAAGTTCGTGTTCGTCGACAAATCGGAGACCGGCGCCTTCAGGCTGGTCGAGTATCACGATCTGTAAGAAGAGGACCCGCGAACCGGCGACAGCCTCTATATTGCAAGTTGGTGCTCGAGAGATGGCTGTTGCCGGTCATGCGGAGTTCGTTCCCCGCTCCCCCCGCCTTCCACCCCCCTCGCACTCCTTCTCCTACGAACTTCGCATTACGTATCATGAGTACCTTCGGCCTGAACGCGGCATACATCAACGAGCTGTACTACGAGTTCCTGAAGAATCCGAACGCCTTCGACGAGACCTGGCGCAGATTCTTCGCCACTTATGACCCGAACACCGAGGATCTGGACGGCGAGATCCCGGTGACCCATCCGCGTCCGTCGCAGGAGCGCAGCCCCGAGCCTCTCCCGGCGGCGACGCACACCAACGGCGGGAACGCCCGGCCGGCTCCGGCGACCGCGCAGGCGACCGCAACGGCGGCCCCGGCGGAGGCCCCGAAGCGCCCGGCGGCGACGGAGAAGAGCCCCACTCCGATCCCCGAGGGGGGGAAGGAGCTCCGCAGCGTCGCGCTCAGGATCGCGCAGAACATGGCCCAGAGTCTGGAGGTACCGACCGCCACATCGTTCCGCGAGATTCCCGTCAAGCTCCTTGAAGAGAACCGCACCCTCGTCAACGGCTACCTGAAGGCGAGCGACAACGGGAAGCTCAGCTTCACCCATCTGATCGGCTGGGCGCTGGTGAAGGGGCTGATGAAATATCCCTCGCTGAACAACGAGTTCAGGGTGATCGACGGGAAGTCGTATCTGATCGAACGGCCCGACGTCAACCTCGGTCTGGCGATCGACCTGGAGCGTCCCGACGGCGGCCGTTCGCTGGTGGTGCCGAGCATCAAGCGGTCGAACCGGATGACCTTCAGCGAGTTCTACGAGACGTACGAGACGCTCGTCCGGAAGGCGCGCGAGGGGAAGCTGGGCCCGGACGATTACGCGGGGACGACCGTCACGCTGACCAACCCGGGAACGATCGGGACGATCGCGTCGGTCCCCAGGCTGATGGTGGGGCAGGGAACGATCATCGCCACCGGCGCCATCAACTACCCGGCCGCCTACCAGGCGATGGACGCCGAGACGCTGAGCGAGCTCGGCATCAGCAAGGTGATGGAGCTTACATCGACCTACGATCATCGCATCATCCAGGGGGCCGAGTCGGGGATGTTCCTGGCGTATGTGCAGTCGCTGCTGATGGGGGAGGACAGGTTCTACGATGAGATCTTCCGGAGCCTTCAGATCCCCTACCGTCCGCTGGAATGGCAGCAGGACCGCCATCGCTCCATCTTCGGCTCCGACCGCCGCGAGGCGATCAGGAAGCAGCAGGTCATCCTCCGGATGATCAGGAACTTCAGGGTCCGCGGCCATCTTCAGGCCCATATCGACCCGCTGGGACAGGAGACCCAGTACCACGCCGATCTCGATCCCGCCACCTACGGGCTCACGATCTGGGACTTCGACCGCACCTTCGTCACCGGCGGGCTCGCCGGCAAGGAGGAGGCGAACCTCCGCACGATCCTCTCCATCGTCCGCGACACCTACACGCAGCGGATCGGTGTGGAGTTCATGCATATCCAGGACCATGAGGAGCGCCTCTGGCTTCAGGATAGAATGGAGATGACCCGGAACCAGCCGAAGCTGACCCCGGAGCAGAAACGTCGCATTCTGAGGAAGCTGAGCGAGGCCGAGGTGTTCGAGAAGTTCCTCCAGACGAAGTATACGGGGCACAAGCGTTTCTCCCTGGAAGGGGCGGAGACGATGATCCCGATGCTCGACGCCCTCCTCTCCGGCGCGGCCGAGGCCGGCGCACGGGAGATCCTTCTCGGCATGGCCCACCGCGGACGCCTCAACGTTCTTGCCAACGTCCTGGGGAAGAGCCCGCAGAAGATCTTCTCGGAGTTCGAGGATATCAACGACACGGGGTCGGTTCTCGGCTCCGGCGACGTGAAGTACCATCTGGGAGCTCGCGGCACGACACATCTGGAGGATGGAAAGAGCATCGGCATCTGGCTGGCTCCGAATCCGAGCCATCTGGAGGCGGTCAACCCGGTGATCGAGGGGATGGTCCGCGGCCTTCAGGACCGCGCCGAGGAGGGGGGTGAGAATCTCTACATCCCGCTCCTGGTCCACGGCGACGCCGCGTTCGCCGGCCAGGGAGTAGTGGCCGAGACGCTGAACATGAGCCAGCTCGCCGGCTA
Organism: uncultured bacterium; assembly: GCA_966250335.1. Classification (GTDB taxonomy): domain Bacteria; phylum Bacteroidota; class Ignavibacteria; order OLB7; family OLB7; genus OLB7. The sequence continues at coordinate 66,503 of CBINGZ010000018.1, read as the reverse complement.
CAGAACGGGAGGGACGATCCATGTGGTGATCAACAACCAGATCGGCTTCACCGCCTCCCCGGACGACACCCGTTCCGGAATCTACGCCACCGACGTCGCCAAGGTGGTGCAGTCCCCGATCTTCCACGTCAACGCCGACGACCCGGAATCGGCGGTGCATATCATGAAGCTGGCGCTCGAATATCGCACGAAGTTCCATCGCGATGTGGTGATCGATCTCTACTGCTACAGGCGCTACGGACACAATGAGACCGACGAGCCGAGCTACACACAGCCGCTTCTCTACAAGAAGATCCGCTCGCATCCCTCGGCCCGCCTCGTCTACACGGGACGTCTGCTCCGCAACGGGACGCTGACGACGGAGGATGTGGACAGGATGGAGAAGGAGTTCCGCGAGAAGCTGGAAGCGCTCCTTGCCGCCATGAAGGCGCAGGTCGCCGCTCCCTCGCCGCAGGACCCGCTGGCCGATCAGCTCATCAACCCGGTCGAGACCTGGACCAACCCGGTGACCGGATCACCGGAGTTCGTGCTGCGACATATCGCCGATCTTCTCTCGACCATCCCCGACTCGGTGGACGCCCATCCGAAGCTCCGCCGTATCATCGAGGGACGCGAGAAGATGGTGAAGGAGGGGAAGATCGACTGGGCGCTGGCCGAGGCTCTCTCGTTCGGTTCGCTCCTTCTTGAAGGGCACCCGGTCCGCCTGTCGGGACAGGATTCACGCCGCGGGACCTTCTCGCAGCGGCACTCCGCGGTCGTCGACCAGTCGACCGGCAAGCCCTACTTCCCACTCAATCATCTCGGGGAGACGCAGGCACAGTTCTCGGTCTACGATTCACCCCTCTCGGAATTCGCGGTGCTCGGCTTCGAGTACGGCTACGCGGTGGCCGATCGGGAGGCGCTGGTGCTCTGGGAGGCGCAGTTCGGCGACTTCGTCAACGGCGCGCAGATCGTCATCGACCAGTTCCTCAGCTCCGGCGAGGACAAGTGGGGCCAGACGAGCGGCGTGGTGATGCTGCTGCCGCACGGGTTCGAGGGGCAGGGCCCGGAGCATTCGTCGGCCCGGCTCGAGCGGTTCCTGACGCTGGGAGCGGAGGACAACATGCAGGTGGTGATCCCCTCGACCGCCGCCCAGTATTTCCACGTCCTGCGCCGCCAGCTCAAGCGCCAGGTGCGGAAGCCGCTGATCGTGATGACCCCCAAGAGCCTGCTCCGCGATCCTCTCGTCGCCTCCTCGCTGGAGGAGATGACGGGGGGAACGTTCAAGCTGCTGATCCCGGAGATCGAGCCGACGGCGCCGAGGGATGTGAACCGGGTGGTCTTCTGTTCCGGCAAGGTCTACTACGATCTGCTGGCGGCGCGGCGCGCTTCCGAGCGGAACGACGTGGCGCTGATCCGGATCGAACAGCTCTACCCCTTCCCCTTCCACGATGTGATGGAGCAGTTGAAGCTCTACAGGCACGTGCGGGATATCATCTGGGTTCAGGAGGAGCCGAAGAACATGGGGGCATGGCCGACCCTGGCGCACAATTTCCTGGCGCTTCTCTTCGAAGGCCAGCGACTCTCCTTCCTGGGACGTCCCGCATCGGGAAGCCCCGCCGCCGGAAGCGGTCGCCAGCACAAGCTGGAGCAGGAGGAGATCGTCCGCCGCGCGCTCGACATGTCGCGGCAGGAGATCCGCGCCGCCGGCGCGATAGCCCCCGCCACGCCGTCGCTGCCGGAGAGCTGAGCCGGAGGACGAATCGCAGAAGGATATGATTGATGGATGAAGCGGGCCGTCGGATCGACGGCCCGCTTTCGTTCGTTCAGGGCGATCGCGGCTGGAAGACCGGAACACACCTACGGACTTAAAGAAAGATGTCGAGGTGGAATGAGAGAAAACGAGAGGCGATCGTTCGGGGGAACAATCGCCTCCATGTTCGGTACGGTTGCAATGCCGATTTACCGCACCACGCGCAGTTCGCCGCAGGCGCTTCCGAGATCGGTCTCTATACGATAGAGATAGATCCCGCTGGGCGCCCCGACCGCATCCCACCGCAGCTCGCAGGTCCCCGCCTCGTGCTCGCCGTCATAGAGCGTTGCGATATGTTCGCCCGGCAGTGAATGGACGGTCACGGTCACACGCCCTCCGGTTTGCATCGGGAAGCGAAGGAGTGTGGATGAAGTCGTCGGATTGGGAATCGTCTCCACCGCGAACTCTTCGGCCGCACGGTTCACGGGAACCGAGGTGGAGATAGTACTCCTGAGAATGCCGTGTCCTTCGGTCCCCAGATAGAGGTAGCCGGAGGAGTCGACGGCTATATCAAGGATCGGGACCAGCGCTACACCACGATGAACCTCCTTCCACGATTCGCCGTGGTCGGTCGACATGAACACCGTCCCGTAATCCCGTAGCGTGCTTACGAAGATCTTACCGTTCGGCGTTACTTCGACGGTACTGACAACGGCCGGCGCGATTCCGGAGAAGGAGGAGAGATCTCCGATCCGGTTCTCCCAGCTCACCCCACCGTCGGTCGAGCGATAGAGCCCCCCGCCTGCGGCCCAGACCGCCCCTCTACCGTCGACCGCCATCGACATCACCCTCCCGAGCTTGGTGTGCGTCACGCCCCATGTCTCCCCCGTCCTGGTGCACCTGAGAAATTCATGATCGTTGTCATCCGAGCTGATAAGAATCTCCGTAGGAGAGAGCATCACCGCGTCCGAGGGGGTGAGCATGTCATACTGCGGGGCCTCCTCCACAATCAGGCTCCAGGTGGAGCCGTAATCATCCGAGAGCCAGATGGACAGATTCTGCGACTTGGCGTAAACGACCACGACATGCCCCCCGGGGAGTCCCTTGACGAATGCCACTGAGAAGAAGAGGTTGTCGAATTCCTCAATCGGAGTCCATGTCGCGCCGTCGTCGGTCGACCGGTGCAGACCCGGAACGGCATCGTCTATCATACTCCCTATGAGGTGTCCGTTGGAAAGCACCGTCGTTTTGAACACCCGGGCGTCGAGAGGCTCCCATTCCCCGCCTCGATCGGTGGAGCGGAACAGTGTGGTGTAGCCGCTCATGGCAAAGATCGAGCCGGATGGAGAGACCGTCAGACTCCGTATATCGCGCGCGCTCAACCCTTCCGTCACCGTGCGCCAGATCACACCCTCGTTGACCGAGCGCCGGAGGTCTGTGTCGCTGCCGACCATCACAGCATTCTTTCCACGCAGGACGATCTTGTCGTTCCATCCATCACCGAACGCGCTCCAGGTTGCGCCGTTGTTCGTCGACCTGAGGATCTCGAAGGAGGAATGTCCATTGTCGTTCGATGCGAAGATCTCGCCGTTCCGCCCTCTGAAATTCATGATGGTTCGTGTCTCAAGTTCCTTGGAGGTAACTCTGACCCAACTCGCGCCCCCGTCGGATGAACGATAGATACCGCTCGTGGTGCCCGCGAGAACATAATCTCCGAACGCCTCGACGTCGACCACTCCCGCCCCAACCTTCACGGTACGCCAGGTATCTCCGGAGAAGATATGCACCCCGTCGAAGACGCTGGAGGTGACAAAGACGATTCGCCCCTGCGCATCGGCCGCCATGTCGAACCATGTAGGAAGAGTAACGGGCGGACCCAGCGGCTCCCATGTAGTTCCCAGATCGGTGGACCTGAACAGCCTGGTATCCCACGTATACAGGATTCCGTCCGGGGAGAGAGAGAAGAGCGGAGTATGGTACAACGGCAGAGTATCCAGTCTGTTCGGGACATCGGCGTAGACCCACGACGCTCCCTGATCGGTGGATCTGTAGAGACCTCTCTTGTAATTGTAATACCTGCCGGCGCCGACCCCCTCGATATAGACGAAGAGGGTGCTCTGTGGCCCCACGACGATCCGACGGGCGTTCAGCGCCGGCAGTCCGTCGTTGATCTCCTTCCATGTCAGACCGTCGTCCGTCGATCTGAACACCCCGCCCGCCGTCGTGGCGGCGAACAGAGTACCGGTGGTCGTGTCGAACGCCATATCACGGGCTCCCCCCCCGAACAGGCTGTTCAGCGTCTCCCACTCCAGACTCTGCGCCGCCGTCGTAGCGGTTGTCAGAGCGATGAGAACGGCGGCAACAATCGTAAAGCGATACAATGATTTCATCTTCCCTATCTCCATTGAAAGAACGGCCACAGACGTTGCAAGGGATACGATACAGCCGGATTCACTCCTCCGGCCACCCTGGCTGGAGACAAACATATCGGGATGTCGGTTCCATAACAACCATGAAGTTCATCGACGGCTCCTCCGCCGAACGGATCCGCCTCTCCCCGAAGGATGTTCGGAAACGACTGCAACGGCACGGCAAAACCGAGAGAGTCCCACCGTTCCCCGCGATCAGTCGACCTGAAGAGCATGTCGAAATCAGCCGCGAAGATCGAGCCGGTCGGCGATGTGGCTATCGTGTGTATTCTGCGTACGCTCAGTCCGGCAGTCACCGTCTCCCAGTTCAGGCCGTCATCAATCGTACGATTGAGGCTATTTATATTACCGGAGAGCACGGCATTCCTTCCTCGTATGCTCACCATCGATTGAAGCCATTTGTTGCGATACAAACTCCACGTCGCCCCGCTCTCCGTCGACCTGAGGATGCCTAGGTAGGTCGATGCGAAGATCTCCCCGTTCCGCCCCCTGAAATTGAAGATTTCCAATTCCTCGAACCCCTCGATGGTCATGTTGGCCCAGCTTGCTCCCTCCATCCGATGATCGGTAGACACCGGTCTTGGTAGCTGCAAGGATGTAATCCCCGAACGCCTCGACCTCTTGTATCAGCCTCGACTTTTTACCCAACGCAACGAACCGCCATGTTCCTTCGAATACAAGGGCGACATTATCTTTGATGCCATACGGCATCACCACAATCCGCTCCTGGGCATCGACTGCGATATCGACACCGTTATAGGTAGTCATGGGAATGAACGGACCGGCCTGTTCCCATGTCGTTCCATGATCGGTGGATCTGAACGTCATGCTGTCGCCGTCGTGCGTGTAGAGAGTTCCATTGGGAGAGATACAGAACATCGTATTCTCGTTCCATCGATATGGGAGGTCGGCATAGCTCCATGAGTCCCCATGATCGGTGGACCTGTAGAGTCCTCCCTTGACCCCTCTGGCTCCCACGACGAACACGAAGACCGTGCCGTCCCTCCCCACCATGACGCGTCTGGTGCTCAGACACGGCAACCCCTCGTTCGATCCCTTCCAGGTCGCGCCGTCGTCGGTGGAGATGAAGACTCCGCCGCTCAGGGTGGCGGCGTAGAAATTACCCGTAATGCTGTCGGACGCGAGATCGACCGGGCCTCCCCCCTCCGGCCCCTTCCCCTCCAGCCACTCCATATCCTGAGCCGCGACCGTGCCGGCCGCCAGCACCGTCAGAAATCCGATAAATATCGTAAGGCGTGACAACAACCTCATAACACGTCCCTCCCTCGGGTGATAGTCGACGTGAAGACCTGTCGTGCTCCGTGAAAAGGACCACAGAGATCGCACGATAGTTCAAGAAGAGCACGATATCGTGCAGGTCCCGTTTTCCCCTGTTTCTCATCCCTTGATGAAAATCGGACGCTCCATACCGGAAATCACGGCAGCCCCCACGACTCCGACGACCGCCGGAGACCGGCCCCGATATTCATACTTCACAGATCGTGCCAGCATGAACGTTCTCGACCGCTTCGCAGTAACTTGCGCGGTCCGGGCCGGCCCATCCCCCTCTTCCGGGGGATCGCCACGGCGCGGGCCGGCGGGAAAATCCGCGAACGATTCAGCCGTCTATCCGTTGTTCGAAGCGGGGACACGGTCCATCGGGACCGGTCCGGAGAGTTCGTCATCATCGTCAATCCCCATACGGGCATACAATGAAGCATCAGTTTCAGATCGAATCTCCCTACAAACCGATGGGCGATCAGCCCGAGGCGATCCGTCAGCTTGTGGAGGGACTGGAGCGCGGGGACAAATTCCAGACGCTGCTGGGGGTCACCGGCTCCGGCAAGACATATTCCATCTCCAACGTCATCCAGCAGATACAGCGGCCGGCGCTCGTTATATCGCACAACAAGACACTGGCGGCCCAGCTCTACGGCGAGCTGAAAGGGTTCTTCCCCCGCAACGCCGTGGAGTTCTTCATCAGCTACTACGACTACTATCAGCCGGAAGCGTATATCCCGACCACCGACACCTTCATCGAGAAGGATTTCAACATCAACGATGAGATCGACAGGCTGCGGCTGAAGGCGACCAGCGCCCTTCTGGATGACCGGAGCGACGTGGTGATCATCGCCTCCGTCTCCTGCATCTACGGCATCGGTTCCAGAGAGGCGTACGGCGGGCAGCTCGTCCGTGTCCGCCGGGGGGATACGATCGAACGGAACGCCCTTCTCTACAAACTGGCCGACATCCACTACACCCGGAACGACGTCGATTTCTACCGCGGCAACTTCCGCGTCCGGGGGGATGTGGTGGAGGTGATCCCCGCATACCAGGACGACACGGGGGTGAGGATCGAACTCTTCGGCGACGAAGTGGAGAAGATCAGCGAGTTCGACAGAGTCACCGGCAAGACGATCTCCGAGATGGATGCCGTCACGATATATCCGGCCAAACACTTCGTCACCACGCGCCCCGAACTCGACAGATCGGTGAACGAGATACGTGACGAGCTCTACATGAGGCTGAAGGAGCTGAGGGATCAAAACAAGCTGCTGGAGGCGCAACGCCTTGAACAGCGCACCCTCTTCGATATCGAGATGATGAAGGAGCTGGGATACTGCTCCGGCATCGAGAACTACTCCCGCATCCTGGCGGGACGCGCGCCGGGAGAGGCCCCCTCGACCCTGATCGACTACTTCCCGAAGGACTTCGTGACGATCATCGACGAGAGCCACGTCACCCTCCCGCAGATCCGCGGCATGTTCAACGGCGACCGCGCGCGCAAGCTCACCCTTGTGGAACACGGCTTCCGTCTCCCCTCCGCGCTCGACAACAGGCCGCTCAAGTTCGACGAGTTCATGGAGAGGATGGGACAGGTGATCTTCGTCTCGGCCACCCCCTCCGATCTGGAGCTGTCGCTCTCGGGAGGGGTCGTGGTGGAACAGATCATCCGTCCGACGGGACTGCTCGACCCCCTGATCGAGGTACGCCCGGTCAAGAACCAGATCGACGACCTGATCGCGGAGATTCGGGACAGAATCGGGAAGGAGGAGAAGGAGCGCGTCCTGGTGACGACCCTCACCAAGCGGATGGCCGAGGACCTGAGCGACTACCTGACCGAGATCGGGATCAAGGTGCAGTATATCCACTCCGAGATCGACGCGCTGGAGCGGGTGGAGATCCTCCGCGAGCTGCGCCTGGGATCGTTCGACGTTCTGGTGGGAGTGAACCTGCTGCGCGAGGGACTCGACCTTCCCGAAGTATCTCTTGTTGCGATCCTCGATGCCGACAAGGAGGGCTTCCTGCGGAGCGAGCGCTCGCTGATGCAGACGGCGGGACGCACGGCACGGCACGAGCGGGGGATGGTGATCATGTACGCCGACAAGATGACCGACTCGATGAAGGCGGTGATCGAGGAAAGCCGTCGCCGCCGCGAGCTTCAGATCGAGTACAACGCGGAGCACGGGATCACCCCCAGGACGGTGAAGAAATCTCGTGAAGCGATTATCGAATCGACGGCGATCGCCGATGTGAAGGCGCACCGCGACCAGAAGAGGAAGGAGGTGGAGAAGAAGGGGATGACGTCGCTGGTGGAGGAACCGGTCTTCAAGTATATGACCGAGGGACAGAAGCGGGATCTGATCGAACATCTGCGCGACGAGATGAAGCGCGCCGCCAAGGATCTCGATTTCGAGCGCGCGGCCGAGCTGCGCGACGAAATCGGACGACTGGAGGATTCCCTGAAGGGCTCCGCCGGATAAGGCTCGACGGACCTTCCGGGCGGCCGGGGCCGATCGCGCGCTCCAAAGATCGCGATACGGCGCTCCGGCCGCCCGTACGGTCCCGCCCCTCATCGCCGCCGGTTCGCCCGGCGACGCTCCTACTCGATCACCGTCACTCTGATCGTCCTGAGGTTCATCCCGTCGCCGACCGTCACCATGTAGGTTCCGGCGGACCAGCCCGCGGTGGAGATCGACACGGCGCCGGCGCCCACGTCGGCGGCTTCTTCCGATTGCGATACGATCTCTCCGACCGTGTTCGCCACCGAGATATCCACCGCACCGGTCGCACCTTCCATCATCACCGTCAGGACCTCGCCCCGTCTAATCGGATTCGGATAGAATGATCCGTCACGATCGAGGTCGATCGAGAGATCCTCGGGGTCGGCTCCCGGCTTCGGGAAGGCGAAGCAGAGCTGGGTGGGCCATGAGACGGCGACCGGGGCCGTCTGCATCGGGCAGTTGGCGCCGAGCGCGGTCCGCACCACTCCGGGGCAGGTCCGCGGGAACGCCGGCGGACGGTTGTCGGGGGTGATGCGGAGTTCGTTGCAGCCGGAGGAGCCGAGAGCATTGGTCTTGATGAGATATACATCCTGGGGATCTCCCGCCATCGCCAGATTGCTCCGCTCGAACCCGCAGACGATGAAGCCGCCGGAGGTGCCTGTCGCGTTCGCCGGCGTCTCGGCAACCGACTCCCCGCCGTCGCTCGCCGCGCCGCCGTAGATCATGAAGCCGAGCCCGGCCGGCACCAGCGTGAAGGGGTTGACCTCCATGAGGAACACGTCGTTCAGACCGAACCCGGAGACCGTGACCGGGATGTTCGAGGTGCCGGTGACCACGATATTTCCGGTGTTGAGTCCGGCCCCGGCCGAGACGATCTCACGGACGTCCATGGCGAAATCCTGCCGCGCTCCGTTGTCGCCGTACATCTGATCCAGAAGCACGTTGCACGGACTCGGGCCGGTTTTCAGCAGCAGGATCTCCAGGTTCGTGCTGGCGCTTCCGGCCGGCACGCCGCGCGTGGTCCCCGCCACGATAATGTTGCCGGCGTTCCCCCCGACGGTCAGCTCCTGCACGGCGAAGGCGCGATCGAGGAAGTTGTTGCTGCCGTAGATCAGCGAGCCCTGCGGGGCCGCGCCGATCAGACCGTTGTTGCCGTTGACACGGACCAGCATCACCTGGTTGGCGCCGCCGAAACTGGCGCTCATGCCGGCGGCGAGGATATCCCCCGTGGCTCCCGCGGCCAGATTGACCGTCGCCTCGTCGACACCCCGGAACTCATCGTTGGCGTTGCCGCCGTAGGTCATCCCCCAGATCTGCGCTCCGGTTCCCCCCTTGACCCGCACGATATATCCGTCGGCCGACCCCGCGTTGTTCCTGGCAAGCCCGGAGAAGACGATATCGCCGGGAGCGGTGCTGAAGGCGTTGTTGCCGGTGGTCGCCTCCACCAGATCGTAGGCGTCCTCCTGTCCCTGGGCCGTGCCGTAGGTCTGGAGCCACTTCACAACCGTCCCCGCCGCGTTGATCCGGAGCAGGAAGGCGTCGTTGATTCTCGTTCCGCCGCAGACGGGGCCCGCGGTCGTTCCCGCGATGATCAGATCACCGGCCGCCGGGGCGGGCGCTCCCGGGAGTCCGGGAGGAGCGAAGCGGCACTCGTGAATATCGTAGCCGATATCGTTCCCGGCGATGTTGAAGACCGCCTCCCACACGGTCGCGCCGTTGAGATCGGTGCGGATCACGTAGACGTCGGTCGTGCCGCACAGGGTCGGGCTGTTGGTCTGTCCTACCGCGATATAGCCGGCGGGAAACCCGAACGCCGGGTTCACGCCGACCGGCTGGACTCCCTTTCTGCCGTGCTCCACGCACTGGCGACCGTAGTCGTACTGCCACCTCTGGGCCGCCGCCGCCGAGAATCCGAGCAGGCAGAGCGTCGCGATCGTCACGACACGAATTACTGATTGCGATATGTTGAGGCGGATCGAGCCGGAACGGGCCCGTGTCGCCTCCGAAGTTCGATACGGATGCATCTTCAGTTCCCCCAAGGCAAATACGTAGTTGACCGAGCTGATACGACTGCTGTCGGTCACTGGGACCGGGCCTGGGTTCCGTCGGCGAAGACTGGGAATTCCCCGGCGTACGCCGGGCCGCTCGATTGTCGTATTGCGATCGGTTTCCTCTACCTCCGGGTTCTCTGTTGCTGAAGCGTGTGAACGTTGCGTCAACCTCGGCGCAACGGCGGCGCCGGGACCTTCTCCTCCGGCGCCGCCGTGCCCGATCTTATCGTACCACCGTCACGCGGATCGTCCGCGTCTCCGTTCCGTCGTCGAGCGTCACCAGATAGACACCGGGAGACCAGCCGGTCGTGGCGACCTTGACGGTTCCCCCGTCGCTCCCCGGCATGACATCGGGTCGCGAGATGATTTCGCCGAGCGCGTTCGCCACCGTCATATTCACGGGGGCGCCGGCGGTCGTTTCGAACATGATCGTCAGCATCTCCCCCTCCCTGACCGGGTTGGGATAGAACGAGCCGAGCCGATCCATGTCGACCGTCGTCCCTTCCTCATCGAATCCCGGCCCCGGCTTCGGGTTGATGAAGCAGAGAAGCGTCGACCACGCCTGCGGGATCGGAGCCGCCGGAAGCAGGCAGTTCGCCCCGTGGAGCGGGGGCTGGATACCGGGGCAGTTCCATGGATAGACGGGGGGCATGTTGTTCACCGGTGGGAAGTTGTCGTTGCAGTTGGTCGATCCCACCACATTGGTCTTGAGCAGATAGAGATCCTGCGGATCGCCTGCTCCCGCCAGGTTGCTGGTCTCGAACCCGCAGACGACGAACCCGGCGGTGGCGGCGCCTCCGAAGAAGTTCGGCACAAAGGCAACCGATTCCCCCTGATCGGCGGCCGCTCCCCCGTACAGCCCGAACACCATCCCCGCAGGAACAAGCACCGCGGGGCCGACCTCCAGCAGGAAGAGATCGTTCGCGCCGAACCCGGCGACGGTCGCCGGAACGTTCGAGAACCCGGTGATGATAAGGTTGCCGGCGACGAGCCCGCCCCCTCCTCCCTGGATCTCCCGGAAGTCCATCGCCATATCGAAGCCGTTGGCGTTATCCCCGTACATCTGATCCAGAAGGACGTTGCAGGGGTTGGGCCCGGTCTTCACCACCAGGATCTCGAAGTTCGTGCTGGCGCTGCCGAACGGCACGCCGCGCGTTCCGCCGACCATGACGATATTCCCCGCCTCGGCCCCCACCGTCAGCTCCTGCACGGCGTTGATCCGCTCCGGAAAGTTCGGGCTGCCGTAGATCAGGGTCCCCTGCGGCGCGGCGCCGATCAGGCCGTTGTCGCCGTTGACGCGCACCATCATCGCCTGAAGCGGAACGCCGAAGCTGGCCGAATGTCCCGCCGCCAGAATGTCACCGGAGAACCCGGCCGGCACCCCGACCGTCGCCTCATCCACGCCGCGGAATTCATCCAGATTGATGCCGCCGTAGGTCCGGCCCCAGATCTGGGCGCCGGTGCCGCCGTTGGCCCGCACGATATAGCCGTCGGGTGGTCCCGCGGCCCCCGCCGTCGCCGCGCCGGCGAAGACGAGGTCGCCCGGAGCCGTGCCGAACGCCGCGTTGCCGGTGGTGGTCTCCACCAGATCATGAGCCCGTTCCACCCCGGCTGCGGTGCCGTAGGTCTGGAGCCATTTGACGACCACTCCCGCTGCGTCGATACGGAGCAGAAACGCCTCGTTCACATTTCCCGCGGCGCAGACCGGTCCGTTTGTCGTGCCGGTGATGACCAGATCACCGACGGCGGGGAGTGGAAATCCCGCCATCCCCGGCGGGGCGAACGCGCATTCCACGATGTCGAACCCGATATCGTTTCCGGCGATATTGAAGGTCGCCTCCCAGACCGTGACGCCGTTGAGATCGGTACGGATCACATAGATATCGGTGTTGCCGCAGACGGTAGGCGTATTGGTCTGTCCCACAGCGATATAACCGGCAGGGAGCCCGAACGCCGCATTGGCGGCAACAGGCCTCACCCCTTTTCTGCCCGACTCGTTGCACGCGCCGCCGTAATCGTACTCCCAGCGCTGCGACCATGCGGCCGATGTCGCGGCCAGGAAGAGTATCGCGATCAGAGAGGCGAGGGCCCTTATTCCGCGGCTCCATCCGCCGGAGCCGCGATGTGAACGGTTCGAAGGATATCCGCTAAAGATTGCCCGATTCGTTTTCATCGGAATTTCCCCTGAATCAGTTACGTTTACGTAGGTATCTGATACGACTGCGTACGGCCCCATGGACCGTTCCGATATTCCGTCGGCGAAGAATGGGAATTCCCCGGCGTACTCGCCGGGCCGCTGGTGTGAGTGTTCAGAATGGCTCCATGGGGCCTCTTGTTTTGTGATGGATTGCCGGATACCGTACGTGGTTCGTCCCCTCCCTCCCTGTTCCCCGCCCGGTACGGCGCGCGGAACGGATCTTCCCGTCAACCTGCCGCATCTCCTCACGGCACGATACGATCCGGAAGGTCGTGACGACCGCGATATGATAATTGTTCTCGGATATGGTGATCGTCCCGCGATATGCGCCGGCCCTCGCTCGCCGTCGCCTCAGGTTCCGAACAGGGCGTACGGGCCCCTCCGTTCGAGCGCGCATTGCATCGTCTGTCGATACGAATGCGCATACGAACAACCCGCGGCGTGTTCCGCCGCATGCTGATGGACTTCGAATCTGTTCTGTCGGCTGAATCGAGATTGGGGGGGGAGGCACTCGACCGACTGCTCAGTCAGATGCCAGGCAACGGGAGCCCCGCGGGCTCCGCCGAACCGCCCCGGCTCCTCCATACCAGGAAATCCGGGACGTCCTCCGGAAGGAAGGACGTGATGCTCCTTCCTTCACACCATGCTGTTCGCGGCCGTATCGAGCCCGTAACAGCCCGCCGGTCAACGAAACACAATGTAACGCTATTCGATATACATTCCAAACGGTTACGATAAATTCATACTAACTGAAAAGTCGCCGGCGAACAGTGGAAATCAGCGCCTGACGGTCCCTCTTCAACATGTCGTGAAACCTGTCGGCGCTCGTGTCAGGAAACGTTCCGCATCGGTGTCAGTAGATGTCGAAGCTTCGTTCAGAACCAGTCTGGTCCACTCATCAATCGGAGGAGCTCATGAATCGTATCGGCAACGGCATACTTCTTGCGCTGGCCGCATCCACACTCACCTCATGCCGCATCATGAAGGATTGCATAGAAGGATCGGGAGAGGTCGTCTCCCAGTCGCGCGATATCACCGGCTTCCGCAGCATCCGCGTGGAGGGGGCATCGGACGTGATTCTCACGCAGGGGCCCACGACCTCCGTCCGCATCGAGGCGGAGGAGAACCTGATGCCGCTGGTGACCACGACCATGAAAGGGGACGAACTGACGATAGGAACGGAGGGATGCTACTCCACCGACATCGGCGTCAAGGCGTATATCACGCTGCCGGAGCTCTACGCGCTGAACATCGAGGGCTCCGGCGACGTCTCCGCCACCACCCCGATCACCTCACGGGATCTCACGTTCGGGGTGGACGGCTCCGGCGATATCAGGCTGAACCTGACAAGCGAGAACCTGACGATCCGGATCAACGGAAGCGGAGATATGACGCTGCAGGGGACGGCCACGAACTCCATGATCGATATCGACGGAAGCGGAACGGTGAAGGCGGCGGAACTGGCGACGTCGCGAAGCGAGGTGGAGATAGGGGGATCGGGCGACTGCTACCTCAACGTCTCCGATGCGATGACCGTCACCATCAACGGATCGGGAGACGTCCGGTACAAGGGGAGACCGACCGTGAAGACGGTGATCAACGGATCGGGAAGCGTCGACTCGATCGATTAGATCGAGTCATATCGAACCGGGCGCCGGGCGGGCCGGCGCCTCTACTTCGTCGACCTGGTGCCGAACACGTAATCCCACAGGGGCGAACTGACGCCGTAGCCGGTATGGTCGTCGCGGTAATGATGCCGCAGATGGTGCTGCTTCAGCCATGATCCGATCCTTCCCTTCAGAGAGATATGATGGGTGGCATAATGGATCGTATCGTAGCAGACATATCCGAACACGAACCCGGCGAACGTCGGAACGCCGTATTCGTCACCGAAGATCGCAACCGTCATGTAGTAGAAGAAGACGGCGAGCGGAAGGCTCACGCTGGGGGGCATCACCAGCCGGGTGGCGTCGTTCGGATAATCGTGATGGACGCCGTGCATGATGAAATGGAACCGCTTTCCCCAGACGGTCTTCGGTTCGTAATGGAACACGAAGCGATGGAGCAGATATTCCACCAGCGTCCAGTAGAGAACACCGGAGAAGAAGAGTCCCACCACGAGGGCGACCGGGAGATGAATATCGGCGATCGATACGTAGATCAGGTACGTTATCAACGGGATATAGAGCAGAAGCGGAGTGGCGGGATGGACATGCGAGAAAAACTCCATGAAGTCGCTCTCGAACATCCTCACCGACTCGTTCTTATTGGAGATATATCGTCTCGCCACGTTTCACCTTTACGAAAATTTGCGCTGTCCGTCGGGGGGCTCAACTTAACCATTGCGGGAAGGAAGAAGAAACCGGATTTACGTTTTGCCATGAAGTCGACAGGAATATTTTCCGTCTCCTATCCCCGCGGATGATACGTGCGGTGAACCTCGCGCAGATACTCGCGGTCCACATGGGTGTAGATCTGGGTGGTGGTGATATCCTCGTGCCCCAGCATCTCCTGGACGGCGCGCAGATCAGCCCCTCCTTCCAGCAGATGGGTAGCGAACGAATGACGGAACGTATGAGGATGGACATCGGCGGTCACCCCCGCCGCGAGCGCATACTTTCTGGTGATCTCCCAGACGGCGTTCCTGCTGAGGGTCCCGCCGCGCGAGTTCAGGAAGAGAATGTCGTTCGTCCCCTTTCCCTTCGCGGCCAGCATCGGCCTCGCCTGCGCGCGGTACCGCTCGATCCATCCCTGCGCGATCTTCCCGATCGGCACCAGTCGTTCCTTGTTCCCCTTCCCTATCACACGGATCAGGTCGTATTCAAACAGAAGCTGCGAGGTCCGCAGTTCCCGCAGCTCGCTGACCCGCGCGCCGGTGGCGTAGAGCGTCTCCAGCATCGCCCTGTCGCGGATCGGATAGGGAGATGCCGGATCGGAGACGTCGGGAGCCCCCAGAATCGCCTCCACCTGCGGAAGCGAAAGAACATCCGGAAGGGGACGCCGCCGTTTCGGCGGCTCGATGATCTCCGCGGGGTCCCTGGCCGTCTCCCCCTCGATCATCGCGAACTTGTGCAGCCCGCGCACCGCCGAGATCGCCCTGGCGACGGACCCGGGCGCAAGGCCGATCCCGGTCAGCCCGGCCACGTAGCCCCGGATATGCGCGCTCTCCACGGCGTCGATCGCCGCGATCCCCTGCGTCGCAAGATGCTCCAGGTAGCGTTTCAGGTCGATCCCGTAGGCGGCAAGAGTGTTGTCGGCCGAGCCCTTCTCCAGCAGCAGGAAGTCGTGATACCGCTCCAGCAGCAGCGTGAGCGCACGCGGGATCTCTCCCGTCGCACCCTCTTTCGTCACAGCCTCCGCTCCCCTCATTTCTTCTCTGCCGGACGGACCGAGGGGAACTCGGCGTCGATGTTGCCGAAGGCGTCGTCGATATAGGGGATCATCGGCTCCTGCCGGGAGCGCTTCGATCCGTCGCCATCCTTCTCCTTCGGCGCGGCGGAAGGGGGCGGGGCGTCCGACTTGTACTGGATGCGCGGATGGCTCATGCCGATCAGGTTCCGCAGGAAGGCGTTCTTGATCTTGTTCAGATCGGCAAGGGTCAGATCGCAATGATCGAGCTGCCCCTCGGAAAACCTCTTCTTGATGGCGCGGTCGATCGTCTCCTCGATCGCCTTCGGCGTCGGGTTCGGAAGCGCCCGGGTGGTCGCCTCCACCGCATCGGCAAGCATCACGATCGCCGTCTCGCGCGAGTACGGCAGCGGGCCGGGGTAGCGGAAATCGTTCTCGTTCACCTCCGGGTTGGTCTCGCGCGCCTTGTCCAGAAAGTACTGGATCATGGTCGTGCCGTGATGCATCGGGATGAAGTCGATGATCCTCTGCGGCAGCTTGTACTGGCGCGCCAGTTCCATCCCGTCCAGCACGTGGTTCCGGATGATCCTGGCGGACATCTCCGGCTTGATCCTGTCGTGCTTGTTCCCCATCTGCATCTGGTTCTCGACGAAATACTCCGCCTTCGCGATCTTTCCGACGTCGTGATAATACGACCCCACCTTCGCCAGCAGCGGGTTGGCCCCGATCGCCGACGCCGCGCTCTCGGCGAGACGGGCGATCGTCAAGGTATGCTGGTAGGTGCCGGGGGCCTTGTCGGCCAGGGCGCGGAGAAGCGGATGGTTCAGATTGTCGTACTCCAGCAGCTTCAGATCGGTCGCCACCTCGAAGAGATTCTCGATCAGAAGGAGGGCGCCGAACGTGAGCACCGGCGAGACGAGCGAGTTGATGGCGGCGAAGCCGAGACGGAGTCCGATGCTGGAGAGGGAATCCCCCCGTTCCAGCCCGAGCGCCAGGATCGCCATGGTGAACCCGAGCATGGAGAAGCCCATCGAGCGGAAGAGCTGCGTCCGGTTCCTGATATCGCGTACGGTATAGATCGCCAGCACCCCGGCCGTCAGGCTGGCGAAGACGATCATGTAATCGGTCCCCCGTATCCCCGCGATGATGAAGCAGGCCATCACCGTCATGTAGAACGCGGTCCTGGAATCGTAGAGGATCGAGAGAAGGGTGGAGAGGAAGGGGATCATGATCAGGAACTCGATCGGGAGCGGGCTCTGGATCATCATGGTGACGAACGCCATCACCCCCACCACGATCACCGCCACCAGGATGATCCCGAGCTGGAGATTATCGTGGAAGATCCTCTGACGGAAGTTGTAGAAGTAGAGTCCCGTCAGCCCCAGCAGCACGATCACATGCAGAAGATTCCCCAGCATCTGCCGCCACGGCTGCTCATCCACGTCGTGAAGCTGGCGGGAGCGCTCCAGGCTCTCCAGCTTCACCTGGATCGCCTCGGAGATCCGCTGCCCCGTCGCCACGATCACCTCCCCCTCGGTCACGATCCCCTGCGTTTTCGGGACGCTGGCGACGGCGTTGGCCCTGGCGCTCTCGGTAAGATCCTTCCGGTACTGGAAGGTCGGCATGAAATGGGTCTGGAAGAGCTCCACGGCGAACGCCGCCTCCTCCGGGTTCAGGATGCGCGAGACCGTCGCCTCCACCGTCTGAAGCACCCCCAGACTGTCGTAGAGCGCGCTGATCGGGACCATCTCCTCGTAGACGTCGTTGCGACGTATCGCGATATTCTCATGGGTGATGGTCGACTTGCTCCTGTTGATCACCCCGGAGCCGTACGGTCCGCTGAGGGAAGTGGCGAGCGCCTCGGCGATCTCCAGCATCTTCGAGACTCTCTGCTCCCCCTCCGGGATCACGGTCACGAACGCCTTCGCCTTGTCCGAAAGGAACGGCGGCGGGGTCTCGCTGACGGCGATCGCCTGCGCCACCGACTTGAGGGTATCCTCCATCCTCTGCGCCGTCATCCTGGTCGGGACGTAGACCGCCACGACGCTGTCGCCGGCGCGCCTCACATCGCGCTGATAGCTCGCCTCATCCTTGTAGAGAGGGAAGGCGAAGGGAGCGCGGACCGTATCCCCCGTCCAGATCGATCCCACCTCGAAACGATCCTGGATGAAGGAGGAGTGGGGAAAGAGAAGGGTGAGGATGACGGTGGTGACGGCGAGCATTCCGTACCGCACGTTGGCGTTCCAGCGCAGATTGCGCCGATCCTTCTGGAGCTCATCCCTGTCGTCGGTCTGCCGGCGGACGTGGAAGAGCGTTTTTCGTTGATGCTCGGACATGCTCTATCGATTGTTCATGCTAACGTATGTTCATGCTAACGTACGGAAAGAAACCGCGGGGCGCTACGGAGGAATTCGGCGGGACGGACCGCGCATGAGCGGGGGCCTGTATCACCGACGCCGGGGGACTCCCGATATTTCGCCGGCGCCTGGGGAACGATCCTTATCGCGATCTGGCTCTCCCCGATCTTGCTTCGGGAGTCTCCATCGTCTCAACGCCGCGGACGGTCAGGAAATGCCCGAGGAACTCCTCGACCCCATCCTCAAGACAGGTCCGGGTCGTGATGAAATCGGCGATCTTCTTCAGTTCGGGGACGGCGTTCTGCATGGCGACGACGTAGCCGGATCGCTCGCAGAACTCCAGGTCGTTCCGGTAGTCCCCGATCCCCACCACCTCCTTCATCGATATTCCGAGCTCCGCCGTGTACCATTCCAGCGCCCCGCGCTTCCCCGCCTCGGTCGGCCGGATCTCCAGGAACCAGACATCGCGGTTGCTGCGCGACTCGTAGAGCCGCAGCTTCAGCTCCTCCTTCCTCATCTTCTCCTCGATATACTTCAGCACGCTGTTGACCGCATGGAGCGATCCGACCGCCACGATCTCCAGGATGATCCCCCACCCCTCGGCCCCGGCCGACGACGCGAGGACGGTGTCGATGTTCCAGTGAACATGCTGCGACGGAAGCACCAGATCGTCCTTCGAGATATGGAACTTCTCCGGGGTGACCGCGCAGAAGTCGGCGCCGCGAGTGCCGCCGATCTCGTCGACGATATCGCGCATGAACTCCTGATCCGGGCAGACCGTGAAGATCGGCGCGCAGGTGGAGGGGAGGGCGATCATCGAGCCGTCGAGGGAGATGATCGGGGTGGTCATCTTCAGCAGCTCCGCGTACGGCTCGGCGGCCAGATGATGGCGTCGCGTGATCATGACGAAGGGGATTCCGAGCGCCTCGATGTCGGCGATCCGTCGCATCGCGACGGGACCGATCATCTCATCCCCGTTCAGCAGGGTGCCGTCCAGATCGCAGGCGATCAGGCGGGTTTTCCGCAGCCTCGCTTCCCCCGTCTTCCGTGAGGCGCCGAACAGTTTTTCGGTAAAGGATATGCTCATCCGTGCCGATTTGGAGTGCTGTGTAAAGTAATGTTCCGGCAACTGCGCCGGGGAGTAAACTACAGCCCGAATCCCTATATTTACAAAGGCCGGTTCCCGGCCGCGCCCAATCTCATTCCGATTCAGGAGCCGTCATGAAGATCTCCGTCCGTCGCTCCGGCGAGCGACGCCCCTGCCCTGAACCCTCCAAGCTCGGTTTTGGCAAGTACTTCGCCGATCACATGTTCATGATGGATTTCTCGGTCGGTGAAGGCTGGCGCGATCCCCGGATAGAACCGTACGGCCGCCTTCCGATCGAGCCCTCCAATCTGACCCTCCATTACGGACAGACGATCTTCGAAGGCCTGAAGGCGTTCCGCTGGCATGACGGCACGGTCAACATCTTCCGCCTGCTCGATCACATGGATCGCTTCGTCCGGAGCGCCGAGCGCCTGGGAATGCCCCTCTTCGACCCGACCGACCTTGCCCACGCCATCCTCCGCCTGATCGATGTGGACAGGAGCTGGGTTCCCGATCAGCGGGGCACCGCCCTCTATATCCGCCCCACCCTGATCGCCGCCGACAACGTTCTCGGCGTCCGTCCGGCCGACCACTACCTGATGTATATCATCACCTCTCCCGTCGGCAGCTACTACTCCAAGGGAATGGCTCCTACCAGGATCTATGTGGAGGAGACCTACTCCCGCGCGACCCAGGGAGGGCTCGGCGAGGCGAAGACGGCGGCCAACTACGCGGCTTCGCTGCTGGCGGCCGAGGAGGCGCGCGACCGCGGGTTCGACCAGGTCCTCTGGCTCGATGCCAAGGAGCATCGGTACATCGAGGAGGTCGGCACCATGAACATTTTCTTCGTCATCAACGGAACGCTGGTCACCCCCCCCCTCAACGGCACCATCCTCGACGGCATCACCCGGCGGACCGTGCTGCAGCTTGCGCAGGAATGGGGAGTTCCCATCGAGGAACGGTCGATCAGCATCGGTGAAATCGCGACCTATCACGCGGGAGGGACCCTTCAGGAGGTCTTCGGCAGCGGCACGGCCGCCACCATCTCCCCGATCGGTGAACTGAACTACAAGGGAACCGCGCTGGAGATCGTCGAGCCGGAGCATTCCCTCCGCCGCCGCCTCTACGACACGATCACCGCGATCATGTACGGCGAGTCGGCCGACGATCACGGATGGATGACCCGCGTCGAGGAATTCCCGACCCTCAACGGCACGGCGCACCACGCCAACGGCAAGGGGGAAGAGGCTCCCGGTGTCTCCGCCGCACACGACGCGAAACTCCGGTAAGGTTGGCCGACGGGGCCGTCATATCGATAGAAGATACGCACAGGTTCGCCGGAGCAGTGGCCCTGGCGAACGAGGAGCTGACGACCGGCGGGTCCGCCGCCGTGATCGGCAACGAAGGACGGGCGCGCGTCTGCGCCCGTCGCGCCGTGGGGGCGTTCCTGCAGAGGGTCGCCCCGGCGCTCTCGCTCGACTACGGAACCCACGCGATGGCGAATCTGAGAGGGGTGATGCACGATGCCTCCCTCCCGGATGAAATCCGATCGGCCGCGGAACGTCTCCTCGGTGGCGCGCGCAGCATAGGGTCGGGGCAGCTCTATTCGACGGCCCCCCTTGCCGACGCGATGCTCATCATCAGGCATTTCCTGAAGGAAACCGCCTGACGGGAACCAGGACGACCCTCCGCCGGAATCGGCACCACGGACGTCTTCCCTCCTTTCACGGCATGGTTCATGTCGTTAATTTCCTTCCCTTTTCCCCCCGGCCGCGGACGAAGCAGCTGAGGGGATGAACCCGATGTTCCTCGATCGATAATGATGCGATCACACAGTGCAGGAGAAGCGCTCATGAGATACTCCCTCAGCAGACTTGCCTACTTCCTCTTCTTCTCCGTGGCGTTCACCGCCTCCCTTCTGGCCCAGGGAACGAACCCTCATGCCCGGTGGAAGCTGGTGACCCCGGTCGTCAAGGGAATTCCCGGCGCCGTCGTCGACGTGAAGGTGGAGGTGAAACTGGTCCCCAAATCGCATATCTATTCGCTCACGACCGGCGGCGCCTCGCCGACCGAGGTGACGGTGGGAGGGAAGGAGATCGCGACGCTGGCCGGGAGGATCAAGGCCAATCGTCCCCCGCACCGCAGCTACGACATCAACTTCGAGGATACCACCGAGTACTGGGAGAAGGGGGTCACCTTCACGGTCCCGGTGAAGATCTCCAAGAAGGCGAAGCCGGGGAGCACGGCGCGCGCATGGGTCAACTTCTACTACATGACCTGCGATGACGCCCGCTGCATCCCGCCGCTCGACGAGAAGTTCACCTTCGACGTGACGGTCGAGGAGGATATGAGCCAGGCTGCCGTCGACACCACGGGGCAGTCCCCGGCGACCGCCGGGACCGACACGGCCGGTCGGACGGCAGCCGCCGTCGACACCGCTGCCCGGACGGCGACTCCCGCCGGGACCGACACGGCGGCTACGGCCGGAACGACCACGGGGAAGGAAACCGATACGAACGCGACGGCGGCGGCCGGCGCCGGAACGGAGGAGAAGGATGACGACGGCGGCCTGCTGGCCTACCTGCTGCAGGCGGCCGGCGCCGGATTTCTGGCCTGGTTCACACCGTGCGTCTATCCCCTTATTCCGATCACCGTCTCCTTCTTCACCAAGAGAAACCAGACGACCAGACGAAAAAGCTTCCGCGACGCATCGCTCTACGGCTTCGGCATCATCCTCACGTTCAGTCTGATCGGGCTGCTCGTCTCGCTGATCTTCGGACCGACCGGTGTGAACGATCTGGCGACGAACCCGATCGCCAATCTCCTGATCGGCGTCGTCTTCATCGCGCTGGCGCTCAGCCTCTTCGGCCTGTTCGAGATCCAGATTCCGACATCGGTCCTGAACCGTCTCAACAAGGCGGCGAACGAAAAGGGAGACAGCGTCACCGGCATCATCCTGATGGGAGTGGTCTTCAGCCTCACCTCCTTCACCTGCACGGTTCCGTTCGTGGGAGCCGCCCTCACATCGGTATCGGAGGGGGAGCTTCTACGGCCGTTCATGGGATCGATCGCGTTCGCCCTCGTCTTCTCGTTCCCCTTCTTCCTGCTGGCGCTCTTCCCCTTCCTGATGAAGTCCCTCCCCAAGTCGGGAGGCTGGCTGAACTCGGTCAAGGTCATCATGGGATTCGTGGAGATCGCCTTCGCGATGAAATTCCTCTCGAACGTCGACATCTACTATCGCACCGGGATATTGACGCGCGAGCTCTTCCTGGCGATCTGGGTGGCGGTCGCGATCATTGCCGCGGTCTATCTGCTTGGACGATTCCAGCTTACGCACGATTCTCCGGTGGAGAAGGTGGGGCCGGTCCGGCTTCTCTTTTCGATGATGTTCCTCTCGCTCGGCTTCTGGCTGCTGACGGGGCTCTTCGGCGGAAGGCTGGGTGAGGTCGATCCCTTCCTGCCGCCGCAGAACTATCCCGGGAAGGGGAACACTTCCCTCCTCTCGGCCCTGGTGATCCAGGAGCCGACACCTTCGGCCGTCGTGACGGAGCAGGGAAAGGCCCCGGGGACGACTGAAGGGCCGAAGGGAGCCGACCCTCATGCCGGCTGGATCGTCGACGACTACGAGAAGGCGCTCGCCGAGGCCCGCAAGACCGGCAAGCCTCTCTTCGTGGACTTCACAGGGATCTTCTGCACGAACTGCCGCTGGATGGAGCAGAACATTTTCACGCTGACCAACGTGAAGTCGAAGCTGGACGGGTTCGTCCGCGTGCAGCTCTTCACCGACCAGCGTGATCCGGTCAACAAGAAGAACCAGAAGATGCTGATCGACCGCTTCAAGACGATCGAGCTTCCCTTCTACGCCCTGATCACGCCGGGAGACTCCGTGATCGCCGCCCAGGGATTCGAATCGCGGATCAGCGGGGAGGAGTTCATATCGTTCCTGGAGAAGGGATTGACGAAGGATGGACAGATGGCGGTGAAGTAAGAGGCCCGGTTCGTGGAAGCCTCGGCTCCCAAAGAGTCCGCCTCCCGGCCGCCCCTCCTTCTTCCAGCCCCGAAGGGGCGCGCCGTTTGTAGCAGCGCATTCCCCCAATCGATCGTAAGCGCCGAAGGTGCGTACCATTCTTCTCGTGACCAACAGGGAAGAATGGTACGCACCTTCGGCGCTTAAAGAAAAAACATCGTCTTCGGCTACAAATGGGTGCTCCCTTCGGGAGCCTGCGCATCGGAGATGATTCAGGAAAAAGGCTCCTCTCATTAGCGAGAGGAGCCTTCGTTGTTTCCGCCGTGAAGAGGGGAATGACTCCGTGTTCGTCAACACCGACTCCAGGCTCTACCGCCGGAGCGGGGATTACTGCTGGGCCTTCGTCGTCGACTTCAGCTCCATCTCGAAGCCGGCCAGGGGCTGGTCGATCGCGCCGAGCGGGGTCATGAGCTTCACGGTCTTGCTGTCGAGCGTCTGCTTGACGATCCCCAGATTGACGTCGATGTTGTAGTGGACCATCATCGAGTCGTTCAGGATGACTGCGTTCGTGGAGGGGTCCTTGGCGAGGACGGAGACGGCGTGATCGGTAAGGAAGGCGCTGGCGTACGTTCCGGCCGGAACGGTGACCGTCTTCTTCCCCTGATGCTTGGCCGTCATCTCCAGCGTCATCTGCACCGCCAGTCCCATCACCGTCAGGTTCTTGACCGTGGGGCCGCCGCTGGAGAGCCAGGTGAGGGAGCCGGAGCTCTTCACGTCGCCGATCTGGATCCACGACTTCGGGATATCGTTGGCGGCAGCGGCAGCAGCGGCGATACGGCCGATGATGTTGCCGAAGACGTCGTACTGGAAGATCTGTCCCTGTCCGTTCGACGCGATATAGACGGTGTCCTTGGAGATCTCCGTGGTGCCGTCGGCGCCGTAGTTCACCTCCAGAATGCGCGACACTCCCTGCTTCCCTTCGAAGGTCAGCCCGGTCTCCTCGACGGTCCAGGTACGCACCCCCTTGGAGGCCGCCACCCGCTGCTGGCTCGCATCGAGGTCGTAGGTGTCGTACGTGAACTTGTCCCCCTTCTTCAGCTCAACGTACTTGTTGACTTCGACGGCGACGGGATCGCTGCCGCACGCGCTGATTCCAACTGTCACGAGGCCCGCCAACGCGAGCATGGAGAGATTCTTCATGGACCGTTCCTTTATATGATGTTCGTTCTCTTGAGGCCGCTTGCAGATACGCCCGCGTATGATGTGACACGCGAGGGAGAGGGTTAGTAACAGGATCGGGCGGACGAGGGGTCAGACCGGAAGCATTGCGATATTCTTGCTGACGAGTTGCGCCGACCGCTTCAGGGCCGCCCGTTCGTCGTCCAGCAGTTGTATCTCGATCACCTCCTCGACGCCGTTCACGCCGAGCCGGACAGGGACGCCGACCACCACGTTCCGCAGATCGTACTCCCCTTCCAGCGCGATCGCGCACGGCATGATCCTTCGCTTGTCGCGGACGATCGACTCGATCATTGACGTAATAGCAGCCGACGGAGCGTAAAAGGCCGAGGTCGTTTTCAGAAGATTGATGATTTCATTCCCCGCGTTGCGGGTACGCTCCACGATCTCCTTGATCCGATCGGCGGGAAGCAGATGCGATACGGGGATGCCGGCGACGGTCGCATACCGGACCAGCGGGACCATGGCGTCGCCGTGGCCTCCCAGGACGATCGCATCGACATCCTCGACGCCGACGTTCAGCTCAAGGGCGAGGAACGCCCGCAGACGGGCGGAATCGAGCATACCGGCCATCCCCACGACCCTGTGACGGTTGAAGCCGGAGGTTTTCAGGGTGACCCAGGTCATCTCGTCGAGCGGGTTGGAGACCGGGATCAGGATGGCGCGCGGAGAGAGCTCGGCGATGTTCCGGGTGACCTCGCGGACGATCTCGGCGTTCTTCGCCATCAGATCGTAGCGACTCATCCCCGCCTTCCGGGTGAACCCGGCGGTGATGACGACGATGTCGGAGCCGGCGGTCTCCTCGTAGCCGGTGGTGCCGATGATACGGCAGTCGCTCTCCACCAGGGGGGCGGCCTGGTACATATCCAGCGCCTTCCCTTCGGCCATGCCGTCGACGACGTCGACGATGACGACTTCTCTGGCGAGTTCGAAGCTGGAGATCCGCTGGGCTGTCGTGGCCCCGACGTTGCCGGCGCCGACTATGGTAATCTTCATCTAGGGGATTGTTTCGTCTCCGGTCAGGGAGCGGCAAAACTACGAATTCCAAGGCAACTACCACCCGATTCCGTAGATATCTCAACACTGCACGGCAGAAAAGAGAAAGGGCCCGGGGAATATCCCCGGGCCCTTTGAACTGAACGTTCGACGAACACTCCGTTCCGTCGGGCCTAGAAGACCGAGATGATCCGCCAGAAGCTGGAGGCCTCATCATATACGAGCGTCACCACGCTGTTCTCCGCGCACTCGAAGTCGTTGCCCCCCGCGAGCAGGAACCGGTTACCCGGGTTGGAGCCGGCATCGTTATGCTTCAGAGTGATCGTCTGCGATCCGACGTTGACGAGGACGATCACCCGTCCGTTCGCCTCGCTCGCAATACCGGTGATGTCGATCGCGCTGTTCGCCTCGATACGGAAGTACGATCCCGATCCGTCGAGATCGAGATTATCCTGGTTCGTCGTGAAGGCGCCGGCATTGGTGTAGTCGGAGTTGACGTTCATCGTGATCGTGGAGCCGTTGAGAACCCAGCTCAGGTTGCCGCTGCCGTCGTTCGACATGACGCTGTTGGCCGCTCCCTGCTCGACCGGCAGGACGTAGCTGATATCGTCCGACTGCGCCCCGGCCTCGAACGTGGTAAGGTTGCTTCCCTCGCTCGACGGCTCCATGAACATGAGGCTTCCCGCATCGTCGTTGTCGTTCGAGACGAGGATGTTGCCGTTCATCACCTCAAGCCGTTCGTCCGGCGTCGTGGTTCCGATCGCGACGTCATCGTCGCTGTCGCCCAGGACGATGGCGTTGCTCTGTTCGACGAGCGCCCCGGCGCCGATCGCCGTCGCGTCGCTCAGCCCGTCGGCGCCGTCCGCTCCCTGACCGATGAAGGTGTTCCCCGTCCCGTTTATCGGCGTCGCGCCGGCGCCGAAGCCGACGGCGACGTTGCCGCTGCCGTTCATCTCCTTCAGGGCCTCCATGCCGACGGCGACGTTGCCGTCGCCGGTCGTGAGGTTGAGAGCCGCCGACCGACCGACGGCGACGTTGTTGACGCCCGCCGCGCTCGAGCTCAAAGCGCCCGAGCCGACGGCGACGTTGTCGGCGCCGGTCGTGAGAGAGCCCAGGGCGCTGGAGCCCAGGGCCGTGTTGTCGTTGCCGCTCATGCTTTCATCCAGAGCATCGTGACCCACGGCCGTGTTGTTCATCCCCGCCAGACTGGAGCCGAGCGAGCCGGAGCCGACGGCGACGTTGTTGCTTCCCGTGGTGTTGGAGGCCAGGGCGTTGGCGCCGAGAACGGCATTGCCGCTGCCGGTGATGTTGGCGCCCATCGCCGTCGCGCCGACCGCCGTGTTGTCGGCGCCGGTCGTGTTGGTGGCCATCGCCGCGATACCGACCGCCGTGTTGTTGTCGGCCGTCGTGTTCCCCTCCAGAGCGTTTGTTCCAAACGCCGTATTGCCGTTGCCGGTCGTCGTGGCCGCGAGAGCGTTGAAGCCGAAGGCCGCGTTGTTGTTCCCCGTCGTGGCTTCATCGAGAGCCTGCCCGCCGACGGCGGTGTTGAAGGCGCCGGTCGTGAGATTGAGGCCGGCCGACTCGCCGACAGCCGTGTTGTTGCTTCCCGTGGTCACCTTCTCCAGCGCGGAGACGCCGACAGCGGTGTTCCGCTCTCCACCCTGGCCGTCGACTTCCCGCAACGCGTGCGGACCGACGGCAACGTTGAACGAACCCGGCGTGGCAAGCACCGTGGTTTCGCCGAGATCGTACTTCTCGCCGGCCGTGATCGTCTCGGCCGCATACAGACTGCCGCTCACGGAGAGGCTGTCGTCGACGAGGAGATCACCCTCCAGGTTGCTCAATCCTGTTTCCTCGTCGTTGAACTGAACGGCATGGACGTTGAGGATGTCGTGCCCTTCCATATCCAGGTCTCCCTCCAGCCCGAGCGTCCCGACGCTCAGACCGCCGGTCACCTCGACATCTCCGTTCACCATGAGTTCGTCCTGGCCTCCGTCCGATCCGCTGATCGTCAGGACCCGCGAGTCCTCCATGAAGAGACCCATCGAATGCCCGTTCCCCGGAGCATAGATCGAGGTACCGTTATCGACGAAGAAGCTCCCGTTGCCGAGCGTCGAGACGTTCACGTTCTCGCCGGTCAGGGAGAGATCTCCCTCGGTGGTCACGACCCTCAGAGCGGTATCGGCGCCGATGACCCGCTCAGCCGAGACACCGTCGATAACGATCGACGCGCCCGACTTGATGATGCCGGTGGCGCCGATATCGCCGATCACCGTCAGGTCGTAGGCCGGATCGGGGATCAGTTCGGAACCGGTCGCGTTCGCCACGCCGTGGATCGTCAGCTGCGTCGTCGCCGTGGTGTCCCCCATGAAGCTCTCCGTCCCGTTGACGCGCAGCCTTCCGGTAATGTCGGCGTTGTCGTCGATCGTCATGTCGCCCAGATCGTCCCTCACCGCTCCGCGCATCTCCAGGTTGCCGGTCAACTGCATATCGCCGAAGACCGTGAGCTCGTTCTCCCCCTCCCCCGAATTTCCCCAGATGTACATCACGTTTCCATCCTGCCCTTCGGAACCGAACGAGTGGTAGTAGCCGGGAGCCTCGATGGAGGTCGCCTCATCGACCTTGAGGTAGCCGTTATCATGCGTCGAGATGTTGATGTTCTCGCCGGTGAGGGAAAGGTCTCCCACCGTGGTCGCGACCCTCAGTGCCGTGTCGGAGCCGATGACGCGCTCGTCGAGAAGACCGTTGATGACGATCGACGCGCCCGACTTGATGATCCCCGTCGCCCCGATATCACCGATCACCGCCAGATCGTAGGCGCCGCTGACGATCCCCTCCTCCCCCGTCGCGTCCTGGAAACCGTGGATCGTCAACTGCGCGGATGCCGTGCTGTCGCCGAGCTGGTTCCCGGTTGCATTGGCGTCCATGACACCGTTGACGATGACCGAATCGACGTCGTCGCTCCCGAGCGTGGCGTTGTCGGTCACGTTGAAGGTTCCGTTCACATCGAGCCGCGCCGTCGGCGTGCTGGTGCCGATGCCGACCCTGGCGTCGCTTCCCAGGATCAGCGTGCTGTCCTGGCAGACCATCGCGTTCGAACCGACCGCCGTGGCGTTGACGAGCGAATCGAACGTTGCGTTGGCTCCGGCGCCGAGGAAGGTATTATTCACTCCGCTCACGTTGACCGTCCCCGCGTTCATGCCGAGCGCCGTATTGTCCCCGCCCGTCGTGTTGCCGATAAGAGCATGCATCCCGACGGCGGTGTTGTTGGACCCCGTCGTGTTGAGGTTCATCGTCTCGAGGCCGAGAGCGGTGTTGTTGTCTCCCGTCGTGCTGTAGGCCAGTGAGCTGGTTCCCAGACCGGTGTTGTTGGTACCGGTCGTGTTGTTGGTCAGCGTGTTGTAGCCGAAGGCCGAGTTGTTGACCCCCGTCGTGTTGCGCGACAGGGCCAGCGCGCCGATTCCGGTGTTCTGGATACCTGTCGTGTTCTGGGCTCCCACGTTCGTTCCCACGAAGGTGTTCTCGCTCCCACCGTCCATTGCTCCCGCGCCGAGGCCCACCAGGAGATTGTTCGTCCCCGTCACGCTCAGAACCCGGCTGTAGCCGATATCGTACTGCCTGTCGGTGTTGATGTTCCCCACTGCATCGAGCGCAATCGCCGACCCGGGTCCGCTGGGGACCGCAATCAGTGTCAGCGCGGTCGCACTGGCGGCGTCGCCCATGCCGGCGCTCGAGATGATCCGCGCGCCTACCGCATCCACGCTCGTCGGAGCCCCGGGATCATAGGCGATATCGAACAGGTAGGCCGTGCGATCCGGCGCGGTCTCCTGCGTCGATGCGGGAGCGTAGGCCACACTGTTTCCACCGTTTCCGTTTCCACCTCCGATGGCGCTGAGCGAACGCTTGATGAGATCGCCGTTGGCGTCCGCCGTGATGATCCCGTCGTCGGCCGTCGGCGTCCAGGTGTCGGCGATCGCTTCTCCCGAGAGGGAGCCCATCCGGACGTTGGAGGTGCCCGCCGTCCCCTCTACATGGAGCCGTGCGGCCGGCGTGCTGGTGCCGATACCGACGTTGGCTTCGTTCCCCAGAATAAGCGAGCTGTCCTGGGCGACGACCGCTCCGGCGCCGATCGCCGTCGCGTTGATGAGCCCCGGCGATGCGGCATCGGCGCCCTGGCCGATGAAGGTGTTGAAGCTGCCGTCGTCGTTGAAGGATCCGGCACCGGTGCCGACGCCCGTGTTCCCCTCTCCGATCGACGTTCCGCTGAGCGCGAACGAGCCGAGGGCCACGTTGCTGCTTCCCTCCGTGTTCTGCAGAAGCGCGCTTGAACCGACGGCCGTGTTCAGATTGGAGATGGTGCTGATGGCCATCGCGGTGGCGCCGATTACCGTGTTGCCGGTACCGATCGTGTTGAAGCCGAGCGCATCCGTACCGACGGCCACGTTGGCGAAGCCCGACGTGTTGTCGAACATTGCCCCTCCGCCGACAGCCACGTTGCCGCTGCCGTCATCGTTGGAGGCGAGCGCACCCGCGCCGACGGCGGTGTTCCCCTCGCCGATGGTCGAGGAGGTGAGCGCACCCGCGCCGACGGCGGTGTTGACGTTGCCGGCAACGTTGGAGGCGAGCGAGGCGATACCGATCGCCGTGTTGCCGCTGCCGGTGAGGTTCTGGACGAGCGACTCGCGACCGACGGCCGTGTTCGCTTCACCTATGATGTTGGAACTCATCGCGTTACGACCGACTGCCGTGTTGTCGCGACCCTCCGTGTTGTCGTTCAGCGCGTTGCGGCCCAGGGCCGTGTTGTTCCGGCCGATCGTGTTGGAGCCCAGAGCGCTGACGCCGACGCCGGTGTTGCTCTCGCCGGTCGTGTTGGCGGCAAGGGAGTTACGTCCCACCGCGACGTTGTCGCCGCCGGTGGTGTTCGCAAGGAGGGCTGCCGGTCCCAGGGCCGTATTGGAGTTGCCGGTCGTGTTGGCGGCAAGGGCATTACGTCCCACTGCAAGATTGTTCGTGCCGGTCGTGTTGAGCCGCATCGCGTTGTGACCGACCGCCGTGTTGTTGCTGGTCGTCGTGCTGCTCTGAAGGGCGTTCGAACCGATCGCGATGTTGTTGCTCCCCGTGGTGTTCGCCGCCAGGGCATTGGTGCCGTTCGAGGTGTTGTTGGCGCCGCTCGTCACCGCCGCGCCCGCGCCGACGCCTGTCGCCACGTTCGTGGCGCCGTTGATCTGGAGCACCGCATTGCCGCCGATGTTGTACTGCGTGCTGCTGTTGATGTTCCCGGTCACGCTTAGCTTGTCGATCCCCGAGGGAGCTCCTCCCACGCCGACGTTGCCGGTCTCGTCGTCGATCGTCATCCGGGTCGTGTTGCCGGTGATGATGTTCAGATCCTGGTCGTTGGTCGTGCCGAGCACCTCCGTGCCGGAGATCGCGTTGCCGGAGAGGGACCATCCATACGACTTCACGATCGAATCCTGGCCGATCCAGCTCATGGTGCCGTCGGGCTGGGCCGTCAGCACGTCGCCGTCGGTCGCCGGACCCGCCTCGGGGAGGGTATAGGTGATGTCGTCGGCCTGGCTCCCCGCCCGGAACGAGGTATAGTTGATCCCCGCGGGAGGGAACTCTCCCGACGTCACATTCGACTCGTAGAACCGGATCTGGCCTGTCGACTCGTTGTTGTTCGCCAGCCAGAGATCGGCGTTGGCGATCACCGCGACGTTCGAGTCGAGGATCGTCATCGGCGCCGTGCCGTCCATGTCGTTGGCGTTGAAGCCGAAGCTGCGCGCTCCGTCCAGGGTCATTCCCCGGCCGCCGGGGATCACCGAGTGCGAACCGTAGATCGCGTTGTCGGCGCCGCCGCCGATCGCGCTGTGGGTCGCCATGGAGTCGATCCGGTTCCCCTGACCGCCGCCGATCACGCTGTGGGTCGCCATGGAGTCGATCCGGTTCCCCTGACCGCCGCCGATCGCGGCGTAGTCGGACCCGTCGGTGATCGTATTGGAATCACCGCCGCCGATCGTCCCGTGGTCGCTGCCGTCGATGATGCTGTTCCCCCTGCCGCCGGCGATTGCACCGTACGTGCTGCCGCCGCTCAGAGTATTCCCCGCGCCGCCGCCGATCGTCCCGTGATTGCTGCTCCCCGTGAGCGTGTTGTTTACGCCGCCGCCGATCGTCGAGCGATCCGAGCCGCTGGTCACGGTGTTGGTCTGACCGCCGCCGATGGCGCTGTAGCTGCTGCCGTTGTTGACGACGTTGCCGTGCCCGCCGTCGATCACCGAATGGTTGGCGCTGAAGGCGACCATGTTCGAATCGCCGCCGCCGATCGTTCCGTAGCTGCTGCTGAGAACCCGGTTCACCGTGCCGCCCGCCACCGTGCCGGAGACGGAGCCGTCGGAGACCGTATTGAGGCCGCCGCCGCCGATCGTCGAACGAGATGCGCTGTTGCTGATGAGGTTGGAGTCGCCGCCACCGATCGTCGAACGGAATGCGCTGTTGGTGATCGTGTTGTTCACGCCGCCGCCGATCGTCGAGCGATCCGCGCTGTTGGTGATCGCGTTGTACCGGCCGCCGCCGATCGTGGAACGGACCGAGCTGTTGCTGACCATGTTGGAGTCGCCGCCACCGATCGTCGAATACTCCGCGCCGTTGGTGATCGTGTTGCGCCGACCGCCCCCGATCATGCCGTAGACGGCGCTGCTGGCGATCATGTTGGAATCACCGCCACCGATCGTCGAGAGCCGCGCGCCGTTGGTGATCGTGTTGTAGCGTCCGCCGCCGATCACTCCGTGGAAGGCGCCGCTGGAGATGGTGTTGGAGTCACCGCCGGCGATCGTCGAGCGCTCTGCGCCGTTGGTGACGGTGTTGAACCGTCCGCCGCCGATCGTCGAGTACGCCGCATTGTTGTTGATCGTGTTCGAATCGCCGCCGGCAATCGTCGAGCGTTCTGCGCCGCTGGTGATCGTGTTGCTCCGTCCGCCCCCGATCGCTCCGTAGACTCCGCTCGCAATGCGATTGAGAGTGCCGCCGGCGATCGTGCCGTTCGTCGTGCCGTCGGTGATCGTGTTCCCGACGCCGCCGCCGATCACCGCATTGGCGGCGCCGTTGGTGACCGTATTCGTGGCGCCGCCGCCGATCGTCCCGAACTCCCCGCCGTTGGTGAGCATGTTGTGACGTCCGCCCCCGATCGTCCCCTGATTGGAACCGTTGGAGATGGTGTTGGAGTCGCCGCCGCCGATCACCGCGCTCAGCGAACCGTTGTTGATCGTGTTGTGACGTCCGCCCCCGATCGTCCCCTGATTGGAACTGTTGGAGATGGTGTTGGAGTCGCCGCCGCCGATCACCGCGCTCAGCGAACCGTTGTTGATCGTGTTGTGACGTCCGCCCCCGATCGTCGCATCGCCGGCGCTGGCGGTTACCGTATTGGAGTCACCGCCGCCGATCGTCGCGCGCTGGGCCGCGCCGCCGATCGTGTTGAGCCGGCCGCCGCCGATCGCTCCGTGGTTGGCGCTGAACTGTATCGTGTTCGATTCACCGCCGGCGATCGCCGCAGCGGTGGAGTTGCCCGTGATCGTATTTCCGTCGCCGCCCCCGATCGTCGCATCGTCGGCCGACATGAAGTTCCCCCGGCCGCCGCCGATCGTGGAATAGATCGCACTGGTGTCGATCGCGTTCGGCTCGGTTGCCGAACCGCCCGCGGCGATGATCGAGCCGTACGAGCCGGTATCGATCGTGTTCTCGTACACGCCGCCGATGATGTTCGGGCTGGTCGCGTTCGGGAAATATCGCATTACTGCGGTGTCGTTGACGCGGATCTCCATCGGCGTGTCGTCGGTGGTTCCCAGGAAGTTCGTTCCCGGCGTCGTCCCGGCGTTGCCGGTGAGCTCCCATCCGGCGGCGGGAATGACCTCCTCGAGCGAGCGCTTGAGAAGATCGCCGTTCGCATCCGCGACGACGATACCGTCATCCGCGGTAGGGGTCCAGGGGGTGGAGACGGCAGCGCCCGAAAGGGAGCCCATCCGGACGTTGGAGGTTCCGGCTGTGCCCGCAACGTCGAGCCGCGCGCCCGGCGTGCTGGTGCCGATACCGACGTCGGCGTTGTTCCCCAGAACAAGCGCGTTGCTCTGACCGACGATCGCTCCGGCGCCGATCGCTGTGGCGTTGTTCAGATCGAACGCCGACGGATTCGCCTGGTAGCCGATGAAGGTGTTGTTCGATCCCGTTCCCGTGCTGGTGAAGGGGGCGTCAAAACCTGCCTCCTTGCCGAGCGCGGTGTTATTGCTGCCGCTCTGGTAACCGCTCAGGGCGTTGACGCCGATACCGGTACTGTTGTCGCCGGTCAGGTTGCCGTTCATCGCCCCCGAGCCGACCGCGGTGTTTTCGTCGCCCGTCGTATTCGTGTTCAGCGCGCTCACGCCGATCGCCGTATTGGTGCGGCCCGTCTCATTCTCGATCATGGCTCCCATACCGACGGCCGTATTGTAGTCTCCGGTCGTACTGGCCTCGAGCGTCCTCTGTCCGATGCTCGTATTCCCCTCACCGGTCGTGTTCGCCGCCATCGCGCCGAAACCCATCACCGTATTGTTGTTGCCGGTCGTGTTCTCCGACAACGCATCACTACCGACCACCGTATTGTACAGACCCGCCGTGTTGGCAAGTCCCGCGTTGTCGCCGACGAAAGTATTGTTGGTTCCGGTAGTGTTGGCGGTGCCCGCTCCGGCTCCGACAAACAGATTCTCGGTCCCCGGCACGCTCAACACCCGCTCGCCGCCGATGTTGTACTGCGTGCTGGTGTTGATGTTCCCGGTCACGCTCAGCCTGTCGGTCGCGGAGGCGGCTCCGCCGACGCCGACGTTGCCGGTCTCGTCGTCGATCGTCATCCGCGTCGAGCCGCCGGCGATGATGTTCAGATCCTGGGCGTTGGTCGTGCCGAGCACGTCGGTCGCTCCGGCCGCGTTGCCGTCGAGCGCCCACGCCTGGCTCGTGATCTGGTTGTCGACATAGTCCTTGTTGGCGGCATCGGTCCCCACGATCGGGGTGCCCACGCCGTTGATGACCGAGCCGCTGAACGTCACGGCTCCCGTCCCCGCGTTGAACGTGATCGGGTCATTGTCGCCGTTGCCGAGCGTCACGTCTCCGTCGATCGCCATGTTCCCGTCCACAAAGAGATCCCCGCCGACATTCACGTCGTTCTGGACGTTGATCTCGCCGTCGACATCCACATCCTGACCGACGACCACGTCGCCGCCCGCGTTGATGTCGTCCCCCGCGGTGATATCGTCATCGGCTTCCATGTCGTCACCGGCGGTCACATCGTTCGTTGCGCGAACGTTGTCTCCGGCTTCGATGTCGTCCGTGGCGATGACGTCACCGCCGACGATCGCGTTGCCGGTCACGTCGATGGAGGTGAAGGCGCCGGTGCTGCGACCGGTGGCGCCGATCGGCGTGTTGTCGATCGTGCCGCCGTTGATCGTCAGCGTATCGTTCACCCGGGCGTCGTTGATCATCGTGGTGCCGTTGTTGACGCCGGCGATCAGGCGATCACCGATGCCGGGGTTCTCGGGATCGATGACCGTGCTGGCGATCGGTCCCGTGATGTCGCCGTCGAACGAGAATGCTCCGGCGGGCTGCCAGGTCGGCGGAAAGCCGGGTCCGCTGGAGACGAGGATCTCCGCGATCTCACCCGGATCGCCGGCCGGCATCAGAGCGCCGGAGAACTGGATGTTCCCCGCGACGTCGAGCGGCTGCCCCGGCGATGGTGTTCCGATGCCGACGTTTCCGGCGGCGGTGATCCGCATCCGCTCCGTGTTGTCGGTCTTGAGGATGAGGGGCTGGCTGTTGGTGGAGCCGAGGAAATCCCCGGTCGTCAGAGCATTGCCGCTCAGCTTCCAGAACGCCGACCCCGCCGACGGGCCGTTCAGCGTCAGGAGCGCTTCCCACTGCGGAGTCCCCGGCGCCCCGAAGTTGTAGTTGAACTCCCCGGTCGTGGTGTTGAACACCATCAGGCCGGTAGGAGGATTGACCAGAGCCGCAATCTGCGCCGCCGTCAGACGGGGCATCAAGAGACCGGCCGTGGTCGAGTTCAGGTCGAGAATGGCGAGGGGATCGGGCTTGACCGTTCCGATGCCCACATGCCCGTTGATGTCGATCGTTGGATTCGACTGCGCGGCCAGATCGAGGCCGGGCACGACGAGCGCTAGGATGAACAGCGGTTTGACAAGCAAACGCGGAAAGCTCATGACGTCTCCAGGATGTCGTAACGCGAAATGT
This sequence comes from uncultured bacterium, assembly GCA_966250335.1. Classification (GTDB taxonomy): domain Bacteria; phylum Bacteroidota; class Ignavibacteria; order OLB7; family OLB7; genus OLB7. The sequence goes on along the minus strand of CBINGZ010000018.1, from coordinate 31,052 downwards.
ATTCGATGGGTTGTTAAGTACGATATCGGTATGAAGCCTGCAATCGAGGAATGGCTCTTCAGGCGGAACGGCTTCGGATATGCGCGGCCGGGCGTGCGCCTTCAAGCAGCAATTTGCATGCCGCAGATAAGTCGCACGCCGATATTAACGGCGCATATCGTCTCTCATTCCGAGCGCGGTATGCTCGTTCAGCCTACGTTATACGCCGATGGGAAAGCGTGTACGTGAGGAGGCGCGGGCCGAATATAGAAAACACGGGGATAATATGGTGTGGGGGTCATATCATCTTTTCCTTGCAGGAAACGGCGGTCGAACCTGTTCCCTCCGACAAGCGAAACACGGTTCCGCCCGCATATATCATATCAGGATAAAGATCCTCTTCGAGCGGGGTCCTCATTTCGCTGAAGCCCTTCAGGAACAGACGTGTTGCGGCAGCAATCGATCCCATATTCTTCTTGAGCGCCGTAGGGGCGAACTATATGTAGCAGAGACATTCCCCACACACAATCTTAAGCGCTGCAGGTGCGTACCGGTCTTTCCTGCCGCGAAGATGAAGACCGGTACGCACCTACGGTGCTTAAAGAATATTGGTACGGCATCGTTGCTACATATGGGTGCTCCCTACGGGAGCCGTATCGTGTAGAGATATTATCATCTGTTGCCGTGGGAAGATATAGTATCCCCTTTCAGGGCCTGGGATATTCTATGAATGGCCTGCGGCTACGATCGGTGCTCCTTCGGGACCGGCTCCCATATCGGCCGGGACGGAGGATCGAGAGTCGAGGATCGAGAAACGTGGTGGAGAAATCGCCGGCCCATACCGGCAGGGATCGGAACAGTGATCGGATGCGCGCCCGGCTTACGACGGGTCGCCGGCCTTCGAGTCGTGGAGACTCCTCTTTCCGACCGGAACCTCCAGCGAGAAGGAGCTTCTGTGCGGGAGCAGATCCTCCTCGCTTCTGGGGATCATATCGCTGAGGCGCAGATTCACCAGCGCCCCGTCGACGGCGTTCTGGATCGTCTGCCAGAGGGAGAAGATCGTGCAGTCGATGGCATGGACGCAGATGCGGTTGGTGCCGCTGAAGGCGTCGCAGAACCCCTCTTCCACCAGACGCCCGCCAAGGCAGGTGAGAACGTCGGAGACGGCGATATCCTCCGGACGACGCGCCAGCGAGTACCCCCCGACACGGCCGCGCGTCGCCTCCACGAACCCCCCCAGACGGAGAAGGCGGAGCAGCTTGGCGACGTTGGCGTCGGAGAGACCTTCGGCCTGGCTTATCTCAGGAATGGTAAGGCTCCCCCCCTCGCCGGATCGGGCGATCCGGAGGAGACAGCGGAAACCGTACTCTTCCTGTGTGCTGAATTTCATCGTTCCTGTGCCTGTGCGTTTACCTGTTCCCCCCGTGCTCAATACTGCCGTGGCGGAGCGCGCCCGTGACATGGGCGGCGCTTCCTCCTAGAACATCCCGAGCTCCAGCCGGGCGGCCTCGGTCATCCGATCCTTGTCCCACGGCGGCTCCCAGGTCAGTTCCACTTTCGCGTCGGAGATGCCGGGGGTCGACTTCAGTTTCTGTTCGATCTGCGCCGGAAGCGTGCCGGCCACCGGGCAGCTCGGCGCCGTCAGGGTCATCAGCACCGTGACGTCGGCCGGAGGGGCGACCGTGATGTCGTAGACAAGACCGAGCTCGTAGATGTCGACCGGAATCTCCGGATCGTAACATGTCTTGAGCACGTCGACCACGAGCTGCTTGATATCTTCGGGAGGCAATGTCAACTCCATATCGCGTTATGAGATGTGATCATTCCGTCGATACCGTGTCGTCGGAGCCGTGCAGCGCGGTGTTCATCGTGTGCCATGCAAGCGTGGCGCATTTGACCCGCATCGGATATTCCTTCACCCCGGCGAACACCCCCAGCTTGCCGAGCGATTCCAGTTTTTCGACCGTCACCTCCTCCCCGCTCGTCAGCAGCCCGTGGAAGCTCTTGAAGAGAGCCTCCGCCTCCGCCACACTCTTCCCCTTGACCAGCGAGCTCATCACCGAGGCCGACGCCTTGGAGATGGCGCACCCGGCCCCCTGGAAGCTGATATCCTTCACCGTGTCATCCTCGATCTTCAGATAGATCGTATAACGATCTCCGCAGAGTGGGTTGTAGCCTTCGATCTCCCGCGTGGCGTCCTCCATCACGCGGAAGTTGCGGGGGTTCCTGTTATGGTCGAGAATGATCTCCTGGTAGAGATCGCGCAGATCATCCATCATGCGAAAAGCGTGTTGACGGTTTCGATGCCGGCGACCAGGGCGTCGATATCCTGGCGGGTGTTGTACATCGCGATCGACGCGCGCGCCGTGGCGGGGATCCCGAACCGATGCATCACCGGCTCGGCGCAGTGATGCCCCGTCCGGATCGCGACTCCCCGGCTGTCGAGAATGGTCCCGATATCGTGCGGATGAGCGCTCTCCAGCACGAACGAAAGAATGCTCGCCTTGCGATCCGCCGTCCCTATCAGCCGCAGACCGGGAATCGACGCGAGAGCCTCCGTTCCATATACAAGAATATCGTTCTCATGCGCGGCGATCGCATCCAGCCCCGCCGCATCGATGTAGTCGAGCGCCACGGCCAGCCCGATCGGACCGACGATATTCGGCGTTCCCGCCTCGAACTTGTGGGGAAGATCGTTGTAGATCGTCCGCTCGAACGACACCGACTTGATCATATCCCCACCCCCCTGATACGGAGGCATCGACTCCAGCAGCTTCTCCTTCCCGTAGAGGACGCCGATCCCGGTGGGACCGTACGCCTTGTGGCCGGAGAAGACGTAGAAATCGACATCGAGCGCCCGCACATCCACCGGGATGTGGGATGCGGCCTGCGCGCCGTCCAGCAGCACCACCGCCCCGGCGGCGTGCGCCAGCTCGATGATCCGCTCCACCGGATTGATCGTGCCGAGAGCATTCGACATGTGCGCCGTCGCCACGATCCGGGTCCGCTCGTTCAGCATCTTCTCATACTCCTCCATCACGATCTCCCCGGCGTCGTTGATGGGGATCACCCGCAGCTTCGCTCCGACCGTCTCGCAGAGGATCTGCCACGGCACGATATTGGAGTGATGTTCCATCGCGGAGATGATGATCTCATCCCCCTCGCGGACGAACTTCCGCCCGAAGCTGTGGGCCACCAGGTTGATCCCCTCGGTCGCCCCGCGCACGAAGATGATCTCGCGATCGCTCGCCGCATTCAGGAAGGAGCGGATCCGCCCGCGCGCCCCTTCGTAGCGGAGCGTCGCCTGCTCGCTGAGGTAGTGGACCCCGCGGTGGATGTTGGAGTTCAGCCCGCCGTAGTACCCGCTGATCGCGTCGATCACCGACTGCGGTTTCTGCGTGGTCGCCGCGTTGTCCAGATAGACGAGCGGCTTCCCGCGCACGAGCCCCTTCAGGATCGGGAAATCCTCACGGATCTTCTCCACGTCGTATCGTGCCGCGATCTCGTCGGCCTGTGTCGATGTATGTTCGTTGATCGTCGTCATACTCTCTTCTCTCTGCTTCACTGCTGCTGTTCATCGGCGTTCACCGGCCGGCCGTTCGCCGGACCGACAGGAGCATCAATGCTCCAGACGGCGGCCCAGAAGCCTGTCCAGATATTCACAGACGCTCTCGACCTTGATCCTCTCGATCACATCGGTGGCAAAGGCGTAGGTCAGCATCGCCCGTGCCTCCGGCTCCCCGATCCCTCTGGCCCGCAGGTAGAAGATCATCGTCTCGTCGAGCTGGCCGATGGTGGCGCCGTGCGTGCACCTGACGTCGTCGGCGAAGATCTCGAGCTGCGGCTTGGTGTCGATCGTCGCCTCGTTCGAAAGGACGAGGTTCATGTTCGACTGCTTGGAGTCGGTCTTCTGAGCCCCTTCGCGGACGATGATCCTGCCGCTGAAGACGCCGCGTCCCTTGTCGTTCAGGATCCCCTTGTAGAGCTCATGGCTCGTGCAGTGGGGTTGCGCGTGATCGATCGAGGTATGGTTGTCGACCATCTCGACGCCGTTGGCCAGATAGAGTCCGTCCAGCGTGCAGTGGGCTCCCTCCCCCTCCAGCACCACATCGGAATCGTTCCGGAGCAGGGCGTTGCCGAAGCAGACGGCGAAGGTCGTGAAGGTGCTGTTCCGCTCCTGACGCGAGACCTGCGTCCCGACATGGACCGCCTCCGGGCTCTCGTGCTGGAGCTTGTAGTGATCGACCACGGCGTTCTCGCCGACGGAGATCTGGGTGACGGGATTGGTGAAGTAGCGGGCGTTCTCGAACCCCGTATACTCCTCGATGATCGTGGCCTGCGCGCTCCGCCCCACGGAGATGATCGTGCGGGGATGCGACGCGACAGCCTCCTCCCCGGCCGTCCCGATGAAGAGAAGGTGGATCGGCTCCTCGACGATCTTCCCGTTCGGAATCTCGATGTAGGCTCCGTCGCGGAGGAACGCCGTGTTGAGCGCCGTGAAGGCGCTGCGGGTCCGCTCCGGCAGCGACGCCACCGTCGCCTCGACGGCGGCGGGGTCGGACTTCATGATCGACGCCAGGCTCCCGATCCGCACTCCCTCGGCGCTCGGCATGATCCGCGAGAGCCGCTCGACGAAATGCCCGTCGACGAAGACCAGCCGGTGTCCGGTCGGCTCGTCGAAGCTGAGCTCCTTCAGATCCTCATCGGATATCGATGTATAATCGGCGGCCACCGAGGGACGGAAGGTCCGTCCGGTCAGGGGCGCCGTTGTTGTGAATCGCCACTCCTCGTCGCGTCCGCTGGGGAGTCCGATCTTCTCGAACTCCGCGATCGCGCGGCGGCGCGTCTCATGCAGGGGCTGGGATGTCTCGCCGTTCAGGCTTCGTTCGAACAGGTCGAAGCTCGCCAGGAACGCTCCCTTGCCGTCGGTCTGCCTGTTCTCCTGATTGCTTGCCATGTATCTCCCGTTCGCTTAGGCGCCGACCGACTGTGCGGCCCCGCTATGTTCCTTGATCCAGTCGTATCCGAGCTCTTCCAGCTCATGCGCCAGCTCCTTGCCGCCGGACTTGATGATCCGCCCGCCGTAGAGGACATGCACGAAATCGGGTACGATATAATTCAGAAGCCGCTGGTAGTGGGTCACCAGAATCATCGCGTTATCCTTGGAGCGGAGCCTGTTGACGCCGTCGGAGACGATCCGGAGCGCGTCGATATCGAGGCCGGAATCGGTCTCGTCGAGGATCGCCAGTGTCGGCTCCAGAACCGCCATCTGGAAGATCTCGTTCCGCTTCTTCTCACCGCCGGAGAACCCTTCGTTGACCGACCGCTTCAGCAGGCTCTCCCCCACCTCGATCACCTTCATCTTCTCGCGCACCAGCGCAAGGAAGTCGGCGGCGTCGAGTTCTTCCTGGCCGCGATGTTTTCTGAGGGCGTTCACGGCCGCCTTCAGGAAGTAGGTGCTGTTGACGCCGGGAAGCTCCACCGGGTACTGGAAGGCGAGGAAAATCCCCTCGCGCGACCGCTCCTCGGGATCGAGTTCCAGAAGGTCGAGGCCCCTGTAGATCGCCTCCCCTCCGGTGACCTCGTAGCTTTTATGGCCGGCCAGAACCTGGGCGAGCGTGCTCTTGCCGGAGCCGTTCGGCCCCATGATGGCATGGACCTCGCCGGCGTTGATCGTCAGGTCGATCCCCTTGAGGATCTCCTTCCCATCGATCGACGCCTGAAGGTTCCGGATCTCCAGAATTGGCTGTTGCGCTGACACTGATGCTATCCTCGTGCTGATTAGGTTATGCTCTCTGTTCATGCTTCAGTACAGGCCGTGGTGCGCCTGGCTCCCGCGCCCGCGGCCGTTCCGCCGGAATCGCTCCGGCTAGCCGACGCTCCCTTCAAGGCTCACCGCAAGAAGCTTCTGCGCCTCCACGGCGAACTCCATCGGCAGCTCGCGGAAGACCTCCTTGCAGAACCCGTTGACGATCATCGAGACGGCGTCCTCGGTCGAGATCCCCCGCTGGTTGCAGTAGAAGATCTGATCCTCGCCGATCTTGGAGGTGGAGGCCTCATGCTCGATCACCGCCGAGGGATTCTTCACCTCCAGATAAGGGAAGGTGTGGGCGCCGCACTTCTCCCCGATCAGCATCGAATCGCACTGCGAGTAGTTGCGCGCCCCTTCGGCCCCCTTGTTGATCTTGACCTGACCGCGGTAGGTGTTCTGTCCGAAGCCGGCCGAGATCCCCTTGGAGACGATCGTGCTGCGGGTGTTCTTCCCGATATGGATCATCTTGGTGCCGGTATCCGCCTGCTGCCTGTTCTTCGTGACCGCCACCGAATAGAACTCGCCGATCGAATTATCTCCTTTCAGGATACAACTCGGATACTTCCAGGTGATCGCCGATCCGGTCTCCACCTGCGTCCAGCTGATCTTGGAGTTCGCGCCGGCGCAGAGGCCGCGCTTGGTGACGAAGTTGTAGATGCCGCCGCGCCCGTCCTTATCCCCCGGATACCAGTTCTGGACCGTCGAGTATTTGATCTCGGCACGATCGAGCGCCACCAGTTCGACGACGGCCGCATGAAGCTGGTTCTCGTCGCGCATCGGGGCGGTGCATCCCTCCAGATAGCTGACGTAGCTCCCCTCTTCCGCCACGATCAGGGTCCGCTCGAACTGGCCGGTGTTGGCCGCATTGATCCGGAAGTATGTGGAAAGCTCCATCGGGCAGCGGATCCCTTTCGGGATGTAGGCGAACGAGCCGTCGCTGAAGACGGCGGAGTTGAGCGCCGCGAAATAGTTGTCGGTGTAGGGAACGACCGAGCCGAGATATCTCTTCACCAGCTCCGGATGCTCCTGAACCGCCTCCGAGAAGGAGCAGAAGATGATGCCGAGCTTCCCGAGCTTCTCCTTGAAGGTCGTGGCGACCGAAACGCTGTCGATGACGGCATCCACGGCGACGCCGGCAAGCGCCTCCCGCTCGTTCAGGGGGATGCCGAGTTTCTCGTACATCTCCAGCAGCTCCGGGTCGACCTCGTCGAGACTCTTCGCCTTCTTCTTGGGGGCCGCGAAGTAGGAGATCGCCTGATAATCTATCGGGTTGTAGTAGACGTTCTGCCACGTCGGCTCGGCCATGGTGAGCCAGTGCCGATACGCCTTCAGGCGCCACTCCAGCAGGAACTCCGGCTCGTTCTTCTTGGCCGAGATCAGGCGGACCACCTCCTCGCTGAGACCCACGGGGAAGTATTCGGTCTCGATATCGGTCACGAAGCCGTACTTGTAGTCGCTTTCCGTGACCTGGTGGATCGTCTCCAGGTCTGTGCTCATAGGCTTGCTTTCAAGCTCGCTGCTCATGACGTTCCTGTATGAAAAGAGATCTGTTGTTCTCGTATCGCGCTTCTTCCGCCTCTCCCCACCGGCCGTTTCCCCGGTGAAGAACTGCAAGGATACGGTAATCTGTACAAAAAAGTCAAGAATATGACCGTATCGGGCCCCGGATGTTATAAACCCTTACAGGCCCCGCCTCCCCCATCGACCCGGGGGACGAAGGGATGGGGACGGAAACGCCCGAAGCGGGGTAGAAGACGTTTGGGGAACCGGGTAAGTGGCCGGGAAGTGGGTTAGAATGTAACGGCGCGGACCATGGAGCGGGTGATGGGGTGATGCACCCGGCTCGCAGCGATCCGCGCCGTTCGGATTGGGGGATAGAACACGATGCAGCCTTCTAACACCTATCCCACCAAAAATGTTAGCGTCCGGACGATCGCCCTGCTCAGAACCGCGCACGCATCCCCAGAGACAACGTGAACCAGTTCCAGATGCCCAGCTCCTCCTCGCCGCCGTCGAGCCTGAAGATGGGGCCGGTCTGCACTTCAAACCCGATATCATCCGAGCCCGCACGGACCACGGCCTGAAGCTCGAGGAAACCGGCGGTTCGGTTTGCGATATGTTCTCCGTTGTGGAGGATCCCCCTGAACGGCACAAGAGCATAGCGCGCGGCGAGTCCGTATTCTGTCGCGGCGTTCAAGCCGGCCATATTGTAGATCCGGGGAGATTTGCTGATGGAAGCGACTGAATGCGATCCGATATATCCTTGTACGAACAACCGCCAGTACCGGGCGCTGACGCTGTCGGTTCCGGGCATGGGGGAGGTGGAATAGTCCGGGCTCAACATCGTCGCCGACCCGGTTCCGACCCCGGCCAGCAGATGAGCCCGCAACCCCTTTCGTGCAGCCGTGTACGGTCCCCCCGCGATCTCGCCATAGGTGTGCCCGTGCAAGCGCATCAGGTTCGTAGCCGACGGATCTCCCGGATCGTAGTACGAGACGGCTCCGCGCAGCATCATGTTCTTCCAGGGGGAATAGGCGAACTGACCGTCGAACCCGCCCGAGCCGACGAAGACCGCCGCATCCCCCTCCCCCTGCTTCTCCAGCGCCGGAACGTGCGTCACCGGAGGGATATAGAGAGGAGCGCACGCCCCGGCGATGATCAGAACGATCCCCGTCAGCAGCAGGACGAACCGGAGCGTATCGATGGAGGTCTTCATGGAGATATCCGCATGAACGTGAACCGAACCGTTCACGAGCGTGAGATCCATAAAGACACAACGGGCCGGAGTACATAACTCCGACCCGCTGTCTTATCGATTCACGATATGGAATCGGCCGACGTCCCTCTCCTTACTCTGCGTTGACCGAAGGGGCCGTGGTCGCTTCCGCGCCGGCGTTCGCCGATTCGCCGGTCACGTACCGCTGCACGATCGCCGTCACCGAATCGATATCGGCCTGCGTCAGGTTGCAGGAGAAGAAGGTCTTCCCCTGGTTCAGCACCTTCGTGACCGCCGCCTGGTATGCCTGCACCGCGAAGATCGTCACGTAGTTGTCGATATGCTGGTAGCAGAGCTCCTGCATGAACCCGGAGAAGGTGTTGCCGGCCGGCACGCCGACCACGCTCGACGGGCTGCCGGCCGTGCCGGGGAGGAGCTGGGTGTACGGTGTCTTGCGGGAGACCCACTTGGCAAGCGCCACGAACGCGTTGATCTCGATATCGGGGGTGATGAGCGGCTCGTAGAGCGTCGGGATCTGGTTCAGCATGTCGACCTCCCACGCGTGAGGGACAACATCATGGCTGTTCCAGACGCGGGTGGTGGCGGAACCGAGACGGCTCCCGTAATAGTCGGAGAAGTCGGCATCGCCCGGCGTGGGACCGGCGGTGGCAAGGCATGCCAGGGTCGCGTTGCCGGCGCTGTTCCACTCGGAGGCGGTGTCGTTCAGATAGAGGGCGTAGGAGGGGGAGAGGGCGCCCCCCAGGCTGTGTCCCGTCACGGCGACGAAGCTGCCGGGGGTGTTGGCCGCGTTGTTCTGCAGATACTGACGGGCGGTGAGCTTGGTGTCGGGGTCCTGCATGGCGACGAGCTTGCCGAGGCCAAAGTTCGTGCCGTCGGAGATCTGCGGCTGGGTCGGCCAGCCCGCCGGGAGATAAGGCCAGGTCACCGTCTTCCCCACCCAGAAATCTTCCACGATCCAGTCGTACTTCGACTTGGAGTCGGTGCCGGCGATCGCCACCACGAAATGGTTCGGGTTGTCGGCCGACCGGGCAATATACATCGTGTTGATGGCGAGAGAGCCTCCCACTTTGAACGGTCCCACATCCACGACGGGCCCCCACACAAGGTTCCACTCCCCGATCAGTCCCTGCACCGTCGGGTCGGCGAGTACCGCCTTGATTTCCGGCTTGATATCCTTTTCGATCTTTCCCCCCGAGCCGCTTCCGGTGGAGCTCAGGTTCGAAAGGGTGGAGAGACAGAAGATGATCTGATTCGGGTCGTACGTTGCCATAGAATTGAAGAAAGGTATGTGGATGGAGAGATGACGACGGAGGCGGCGCCGCGAGACGACGCCGGAACAAGGATTCCGTCGATGATGATTCTGCCTGGCTGTGAGGCCGGTGAAAGAGAGAACCCACGCTCCGCGGGCCGGGCGCCCGATCCCCCTGCTGATCGATTACCAATCGAAACGATAGAATATATATCGCATCCCCAACAGGACCAAGCGTGTTTTCAAGATTTCATCTCTGCCGTCGATATTTTTTTCGGGGTCATCGGTCACCCTGAAAAGGGAAGCCCCCGACTCGAAGGAGCCGGGGGCTTCACGATACGTTTCACCATCAGAACGACAGCTCGGGATCAACTGAACAGCCCGTGTTCAATCCTGCCGAGGATACGTTCCACCATCTCGATCCCCGGATCGTTCTCAATGAGCAGAAGAGGCGTGCATCCCTCCATCGCTCTGTTCGGCGTGTTCATCCAGGCCATCGCAACATCTCTATCTCCGAACACCTCGACGACTCGTTCCATGATCCGGGTCGGCGGACTATTCCGTTCGACCTTTCTGCCGTCATGCATGAGCATTCCTCCATAAGTATCCATCGACGATGCCGACTATCCATACCTGCGGACACCGGGGCAAACGACGTTACGCCGGATACTCGTAGAACCCGCGTCCCGACTTCCGCCCCAGATGGCCGGCGGCCACCATCTTCCGGAGGAGCGGGCAGGGACGATACTTGTCGTCGCCGAGGCCCTTGTGGAGCACCTCCATGATCGCCAGGCAGACGTCGAGACCGATGAAGTCGGCCAGCGTGAGGGGGCCCATCGGGTGCGCCATCCCGAGCTTCATCACCGTGTCGACATCCTCCGCGCTCGCGACCCCCTCCATCACGCAGAAGATCGCCTCGTTGATCATCGGCATCAGGACCCGGTTGCTGACGAACCCGGGGTAGTCCTGCACCTCGACCGGGGTCTTCCCCAGTTTTTCGCTCAGGGTCCGGATCGTCTTGTAGGTCTCGTTGCTCGTGGAGTGACCGCGGATGATCTCCACCAGCTTCATCACCGGCACCGGGTTGAAGAAGTGCATGCCGATCACCCTGTCGGGCCGCTTCGTGACGGCGGCGATCTGGGTGATGGAGATCGAAGAAGTGTTCGTCGCCAGAATCGCATGCTCGTTCGCGTGCGCGTCGATCGTGCGGAAGATCTCCATCTTGACGCCGGGGTTCTCCGTGGCCGCCTCGACGATCAGATCGGCGCCGGGGACGGAGGTGGTCAGGTCGAGCGAGGGACGGATACGCCCCAGAATCTGGCTCTTCTCCCCCTCGGTGATCGCCTCCTTCTTGACCTGGCGGTCCAGGTTCCTGGAGATGGTATCGATTCCCCCCTTGATCCTCTCGTTGTCGGTATCGACCAGGGTGACGTGAAAACCGTTCTGCGCGAAGACATGGGCGATCCCGTTCCCCATCGTCCCGGCGCCGATAACGAGTACGTTCTTGATGTTCATGAACCCGTGTAAAAATTGAGTGTTGAAGGAGCGTCAGTCCACGAGCTCCACGATCATCGCCGTCGCCTCTCCTCCTCCGATACAGATCGCGGCAAGCCCGCGCTTCAGGCCGCGCCCCTTCAGGGCGTGCAGAAGGGTGGTGAGGATACGCGCGCCGCTGGCGCCGATCGGATGGCCGATCGCCACCGCGCCGCCGTTCACGTTCAGCTTCTCGTGCGGGATGCCGAGCGCCCCCTGGGCCGCCAGCGCCACCACCGCGAACGCCTCGTTGATCTCGAAGAGATCGATATCATCGAGCGTCATACCGGCCTTCTCCAGCACCTTCCGGATCGCGTCGATCGGGGCGGTGGTGAACTCCATCGGCGCCTGCGCGTGCGCCGACTGCGCCACGATCCGCGCCATCGGCTTCAGGCCGAGACGCTCCACGGCCTCCGCGCCGGCCAGAACCAGGGCGGCGGCGCCGTCGTTGATCTTGGAGGCGTTCGCCGCCGTCACCGTTCCCTCCTTGGAGAAGACAGGCTTGAGCGTCGGGATCTTGTCGAAATTGGTCTTGGCCGGCTCCTCGTCGGTGTCGACGACGATATCCCCCTTGCGCTCCTTCACCGTCACCGGGGCGATCTCGTCGCGGAACCGTCCCTCGGCGATCGAGGTCTGGGCGCGGCGATAGCTCTCGATCGTGAACTCGTCCTGCGCCTGGCGCGGCACGTTGCAGCTCACGGCGCAGGCGTCGGCGGCCACTCCCATCGCCACGTTGTCGTAGGCGTCGGTCAGGCCGTCGTACATCATCGAGTCGATGATCTTGCCGTCCCCCATGCGGTAGCCGTTGCGAGCCTTGTCGAGCAGATAGGGAGCGGTCGACATCGACTCCTGCCCGCCGGCCACGACGATCTCGGCGTCGCCGCAACGGATCATCTGGTCGGCGATCATCACCGACTTCATGCCGGAGCCGCAGACCTTGCCGATCGTGGTGCAGGGGACCGAGGTCGGAATTCCGGCGCCGAGCGCCGCCTGCCGCGCCGGGGCCTGGCCGACACCGGCCGTCAGAACGTTGCCGAAGACGACCTCCGAGACCTGGTCGGGAGAGACGCCGGCACGCTCCAGCGCCGCCTTGATCGCGACCGTGCCGAGTTGCGGAGCCGGTACGCTCCCCAGCGAGCCGCCGAACGATCCAACGGGAGTCCGGGCGGCGGAGAGAATGAAAGTCTGCATGATATATCGTAGTTGAAGGTTTTGCGGTTGACGGTCGGGTACGACGACAAGGTCTCCCCCGACCTCCATCGGCCGGGGGAAGGGGGCCGATCAGTCGCGGCGGGGATGCTTCGCCATCATCTCGACGAACTCACGGAAGAGGTAGTCGGCGTCGTGCGGTCCGGGACCCGCCTCCGGATGATACTGGACGCAGAAGAGGGGGATCTCGGTGTGCCGGAATCCCTCGGCCGTCCTGTCGTTCAGGTTCACATGGGTCAGCTCCACCGGCAGCCCCGCGATCGAATCGAGGTCGACGGCGAACCCGTGGTTCTGGGAGGTGATCTCGTTGTGTCCGGTCCGGAGGTTCAGAACGGGGTGGTTGGCGCCGCGGTGCCCGAACTTGAGCTTGTAGGTCCTGGCCCCCAGCGCCAGCGCCAGAAGCTGATGTCCCAGGCAGATGCCGAAGATCGGCTGCTTCCCCATAAGCGCCCGGATGTTCTCCATGGCGTACTTGACGGCGTCGGGATCGCCCGGCCCGTTGGAGAGGAAGATGCCGTCCGGATGGAGCGCCAGGATCTCCTCGGCGGAGGTGTCGGAGGGGACCACCGTAAGCCTGCAACCGTAGGATGCGAGTCGTTCCAGGATATTGTTCTTGACGCCGAAGTCGATCACCACGACGTGATAGATCCGTCCATCCTCGCTCCTCCCCTGGGCGGGGATCTGATAGCCGCTCCCATCCAGCGGGGTCCAGTCGTACGGCTCGTCGCAGGTGACCGCCTTGGTCAGATCGAGCCCCGCCATGCTCGGAAGCGCGCGGGCCCGCTCGACGAGGACCGCCTCGTCCTGCTCCACGGCGGAGATGATCCCGCGCATCGCCCCCTCCTCACGAAGGATGCGGACCAGCTTGCGGGTGTCGATCCCCTCGATCCCGATGACGCCGCTGTTGCGCAGGTAGTCATCCAGACCCTCCTCGCTTCGCCAGTTCGAACGTATCCTCGACGCCTCCCGCGTGACGAACCCGGCCGCCTGCACGCAGCGCGACTCCACGTCCACCCGGTTGACGCCGACGTTTCCGATATGGGGATAGGTCATGGTGACGATCTGCCCGTGGTAGCTGGGGTCGGTCAGGATCTCCTGATACCCGGTGATCGTGGTATTGAAGACGACTTCCCCTTCCGCCTCACGGTCGACGGCGCCGAACGCGCGTCCCGTGAAGACTACCCCGTTTTCAAGTGCGAGCCTGGCCTTTGGACGAGATGTCATTGATGTGCGCCCTAACAGGAAATGATGCCGAAGGGAGGAGAACTTCGACGCCGCGCGGCAACGCCCGGCCCGAAGGAAGGGTAGGAACCACCCAAATCGCACAAAGCTACGAAAGGGGACCGCCCCTGTAAACGGCCGAAACGTGACAGGGCGCAACGGATCGACGCGGGGGGCTACTTCTTCGCCTCGTTCCAGTATCGGTCCATCTCCGCCAGGTCGACGTCGGTGAAGGTCTTCCCCTGCTCCATCAGTCGCGCCTCGATATACTGAAAGCGCCTGATGAACTTGTTCGTGGTCCGCTGCAGCGCCTCCTCCGGAGCGACCCCGATGAACCTGGCATAGTTGACGAGGGCGAACAGGATATCCCCGAACTCCTCCTCGATCCTCTCCTTCGACGCCCCGGCGAGCACCTCGGCATGGAACTCCCCGATCTCCTCCTCCACCTTCTCCCAGACATCCTCCGGCTTCTCCCAGTCGAACCCGACCTTGGAGGCCTTCTCCTGCACCCGGTCGGCGCGCTGAAGCGCGGGGAGCGCCTTGGGCATATTCTCGAAGAGGGAGCGGCGCCCCTCCTTCATCTTCAACTGCTCCCAGTTCCGGCTCACCTCCGCCGGGTTCTCCACCCGGACGTCGCCGAAGACATGAGGATGCCTGTGGACAAGCTTGACGGAGATCGTCCTGACGACATCGTCGAACGAAAAGGCGCCACGCTCCTCGGCGATCACCGAATGCATGACCGAGTGGAGCAGGATATCCCCAAGTTCCTTCTTCAGCTCGGTGTCGTCGCCCGATTCCACCGACTCCTTCACCTCGTACGCCTCCTCCACCAGCAGCGGGGCGATCGACGCATGCGTCTGTTCGCGATCCCACGGGCACTCCCTGCGCAGGATGCGCACGATCGCGAGGAAATCTTCGAATGTCTCCGTTGGAGGATTCATAAGCCTGTCAGCGTTTGATATACGGGTTTGCAACCAGATTTTCTCCCCTGATCACCGAGACCAGCAGCAGTTGCAGCACGACCTCGGGGGGCGTTCTGCTCGTCTTCAGGGTCAGGTCCGCCTGAAGCAGCGCCTCGAACGCGTTGCGGAGATGAGACATCGGATACCGAGAGAGCGCCGCAAGATACTCGTTCAGGAAAAAGGAGGTGATTCCGACGCCCCGTGCCATTTCGTTCTGATCGCGCGTGCGCGTCCGGAGCTCGATCAGTTTCCAGAGCACCGTGAAATAGCGTGTCAGCATCGTCAGGATCAACTGCTCCGACTCCCCCGACTGCAGCATCCGCTCGGCGATCTCTATCGCCAGTTCCAGATTCTTCCCCCCCACCGCCTTCTGAAGCTCGAACACATTATATGTCTTCGACGCTCCCACCACCGCCCGGACATCCTCGGCGACGATCTGCTTGCGCCCCTCGACATAGGTGAAGAGCTTTTCGATCTCATTGTTCAGAATCCTGAGCGAGCCCCCGACATATCCGATAAAGAGCTCCACCGCCTCCGGCGTGATCTCCCTGCCGCGACCTCTGACCCGGTCGGCGGTCCAGGAGGGAAGATCGCGATCGTATATTTTCTTGAACTGCACGCTCGCCGCGCCATCCACCACGATATTGTACGGCGCCTTCGCGCCCGATTTCCCTTTCAGAATATCGCCGGCAACGGCCGTCATGACAAGGGTCGTGGTGGGAGCAGGTTGCGCCAGATATCTGGCGAAGGGGGAATTCGCGTCAGGTTTTCCGCGCAGCGCGAAGGTGCGGTCGAGTTCCTTCACCACCACGACGCGCCGCGCCGCCATCAACGGATATGCCGAGGCGCGCTCCACCACCTCCTGCAGCGTCGCCTCCGTGCCGTGCATCAGATCGAAATTGAAACTCCGCGTCGATTCGTCCACAGCCGCCGCCACGATCGCATCGAGCGCTTCATCGATAAGGAATTCCTCATCGCCGAAGAGAAAGTAGACGGGCTCGATCCTGCCGTGTCGCAACGATGTCGTGAGGCTGTCGGGAGAGATGATCGGCATACGTTGTCCTGAGATTCCCGGTCCCCGATACTCCCTCTTCCGATATATGCGGCGATCGGCGCAACGGCGGATCGACGACGATCAGGGAGGTCGGGGATCGACAATATACGCATCCCCCTGTAGGAGGGTCGCTAACGAATGGTGATGAACCGGGGGAAAAGAAACGGGCGTCCCATGAGAGATGGAACGCCCGCATGAAGATGCGATATCCCGACCGTTATTCCGCCGATTCGGCGACCGGAGCCTCCGAAGCAGCCTCGGCCGCCAGCAGCGATTCGCCGGCGGGAGCGGCGGCACGGCCGCGACGTCCCTTCGTTGCCGACGCTCCGTTGCTCTCCGGCGCCCCCTTCCTCGGACGTCCGCGACGGCCCGTGGCGGCCGGCGTCGACTCGGAGGCGTTTTCCGCCGCCCCTTTCGCAGGGCGTCCACGACGTCCCTTTACCGCCGGCGCTTCGCTCGCGGCATCGGCATTTTTCGCCGGACGTCCGCGACGGCGCGGCGCCGCCTCAGCCGTTTCGGCCGCCCCTTTTGCAGGGCGTCCGCGACGTCCCTTTACCGCCGGCGCTTCACTCGCGGCGTCGGCATTTTTCGCCGGACGTCCGCGACGACGCGGAGCCGCCTCGGCCGTTTCGGCCGCTGCCTTTCTCGGACGGCCGCGACGCACCGGAGGAGCTTCGACACCAGTGCTTTCTACCGCCGCTTTTCTCGGACGACCGCGACGTCCCGTTGCTGCCGGAGCCTCGGCCGCCGCTGCATTTTTCGCCGGGCGTCCGCGACGACGCGGAGCCGCCTCGACTGCTTCAACCGCTGCTTTTCTCGGACGACCGCGACGGCCGGTCGCTGCCGGAGCCTCGGCCGCCGCTGCATTTTTTGCCGGGCGTCCACGACGGCGCGGAGCTTCCGCCGCACCCTCGGCGGCTACGGCATTTTTCGCCGGACGCCCGCGACGACGCGGCGCCGCGGTTTCCTCACCTGCCGTTTCGGTCTTGCGCGGACGACCGCGACGGCGCTGCCCCACCGGCGGCCCGCTGGTGCTGCTCGACTTGCGCGGACGACCGCCCCGCCTGCCGACGGCGATCGGCGATTCCTCCGTCGCCACGGCGACGGGAGCGATCTCCTCGGTCTTCACGACAACGTTCAGCGGCAGCGTCGCATGGAAAAGATCCTTGATGAGACGACGCAGCTGAAGAGCAATCTCCTCCGATCCGAGCGCCACATAACGGAACGATGCAGCGATTCCCCTGGTGCCGAGATCATGCGCATCACGCGTCAGACGCGCAACGTCGCGCTCGCTCATCGACTCGATGACGACGCCGAGTTCCAGCGACATGCCGTTCCCCGTGTAGAGGATGTAGATGTAGTTCGTGAGATCGGGGACGGGGAAGGCGGGGATGGGGAGGCTGGTGCTGGCATTGAGCCGTTCGAAAAACGTCTCGAACTGCGTTACCATGTGAGAGGCAAGTTCGTTCATCAGCGAAGGCTGAGTACTCGTAGGTACCATGGGATAGTCCTGCAATGTGTTTATGTGACCGTCGTTTTATTTCCCATACAATTTGCTCCTCGGGCAAATATACAGAAAGGAGGTCACTAGAAAGCAATATTACATTTTTTAGTAGAAGATCAATACGCGCCGCCGCGGTTTCCCGACATATGATTAATCGCGCATCGCCACATATCGCATATCGATTTGCCGTGTTTACAAACATTCCGGCAGTGAAATCGTTCCCGCTATTTTCCGGTCCGGCCGATGCGGCCGGTTCGGTTGCGACGATTACCGTACATGGTTGCGCGAACGTCCCCGGCAAAGAAGAGATGTCTCGCGAGTCGATGGAAGATATCCCTCTCCCTTTACCCTGCATGTCGTACCTGACTTCCCGATTACTCCCGCAGGATTAAATACCGCGACCGCGATGCCACCCGACGACGGTTTTTTTGATACGTGGAAAACGGAAATTCCATGCCCCCCCTTCCTCCGGCCGAAACATTTCCGGTATTCACATGAATACCGGCGTACTATCTTGCGACGGCCACCGGGGCACTCTCATCTCCGGGATGAAGGCACGCCATTCCGGGCTTGCAACTTCATCGCAGGACAGCTAACATTGGCGAGCCATGTATGGAACCATTGACCGTGGGAGATCGTCTTAAGGTCTCATGGAGGTTGTTATGAATTCGAACCGACGGAACATCTTGCTTCAGGCTTCGGTTGCGGCCCTTGCGGCGGTTATGCTTCTGGCGCCGTCGAACGGCTCGGCCGGCGGCCGGCTGGGGTCGATGCGTGCCGTACACCCGAACCCCTTCACGGAGGGGACCACGTTCCAGTTGTCGATGCCGCGCGACGGCGATATCCGGATCACCGTCTACGATCTGCTCGGCAAGCCGATGCAGACGCTGTACGAAGGGTTCCAGCGGGCCGGCAAGTACGATGTGCCGTGGGACGGCAAGGATATGAACGGCGAACCGGTGCCGCCGGGGGTCTATATCTGTGTCCTCTTCTCGAACGGGATCGCCGTGAAGCCGGTCAAGGTCATCAAGGTCGCCGCGTAGTCGCGGCCATTCCGATTTCATCGCTCAATGAGAGTATCCCGGCAGCGTCCCCTCCATATCGCCGTCAACGCTCACATGGCCGTCCCGGGGAAGTACGAGGGGATGGGACGGTTCACCCTTGAAGTGCTGCGCCACCTGACCGCCTCGCACCCGGAGGCGCATTTCTCCCTCTTCTTCGACGCCCCCCCCGATCCCTCCATCGCCGGGAAGAACATCTCGACCTACGTGCTCCGGCCGCCGATGCGCCATCCGTTCCTCTATTACGCGTGGCTTGAATTCTCCCTGGTCCGCGCCCTGCGCGCGATCGAACCCGATATCTTCTTCTCCCCGGACGGCTTTCTCAGCCTCCGCTCCCCGGTCCCCCAGATTCCGGTGATCCACGATCTCGGGTTCGAACATATGCCGGAACATGTCAAGTGGCAGGACAGGAAATACTACCTCCGCTACTTCCCGAAATTCGCCCGCGCCGCATCCCATATTCTGACGGTGTCGGAGTATTCCAGGATGGACATCGCATCGCGATATCGAGTCGATCCCTCCGATGTCACCGTCGTCTACAACGGCGGCTCGGCGTCGTTCAGACCGACCGGAGAGGAGGCGCAGAGGAAGGTCCGTGAGCGATATACAGGGGGCGCCCCCTACTTTCTTTATGTCGGCGCGCTGCAGCCGCGCAAGAATATCGGGAACCTGCTCCGCGCGTTCGACAGGTTCAAGGATGAATCGGGATCGGATATCAATCTGGTCGTGGTGGGAAGGCTTGCGTGGAAGAACGACAGGATGCTGGGGATCTATCAGTCGATGAAATATCGTGACGAGGTCGTGTTCACAGGCTTCGTGGACGACGACGAGCTCAACACGATCTACGGCGCGGCCCTGGCGCTTACCTACGTCCCGACGTTCGAAGGGTTCGGCATTCCGGTGCTGGAGGCGTTCCATGCGGAAACGGCGGTGATCACCTCCAACGTCACGTCGCTCCCGGAAGTCGCCGGCGAAGCGGCGCTGCTCGTCTCCCCGGAACGCCCGGAGGAGATAGCGGCGGCAATGAGCCGGATGGCCGGAGATCCTGGCCTGCGCGCTTCGCTCGTGGAACGGGGAAGAATCCAGCGCGCGAAATTCGGCTGGGAACTGACAGGAGCGCGGACGTGGGAGGCGATCGTCAACACGGTGGAGCGGGCAGGGAGATCGCCGAACACAACGCGATAAGAGCCAGCACGACGTATCGTTCCCCGACCTGAAGAGTTCCGAGAATGAAAAAGGGCATGCCTGATGCGGCATGCCCTTTCGTTATCTATGACAAGGGGAGGGGTCCCCGCCTATCCAAGGGGTGCAATTTCCACCTGATTGAAATCTATGATGTACTTCCGGCCGCCTATGGCCAGAAGAGCGGATGTCGTGCCGTCGAAGGTGAGCGTTCCCGCCTTGGCGACGATTCCCTGGGGACCGCCCGCGCTGACCGTCACATCGCACCGGCCGGTGATCGACCTTCCGTCGGTCACCTCCAGATTCGCGAACGAAATACGGACCGAGACCGAGCGATATTCCTCTTCCGGCGTCTGAAGAGTGATGCCGCCGCACTCGAACTCCCCGCGGACATCGAAGCGGGGGGAGCCGTCGGCGAACCTCGTCAGACGAAGCGATCCCTTCGATGCTCCCTGGATATGGAGTCCTCCGCTCCGGAACGTCTGCTCCCCGTTCAGCGCCGCCGTGACGACCGCCGGAGCAACACTCCCTTCCAGGGCCGTCGTATCGCGACTGATGACGTAGCGGCGTTTCCAGTCGGAGACGGCATCGGTGCGTCCGTGTGAGAGGGTGGCAGCCGCCTCCCCGGAACCCGGCTCGCTGATAAACCCGTCGACGGCGATATCCCCGGAGGTTCCGGCGGCGATCAGGTCGTCCAGAACGGCCGCAAGTCCGCTGCTGGGGCGTCCGATGGCGCCCGATACGATTTCGGCCATCATCATCCCCTCATCGATCCGCGGTCTGACCGGCTGTTCCACGGAACAGCCGAGGGTCGCCGCGCAGAGCGCCATGCAGAGTAAGATCGGGTTCGTTCGCATCATCGGGCTCCGTTCATCGGATGAGATATTCGGCCCGCGGTCTCATTCCCCCCCTCCATCGGCTTCCCGTCGTTTCCATCATCGTTCATCGTTGCTCTTGTGGGACAACGGATCGATCGGGCTCCGGGTTAGCGGCCGTCGAGGGAGATATGCCGTCGCCTCGGGTTACCATTCCACAATACTCTTCTTCAACGCGCGTGCCATGCTTCCCTTCATGGAAAACGACACACCGATCGGGCCGGAGTTGCGGTACGGCGCACGGGATGGTGGCGGTGATGCACAGAGACGTGACGGCCGGGCACGCGCCGGCCGTCGCATTACGAACGACGGCGGAATCCGCGGTAGGCGGCGATCCCTCCCATCACGGCGGCGGCGGCCAGGCAGAGGCCGGGGAACCAGTCGCCCCACCGGGTGTAGAGCGTCAGGTCGTCACGAAGCTCGACCTTATCGGTCAGCGATGTACGCTCGTTCTCCTCGGTCTCCGATATTATCCGTCCGTACGGCGTGATGAAGCAGCTTATGCCGGTGTTGGCGGCGCGGGCGATCCCCCGTCGGTTCTCTATCGCCCGCATGATCGCTATCCGTTCGTGCTGGAGCGGACCGGGAGTTCCCATATACCAGCCGTCGTTGGTGACGATCGTCAGGAACTCGGCGCCGGCCTCCACGAACTTCCGGGTCACGTTCGGATAGACGCTCTCGAAACAGATCACCGCCGCCCCCCTGGTCGTCGTGCCGTCGTACGGAACATCGAAGACGGAGATATTCTTCCCCTTCCCCCACGCCGATATCCCCATATCCCAGGTGAGCATCTCGATCAGGAACGGCAGGTCGTCGGCAAACGGTATCCGCTCGCCGAAGGGGACGAGCTGCATCTTGTGGTAGGCGCCGGTCAGCCCGCGGCCGGGAACGAACATCCCGACCGAGTTGAAATGATCGTAGTAGAAGGTATCCGCGCCGCCGCGCCCGTCCGACTCCAGACCGGTCTTGGAGCTGGGGGAGGCGTCCTCCTTACGCGCATATCGCATGTAATCGGGGAACCCGGACATCACCGGAACCCCCAGCCCGTCCACGACGGCCCGCATCTCCGCCATCCTGTGCTCGGCGCCGGGCTGCGTCAGGGGGTTCGGTATCGCCGTCTCCGCCCAGAGGAACATATCGGGTTTCGTCGAGCCGATCGTCGCGCGGGAGAGATCTCCATGCATCACGATATGATTCACCGTATCGTTCTGCTTCCATTTCTCCCACGGGTCCATGTTCGGCTGGATGATCGTCACCGTCAGGTTCCTCCCCGTCTCCTCCTCGCCGTCCAGCACGAAGAGTCCGTGGGCGTACGGAACGACGAGCGTAACGGCGATCAGGACGATCGATCCCCGGATGATCCTTGCCTGCTCCTTCCGCTCGCTCCCGAGCGAAAAGAGCATCGCCGTGAAGGCGCAGTTCTGGACCATCAGCAGGAAGCTGAGTCCCCACACCCCGGTGTACTCGATGAACTGGATATAGTAGAGATTGTAGGTCTGGGTGTTGCCGAGGGTCAGCCAGGGGTAGCTGGCATCGGTGAGCGCGTGCAGATATTCCCCGCCGGTCCAGAGGAACGGCAGGAACGCCAGCGCGAAGAGCGGGGTCGTGGCGCGGCGCACTGCGCGGTAGGCGATCAGCGGGACGAGAAAGAAGAGAGGATGGATCAGCACCAGCAGAACGCAGCTCATCATCAGAAACGGCTCGGTCTTCGCCTGCCAGCTTCCGACCCACCAGGTGGAGAGAGCCGAGAAGAGGAGAAGGGAAAGATAGGCCCAGCGTATCATCTCTCGATACGATCGTCCCCGTTCCAGCGCATAGAGAAGCGGCACCAGACCGATGGAGCCGAGAAGTCCCACCGGGTTCGGCGGATAGGCGAGCCCGAGCAGCAGACCGCTCATCAGAAGGAGCGCCCAGGTGGGAATGTTCAATCCGGCGACGGGGAGGTCCGATCCGACCCGGCCGTTCTGCGATGAGATCGTCATGAGGAAGTGGATACCGTAAAGGCCGCCGAACCGCGATTCAGACGAGGATGTCCATGATACTGTTGATCCAACGGAGACGAACGAACCGCGCGGATCATCGTTCCGGTGTGCAAAGATGTGGAAGTAGGGAGAACCGGCCTCCCGTTTTTCGAAGTATTGAAGTATTATGCCCGGTATCGACAACCTTTTGCCGCGAACCGTTGTTACAGTGGATCACCGGCGGTGGTCGTGAAGCCGAAACGGACAACAAGTCGACGGGAGATCCTTCTTTCTTTTCAGTATGTCCCGACGTCAACCGTCATCCTACACTGAGCCGACCATGATGAACATAGCACGATACCTTCCGAACAGGATCCAGCTCGCACTGATCGCAGGCGCGGGAGGGGGGCTGGCGATCTTGTTGCTTATGGGACCGATGCCGCCCCCGCCTCGGTCGCCCGACGATCCGGGGGCATTGAGCGCGTACAGATTGAACATCTCGACGATACCGATCCCGGAGAAGCTCGACTTCTGCGGCGAGGCGGTGCCGCTGCACGACCCGGAGATCCGGAAGCGCTTCGAGCGGGAGTTCCTGCTCAACCTTCAGTCGGACGGCCAGATCATGCTCTACCTGAAACGATCGGGGGAGTTCTTCCCCCTCTACGACAGAATCATCGCCGAGGAGGGGGCCCCCGCCGACCTGAAGTATCTTTCGGTGGCCGAAAGCGCCCTCTTCCAGGCGCAGTCGTCGAAGGACGCCGTCGGGCTCTGGCAGTTCATCCCTGAGACCGCCCGCCGTTTCGGTCTGCGGGTGGACGAGAATGTGGACGAGCGGAGAAATCCCGAGAAATCGACCCGCGCCGCGATGCGGCTGCTGAAGGAGAACAGGAATCGTTTCGGAAGCTGGGCGCTTTCGGCCGCGGCCTACAACATGGGCGAGGCGGCGACGGCGGACGATCTCCAGTTCCAGAAGGGGACCTCCTATTACGACCTCTATCTGAACGAGGAGACCTCCCGTTATGTTTTCCGGGTGCTGGCAATCAAGGAGATCATGCAGCACCCGGAAAAGTACGGCTACCATCTGGAGGCCGACGATTACTACAAGTCTCCGGAGGTGAAGGTCGTGAGCGTGGCGCAGGAGATCCCGAACCTCTCCGAATGGGCGCAGAGCAACGGGAGCACGTACAAGGAGGTCAAGCTGCTGAACCCCTGGATCAAGAAGCGGGCGCTGCCGCGACCGGGGGGTGAGCCGTACGCGATCGCCGTGCCGCAGCGTTAGGAGCTGCGCGGCGGTCCCGAAGAACGTAAAGTGGGGTCGATTCCGATATTCCGACGGCGACGCCGGGGGGAGCGCGGAACCGGCCCCGAAGTGGGATCAAACGTTATTGAGGGGTTGAGCTTGGTCGGCACAATTTTCGGATCGGTGGGCAGAGGAGTGCTGGGATTCTTCGCGGAGTTCGGCAGGATCATGATCCTGCTGAAAAGCATCGTCCGCTTCGTCCCGCATGTCTTCACGTCGCGACGGCTTGTCGTGGAGCAGATGTCGATCATCGGCACGAACTCGCTTCCGCTGGTGATCCTTATCGGGGCGTTTACCGGCGCGATCGCGGCGCTTCAGGCGACGAACCTGTTTGCGAAATTCAACCTGATTTCGATCGCCCGTCCCTTCATCGGCGGGTCGATCGCCACGGTGGTCTTCACGGAACTTTCGCCGGTTCTGACGGCGTTGGTGATTGCCGGCCGGGTCGGCGGCGCCATCGCCGCGCAGATCGGGACGATGCGCGTTTCGGAGCAGATCGACGCGCTGGAGATGATGGCCGTCCATCCGCACCGATATCTCGCAATGCCGCGCCTGGTCGCCGCCATGACAATGATGCCCGTGCTGATCGTCTTCAGTAACCTGGTGGCTATTCTGGGAGCCTATTCGCTGATGATCCTGAAGTTCGATTTCTCCTCCGGGGATTTCTACAACTCGATCCGTCAGTACTTCCAGGCGAGCGAGATCATGATCGGTCTCTTCAAATCGATGACGTTCGGCGCCGTGACCGCCCTGATCGGCTGTCATGTCGGCATACGAACCACCGGCGGCGCCGAAGGGGTCGGCGCCAGCACCGTACGATCGTTCACCCTCTCGTCGGCGACGATCCTGGTGCTCGATGCGATCTTCGGCTATATGCTGTAGATCTTCCCCGTTCCGTCCGATATCTCCTTCTATCGTTATCGTCCATTATGATCAAGGTCGAGAATCTTCATAAGTCGTTCGGCTCCAAGCACGTTCTGCGCGGCATCTCGCTCGATATCGAGCAGGGGGAGACGCTCGTCATCATCGGAAAGTCGGGGACCGGCAAGAGCGTGCTGCTGAAGCTGATCGTGGGACTGCTCAATCCGGACAAGGGCTCCGTGACGATCGACGGGAAACGTGTCGACCAGATGAGCGAAACGGAACTCTACGAGGTGCGACGAAGGATCGGCTACGTCTTCCAGGGGGCGGCGCTCTTCGATTCCCTCACCGTCTCCGAGAATATCGTACTGGGACTGTACGAGCACGGCGAACGGGATAACGCGCTCTTCGAGCGGGAGATCACCAGGAACCTGGTGAACGTGGGGCTCCTCCCCGACCCGGAGAAGGTCTCGAAGGAGGAGTTCCATATCGCCTACAACATCCTGGTGAACAAGAAGCCGGCGGAGCTTTCCGGCGGTATGAGAAAGCGGGTCGGGGTCGCCCGCGCCCTTGTCGGGACCCCGCAGTACGTCTTCTACGACGAGCCGACGACCGGCCTCGATCCGGTCACCTCGGAGCAGATCGACAACCTCGTCTGCGATCTCACCATGAAGCTCGATGTGACCTCCGTGGTCATCACCCACGATATCTTCTCCGTCTACAAGGTCGCCGACCGGGTGATCCTGCTCGATCAGGGGCTGATACGGTTCACCGGCACGCCGAACGAGCTGCAGCGGTCGACCGATCCGGTGGTCCAGGAGTTCATCGAACGCTACGCCATGACCCGTGCGGCCGCCGATATCGCCAACGTCTGAGGCGCCCCGCGGCGGCGCCGCATCATGTGTTACGAGACGGTTACCTCCCGACCTGTAACTTTGCCCCCCCTGGAGGGTACCTTCTGCCCGTGCCGGCCGAGCATCCGTTTCGCGCCGGCACGAACTGTTAGAACTGGTATCCGGGGTCGCCGGAAGGTTAGGAAGTGCGCGATGTGATTGTCCTTCCGGGGCGGGCCCCCCACCCGGAACTCTCCCCATCCGGACCGGCCGACAGTTCGGGCGACCTCAATCAGACGTGTAGATCGCATGGCCCATATAGTCTCCGTTCGTTCCGCAGTCCTCTGCGCCATCCTGCTCCTCTTCTCCACGACGCTCCCCCTTCGCTCGCAGCAGACCGCGGGGCGTCAGGAGGGCCGTCCGGTCGAGATCGGCGGGACCGGCTACGCGCAGGCGTCATCCTTCCTCTTCACGGAAAATATCGGACAATGGGGGGAGGAGACGGCGTTCCGCGGACGGGCCGGAAGCGTCACCGTACGGTTCCGCGCCGGCGCCGTCGACTATTACTACAAGGTCGATTCGCTGGGGAAGGGAACGGGACGGCGATCCGCCGACGGCGCTCTTCTGACCACCGAATTCCTGGGAGCGGAGAAGAACGCCCGCATCGAGGGAGCCGACGCCACCGACACCCGCTTCAATTTCTACCTGGGAGGAACCGGTCGCGGATCGCATTCCGGCGCGCGCGTCTTCAACGGCGTCCGCTATGTCGGCCTCTACCCGGGAATCGACGCCCTCTATACCGGCGCCGCCGGCAGCATGAAGTACGAGTTCGTGGTGGCCGCCGGGGCCGACCCCGATATGATCCGGCTCGCCTATCGCGGCGCCCGCTCGCTCGCCGTCACCCCGAAGGGGGAACTGGAGGCGACCACCGGGTTCGGGACCGTCACCGATGCCGCCCCCTACTGCTACCAGGAGATCGGCGGGGTTCGTCGCGAGGTCCACGGCGCCTACAGGCTGCTCGGAGGGGATAGATACGGCTTCCGCCTGGGAGCATACGATCGGGCATATCCGGTCGTGATCGATCCCTGCCTCTCGATCGAGTACGGCACCTACCTGGGAGGCGGCGGCTACGACGTGGTGACGAACATGGCGGTCGATTCGGCAGGGTTCGCCTATGCGGTCGGCTACACCAACGCCGTCGACTTCCCGCTGGAGCCGGGACGTCCCTACCCCGAGTCGGGGAACTACATCTTCATCAGCAAGCTCGCCGAGGATGGTTCCAGGCTTATCTATTCCACGATGATCGCCCAGCCCTACGCGGGCCCCTACACCGGGACCGGCATGGAGGTCTACTACGAGTCGATCGGCGAGGATGTGGAGGTGACCGCCGACGGCGAGGCCGTGCTGGGGCTGACGACGAACATCCCCAAGCTGGAGACCACCCCGGGAGCCTACGGCGGCGCGATCACCCCGAACGACGTGAAGACCAACTGCGCCCCCCTCTTCCTCCAGAACTACGATTTCTACCTGGCGCGCCTCTCCGCAAGCGGCGAGATCCGCTGGGCAAGCTATCTGGGGGGAAGGGATGACGACTACCTGCGCGATATCGCGCTCGACGCCGCCGGCAACGTCTGCGTTACCGGCATGACCTTCGCGCCGCGGTGCGGGGCGATCGGCGACACGCTCGCCTTCCCGGTGACGGTGCCGAAGGAGACCTTCAGCACGACCGACACGCTGAAGGGGTTCGAGACGACCGTCGCCAAGCTGAGCGCCGACGGCGGCAGTCTGATCTTCGGCGCCGTCTACGGCGGCAGCGGCAACGAGTTCGCCTCGAAGATCGCCGTCGACGGAGACGGCAAGATCTACCTCTTCGGAAGCACCAACTCGAACGACCTGAAGACCACCCCGAACGGCTACCGCACGTCGGCGCCGGGACGGGCCTCGGGGGCGTACGATCTCTATATCGCCCGGATCGACCCGGCGACCTCCACGCTCGACTACGGCAGCTACTTCACCGACGGAACCGGAGGGAACCGCCCCGGCCTCGGAGTCGGCGTCTTCTACGGCAGGGTCGGACTTCCGCTGGGGGGCTTCGACGTGCAGCACCGGCATCAGGGCTTCGCGCTCGACCGGCAGCCGGGGGTCGTCGTCTTCGGCGGAAGCACCAGAAGCTCGACGCTTCAGGCGACACCGGGAGCGTTCCGCGCCGCGCCGCCGAGCCCCGGCGAGTACGACGGCTTCGTCGTCAGAATGGATCTTACCACGAACAATATCCTGGCGGCCACCTATATCGGCGGCTCCGGAGCCGACTACGTGGGGGGAGTGAGCGTCGACGCCTACGGCGATATCGCGGTGGGAGTCTCCACCACCTCCTCCAACTTCCCCCTCACCTCGGTCGTGATCCAGGATGAGCTGAACGGAAAGTCCGACGCCGCCATCGCCGTCCTCACCTCGGACGGACGGAACCTGGAGTACGGCTCCTTCATCGGCGGCTCGGCTCCCTCCGGACCGGTCTTCCAGTGGGAACAGTCGGTGACGGGGATCCTGACCGAGAGGACGGGAGCGCTCTATCTCTACGGCGCCACATCCTCCCGCGATCTTCCGATCTCGAACACGGCGTTCATGACCGACAACGACTACTACAGCGGCTACATCATCAAGTTCACCGGGCCGACCTCGCCCCGCGTGGGGAGCCCGCTCCATATCGAGTTTCCGCCGAACGCCTGCACCGACATCGCCGTCTATCAGCAGCAGATCTTCAACTCCGGCCAGGCCCCCCTCAGGATCGATTCGATCACGACGCGGACCGGCAGGTATTTCAAGATCGTCGACGCTCCGAACTACCCGATCTTCCTCGACCCGTGCGACACCTTCACCGTCTCGATAGGGTTCCAGCCGGACGAGGAGGCGCTCTGCGACAGAACGCTCCGCGATTCGATGCTGATCCATGCAGGGAACGCCGTGCTCCCCAGAACGGCGGTGGGGTTGAGCGGCGTGAAGCGCTGCATCAGCTTCAAGTTCATGGAGACGACGATCGACGATCCCCGCTACTGGCTCGGAAGCGACATCCAGTACCATTTCCGGGCGTCGGTGCAGGGGGAGATCCCGCAGTACCTGACGATCGAGCCCGATCCGGGGAACCAGGGGATCTTCAAGGTGACCCCGCCGCAGATCAACCAGGTCTATCTGCAGGGATCGGCGTTCGTCGACTTCGAGGTGAACGCGCCCGATACCGGCAGATATTGCGAGACCTTCACCGCCACCATCCTCCCGTGCGAGCGGAAGGTGAAGCTGAGCATCTGCGCCTACGTGAAATCGGGGTTCTTCAACGCCATCCCCGATTCGATCGCGTACGGACCTATCGCCTGCGGCGAGATCGAACAGCCGATCACGATCTACAACAGCGGCAACGACACCCTCCGCTGGAGACTCTGGTTCGTCGGCGGCCCCAACGGGGAGGATATCGAGCATGAGCCGAACCTCGGGTTCTTCCGTCCCCTGCCGGAGAAGGATTCAACGACCTTCATGGTCCATGTCAGGCCGAAGGGGGTGGGAGAGCGGACCGCGATTCTTGTGTTCGAGACCAACGAGCGTGTCGAGCGACGGAACCCGAAACTGACGATCACATCGGAACTCGATACCGTTTCCTTCAGGCTGACGAACCCGTCGCTGGTGGGGGGCTACGGCGAGATTCTCGATATGCCGATCACGTACGAGCCGATCCGCGAGGGAAGGGTGCCGGCCACCGAGCTCTCGTTCCTCGCGAAGTTCGATCCCTCCCTTCTGGCGGTCGTCGGGATGGAGAGTGACGGAACGATGACCGAGGGATGGGAGATCGATTCGACCCGCGTCACCGGGAACGGCACCTTTATCAGATTGAGGATGACCTCCACGGGCAGACCGCTCACCGGCGCCGGCACGCTCACGAACCTTCGGCTGAAGGTCCTCCGCGGCGATACCGTCGAAACCGGTCTCGGGGTGGAACTGGCGGGGATCAGCAAGGGGTGCATGAACGCCGACGTCGACACCACGCAGCTCTTCATGCTGAGCGAGGAATGCCGCGCCTACGACAGACTCCTTCTCCACGACGCGCGCTTCCTGAAGCAGAGCGTCCCGAACCCCGCGTCCGACGACGTCTGGATTCCGTTCAGGGTGCCGGAGGCGGGGCGGGTCACGCTGGTCCTCTACGACATGCTCGGCCGCGAGGCGCTTCGCCTGATCGACGAGGAGCGTCCCGTATCGCAATCCGAGGGGATCAGCTTCCCCGCCCATACCCTTCCTCCGGGACGATATTATTACAGGCTGACGATCGGCCCCTATCTGAGCGACACGCGGGAGATGGTGATACAATGACCGAGAGATTCCCCTCATGCGCGCGCCACGGCCGGAACGCGCTTCTGGTGACCCTGGCGACCCTCGGGGCGGGAGCCGTGCGCCTTCATGCACAGGACCTTCCGATCCCGGAGGAGACCGAGGCCCCGCGCGGCCGGTCGCAGTTCTCCGCCGGGCTCATGGGCGGCTTCGGCACCAGTCTGATCTACGGGGAGGTCGATCTCAGCAGCAGCCCCTCCTTCGGGCGCGGGAACTGCGGGATCTTCAACTCGGGGATCGGAAGCGGCATCGCGCCGGGGATCTTTCTCGAGTTCAAGGCCTCCGAGACCTTCTCGATGGGGGTTCGCGCCCTCTATGAAGTCACCTCCGGCTCCATGACGACCCCGGCCCCCGGAGCCACCGACGTACGGCGCCCCAGCGGCGAGCTGATCGCCGTCGAGAGCGATTATCGCTACGAGATCGAACTGCCGCGCGCCTCGGTGGAGCTCTACGGAGCGATGAACATGTTCGGTCTGCCGATCACCCTCACCTTCGGGCCGAAGCTCGATCTTCCGCTCGGGGCGAGCTATCTGCTGAAGGAGGAGATCGCGGAGCCGAACGACTTCCTCTTCGCCAACGGATCGCCGGAGCGGCGGTTCGGCGAGGGAGACCTTTCCTCGACGCCGCTGGTCGGCCTGGTCGCCGGCGCGCGGCTCCTGCTGCCGATGGGAGGGGGACTCGAACTGATGCCGGAGGCGGTCGTTTCCACGACGTTCAACAGCTTCTCGCCGGACGGTTCGGCCAGCATCGCCACGTTCCGCCCGTCGGTCGGGTTCCGGTACACGTTCCCGCTGCCGGCGCCCCCGCCGCCGCCGCCACCTCCTCCCCCGCCGCCCCCCCCCCCCCCCCCCCCCCCAACACCCCCGCCCCCCCCCCCCGGGCGCGCGGCGGGGAAAACCCCGGTGGGGGGGACCGTGAAGGGAGCGCCCAGAGTCGCCATGCTGCTCGATCTGGAGGAACGGGTGCGGATCAGGGAGGTATCGATCCTTCCCTACATCTTCTTCGACGAGAACTCCGCCGAGATACCGGCGCGCTACACCTCACCCCTCCTCGGGGCGGAGAAGCACGGGCCGCTGGAGCAGTACTGGGGGATTCTGAACGTCATCGGCCGGCGGATGGCCGACAACCCGAGCGAGCGGATCAGGCTGGTCGGGACGAACGCGAACACCGGTCCCGAGGCGGGGAACCTGGCGCTGTCGCGCGCCCGCGCCCAGGCGGTCAGAGAGTATCTCGTCTCCCGCTGGGGGATCGACTCCTCGCGGATCGAGACGACCGGACGGGGACTGCCGGAGAAACCGTCGAACCCGACCTACACGGAGGGGGCCGCCGAGAACCGCCGGGTGGAGAT
>CBINGZ010000017.1:0-97562 GCA_966250335.1 uncultured bacterium | reverse complement strand
AAAGAAAGAGAGACTCTCTTCTCTTACCTCTGTGTCCTCTGTGGCTCCCTGTTTAATTTCTTCTTCTCTCTTCCTCTCCCTACCTCACCCACACAAACCGAGCCCCCATCAACAGGCACGCAATGAGAAACGCCTGAAACGTCCGCCGCTCGCTCCGAAACGCCACATCCCACATGATTCTGCTCGACCGATCCCCGAGATACGGCGTAACCCGCGGAAGAAACCGAGGCACCGCCGCCCGAAACGCCTCATACTCCTTCCCGAACTTGGAGAGAAGGAACTCCTCCTCGCGCGAGACGATCATATGATACTGAAAGATGAACCAGGCGAAGGTGAAGAGCACCAGCCAGAGGAGATTCGCCATGACTCCGAAGCCGACGTAGAGAAGGATATTCCCCACATAGAGAGGATTCCGCACATAGGCGAAGGGACCGGAGACGACCAGCCGCGAGGCCCCCACGGTCCCGGTCACTCTTGTTTCGTAGCTGGCATGTCCCACCCCCCAGAACCGTATCGCCTCGCCGAGAAGCGCCACGAGAAATCCCGCCGCCAGGCTGACCGGCGTCGGATGACCGAAGAGGAGTCCAAGGATGAGAAAGGGAATCGGGGTATAACTCCGGAGAGTAAAGAGTCTGTCGCGTAGATCTGGCATCAACGGGGGGAATAAGTGATTGCAGCCGATGAAGATACGCGGGGGCGGGGGAATGGAAAAGAGAGGAATGTGGGAAAAAGCAGGAGGGGCTAGCGGAGCGGGCCTTCCACCCGTACGCTGTTTTCCTTCAGCCAGGCGATCGACTCCCTGTAGCGGGGATCGAACCGTTCCACGAACGCCCAGAAGCGGGGGGAGTGGTTGAAGTGCTTCAGGTGACAGAGTTCATGGATCACGATATATTCCCGCACCTGTTTCGGGAAGAGGATCAGCCGCCAGTTGAAGGAGAGATTCCCTTTGCGCGAGCAGCTTCCCCATTTGGTCTTCTGGTCGCGGACCGTCACGCGGTTGAAGTCGACGCCGATGAGCCGGGCGAACCGTTCGGCATCCTCGGGGATCACCCTCTCCGCCTGCGTCCGTGCCCAGGCGCGGATCGTCTCCTTCAGATCCCCCTCGAAATCCTCGGGAAGCATCACCAGCAGCTCGCCGTGGGAGATCGAGACGCTGGGGCGGCGTCCCTTGTTCCTTGCCACGTTCACCCGGTATTCGGTCCCCTTGAAGTGGATCGAGGAGCCCGGTTTCAGGGTCGTCGAGGCCGTTCCCTCCGGGATGCGGCTCAGGTGGCGGAGGATCCATTCCTCCTTGTCCCGCAGGAATTCCTCGGGGTTGATATAGCGCTTCAGCCGTGCCGGAAGGGTGACCACCAGTCCGTTGTGGGGGGAGATGGTGATCCGCATATGCCGCGCGCGCGCGCTCCGGCGGACCGTGTAGGTCACCGGGGTGCCGCCGAGGACGATCGTCTCCGGGGGGAATGTGATCCGCGGCTGTTTCATGGGGTGCAAATTACGATCTATTCCATACCGAGCGCAGCGGAAGGGGCTGTATGAACGATGTATGGCCGGGGTGGAGGGACGGGACCTTCGGAGCTTTGCGGACATCGCCGAATACGGTATGTTTGCACCCCTTCGTACGCCGATCGGCGCATACGGAGCGAATCCGGTCCCTTGTTTCCCTGAATCCGACAGCGAACGACCCGTCATGAAGACTCGCATCCTCTTCCGCACCGCACCGATCCTGGCCGCGCTTCTCTGCGTCTCGGGCTGTTCCGACAACCGGCCCGG
Organism: uncultured bacterium; assembly: GCA_966250335.1. GTDB lineage: Bacteria > Bacteroidota > Ignavibacteria > OLB7 > OLB7 > OLB7. Next base: position 95,792 of record CBINGZ010000017.1, on the reverse strand, counting down.
TTCCGCCGAAGGTTCCGGGACGGGGGATATCAGGGCGGGGTACGACAAGTGGGCCAAGGCGAACGCGACGGCACAGGGGGGGAAGATCTACGAGCTGCTCGACAGCGGTCAGCGCGCCGACGTCGAGCTGATGGGGAGACAGTGGGCCGGTGGGAGGGGGATGACGAATCTGAGCGGCCGCGACGCGTTCGTCACGATGATCGATTCGATCGGCGGTTCCGTTGCCGACCGATTCAAGGGGGATTACGAGATCCTTGCCGTCGACACCCTCTATGCCGTTACGGTGCGCCATACGGGGAGGCCGGTCGATGTGGTGATCATGCGCCGGGAGAACGGCGAGTACCGCTACACCGTGCCGCCGACACCCGCTTCCGCGGCGATCAAGCATGGAATGGTCCCCCCTCGTCCCGCGCCGGTTCCGGCTCCCGCGCCGGCCGATACCGCCGGTTCCGGCCGAGCTTCGGGAACGGCCCGGTAGTCGCGTCGTGATCATCCCCGACCCGTCTGCTTCATCGGGGGGTGTTCCGCGGGTCGACCAGACGTAACAATGGTTTTCCCGGGGCGATTCGGCCTGTGTTACGAAAAGGTTTGCTTGTCCAATAGGACCCACCTCCATATATTCGCAGTCTTCATCGATATTTCGAGACGTTTACTAATCATAAATCGTAGTACCGAGCTGTGCCGACAATCAACCAGCTAGTCCGCAAGGGGCGGCGCGAGGAGCCGTATAAGAGCGCTTCGCCGGCGCTCGACTCATGCCCGCAGCGTCGCGGGGTGTGCACGCGCGTCTACACGACGACGCCGAAGAAGCCGAACTCGGCGCTTCGCAAGGTCGCTCGTGTGCGCCTGACGAACCAACTCGAGGTCACGGCGTACATCCCGGGTGAGGGGCACAACCTTCAGGAGCACTCGATCGTGCTGATCCGCGGCGGCCGCGTGAAGGACCTTCCGGGCGTTCGCTATCATATCATCCGCGGCACGCTGGACACCCAGGGTGTGAACAAGCGGATGCAGGCACGTTCGAAGTACGGCGCCAAGCGACCCAAGAAGTAATCACCTCCGTTCGGTCGGGGTCCCCGCGCGTGCGGAGCCGCGACCGGCGGGTTCGGGTGAAGGGGTCCGGCCGGGAGTCACGGCGAACAGGGATCGACACACGTAACCTTAACAGCATACAGGAATGAGAAAGAAACGCGCAGACAAGCGCCGGATTATTCCCGATCCTCGATTTAATGATGTCACCGTTGCCCGGTTCATCAACAACCTGATCGAAGACGGCAAGAAGGGAATCGCACGAGACATCCTTTACGGGGCGATGGATCTTGTCGCCGAGCGGACGCAGCAGGACCCGCTGGAGGTCTTCCGTCGCGCTCTGGCCAACGCCTCGCCGGCCGTCGAGGTCCGCTCGCGCCGTGTGGGCGGTTCCACCTATCAGGTTCCAATGGAAGTTCGCCCTGATCGTCGTGTAGCGCTGGGCATCCGCTGGCTCATCCGGTACTCCGGCGACCGCCGCGAGAAGAACATGCGGGAGCGTCTGGCCGCAGAGCTGATCGCCGCCTCCAACGGCGAGGGAAGCGCGGTCAAGAAGCGCGAGGACGTGCACCGTATGGCCGACGCCAACAAGGCGTTCGCACACTTCCGCTGGTAATCATTCCACCGAGGGTTTCCTTACGGTCTTTTCATCACCACGGTCGGTTCCTCCGATCGCGGTCATCCGTATCGAACAGGCAGGGACGATGGACTACAATCGGCTACGGTGATCGTGCCGGCGCATGATGAACAGGTAAAGAGCATTTATCACGAAACGATTCAGTCAACTATCATGTCACGTAATTATCCGCTAGATAGAATCAGGAACATCGGCATCATGGCGCACATCGATGCCGGCAAGACGACGACGACCGAGCGTATCCTGTTCTATACGGGGGTTCTCCACCGTATGGGCGAAGTGCACGACGGCGCGGCCACCATGGATTACATGGAGCAGGAGCAGGAGCGCGGCATCACGATCACCTCCGCTGCCACGACCTGCTTCTGGAAAGGTTCCCAGGCGCAGTTCCCGGAGCACAGGATCAACATCATCGACACGCCGGGCCACGTCGACTTCACCGTTGAGGTGGAGCGCTCGCTTCGCGTGCTCGACGGCGCCGTCGCCCTGTTCTGCTCGGTCGGCGGTGTGGAGCCGCAGTCGGAGACGGTCTGGCGTCAGGCCGACAAGTACCGGGTTCCCCGTATCGCGTTCGTCAACAAGATGGACCGTGTCGGAGCGGATTTCTACAAGGTCGTCGACATGATCAAGGATCGTCTGGGCGCCAACGCCGTCCCGATGCAGCTTCCGGTCGGCCAGGGTGACATGTTCAAGGGTATCGTCGACCTGATCGAGGCGAAGGCGTATATCTTCCATGATCACGCGCAGGGCTCGACCTGGGACGTCATCGACATCCCGCACGACATGGAGGAGATCTCCCGCACCTACCGCACCCAGATGCTGGAGGCGGTGGCCGAGGTTGACGATACGCTTCTGATGAAGTATCTGGACGGCGAGGAGATCTCGCCGGACGAGATCCGCAAGGTGCTCCGCGAGGCGACCACGCAGGTCCGCATCATCCCGGTGTTCCTCGGCTCCTCGTTCAAGAACAAGGGTGTGCAGCAGCTTCTCGACTCGGTGATCGAGTTCCTGCCGTCGCCGCTCGACGTCGGCGCCACGCCGGGGCATCACCTGGACACGAACGATCATGTCGAGCGTCAGGTGTCGGACTCCGAGTCGTTCGCCGCGCTCGCGTTCAAGATCATCTCGGACAAGTTCGTCGGCAAGCTGACCTTCATCCGTGTCTACTCCGGCACCCTGAGCGCCGGTTCGTATGTGATCAACACGATCACCGGAAAGAAGGAGCGTATCGGCCGTCTGCTCCAGATGCACGCCAACCATCGTGAGGATATCGACGCGGCGTATACCGGCGATATCGTCGCGGTCGTGGGATTGAAGTCGACCAAGACCGGCGACACCCTCAGCACCGAGGATGATCCGATCGTTCTTGAGAAGATGGAGTTCCCGGAGCCGGTCATCGAGCAGGCGATCGAGCCGAAGACGAAGGCCGACCAGGACCGTCTGGGCGAGGCGCTCATCAAGCTGGCCGAAGAGGATCCGACGTTCCGCATCAAGGTGGACCAGGAGACCGGCCAGACGATCATCGCAGGCGTCGGCGAACTCCACCTGGAGATTCTGGTGGATCGCATCAAGCGCGAGTACCGCGTGGAGGCGAACGTCGGCAAGCCGCAGGTGGCGTATCGTGAGACGATCCGCAACACGATCGACCAGGACACCAAGTTCGTCCGTCAGACGGGCGGCAAGGGTCAGTACGGTCACGTGGTGATCGAGTTCAGCCCGAACGAGACGGGGAAGGGCTTCGAGTTCATCAACAACATCGTCGGCGGTGTCATCCCGAAGGAGTACATCAAGCCGGTGGAGCAGGGAATCGTCGAGGCGATGCGCAACGGTGTGCTGGCCGGGTTCCCGGTGGTGGATATCAAGGCGCGTCTCCACTTCGGATCGCAGCACGATGTCGATTCGTCGGAAATGGCGTTCAAGATCGCCGCGTCGATGTGCTTCAAGGAGGCATGCCGCAAGGCGAAGCCGGTGCTGCTGGAGCCGATCATGAACGTCGAGGTCGTGACTCCCGAGGAGTACATGGGAGACGTGATGGGCGATCTCTCCAGCCGTCGCGGCAAGATCGCCGGCATGACCAACCGTTCCGACGCGCAGGTCATCAAGGCGATGGTTCCGCTGTCGGAGATGTTCGGCTACGTCACGCGCCTCCGGTCGATGACGCAGGGCCGCGCCATCTTCACGATGACGCCGGACCACTACGAGGAGGTCCCGAAGTCGATCCAGGAAGAGGTTATCGAGAAGAGCGGGAAGGCCCCCGTCTCGGCATAAGCCGGGCGGAGCCTTCCTCCGGGTCTCTCCGTGCAGGCAAGAAGGAAGACAGTCAATCAACATATACCCTTATCAACTTCTCGTAGAGGAGATTTTCAGGAATGGCAAAAGAGAAATTTGACCGCAGTAAGCCCCACGTGAACGTGGGTACGATCGGCCACGTCGACCACGGCAAGACCACACTGACGGCTGCCATCACCATGGCGCTGGCGAAGAAGTTCGGCGGTGAGACCCGCTCGTTCGACTCGATCGATAACGCTCCGGAAGAGCGCGCTCGCGGTATCACAATCGCCACGGCCCACGTCGAGTACCAGACCGACAAGCGTCACTACGCTCACGTCGACTGCCCGGGCCACGCCGACTACGTGAAGAACATGATCACGGGCGCCGCCCAGATGGACGGTGCGATCCTCGTCGTCGCCGCCACGGACGGTCCGATGCCGCAGACCCGCGAGCATATCCTGCTCTGCCGTCAGGTCGGTGTTCCCCGTATCGTCGTGTTCCTGAACAAGGTCGACATTGCCGATCCGGATCTCCTGGAGCTGGTCGAGCTGGAAGTTCGCGAGCTTCTGTCGAAGTACGAGTTCCCCGGCGATGATATCCCCATCGTGCACGGCTCGGCTCTCCACGCTCTCGAGGCAGGCAGCTCGGGCGCCGCGATGGACGATCCCCGTCTCCAGTGCATCTGGAACCTGATGGACGCGGTCGACGAGTATATCCCGACCCCGCTCCGTGAGACCGACAAGCCGTTCCTGATGCCGGTCGAGGATGTCTTCTCGATCACGGGTCGCGGAACGGTCGGCACGGGCCGTATCGAGCGCGGTGTGCTCCATGTCAACGATGAAGTCGAAATCGTCGGCTTCGGCGCCAAGAAGAAGTCGGTCGTGACCGGCATCGAAATGTTCCGCAAGCTCCTCGACGAGGGGCAGGCGGGTGACAACGTCGGTCTGCTGCTCCGCGGCGTCAACAAGGACGAGCTCGAGCGCGGCATGGTCATCTCCAAGCCGGGAAGCATCACGCCGCACACGAAGTTCACGGCGCAGGTCTACGTCCTCTCGAAGGAAGAGGGTGGCCGCCACACGCCGTTCTTCAACGGCTACCGTCCGCAGTTCTACTTCCGTACGACCGACGTGACCGGCATCTGCACCCTCCCGGCCGGCACGGAGATGGTGATGCCGGGCGACAACATCGACAACATCACGGTCGAGCTCATCACGACGATCGCTATGGAGGAAGGCCTCCGCTTCGCTATCCGCGAAGGCGGCCGTACGGTGGGCGCAGGCGTCGTCACGAAGATCCTCGAGTGAGATAGTTCCGGTTTCCACCGGATGATCTGGCCCCCTCCGAGTTATCGGAGGGGGCTTTTTATTGGGACCATATCTTTGCAACTTCCCCGGAATCTGTCGGCACTCCCTTCGTCATCGATAATTCTGCATATCATGAAAGCACTCCTTCCCCTTCTCATCTGCATGGTTCTCCTGTCGACGGCGGCAGCCCAGACCTCCGAACCGCCGGGACTCTTCTGGGCGAAGAACTACGGAGCGAATCGCCGTGTGGGAGAAGGGCAGAACCCCTCGCTGATCGCTCTGGACAAGGCCGATAACGTCTACATCGTCGGGTCGTTCTCGGGGACCGTCGATTTCGACCCGAGCCTGGCGGTGGCGGAACGAACCTCCGCGGGAGCGTTCGATGCCTATCTGCTCAAACTCGATCATGAGGGTGATTTCCAGTGGGTGCATCAGTTCGGAGGCTCCGGCGCCGACCGGGCGAGCGCCGTGGGGTTGGACGGATCGGGACATGTCTACATTACCGGCAGCTTCAACGGCACCGTTGATTTCGATCCGGGACCGGCCGCCGATCTGCGCACCGCGCAGGGGAATCCCTATCTCACCAGATTCGGCTCGTCCACCTACAGCCAGAACAGCTACATCGTCAAGCTGACGACCGATGGGAGGTTCGTTCGGGCCATCACGATTCCAGGGAGTGAGGGAGGGGCGCTTTCGGTCGATCCCTCCGGGGATCTTATCCTCCTCGGCAGCTACGGGGCCTCGACCGAGTCCCCGATCGACTTCGATCCGGGGCCGGAGTCCCATCTTCTTTCCTATCCTGATTCGATATGCTGCGGCAGTTATCTGCTGAAGCTCGACAGCGCGGGAAACTATCGCTGGGCGCTGCATCTGGGGGTCGGCAGGAGCCATCGCGGCATCGCCACCGATGCCGCGGGGAACATCTATCTCGCCGGTCTCGCTGAGAGGGACGTTCGTCCCGACTTCGATCCGGGACCGGGTGATTCGCTGGGAACCCCCTCCGACCCGTTCATCGTCAAACTCGACGGCATGGGGAGGTTCCGCTGGGGACGGCAGATCGGTACGGGGGACCGATCCGCGGATTTCTTCAACATGGCGCTGGAGGGATCGCGTCTGCACGCAACGGGATATTTCGAGAACACCGTCGATTTCGATCCCGGCGCGGAGAGGGCGAACCTCACCTCGGCGGGGAGCTACGATATCTTCCTGCTGACGCTCGATACGGCGGGGAACTACGCCGGAGCCGTGCGGTTCGGGGGGAGCGGCACCGATCTGGGGAGCGCGGTCGTTGCCGATTCCAAGGGAGCCGTCTATCTCGGCGGAGTCTTCGAAGATACCCTCGACGTCGATCCGGGACCCGGTGTCGTCGACCTGATATCACAGGGGGGAGACGACGGCTTCGTGATCAAGCTGGGGTCCGCGGGGGATTTCCTCTGGTCGTATACGGTCGGTGCAAGGAACGATCGCGATACTCTTGAGGATCATGACCAGGTCTACGGACTGGCTCTGGGTTCCTACGATCACATCTTTATCGACGGCATGTTCAACGACACCGTCGACTTCGATCCCTGCGAGAGGGAGGAGAATCGTATCGCGTCGCGACCGCAGGAATCGTTCATGGTACGGCTTCATCCGTTCGGGTGCGATTTCCTCGACGTTCCCCAGGCTCCCTCCGCCGACGGGTTCTCTCTGGCTCCGAATCCCGCGACCCGGTCGGCCGTTCTCACGGTTCCCCGCAACGTTCAGGTGAGCGCTCTCCGTCTGCTGGACATCAGGGGGGAGGTCGTGAGGGAATGGAAGGAGGTACGCGAGCCGGCGTTCGCAATCGATCTGAACGGGGAGCCGGCGGGAGTCTATTTCGTCGAGGTTGTCGGTGCGGACCGGATCCGGCACCTGCGGCTGGTGGTGCGGTAGACGCACGACGAGCATGCAGGGAGGGAGAGGAATCGGGAGGTGGTTACGACGGCCCGTGCCGTCATCGAACGGTCTCTTCCCCGGAGAGCGCATCTCTCAGTCTCCGCACACTCTCCACCACAAGCGCCGGATGCGTCTGGTCGGTCATGGTCGTTCGGGCATGAAGGAGGATGGGACGGAGCGACTCGACGGAGCGTCCGAATGCGCGCATCCAGTCGTAGCGGGGGACCATCCAGGTATGGAAATGATGGGTCGTATCCTCGTTGTAGAAGTAATAGACGTGCTCGATTCCCAGGACCTCCCGCTGAGCCTTCCGAATCCGTCGAAGAAGCGTGATGTAGTCGGTTGCCTCCTTGTCGGTGAGCTCGTCGAGGCAGAGGAGGTGGCGTCTGGAGGCAAGGATGACCAGGCCGGGAACGGGGTAGGCCACATCCTGATGCGCATGAAAGAACTCCGTTTCGAGGATGGTGCCTCCCGGCGGCTCTTTCTCACCCCGGACCACGGCGCAACTGAGGCAGCGAATCGGTTGTGATACGTCGGTCATCTCTTCCCTCTGCTGCATTGATATGAACGGTTCATCCGGCCGGATACGGCCGTATTGCAAGATCGCTCTTTGACCGATCTCTCGGGAGCGACCTGCGATCTTTACATTTCGCGATCAAATACCCCCGCTCAGAACCCGCTGCCGGTTTGGAAATGCCCCCACCCCACCCCTATATTTGCAGGCTCTACGAATTAAAGGTCTCACGAAACGCGCAAGCGTATCCCTTCAAACTCTCCGCCCACGCCTGTTGCGGAGAAAGTGGAACGGGAGGGACGGGAGATTCAAGAGAAGACGCGGCGACCCCGACGCAATGTCGGGAGGGGGCCTTCAGGGGTCCCGGCCGGCTTCCACTCCCTGACCCATCTTGCGCCGCAGGTTGAAGTACACACAGTTCGGCGATCCTCAAGCCGATTCGCCCATCTCCTGGGCAGCCGTGTACGCCGTATGTGAGCCGCAATCGTGGTCGGAAGAAGAGAGAGTCAAATGAAACGTCAGCGCCGCCGGCAAGGGCGCCCGGGTTTCCCGTCATTGTACGGGACCCTGCGTGGCCGCCACCCGGGGCGTGATGACGCTTTCACGGCCGACATCCCTTCGGGATGGGGTCTCCGGATGATGTGTACCCAGTTAATGCCTACTTAACCGAGCAAACAACGTGGCTGCCCAAGTTATTCGAATCAAGCTGAAGTCATACGATCACAACCTGATCGACAAGTCGGCTGAGAAGATCATCCGCACTGTCAAGCAGACTGGCGCTATCGTATCCGGACCGGTCCCGTTGCCGACGGAGAAGACGGTATATACCGTGAACCGCTCGCCGCACGTCGACAAGAAGTCGCGTGAGCAGTTCGAGCATCGTTCACACAAGCGTCTGATCGACATCCTCAACTCCTCGCCGAAGACGGTCGACTCGCTGATGCGGCTTGAGCTCCCGGCCGGTGTGGATGTCGAGATCAAGGTGTAACGGGCCCTCTCACGCAGACCCCGTCACGACGCTCAACGTAGTGGACCTTTCTGAGAACCCAGACATTTTTGCACGAGAGAAGCAATGGCCGCGCTATTAGGTAGAAAGATCGGAATGACCGGCATCTTCAATGAGCAGGGAGTCTACATCCCGTGCACGCTCATCGAGGCCGGCCCCTGCACGGTCGTGCAGGTCAGGACCATGGAGACCGACGGATACGAGGCGCTCCAGCTCGGTTTCGGGACCCGCAACGAGAAGAACATCAACGCAGCCCAGAAGGGGCATCTGAACAAGGCAGGGGTTGCCCCGGTCAAGTTGATGCGTGAGTTCCGCAGCTACAAGACGGCGGACTTCAAGGCGGGGGATGTGATCAACGTTGCCGACCTCTTCAATGTGGGGGACAAGGTCCACGTCAGCGCCAACGGCAAGGGACACGGCTTCCAGGGTGTCATGAAGCGCCACCACTTCGGCGGCGTCGGTATGCAGACCCACGGTCAGTCGGACCGCCAGCGCGCTCCCGGTTCGGTGGGCGGATCGAGCTATCCCTCGCGCGTCTTCCCGGGAACCCGGATGGCAGGAAGGATGGGAGGGAAGCGCCGCACCGTCCGGAACCTGCAGGTCGTAGCGATCCTGCCCGATTCCAACGTGCTCGTCGTCAAGGGGTCGATCCCCGGAGCGCCGAACAGCATCGTCGAGATCAGCAAGAACAAGTGATCCGGCCGGACCCGCCGACGAGACCCAAGGTTCAACGATTACAGCAGGCAGAGACCAGAAGATGAACGCCAATATTCTCAAGATCGACGGCAGTACCGCCGGCACGATAGATCTTCCGGACGATATTTTCGGCATCGAGCCGAACGTCCCCGTGATGCATCAGGCCGTGAAGATGTACCTGGCCAACCAGCGCCAGGGAACGAGCAAGACCAAGGGTCGCTCGGAAGTCCGCGGCGGCGGCCGGAAGCCCTGGAAGCAGAAGGGACGCGGCACGGCTCGTGCCGGTTCCACACGCTCGGGCGTCTGGGTCGGCGGCGGTAATATCCACGGCCCCTCCCCCCGCGACTACACGCAGGTGATGCCGAAGAAGATGCGCCAGCTCGCGCGCCGCTCGGCCCTCTCGCTGAAGGCGCAGTCGAACGAGATCTTCATCGTCGAGGATTTCACCTTCAGCGAAGTGAAGACCAGGCCGTTCGCCGAGATGCTGAAGGCGATCAACGCCGGCGGCCGCAAGGCGCTGGTGCTGACCAGAGGGGAGAACGAGACGGTGCTCCGTTCCGCCCGCAACATCGACCGCTGCCAGATCCTCGAGGCGCGCAACGCGTCGACCTACGATCTGCTCAACAACCATGTCGTCGTGATGGAGCGCGGCTCCGTCGACGTCCTGGTGGAGCAGCTGAGGAGCTCCGCCGCCAGGCCCGCCCTCAACGTCACGAACGACAACGTATCGAATGAATCGGCCGAGGTGACCGAATGAGACATGTATTAATGCGCCCTGTGCTCTCCGAGAAGAGCACGCAGCTCAGCGACAAGAACCAGTATGTCTTCGAGGTGTTCCCCTCGGCCAACAAGATCGAGATCCGCAAGGCGGTGGAGGAGCGCTACAAGGTCAGCGTCACCAGCGTGCGGACGATCACGGTGCATCCCAAGAGCAAGGTGCAGTGGACGCGTCGCGGGTTCGTCGCCGGCAAGACTCGTCTCCGCAAGAAGGCGATCGTATCGTTGAAGCAGGGTCAGACCATCGATATCGTCGGCGACCTGCCGACCGAGGAATAAGGAACGTACTCCATGGGAATTCGCATAAGCAAGCCGTTTACCAGCTCCCGGCGGTTCTACTCGGTCTCGACCTTCGACGAGATCACGACGTCAACCCCCGAGAAGTCGCTGCTGGCCCCGCTTCGCAAGTCCGGTGGCCGTAACAACACAGGTCGTGTGACGTCGCGTCATCGCGGCGGCGGACACAAGCGTCAGTATCGCATCATAGATTTCAAGCGGAACAAGCTCGGTATCGAGGCCACGGTGGCCACCATCGAGTACGATCCGAACCGTTCGGCCCGTATCTGCCTGCTGGAGTATGCCGACGGCGAGAAGCGCTACATCCTTGCGCCGAACGGCGTGAAGGTCGGCGACAAGCTGATGGCCGGTCCGGACGCGGAGATCCGCGACGGCAACGCCTGCCCGCTCGCCCGCGTCCCCCTGGGCTCCTTCATCCACAATGTGGAGCTGAAGCCGGGGAAGGGTGGCCAGCTCGGCCGCTCGGCCGGCACCGCCGCCCAGCTCGTGGCGCGCGAAGGGAACTTCTCGACCCTCCGTCTCCCCTCCGGTGAAATGCGTCTGGTGCGCAACGACTGCTACGCCACGCTCGGCGTGGTGGGGAACTCGGAGCATGAGAACATCTCCCTCGGCAAGGCGGGCCGCAAGCGCTGGCTCGGCGTCCGTCCGCAGACGCGCGGTATGGCGATGAACCCGGTCGATCACCCGAACGGCGGTGGCGAAGGCCGCTCCAAGTCGGGCGGTGGTCGCCAGCATCCGGAGTCGCCGTGGGGCAAGTACGCCAAGGGACTCAAGACCCGCAAGAAGAAGAAGGCGAGCAGCCAGTATATCCTGCGGAGACGCAAGTAAGCCCTCGGGGTCGAAGCTCGAACGCGTTGAAGTGAACTTGAAGAACCTATTATCTATCTACGATGGCACGCTCGCTTAAGAAAGGACCCTTTGTCGACGCCAACCTTACCAAGAAGGTCGAAGGGTTGAACAGGCAGAATCAGAAGCGCGTGGTCAAGACGTGGGCGCGCGCCTCCACGATCGCCCCCGACTTCGTGGGCCACACCTTCGCCGTGCACAACGGCAACAAGTTCATCCCGGTCTACGTGACGGAGAACATGGTGGGACACAAGCTCGGTGAGTTCTCCCCGACCCGCACGTTCCGCGGTCACGCGGGCGCCAGGAAGAAGTAGGGAAGCGGCCAGACCGCGGCACGGCAGAGGCCGGTCGATCTCCGACGTCATGATACAGTCAGGGCGGGTTCGAAACCGCTCGATTCATAGAGGACAGCACAATGTTTGAAGCACGCGCCAAGAGAAGCAACATCCGCTCGTCGCCCCGCAAGATGCGGCTCGTCATCGATCTCATCCGCGGCAAGAACGCGTACGAGGCGCTCGGTATCCTGAAGTTCATGCCGAACCACGCGTCGCGCGACGCTTACGACACGCTCTGGGCGGCTGTGAAGAACCTGGAGTACGTGAGCCAGCAGAAAGAGATCGCGATCGACGATGAGAACATCGTCATCAAGGAGGTCTACGTCAACCAGGGGGCGACGTTGAAGCGGATGCTGCCGGCCCCGATGGGACGCGCCTACCGCATGCGGAAGCGCTCGAACCATCTGACGATCGTCGTCGCCTCGAACAAGAAAGGCTAAGGGCGAAAGACCTGACGAACATTCCTTTTCAACAGCGATAGAAACCAGAGAGACACGTCTTGGGACAGAAAACAAATCCGGTCGGGCTGAGACTCGGGATCATCCGTTCGTGGGACGCGAACTGGTATGATGAAAAGAACTTCGCGCAGAAGCTGACGGAGGATATGGTGGTGCGGAGCTATCTGCGCAACCGTCTTCAGAAGGCAGGCGTGAGCCGTATCGTGATCGAGCGCACGGCCAAGCAGATGCGCCTGACGATCCATACGTCGCGTCCGGGGGTGGTGATCGGCCGCTCCGGCAAGGAGATCGCCCAGCTTGAGGAGGAAGTCCGTCAGGTGGCGAAGAAGGACGTGAAGATTCTGATTCACGAGATCAAGCGCCCGGAGCTCGATGCCTATCTGGTGGGGGAGAATATCGCGCAGCAGCTCCAGGGTCGCGTCGCCTTCCGTCGCGCCATGCGCCAGGCGATCAGCTCGGCGATGCGGATGGGAGCCGAAGGGATCAGGATCATGTGCGCCGGCCGCCTCGGCGGCGCCGATATGTCTCGTACCGAGACGTACCGTGAAGGTCGCGTTCCTCTGCACACGCTTCGCGCCGATATCGACTACGCCCAGGTGACCGCGCAGACGAAGCAGGGCTCGATCGGCGTCAAGGTCTGGATCTGCAAGGGCGAAGTGATCGGGCAGCAGCAGAGCGGACAGAACGTATAAGAATCACGTGTAAACTGGCTTGAACAATGTTACTGCCGAAAAGAGTAAAGTTTCGCAAGACCCAGCGCGGGCGGATGACCGGCAAGGCCTACCGCGGTTCGAACATCGACTTCGGGACGCACGGGATCAAGGCGCTGGAGCCGGCATGGATCACCAGCCGTCAGATCGAGTCCGCTCGTATCGCGATGAGCCGCCGGATGCGCCGCGACGGCAAGATCTGGATCCGCATCTTCCCGGATAAGCCGGTGACGAAGAAGCCGGCCGAGACCCGTCAGGGCTCCGGTAAAGGTAATCCGGAGTTCTGGGTCGCCGTCGTCAAACCGGGACGCGTGCTGTTCGAAGTGGGCGGCGTGGCCAACGATATCGCGATGGAGGCACTGGCCCTGGCCAGCTACAAGCTCCCGATCAAGACGAAGATCGTCACGCGGCACGACTACAAGCCCGAGTAAGCCGTTCCCGACCAGATTTTTCACAACGCCCGATAGGGACGAACAGATATGAAGCCGACCAAACCCGCCGATATCCGGCAGCTGACGGAGAAGGAGCTCCTGTCGCAGATAGAGGAGAACGAACTCGCGCTCGTCGACATGCGATTCCGGCAGGCCGTGGGCCAGTTGGAGAATCCGGCCGCGATCCGGACGATCCGTCGCGACATCGCCCGCATGAAGACCATCGTCCGCGAGCGTCAGATCGCAGCCGCAAAGTAACAGGAATCATACCCTCGTATAGACACGATGCAGGAAGAACAGAACCAGCAGACAGCCGAGGTTGGTGGGAACGATCCGCTGAACCTCCTCAACGAGCAGCCGCAGAGCGCAGCCGCGCCCGCCTCTTCGCAGGGGCATCGCAAGACCCGCGTAGGAGTGGTTGTCTCCAACAAGATGCAGAAGAGCATCGTGGTAGCGGTCGTCCGTCGTGTCCGCCATCCGCTCTACAAGAAGTACTTCAACAAGACGAAGAGGTACATGGCCCACGACGAGACCAACGACTGCAAGGTCGGCGACACGGTCCGCATCGTGGAGACCCGTCCCCTGAGCGCGCACAAGCGCTGGAAGCTGGATACCATCGTCGAGCGGGCGAAGTAGGATCTCCCTGGGAAGCTCCCCTTCAGGGCCGTTCGCGGCCCGGGTCGTCCGGAACATATATCTGATCAATTGCTCGGCGCCGTTGCCGCAGCGGCTCCGCCGCCGAGTTTCTTGCTGAAAGAGAACCATGATACAGGAAGAAACCAACCTCGTAGTCGCCGACAACTCCGGCGCTCGCAGAGTCCAGTGCATTCGCGTGCTCGGTGGACATGACCGCCGCTATGCCGGCATCGGTGACGTGATCGTGGTCGCCGTCAAGAGCGCCATTCCCGGAGGGGGCGTCAAGAAGGGGGATGTATCCAAGGCGGTGATCGTCCGCACGAAGAAGGAGACGCGTCGTCGCGACGGCAGCTATATCCGCTTCGACGAGAACGCGGCCGTCCTGCTCAACGCCCAGGGGGAGCCGCGCGGTACCCGTATCTTCGGCCCCGTCGCCCGCGAGCTCCGCGACCGCAACTACATGAAGATCATCTCCCTTGCACCGGAGGTGCTGTAACAATGAAGCCGACAGAAAAGACCAATACGAAGAAGTCCCGCATCCGCAAGGGGGATTTTGTGATCGTCATCTCCGGCGAAGGATCGGAGCGCGACAAGAACAACAATCACATCATCCGTCGCGTGCTGGCCGTCTACCCGAAGGCTGACCGTGTCCTGGTCGAAGGGGTCAACATGCGCAAGCGCTCCTACAAGAAGGGAGCCAACCCGACCGCCCCCGACGGAGGTATTCACGACAAGACGATGCCGATTCATATCTCCAACGTCATGCTTGTGGACCCGAAGGAGAAGACGCCGACCCGCGTGGGTGTGCGCCTGGAGCAGGGGAGCAACGGAGAGACCCGCCGCGTTCGCTACGCCAAGGCCTCCGGCGCAGATTTTACCGACTAATTGCCGCGTAACCGATAGAACCGTTAGAAAGCAATGGCAAAAGAGAAGAAGCAGAAGCAAGAGAGCAGAGACAGCGGACGCGCGCCCGTCGTGGCGACGGTAGACGCCGTGTTTCCGCGCATGATCGACAAGTACCGCCAGCAGGTGGTGCCGAACATGATGAAGCGGTTCAGCTACGCGAACATCATGCAGGTCCCCCGCCTGACGAAGATCGCCATCAACCGCGGTGTCGGCGATGCCGTCGGCGACCAGAAGCTGCTGCAGCTCGCGGTGGCCGAGCTGGAACTGATCTCAGGTCAGAAGCCGGCCGTCAGCAAGGCGAAGAACTCGATCTCGAACTTCAAGTTGCGTGAAGGGATGCCGATCGGCGCCCGCGTGACGCTTCGCGGTTCCCGCATGTACGAGTTCCTCGATCGCTTCATCTCGATCGCAGCTCCCCGTATCCGCGACTTCCGCGGGTTCCCGGACAAGTCGTTCGACGGTCGCGGCAACTACACGATCGGCATCAAGGAGCAGATCATCTTCCCGGAGATCGACGTCGACAGAGTCGGCCGCATCGACGGCATGGATATCACCTTCGTGACCACCGCTCAGACCGACGAAGAGGCGTACGCGCTTCTGAAGGAGCTCGGGTTCCCGTTCCGCAAGCGCGAGACGGTCGAGGGAGCTCCGGTCCCGGCGGAGGGTGAGGGCGTGGCTGTCGAAGCTGCGGCCGTCTAAGAGCCGCCGAAGCCGCACGCGAGCGCAGAGCAACAGAACATCTTACAGAATCAGCCTTCACTGAAGCGAGACTATGGCAAGAAAAAGTTTGGTCGCACGAGAGGAAAAACGGCGTCAGCTTGTGGAAAAGTATGCCGCGCTGCGTGCGAAGTACAAGGAGGAGGGGAACTACGAGGCGCTGCAGAAGCTGCCCCGCAACAGCTCCCCGGTACGCCTGCACAACCGTTGCTCGATCACGGGCAGACCGCGCGCATACTACAGGAAGTTCGGACTGTGCCGCAATCAGCTCCGTCTGCTTGCGCTCCAGGGGCAGATTCCCGGCATCCGGAAGGCAAGCTGGTAAGACGATTCCGACAGCGAAACTCAACGACAAGTTTTCTCGACAACAATGACCGATCCGATAGCAGACTTCCTTACGCGTATTCGTAACGCTGCTGGCGCCCATCATAAGACGGTCGAGGTTCCTGCCTCCAATCTGAAGGTCAGCCTCGCTTCGATCCTGAAGGATCAGGGCTTCATCACCGAGTACGAGAAAATCGACGAAGGGCCGCAGGGATTCATTCGCATGACCCTGCGCTACGTCGGCGGCCGTCCCTCCGTTCTCGGTCTGCGACGCGTGAGCCGTCCCGGTCTCCGTCGCTACGCATCGGTGGAGGAGCTGCCGCGCGTTCAGAACGGCCTCGGCATCGCCATCATCAGCACCTCCCAGGGACTGATGACGGACAAGGAGGCGCGTCGTCGCAACGTGGGCGGAGAGGTTCTCTGCTACGTGTGGTAACAGGCGCCGTTCGGCGTTCGCTCACTTTGAACTGACAGTAAGAAAGGGATAGAAGAAGTGTCACGTATAGGTAAAAAACCGATCTCGCTGCCGAAGGGCGTCACCGTCAGGCAGGACGGCGAGTACATCATCGTGAAGGGTCCGAAAGGAGAGCTTCGGAGCCATATCCAGCCGATCGTCAACATCGCGATCGAGAGCGACGAGATCGTCGTGACTCGTCCGGACGATCTTCCCGCCAGCCGTTCGGCGCATGGCCTCAGCCGCACCCTCATCGACAACATGGTGAAGGGAGTGACCGACGGGTATTCGCGGAAGCTGGAGATCGTCGGCGTCGGTTTCCGCGCCGAACTGAAGGGGAAGGCGGTGCAGCTCAACCTGGGATACTCGCACCCGATCTTCTTCTTCCCTCCGTCCGAAATCGAGCTGGCGGTTCCGACCGCGACCAGTGTGGTCATCACCGGCATCGACAAGCAGCTCGTCGGACAGGTCGCCGCCAAGATCCGTTCGCTTCGTCCGCCGGAGCCCTACAAGGGGAAGGGCGTGAAGTACGAAGGCGAGCAGATCCGCCGCAAGGCCGGCAAGTCGGCAGGCAAGTAATAGAAGATCAATACCTCTAGAGAACGGTTCTGACTATGAGCGCAACGAACACACAGCGCCGCAAGCGGCGCAAAGGACATATCCGCAAGAGGCTGCACGGCACCGCCGAGCGCCCGCGGCTGAGCGTTTTCCGCAGCGTCCGCCATATCTACGTGCAGGCGATCGACGATTTCTCGGGCCGCACCCTGGCGCAGGCCTCCAGCCTGAACGACGACATGGTCAAGGAGATGAGCGCCGCGGCGGAATCGACCGGAGGGAAGGTGAGCGTCGGCCAGATCGTCGGTAAGGCTGTCGCAATGCGACTGATGGCACAGAACGTGGAGCGTGCGGTGTTCGACCGCAACGGCTATCTCTACCACGGCCGGGTCAAGGCCGTGGCCGATGGAGCACGCGAGGCGGGACTGCAGGTGTAGAAGGCCGTACGGACCCCGGTCGCCATCCCCTGCGGAGAGACTTCGGAGGGGAACGGCGGGCGGACTTCGTACTGATGGGAATTTCTGTATCTTTGCCGCCCTTCCCGGCGGACCTAGAACGATCCTTTTCACGATAACGTCAGATAGACAGTGTTTAAACCGAAAGTTGCCGATCTGGAACTCAAGGACAGAGTTGTCAAAGTCAACCGCACGGCGAAGGTCGTCAAGGGCGGCCGTCGTTTCGGCTTCAGCGCGATCGTGGTCGTCGGCGACGGCAACGGGCACGTCGGGGTCGGGCTCGGCAAGGCGCGTGAAGTCGCTGCTGCCGTGACGAAGGCAACCGACGCGGCCAAGAAGAGCGTGGTGAAGGTGAACCTGCTCGGCCACACGATCCCGCACGAAGTGTTCGGGAAGTACGGCGCAGGCAAGGTTCTGCTGAAGCCGGCCACCCCCGGTACCGGCGTCATCGCCGGCGGCGGCGTGCGTGCCGTGCTGGAAGCTGCCGGCGTGCAGGACATTCTCACCAAGAGCAAGGGCTCGTCGAACCCGCACAACGCCGTCAAGGCGACGCTGGCGGCGCTCGTCAGCCTGGAAGACGCAAACGCGGTCAGCTCGCGCCGCGGCATTCCGGTCACCAAGGTTCTGAAAGGGTAAGGCCATGGCACAAGTGAAAATCACACAGATTCGGAGCGTTATCGATCGCCCCGTAAAGCAGAAGAGGACGATCGAAGCTCTCGGGCTCGGACGGCCGAACTATTCCCGGGTCCACACGGACACTCCGGAACTTCGCGGCATGATCAGAGTAGTAGAGCATCTTGTGAAGGTCGAGCCGATCGCAGGGTGATCGTGCATCAGGTAATTGAATCAACCAGCTACTGAACTGAACGATGTCGAACCATTTAGGTATGCTTCGCTCCCCGGGAGCGACCAAGGTGAAGAAAAGGGTAGGACGCGGACAGGGATCCGGACGCGGCGGGACGTCTACGCGTGGTCATAAGGGTCACAGCTCCCGCTCCGGCTTCGAGCAGAAGCTCAACTTCGAAGGCGGTCAGATGCCGTTTGCGCGTCGCGTGCCGAAGTTCGGGTTCCGCAGCCCGTTCCGGGTGGAGTACCAGCCTGTCAACGTCGCGCGGCTTCAGGAGCTGGCTGATGCAGGGCAGTTGACCGACGGCGTGATCACCCCGGAAGGGCTCTTCGCGCTCGGCGTCACCTCCAAGCGGAATCAGCCGATCAAGATCCTCGGCTCCGGCGATCTCTCAGCAAAGCTTTCCGTAACGGCACATAAAATCTCGGCTGCCGCTCGGGTAAAGATCGAGCAGGCGGGCGGCACGGTGACCATCCATGAGTAGGTTTACTGATGGTATTCGGAACGCCTTCAAGATCGAGGAGCTCCGTCAACGCATCATCTTCACGGCGCTCATGCTGCTGGTGGTGCGTGTCGGCTCGTTCATCTCGGTCCCGGGCGTCGATGTAAGCGCGGTTCAGAGCGGCGATCTGACTGGAGGAACCGGCATGCTCGGTTTCTTCAATCAGTTCGTCGGCGGCGCGTTCTCCAACGCGTCGATCTTCTCGCTGGGGATCATGCCCTACATCTCCGCGTCGATCATCATCCAGCTTCTCCAGGCGGTCGTTCCCTACTTCCAGAAACTCCAGCAGGAGGGTGAGGAAGGGAGGAAGCGGGTCAACAACATGACCCGCGGGTTCACCGTGCTTCTGGCGTTCGCCCAGGCGGTCGCCATCGGCATCAGCCTTCAGACGTCGGATGTCGGCGGGGTTCCCGTCGTTCTTCCGGCCGCCCACGGGCTCATGTTCGTTATCTGCGCGGCGACCCTGATGACCGCCGGCACCGTCTTCCTGATGTGGATCGGCGAGCAGATCACCGAGAAGGGAATCGGCAACGGCATTTCGCTGATCATCTTCATCGGCATCATGTCGCGTCTGCCGATCGCGATCCTTCAGGAGTTCGAACTCGTCAGCTCCGGCGCGCACAACCTGATCGTCGAGATCGTGATCATTGCGCTCCTGCTGGGGGTCATCGCCTGCGTCGTCCTCTTCACACAGGCGACGCGCAAGATTCCGGTGCAGTACGCCAAGCGCCATTACGGCACCAAGACCTACAGCACGCCGACGACGTTCATTCCGATCAGCCTGACGACGGCGAACGTGATGCCGATCATCTTCGCGCAGTCGCTGATGTTCATCCCGACCTCGATCGCGCAGGCGTTCCCGGAGAGCAGCTTCGCGACGGCGGTGCTGGTGAACTTCGGCTACAACAGCCCGCTGCACGCGGCGGTCTTCGCGGTGATGATCATCTTCTTCACGTTCTTCTACACGGCGATCGTCTTCAGCCCGCGCGACGTGGCCGAGCGGCTCCGGAAGAACAGCGGCTTCATCCCCGGCGTACGCCCCGGAAAGCCGACCGAAGAGTACATTGACAATATTCTTACGAAGGTAACCGTCCCTGGTTCTCTCTTCCTGGCTCTGGTCGCCATCATGCCGACGTTCGTCGCCGGCCTTGGGGTGACCTCGCAGCTCTCCGCGTTCTTCGGCGGAACAAGCCTCCTGATCATGGTGGGCGTCGCGCTAGATACGCTGAAGCAGGTCGAATCGTATCTGCTGATGCGCCACTACGACGGCTTCATGAAGAGCGGCAAGCTGCGCGGACGCCAGGCCAGCGGCGCCGGGATGATCGCCAATCAGTGATCGCCGGCGCTTCCGCCGCATGACGAACACCTTCGGGACTGAACAGTTATGACCAGCAAGCCGGGATTCAAGCGGACCAAGTCCCCGGACGAGATAGCTCTGATCACGGAATCGAGCAGGATCGTATCGGAGGTCCTGACGCTGTTGAAGGGCCACGTGGCCCCCGGCATGACGACGCGTCGCCTGGACGCGATCGCCGAGGAGTATATCCGCTCACGAAACGCCGAGCCGGCGTTCAAGGGATATGTCGTCCACGGTGAGGCCTTTCCGGCCACGCTCTGCACCTCCGTCAACGACGCCGTGGTGCATGGTCTGCCGGACGACCGCCCCCTCGAGGAAGGGGATATCGTCTCGCTCGATTGCGGTGTGAAGCTCAACGGGTTCTACGGCGACAGCGCCGTGACGTACGCGGTCGGCGATCCGGGGGAGATCGGGCGGAAGCTGATGCAGGTCACCCACGAGGCGCTCTGGCTCGGGATCGAGCAGGCCGTGGCGGGGAACAGGGTGTTCGACATCTCCCGCGCGGTGCAGCGTCATGTGGAGGATCACGGGTTCTTCGTGGTCCGGGATCTGGTGGGGCACGGGATCGGAACGACCCTCCATGAGGAGCCGTCGATTCCGAACTTCGTGCCGAGCCCGTTCCAGAGGCATCAGTTCAAGAATACGCCGCTCGTCGAAGGAATGGTGATCTGCATCGAGCCGATGGTGAACGCCGGAACCTTCCGGGTCAAGACACGATCGGACAACTGGACGGTAGCGACGCAGGACGGCAGCCCGTCGGCGCACTACGAACATACGGTGGTGGTGCGCGAGGGGGAGGCCGAAGTCCTCACCCATCATGTCATCGACGACGAGGCGATCAGCTCCGTCGCGAGCGAAGGGAGATCAGACCAGTAGCGTGTATGGGTAAACAATCAGCAATCAAAGTCGACGGAGTCGTCTCCGAGGTACTCCCGAACGCCACGTTTCGGGTTCGTCTGGAGAACGGGCATGAGATCCTGGCGCATATCTCCGGGAAGATGAGAATGCACTACATCAGGATCCTTCAGGGGGACAAGGTGACCGTCGAGCTTTCTCCCTACGATCTGAAGAAGGGAAGGATCACGTACCGCTACAAGTAGGCCTTCCGGCCGCGGGGCGGGAAGGGGATTCAGGTCCGACGCCGAAACACTCAATAGCAATAGACTGGATACCGAGTCATGAAAGTACGAGCCTCAGTGAAGAAGATCTGCGACAACTGCAAGATCGTCAAGCGAAAGGGCGTGGTGCGGGTGATCTGCAAGAAGAACCCGAAGCACAAGCAGCGTCAGGGTTGATACGGAACGTTCCGTATCACATGGACACTTGATCCGTCAGAGATATCCATTAGATTTTAGGAGCTATACACGTTGGCACGCATCGCTGGAGTTGACCTGCCGAGAAACAAGCATTCTCGCATCGGCCTGACGTACATCTATGGGATCGGCCCCACATCGGCGCTGAAGATCCTGGAGGCTGCCGGCATCGATCCCACCCGCAAGGTGGCGGACCTGAATGACGAGGAAGTCAACCGGATCCGTATGATCATCCAGAATGATTACAAGGTCGAGGGGGCGGCGCGGAGCGAGATGCAGCTCAATATCAAGCGACTGATGGATATCGGTTGCTACCGCGGGCTGCGTCACCGTCGCGGGCTGCCGGTTCGCGGGCAGCGCACACGTACGAACTCGCGTACCCGCAAGGGGCGCAGGAAGACGGTCGCCGGCAAGAAGAAAGCAGGCAAGAAGTAACATGATCGCGGCCGCGCGGGGCCGGTCTCGAACCGGTTCCGCCGTGGTCGATTATCCTTACAGAGAAGAATGGCTAAGTCTACACAGCAGAAACGCAAGAAGAAAGTCGTCGCCGATATCCACGGCAAGGCGTATGTCAAGGCGACGTTCAACAACGTCATCGTCACGCTGACGGACGTCTACGGCAACACGCTGAGCTGGAGCTCGGCCGGCCGCAACGGGTTCCGCGGATCGCGCAAGAACACGCCGTATGCGGCGCAGGTCTGTGCCGAGAACGCCTCGAAGGAGGCCTACGACATGGGACTGCGGAAGCTGGACGTGTTCGTGAAGGGTCCGGGCTCCGGGCGTGAAGCTGCGGTGCGTGCCATGCAGCAGAACGGGATGGAGATCCTCACGATCACCGATATGACGCCGCTGCCGCACAACGGCTGCCGCCCTCCGAAGCGCCGTCGCGTCTGATACGGCCGGCCAACGTTTACGACAATACGATCTTACTTCATCATCGTCAGATTTCATGGCTCGATATACTGATGCAGTCTGCAAGCTCTGCCGCCGCGAGCGTCAGAAGCTCTTCCTGAAAGGGTCGAAGTGCTATACGGAGAAGTGCCCGGTCGAACGCCGTAACTATCCTCCGGGACAGCACGGCAACAGCGGCGGCCGCCGTGCCAAGGTGACCGAGTACGGTGTGCAGCTTCGCGAGAAGCAGAAGATCAAGCGGATGTACAACCTGCTGGAGAAGCAGTTCCGCCTGACCTTCGAGCGCGCCAGCCGCCAGCGCGGCGTCACCGGCGAGAACCTGGTCAAGCGGCTCGAGAGCCGTCTGGACAACACGGTCTACCGCCTCGGCTTCGCCGCCTCGCGTCCGGCAGCCCGTCAGCTCGTTCTTCACCGCCACATCACGGTGAACAACCGTCCGGTGAACATCCCGAGCTACATTCTCCGTCCGGGAGATGTCCTGCAGGTGCGTCCGCGCAGCCGCAAGCTCGATTCGATTCACGAGTCGCTGAAGCGCCTTACCGAACGTCAGGTTCCGGCATGGCTGCAGCTCGACAAGGCGAACATGAAGGGAACGTTCGTGGGCCAGCCGGACCGCGCCGATATCCCGATGAACGCCAACGAGCAGCTCGTCGTCGAACTCTACTCGAAGTAATCGATACGTTGTTCCCCGCCCTCGCGCCGCACGGGCAATCGATTGCGGAGGGGGCGGGGCAGTCAGCGTTACGGACCAGAGATTCGAATTATCGTTATCAGATCCTTCCCCACGAAGAGAACGAGAGGTAAGCATTGACAGAGCAAATGACCGCGCCGATGAGTTCGATCATGCAGATGCCCGAGCGGGTTCAGCTTGACGAATCGACGCGCAGCGACACGTTCGGTCGCTTTGTGCTTCAGCCCCTTGAAGAAGGATATGGCACGACCATCGGCAACGCGTTCCGCCGGGTGCTGCTGGCATCCATTCCGGGTTGCGCTATTTCCGCCGTGAAGATCGACGGGGTTCTCCATGAGTTCCAGACGATCACCGGCGTGACCGAGGATATGGCCGAGATCGTCCTGAACATGAAGGAGATCCGCCTGAAGCAGCTCGACAAGAAGACCAACCGGATCACGCTCGATGTTACCGGCCCCGGCGATTTCACCGGTCGGAACATCCAGGAGGCGACCGATGCCTTCGAAGTGCTCAATCCGGATCATCATATCGCTACGCTGAGCGAGGGGATTACCCTCAGCATCGAGTTCCGCATCAGCCGCGGCAAGGGATACGTTCCCAGCGAAGAGAACCGCCAGCCGGATCAGCCGATCGGCATGATCGCCATCGACTCGATCTTCACTCCGGTCCTCAACGTCCGCTACCTGGTGGAGCCGACCCGTGTCGGTCAGAAGACCGACTACGAGAAGCTGACCCTGGAGATCACGACCGACGGTTCGATCTCCCCGGAGGAGGCTCTGGCGACGGCGGCGAAGATCCTTCGCGATCATATCCAGCTCTTCCTCAATTTCGACGCCCAGGAGGCGCAGATCGCAGAGGAAGAGGAGTCGAAGGAGGCGGAGATCAGCCGCATCCGCCGGATTCTTCTGACCCCGGTGGACGAACTGGAGCTTTCCGTCCGTTCGCACAACTGCCTGAAGGCCGCCAACATCAACACGATCGCCGACCTGGTCTCGCGCCAGGAGAGCGAGATGCTGAAGTTCCGCAACTTCGGCCGCAAGTCGCTTGCCGAGCTTACGGCGATCATCGACGATTTCGGGCTGACGTTCGGTATGGACGTCGACAAGTACCTGAAGGACGACCATAACCAGAACAAGTAGTATCCTGCGAATCATTGCCGCCTGCGGGCCCTGTCCCTCGGCCGGCGCCAATTCCGCGATCCCCTATGAGACATCGAGTAGAAGGCAGAAAACTCAAGAGAACAGCCAGTCATAGAAAGGCTCTGATGCGCGCGCTGACCACGTCGCTGCTCCGCCACAAGCGGATCAGAACGACCGAGGCCAAGGCAAAGGAGACGAGCCGGTATGCCGAGGCGATCATTACGCGGGCCAAGCGCGCCTTCCTCGCCGAGCGCGGCGGGGCGCCGGCCGACATCCACGCCCGTCGCGTGGTGGCCCGTGATATCCATGACACCACGGTCGTGCGGGAGCTCTTCTCGGAGATCGCACCGAAGGTGGCGGACCGTCCGGGCGGCTATACCCGCGTGATCAAGCTGGGGCAGCGCTTCGGCGACGGCGCCCGCATGGCGATCATCGAGCTGGTCGACTACAACGTCGAGCAGGACGAGTCGGCCGTCCGCAGCCGCTCCAAGCGGATGCTGTCGCGCGCCGAGCGTGTTGCCCGCAGCCGCGCCAAGCAGGCGGCCCAGGAGTCGAAGAAGGAGAGCGGCGCCCAGCCGGTTGCGGCGGCCGCCGCGGCTCCGGTCGTGGAGGAGGCTCCCGCGGTCGAGGAGACCGAGAGCGCTTCGCAGCCGGAGTCGGGTGCCGATGCTCCCGCAGGGGCGACCGGCGCCGATTCGGGGTCCGGAGACACCTCTTCGGCGGATGGCGGAACGGGCGACGGCGGTTCGGCGCACTAGAAGCAGCGGGCCGACACGTCGTAACGTGACGCAAAAAAAACTTTGCAGATTCGAAAATAATTACAAGTTTGCCGCAAGCCTTTTTACACTCTGTGTAGAAAGGCTTTGTGGTTTCCTGGCTTCCGTTGTTCTGCCGGTTGGTGCATCTCGGTTCCTGTTCGACCCCATGCCGCCTCCCCTCAACAAGCTAGCGACGACCAGCTCTTTCCGTCACGTATCAATAATTCTTCGTTTCCGTTATGAACATCTATGTGGGGAATCTCCCCTACAACGCGACCGAGGATGACCTGAGACAGGCATTCGAGCAGTTCGGGACAGTGACGTCGGCGAATATCATCATGGACAAGGAGACCGGCCGCTCCCGCGGCTTTGCGTTTATTGAGATGATGACCGATGATGATGGATCGCGCGCCATCGAGGAGATGAACGGCCAGGAGTGGAAGGGGCGCACCCTGACGGTCAACGAGGCGCGCCCTCGCGATGAACGGCCGCGCAGCGGTGGTGGCGGCGGCGGTTCGCGGTACGGCGGCGGCGGTGGCGGCGACCGTGGCGGAAACCGGGGCGGCTATGGAGAGCGTGCCTCGTCCGGCGGCGGTGGCGGCTATTCGGGCGGTGGTGGCGGCGGCTACAGCGGCGGCGGCGGTGGCGGCTACTCGGGCGGTGGCGGCTATTCGGGCGGTGGCGGTGGCCGGGATCGCGACAGGGGGGGCCGGGACCGCGACAGAGATCGCGACCGTGACCGCGGCGGCCGTGGCGGCGGACGCGACTCCGAATGGGACAGCGGCGACGATTATTGATCGTATTGATCGGCACGCCGGCTCAGACATTTTCAGACGAGCTGTCGGGGAACCATCAGACCCCGGCGGCTCTTTTTTTTGTGCGGTATCATAGATTTGCGAAGAACAATCAACGAACCGACGCACGAACCAACAGATCATGCTCCAGATAAAAACGGCCGACTTCGTCATCGGCGCGGCCGCGGTCAGGCAGTTTCCCAACACATCGAATCACGAGGTGGCGTTCGCCGGACGGTCGAACGTGGGGAAGTCATCGCTTCTGAACACCCTTACCGGCCGCAGAAAGCTCGCCAAGGTGAGCGCCACCCCCGGCAAGACGCGCCAGATCAACTTCTTCCTGATCAATCAGCGGTTCCATTTCGTCGACCTCCCCGGCTACGGCTATGCGAAGGTCTCCAAGACGGAACGGGACGAATGGAGCCGCGTGATAGAGGCATATCTCCGCGACCGTGAACAGCTCCGGCTGGTGGTGGCGCTCAGCGACATCCGTCACGAGCCGACGGCGCTCGATCACAGCATGTTCGAATGGCTGCAGGCGATGGGACGGAACTTCGTGGTGGTGCTCACCAAGTACGACAAGGTCTCCCCCGTGCAGGCGGAGCGCCGGGTCGCCGAGGTGACGGAGCTTCTCTCAGGCTCCGATCACTGCATCGGGGTGATCCCGTTTTCGTCGGAAACCCGGCATAACCTGGATCGGCTTCTCGCGGTTATACATGAGGCCGTCAGGTGACATGGAGAGAGAGGATCGGAGAGAACCCATTCAGTCATATCACACGGAAGAACCATGAAGCCCAGATTGTTCACGCCGGGCCCCACGCCGGTGCCGGAGCAGGTGATGCTCCGGATGGCGCAGCCCATGATCCATCATAGAACCAAGGAGTTCAGCCGGACTCTCCACAACGTCGGCGAGGGGTTGCAGTACCTCTTCGGAACGAAACTCCCGGTGCTGACCCTGACCGCCAGCGGAACCGGAGCGATGGAGGCCGCGCTGGTCAACACCCTCTCGGCAGGCGACGAGATCATCTTCGTCAACGCCGGCAAGTTCGGCGAACGCTGGGGGGATATCGCCCGCGCCTACGGGGTGACGGCGCATGAGATCACGATCCCCTGGGGATCGGCCGTCACGCCGGAGCAGATTCTGGAGGCCCTGGAGGCGCATCCGGCCGCCCGCGCGGTCTGCCTTACGCACAGTGAGACCTCGACCGGCGTCTTCACCGACGTCCGCCTGATCGCCCGAGCGATCCGCCCCCGCTTCGACGGTCTGATCATCGTCGACGGGATCACCGCCGTCGGCGCTCACGAGCTCCGGTTCGACGAGTGGGATCTCGATATCGTCGTGACCGGCTCGCAGAAGGGATTGATGATCCCCCCCGGCCTCTCGTTCATCGCCCTGAGCGAGCGCGCATGGAACGCGGTGGAGAGCTCCACGCTGCCGAAGTTCTACTTCGATCTGCGCGCGGCCCGCAAGGCGCACGCCGGCGACGACACGCCGTGGACCCCCGCCGTCACATTGATCCTGGGGCTGGAGGTCGCGCTGGAGATGATCCGTGAGGAGGGAGTGGAGGAACTCTGGAAGAGGCACGACAGACTCGCCCGCGCCCTGCGCGCAGGGGTCACGGCGCTCGGGCTCCGACCGTTCGGCCGGCCCGCCTCGAACGCCGTCACCGCCGTCGAGCTCCCGGAGCGGGGAGAGGAGTTCATGACGCTCATCAAGAAGAAATATCGCATAACGATGGCGGCTGGACAGGATCGGTATAAGGGGAAGATCTTCCGTATCTCGCACCTCGGCTACTACGACGAGGCCGACATGCTGAGCGTGCTCTATGCCGTGGAGGGGGCTCTCTCCGATATCGGGGCGACGTTTGAGACGGGAGCGGGGCTGGCCGCGGCGCAGCGGGTCTTCAGCGGCGTGGACGCCGCCGTGGCGGAGGGGAACGTATGAGGGTGCTGATCGCCGACAACGTCAGCCGGAGCTGCGAGCTGGTTCTGCAGGAGCGGGGGATCGAGGTGGAGCGGGCAGCCGGCGTTCCGCGCGAACGGCTGCTGGAGCTGCTGCCGGGGTTCGACGGCATGATCGTCCGGAGCGCCGTGACGGTCGATCGCGAGATGATAGAAGGGATGTCGACGGTGCGGGCCATAGGCCGCGCCGGCGCCGGGGTCGACAATATCGATATCGTCGCATCGACCGAGCGCGGGATCGTGGTGATGAACACGCCGGACGGCAACACGATCTCCGCCGCTGAACATTCGGTTGCGATGCTTCTGGCGCTCCTCCGGAAGATCCCGGCCGCCAACGCCAGCCTGCGTGGGGAGGCGTGGGACAGGAAATCCTTCACCGGAACCGAGCTGTGGGGGAAGCGTGTGGGGGTGCTCGGGCTCGGCCGGATCGGGCGCGAGGTGGCGGCGAGGATCCAGTCCTTTAAAAGTATTGTGATGGGATATGATCCCTACCTCTCGGCCGATGCCGTCAGGGGCCTTGGGATCGTGCCGGCGACCTTCGAGGAGCTGCTGGAGAACTCCGATATCCTTACGATCCATATCCCTCTCTCGCCGCAGACGCGCGGGCTGCTGGGGGATCTGGAGCTGGGAAGAATGAAGAAGGGAGTCTTCATCGTCAACTGCGCGCGCGGCGGGATCGTGGACGAGCGGGCGCTGCTGGCCGGGCTGGAGTCGGGACGGATCGCCGGCGCGGCGCTCGATGTCTTCGAGCAGGAACCGCCCCGGTTTCCGAACGCTCTTATATCGCATCCGCGCGTGGTCGCCACTCCCCATATCGCCGCCTCGACCGAGGAGGCGCAGGAGCGGGTGGCGCACGACATCGCCGTGCAGATGGCCGATTTCTTCGAGGGAATGGGAGCGCGCGGCGTGGTGAACGCGGAGGGGCTGGAATCCTCCTCGTTCCTTCGCGAGTCGATACCGCTGATGAACGCGGCGGAGCGTCTCGGCGCGCTGCTGGGGCAGCTCGTGGGGGAGAAGGGATGCGACTGCCGACTGATCGCCTACGGGTCGGATGCCGCGCAGATCGTCCGCGGGCTGGGAGCATCGTTCCTGGCGGGGCTTGTCTCGCAAGGGAGCGACCGGACGGTGAACCCGATCAACGCCGAGATGCTGGCCCGCCGCAACGATATCAGGCTGACGACCTCCGGCGAGGGGGCGCATCCGGACTACAACGGGCTCCTTCTGGCTGAAGCATCGCGCGGCGATCTGCACAGGCGCGCCGCCGTCACCGTCTTCGGGCGCGATCAGACCCGGCTTGTAATGCTGGATGACGTCTGGCTCGACGTCCGACCGATCGGGACGCTGATCGTCTTCAAGAATATCGACAAGCCGGGCGTCCTCTCGGAGATGAGCGGCGTCCTTGGGCGACACGGCGTCAACATCGCCGACATGTCGCTGGGGCAGCGCGAGGGGACCGGCGAGGCGCTGACCGTGATGCGCATCGACGGCGACGTGGGCCCCGACGTCATCGCCGATCTCTGCGCTCTCGATGTGGTGAGCGACGTTCGTACCCTTCACTTCGACGTCGAGTAATTTCTCCAGAGGGAGGGTGTCGCGGGGGGGCGCTCTCTCTTTGGTATCTGGTTGCGATCTACTTGATTGAAGGTGTGTGTCGTTCTTTCCGTCTTTGGCGGAGGAATGGTACGCACCTTCGGCGCTTAAGGAAAACAATATCGTGCCTTGCTACAAATGGCTCGCCCCTTCGGGGCTGGAAGAAAGGGGTGGGGAAGTCATAGTGGAGCGGAATTGTGCTCCTCTTCAGGACCGGCAACGTCGAATTATTCCTCCCGGGCTCGTGTCGAGGGGGAATCCGATCGGGCATGATACAATGAAGTCGGAGGAGTGAAGGGGCGTCGGCTCCCGAAGGGAGCACCCATCTGCATCAACGAGTTCCCGGAGTTCGTGTCGAGAACAAATCAGGTTCGGCATGATGAAATGAAGCTGGGGAGGTGCAGGAGCATTGGCTCCCGAAGGGAGCGCCTATTTGTAGCAACGAGCCGTTCCAGCATTCTTCAAGCGCCGAAGGCGCGTACCATTCTTCTCGGGATTGACGGGAAGGGGACCCCTTCGGCGTTTATAACATTACACGATTCCGATGATGGGGATGTATAGATTTATGTTGCGATATAATGTGCAGGAGACGTGAAAACCTGCTCCGCAAACGTCGAGCGGATTATTCCGAGCGAAAAGGAACCGGGCATATAAACCACGCCCTCCACGCTCGTATCTCCCGGTAACTTTTCCCGGCATAGCGGGTAGATTCTCACCGGACGGGCGATTTATCGTCAACGCCGTCCGGATGACCAGCCGTCTCCGGTCGTGTCGTGGATGAATCGTTGAACGATTCAGCTGGGCGACACCACACCGCCCGTCCCTCGATCTCACGCTCGAACATTGATACGCCGGCCACGGCGGTTGTCGAGCGCTGCCCGCGTCCCATGGGAGCATCACACTAACGTCAACTTCAACGTACACAACCAGGAGTTCTCGTATGAGAGCTGCACGATTCGGTGCGGCGGCATTCATGCTGCTCGCTCCCATGATACTCTTTGCCCAAAGCGACGGAACGCTCACCGGGCGGATCACGAACGAGGAGGGGGAACCGGTCATCGGCGCCTCCGTCATCGTCGAGGGAACGACAAGAGGAGCGTACTCGCGTCCTCCGGACGGACGATATATCATACCGGGATTGAACGTCGGGGAGCATTCCATCACGTTCAGGGCCAAAGGACTCCATCCCCGGAGCGTGCGTGTCATGATCTACGTCGACCAGACGACACAGGCGGACATCACGATGACGGTCGATCCGATCAAGGTCAAGGAATATGAGATCTTCGGCAAGCGGGGAAAAAGTCCTATATCACGTGAACCGATACGTGTCGATGAAATAGAAGCGAACCCCAGCCCCAACCCGCTGAGCCTGATCGGAAGCGTCTCCGGCGTCTCCACCTCCACGGTGAACGGTGTTTCGATACGCGGCTTCCGGCCGAACCAGACGAGTTTCCTGATGGAAGGGGTCGACGTCAGCGACCCCTTCGTGGGGGGGCACGGGTCGGGGAGGTCGGCCCTGGCCCCGATGCAGTCGACCCTGGGACTGGAGGAGATCGACGTCCTGAAATCGGGATTCGGGGCCGAATACGATCTCTTCGGCGGCGGCATCAACTTCGTGACAAGAAACGGCGACAGGGACGGATGGCACGGCGCGGTCCGCTACCGCGGCAACGTGCCCCAGCTCTACGGCTCCGGCAGTCCGATCACCGTCCGGATCGCCGGAACCGACCGCGATACCGTACTGATGCCCGCAAAACTCCAGAGCTCCGGCCGTGATCTCTACGAGTTCGGTGTGGGAGGGCCGCTGACGAGCGATTTCACGGCGTTCTTCTCCGGCAAGTACGAGTCGATCGATAATATCGGGGCGGGATATGAGATATACGACATGTCGGATGACTACGCCCGCGCCCGCTCGGCGCTTGCACGGCAGACGCTCGGCTATGAACTACGCCCCACGAACCTTGGGCGCCTCCCCCACCAGTCGGCGATGATCCGCGATCTGACGGCCAAGTTCAAGGCGATCCTCTCCTCCTCGGTCACGATAGAGTTCGGCGGCGAGATCGGCCTTTCGAGCGTCGAGGAGGGATCGTGGGGGAGCCTCTATCAGAACGATCATCCCGTCCTCTTCCGCGGCGAACGGAACGGTCTGAGCCAGTACGATACGTTATGGAACGTGACCGAGCGGGATGCCCAGCAGTCGAACAGCAACACGCTGATCCGCCGGGGCTTCCTTACCTACGAACACTGGCTCGACACCCTCACGCGCCTGAGCTTCACCGGCTCGATCGTCGACAGAAGCTGGGAGTCGGGGGAGAAGGATGAGTCGAAGAGCTACGGCCTCTTCGATCTCTTCGACATCCACAGGCCGACCGATGCCAACGGTGATATTATCCTGGATCGATATGAATTGCCCTCGAGCGAGGGGGCCACGATACCGTACGGCGGGTCGTCGTTCGGGCTCTTCGGACGGAACGAACTGACGGGACTGATCGAAGGCCCCGCCGCAGCCGGCGCAAGCCGCAATCCCTACGGTCTCGTCGACCTCCGCTTCCCCGTCCACGGCAACGGCAGCGGGTACGAACTGCGGGAGTCGCGCACCCTGGCGTTCAAGGGGCAGATGGAGCATAGCTTCACCCTGGGAGATGTGGAGGGACGGGTCAGAGTGGGAGGCGACATATCGATCTACGATCTGAGCCGGCACAGCAATTCGCTCCCGTGGGACCAGAACCCGTTCTTCGACATCTACGGCTACGAGGCGGGCTACTTCCGCTACAAGGATACCTCGGGGCAGCTGGAGGAGTTCTTCGCCAACTCCTACACGCCGTGGGAGGGGGCCGTCTTCGTGAGCGGCGCGTTCGACTACAAGTCGATCACCTTCCAGCCCGGCGTCCGCTTCGACTTCTACGATCCGAACACCTTCGCCCCGCCGACCCGCCGCGGCACGTTCCGCGAGGTGCTGGCGTCGCTCGACAAGGGGGGAGACGCCCCGCTGAAATTCCAGGTGAGCCCGAGAGTGGCGGTCGGCTACCCGATCACCGACGATTCGCAGCTCCGCGTGAACTTCGCGATGCTCTTCAAGCGGCCCGACTTCAACATCATGTTCGACAACGCCTACGGCGACGCGCAGCGCGGCAACCAGCTCTTCGGCAATCCCTCGATCTCTCCCGAGCGGCAGTTCTCCTACGAGATCGGCTACAGCGTCGACATCGAAAGGATCTATTATCTGGACGTCGCCGCCTACTATCGCGACATCTACAATCAGACCGGCGTGACCTACATCCCCGCCGTCCCGAACCCCTACACCCTCTACAGCGTCGCCGAGTTCGGCAACGTCCGGGGGCTGGAGGTGACGGCCGGACGACGGATGGCCGACAATATCCGCGCGGAGGTCAACTACACGTTGCAGAAGGCGGTGGGGACGGCGACCAGCCCGGCCGGGAGCTATGCGTCGGCGATCGGCGAGACCGACCCCTACACCGGGGAGGCACGGGAGGTGTCGCTGACGGAATATCCCCTCAACTACGACCAGACCCACAAACTGAACCTTTCGCTCGGTCTGGCATGGAAGGATGGGGAGGGGCCGTCGGTGGGGGGAATCAGGCTTCTGCAGAACACGCTGATCACCGTCAACGGGGTCTTCGCCACCGGGCTTCCCTACACGCTGGAGACGGTGCGCGGGGCGCAGATCTCGGAGTTCAACGGGATGCGGCTCCCCTCGACCTTCACCACCGAGGCGCATATCGAGCGGGGATTCAAGCTGAGGGATCTCTTCGGCGAGTCGGTCGGAAATCTGGAGCTGAGCCTCTTCGCGGATATCTTCAATCTGCTCAACTCGACCGGCCCGGTTTCGGTGAACTTTTCGCGCAATGTCGGCGGGTCGCTCTTCTCGGTCTCCGGAAGCCCCGATCTGGACGGACGGTCGCTCGACCTGAACATCGGAGAGTTCACGGCGACCCCGTACTATAAGGATGTCGACCCGGCGCGGCCGGAGACGTTCGGCTCCGATCAGTACGACCGCTACGGCACCCGGATGTACAATCCCTACGCCGACGCGAATCTGGACGGTGTGGTGACCCAGTCCGAGCGGTACGAGGGGTACCAGCGGTTCGTCACCACGATCCAGGGGATGCGGGGATCGTACCAGACGCCGCGGACCGTGTCGGTCGGATTCAAGCTGCGGTTCTGAGTCGGTCGGGGCTTCGATCGGCCCCATACCGAACGTATTGATACAGATCTCCCGGGCCTCTCCAGCCGGTGACGGCCCGGGGCTCTGCCGCCGTGGAATCTTCTCTGACGGGGAGAATTGCAGGTAAAGGAGTGAGAGGTGGAGGGATGAAATCCCCTGAAACGCGGCCTTTTTTGACGAGTAACTTTTCTCCGGGTTCCGTGTAATTTGTCCCTGAACGTGGAAAGAGCGAAAGCGGTGAGTATGATCCGGCCCTGATCGGGGTCGGAAGAGGGGGGCCTGAATCTTGTGAATGGGGTTGTTACGGGCTATATTCGGCGTTCTGTCGCGACACGAATATCCTACCCGAACGCAAACGCGCCGCTCTTGCGAGAGTTTCCAGCCCGTCTCCGGACCTCGACCGCCGGGATCTCCGGTCCCCGGATGTCGATCTTCGGAACTTCAATCCTCCAAGCCCCCTGAACCGCCTCCCCTTACTGAAGGGGACATTCGATCCGTGCCGTTACCGATCGGAGGGGATCGGCGTATCGCGGGGGAGGGTACCGGGGTTCGCGCGCACGCGACCGCGGGGATCACGGGTGAGTGAGCCGTGACGGTCGGGAGGGCCCTACGACGGGACCGTCCCGAAGTTTCGGGGGTGGCTGGAAGAGGGGATTCCAGCCGACATTATCGATATCGACGATACCAAAAGAACTTCTACGATATACTTCACATCTCTGCGCAATACATCATTCATAGGAGTGTCCGAATGAAACACAAGCTACTATGCTTGGCCGCGTGCATGGTTCTGGCACCGATAACGGCGCTTGCCCAGATCACGGGCACGCTTACCGGCAAGGTGTCCGATGATGAGGGGAAGCCCGTCGTCGGCGCGACGATCCGGATCGTCGGCACCACCCAGGGTGGGTTCTCCAAGGCTCCCGACGGAAAGTTCACGATCGCCGGCATCCGTGCGGGCGACTATGAGGTCAACGTGACCGCCGTCGGCTACCAGCCCACCTCCCGGAAGATCCGCATCTCCGTCAATCAGACGACCGAGATGAACGTGAAGATCTCCACCAAGGCTGTTCAGGGGAAGGAGCTCGTCATCACCGACAACCGTGTCATCGTGCCGGAGAAGACCGGCACCGTGCGGACGATCGACGCCGAAGATCTTCAGAACACGACGCGCGTCTCGATGATCGACGCCGTGGCCCTTGAGAACGGCGCCAGCACGGCGGGACAGAACGGCATCAGCATCCGCGGCGGACGCGCCACCGAGACCTCGGTCCGTGTGGACGGCGTCAGCATCGGCGACCCCTTCATGGGTGCCTTCGGCACCACCTCGGCCCGTCTCTATCCGACGGTCTCGAACCTCGCGATCCAGGAGGTTCAGGTCATCGCCTCCAGCTTCGACGCCCAGTACGGCGACGTCCTTTCGGGCGTGGTCAACTCGGTGACGCGTTCCGGACGCAACGACCGCTACGAGGGAACATTCAAATTCCGTGCCCCGCTTCCGGCCCTCTACGGCCAGAGCGACCCCCTCACGGTGAGGAAGGTCGGGACCACGGTCGACACGACGCTCCCGGCCGCCAAGCTCGAAGGCTCCGGCCGTCAGCTCTATGAATTCGCGTTCGGCGGACCGATCCCGGGATGGGACCGCATGACGTTCTATCTGACCGGCAAGTATGAGCCGATCAAGTACCTCGGCGCAGGCTACCAGGTCTACGACATGACCGACGAGTTCGCCCGCGCCCGCGCTCCGATCGCCCAGCAGCTCTGGGGCTTCGCTCTCACCCCGAGCAACCTCGGCCACCTTCCCGGACAGGAGGCGATGGTCAGGAACCTGAACGCGAAGTTCAAGGTCAACGTCACCGACGAGATCTACGTGGAGCTGGGTGGTGAAATGGGACGCACCAGCCGCGAACTCGGTGGATGGGGCGATATCTACAAGTTCGACAACCCGGTCTTCTTCCGCGACAGCTCCGGCGGCGTCGCCAACTACGACACCATCAGGACCCTGAAGGAAGGGGCGATGCAGGCGCCCGACGAGAACACCGAAATCGATCGCTACATGGCCCGTTACTTCCACACGCTGGATGAGACGAGCTTCCTGGAGGTCACCGCCTCCTATGTGCAGAACAAGTACCATATCGGAAAGAAGGACGAGTCGAAGGAGTACGGAATCTTCGATGTCTACGATATTCCGGAGCCGGTCGACGCCGACGGCAATATCGTTCTGGACAACTACGACCTTCCGCAGACGGAGATCGTGCTGAACCAGTACAACTCCGAGCCGTACACCTCCTTCTCGCGCAACCCGATCACCGGCCTCTACGAGGGGCAGGATTCGCCGGGCGCCAGCAAGAACCCGTACGGTCTGACCGATCTCAACTTCCCGGTCCACGGCAACGGCGACGGTGTGGAGCTCCGCGAGTCGAGCACGATTGCCGTGAACGCCGCCTATGAGACCCGCATCGACCTGGGGGATGTGAACACCCGCATCAAGACCGGTATCGACTTCGAGACGTTCACGCTTCGTCGCCACAGCAACTCCAATCCGTGGGAGACGAACCCGTTCTTCGACGTCTACGGCTACGACGCGCCCTACTTCAAGTCGAAGGACACGACCGGCCGCCTGGCCAATTTCCTGAGCAACCCGTACCAGCCGTGGCGCGGCGCGCTCTACGTGAGCACGCAGTTCGACTACAAGTCGATCGTCTTTTCGCCGGGCGTGCGGTTCGACTTCACGAACCCGAACACGCAGTCGGCTCCGACCCGCCGCCGCAACACGCGTGAGGTCCTCCAGTCGCTCGACTCGGTCGGCGACGCCAGCATGAAGTTCCAGGTGAGCCCGCGTATCGGCGTGAGCTACCCGATCACCGAGCAGTCGCAGTTCCGCGTGAACTTCGCGATGATGTTCAAGATGCCCGACTTCAACCTGCTCTACGACAACGCCTACGGCGACGCGCAGCGCGGCAACCAGCTCTTCGGCAACCCCGATATCGATCCGCAGAAGGTCTTCTCGTACGAGATGGGCTACGAGGCCCAGATCGCCGAGGACTACTACCTCGATATCAATGCGTTCTATCGCGATATTTTCAACCAGTCCGGCGTGACCTACGTGCCGGCGATTCCGAGCCCGTATATCATCTATACGGTGCAGGAATACGGCAACGTCCGCGGTCTTGAGGTTCAGGTTCGCGGCGCGGTCACCGACAACCTCTTCGCCGAGGTCAACTACACGCTGCAGAAGGCGGTCGGCACGGCATCGAGCCCGGCCGCGAACTACGGCGTGCTGATCGGCCAGCCCGATCCGTACACCGGCGAGCAGCGCACGGTTCCCCTCTTCGAGTTCCCGCTCGGCTACGACCAGACCCACAAGGCGAACGCCTCGCTCCAGCTTCGCTACGGTGACGGTCAGGGACCGTCGATCGGCGGCATCAAGCTGCTGGAGAACTTCACGGCGAACCTGACGGCGGTCTTCGGCACGGGACTCCCGTACACCCGCACGAACACGCGCGGCGAGCAGATCGGCGAGTTCAACTCGGAGCGTGGTCCTTCCTCGTTCAACACGGAACTCCACCTGGAGCGCGGCTTCTACCTGCGCGACCTCTTCGGCGAGTCGATGGGTGAACTTCAGTTCAGCGTCTTCGCCGACGTCACCAACGTGTTCAACAACACGGGCGCGGTCGGCTACTACGCCACCACCGGCAGCCCCGATCAGAACGGCACAAGCCTGAACCGCGGCCGCGGCGACTTCACGGCGACGAACTACTACCGGACGATCGATCCGGCCCGTCCCGAGACGTTCGACAACCAGCAGTACGACCGTTACGGCCACCGTCTCTACTCGCCGTACTCCGATCTGAACCTGGACGGCGTGGTCACCCAGGCCGAGAAGTACGAGGGCTACCAGCGGATCGTCGCCACGATCCAGGGGAACCGCGGCAACTATCAGACCCCGCGCACCATCGCGCTCGGGTTCAAGGTCCAGTTCTAAGCCCTGTACGCCGTTGCGGACAAGGTCTCTCAGATGCTCCGGAGCCTCCGATCACGGCGGTTCCGGAGCGGGGGAGGCGGAAACCGGAGCACATCGCATAGCGAAATATTTATATCATATAAGGAAGTGACCATGAATCTGCGAACTTTTGGCATCGGCCTACTGACGGCGCTGGCGGCCCTGGTGCTGCTGCTGTCGCCGGGCGAGGCCTTCGGCAAGACGAAGAACGGTCAGGCGAAAGGGCAGACCGAGGAGAAGGGGAAGCAGGGTCCGGTGGTGCAGCGCGTCCCGAACACCGTGTTCGAGATCGTGAGGAACAACGTCTCGAATATCGAGTTCGTCTCCTCCAACTACGGCATCTTCGGCCTCAACGTCGTCCGTAGCCAGGCAGGCGGCCTCTGGCCCCGCGGCTCGGGCAAGGCCTACATCTTCGGCGGCGGCGTCTGGTTCGGCGCCAAGAAGCGTGTCAGCGACACCCTTCGCAAGATGGCCGTCATCAGCTACAACCCGAACTCCGGCGCATCGTGGATGGTGCCGGGGCGCGTGACCTATCCGATCGACAAGTCGTCGGTGGACGAGGGTGTGGAGGCGATCAACAAGTATCGCGTCTACCACTCGACCGAGTACAACAGCTTCACCGGCCAGCCGATCGACAACCGCGACAAGATCAACAGCGGCGCCAACTGGCCGATCTGGGATACCAATCCCGGCGACTCGCTCAAGGTGGACCGCTACTTCGGCTTCTATATCGACGACCTGACCCTGCGGAATCGCGAAACCTACAGCAAGGGTCCGGCAATCATCTCGCAGGAAGATATCTTCTCGACCTTCAAGGATACCGATCTCGGCCAGTACGAAATCGGTAAGGGCCTTGCCCAGAAGCAGGGATATCCCCTCGGCATCCAGGTGGAGCAGACGATCTACTCGTGGGGCTTCGGTCTCTACAAGGATTTCGTCTTCCTGAAGTACAGCATCATCAACATGTCCAGCGACACGCTCTACGACTGCGTGATGGCCCCGGCCATGGATATGGATATCGGCGAACCGGCCAACGACCACACCAAGATCGCCATCGAGCGCAAGGAGAACGACACGCTGAACATGGGCGTGCAGTGGTCGGAGGATGAGACCCGCACGTTCGGATATATCGGGTTCGACTTCCTTGAGAGCCCTGCGATCGACGACAACGGCTTTATCCGCAAGGACAAGAAGTTCTACTCGCAGAGCGAGCAGCTCGGCCTGCGCACCTTCCGCAACTGGATCATTCAGATCGATCCGACGACCCCGGAAGAGCGCTACAACTTCATGGAGACGATCACCCGCGACGGCGACAACGGCGGCGGCGACAAGCGCTTCCTGATGTCCACCGGAACGTTCAACATGCTCCCGCACGACACGGCGCGTGTCGTGGTCGGTCTCATCCTTGCCAACGGATACGACCCGAACAACCCCGGCGTGGCCGAGGTGCCGACGACAGGCCAGTGGGAGAACATGAAGCGCCTGATCGACCTGGACACCTTCGCCCAGTCGGTCTACGACAACAACTTCAAGGCTCCGACCCCGCCCGATCCGGCCAACGTCACCTGGAAGCCGCTGAACGCCGGCATCGAGCTCCACTGGGATACCCTCTCCGAGCGCTCGATCGACCTTCTGGAGCGCGGCCTCGACTTCTCGGGCTACACCATCCAGCGGACGCGTCGCGCGGTCAACGGGTTCACCCAGACCGACTCGATCCAGGGATGGAATATCGGATGGAAGACGATCGGCGGTGTGCCGCTTCCGGCGATGCCGGACAGCGCGCTGCGGAACGCGGCATGGCGCAACAACGACATGCGCATCCTGGGCGCCTGGTGGCGTCTGCCGATGCTCGCCGACGTCGATACCACCCAGGGTAATCTGGTCGACGCGCAGGGCCGCCGTATCGGCGTCCAGCTGACGCAGGTCAGGGCCGTCGATACGATCCGTCGTCCGGGGCTCTCCGACTCGCTGCGTCCGACGAACCGCATCATCGATTCGATCTACACCTATTACTTCA
This sequence comes from uncultured bacterium, assembly GCA_966250335.1. Classification (GTDB taxonomy): domain Bacteria; phylum Bacteroidota; class Ignavibacteria; order OLB7; family OLB7; genus OLB7. The sequence goes on along the minus strand of CBINGZ010000017.1, from coordinate 56,449 downwards.
AGTTCGATCCGTTCAACGATCGCTCGGACGATTCGACCCTCTTCAACTCCGGAACGTACGCCGATCCGAAGTACAACGGTCGCTACCAGAACAAGGCGATCCGCGACGTGGTGCGCGATGCGATCTCCGAGATCATGGACAGCGTCACGAACGGCCGTACGTTCATCGACGTGGGCGACGACAATTTCGACGGCCAGGTGACGGAGAATCCCTCCAACCTGACGACGAACGAGAAGCTGATCAACAACGTCGACTACTACTATCGTGTGCTCGCATACGATGAGGGAAGCCCGGGTGAAGGGACGCCGTCGAAGACGAACACCGGTCTGGCCGGTATCAACGAGGTCCGTGCCACGCCGGAGGCCCCGCCCGCCGGACGTCGCGCCACGCCGGAGGTGATCTCCTCCGACGGTCTCGGCGGTATCCGCAACGTCCGCTTCAACGTGTTCGATGAAATGCGTCTCGGCCAGCTCTTCGGCGGCGACACGCTCGAGTTCCAGTTCTTCCCGACCGATCTGCGCCGCCTGGGTGTGCAGAACCTCTGGTACACCACCGAGGTGATCGTGCGGAGCCTGAAGCGCGGCGGCGAGCTGCAGCGCTTCTACCTGGCCCACGACTTCGACCTGAGCGATCGTGCGGACAGCGTTCCGAGAAACCTGGACACCGGCTTCGTGAGCTACTATGATTCGGCGGCGAAGGTCTACATCGATCGCAGCCAGGTCCGTGTTCCGTTCAACGGCACGTTCCTGCCGCGCTCCGAGCAGCCGATCTACGGCACCGTCGGCATCTTCGGCGGAACGTTCGGTCTGACCTACGACTACTCGTTCCAGCAGTTCGGCGATTCGCTCCGCTTCGGCCGCTTCGGCGACCCGGCAAGCGAGACCGCTCCGGCCACGATCACCAACGGCGACGCCAACGTGAACGTGGTGGGGAAGGTGCAGTACCTTGGGCAGACGATCAGAACGGCGGGAGGTCTCTACTACTCGATACCGAGCATAGGCCAGCCGAAGATCGAGGTGGAATTCCTGCCGGGCGGCACCGAGACGATCACGTATACGAAGAGCGGCAAGACGATAACGGTTCCGAACGTGCAGTACCTGAACGTTCGTGTCAAGAACGTCGCCAGCTACACCCGTGACGTGATCGGCACCGACGGCCAGATCACGCAGGAGCCGATCCAGTACGACTACGAGTTCCCGGCCGATCAGAGCGCGAAGCTGAACGCCGACACCACGAGCGATCCGACGGTCCGTCTGGCCCGTCTCATCCGCCTGGGCGAGTACGGCCTCTACGCCTTCGGATGGCAGGATGCCGACACGCTCGAGATCTCGCTCCGCGAGAGGGCGCTCACCAGAACGCGCTACACGATCAACAACGGAACCGGATATATCGGAACCCCCGGCCGCTACTACACGGGCAAGTACGATGTGGTCGATGCCGACGGAGTGTCGCACAAGGTCTCCTTCACGCACCTGCTGATGGTCAACGGCGCCGAGATCTCGATCGACTTCGCCGGCATGGGCAATCCCGAGTCGATCACCCGCCCCGAGTGGGTCCCCGACAGCAAGCCGGATCGTGAGTTCGAGGCCAACGACAAGTTCACCGTGGACTTCACCGGCGGCGCCCTCGGCCTGCCGGAGCCTGGAGCGACGGTGCGCGTGGCGGTGCCGGAGATCACGCCGGCTCTCTCCGAGTACACCGACGATCTGCTCGATCAGATCAAGGTGGTTCCGAACCCGTATCTGATCTCGCATATCGGCCAGCGCACGAACAACGATCGCCGGATCTACTTCACGCGCCTGCCGGCCGAGTGCACGATCGAGATCTACACGGCCGCCGGAGAGCTTCTCCAGACGCTCGAGCATAAGGCGCCCGACGCCGACGGACGTGTCGCCGTCGACGCCTGGGATCTTGCCTCGAAGGCGAACCGCCAGGCGCAGAGCCAGCTTCTGATCGCCCGTATCACGACGCCGAACGGCTCCGAGACGATCAAGAAGTTCTCGATCGTCGTGGGTGGGTTCCGCATCGTGGGACAGTAGCCCGATACCAGCGACCTCACGGCTCCCCGCGTTCGGCGGGGAGCCGGAAAGGTCATCGCAGCCGTCCTGATCTTATCGGAATGCGAATATTTTATACTGGAGATACCTTCATGTACAGACTATACAGACACGGGCTGCTCATGGCTCTCGGGTTCGGTGCTCTTACCGCCGGAGCCGTGGCCCAGGATACGCCTCCTACCACGACCGAGCGTGAGTTCTCGAAGGTCGGCGCGGGGACGGGATCGTTCCTGACGATGCCGGTCGGCGCGCGCGCGGTCGCGCTCGGCAGCGGGTTCGCCGGCGTCGCCGACGATCCCACGGCCCTCTACTGGAACCCGGCCGGCATCACGCAGGCCCAGGGGACCAGCGGAGCCTACAGCTACGGCGCGCTCTTCGCCGGTATGTCGCACAACTTCGCCGGCGCCGCCTTCCCGGTGGGTGATGCCTACAAGGTCGGCGTCAGCGCCGTCACCTTCACCTCCGGCGACATCGAGGAGACGACGATGTTCGACCAGGATGGAACCGGCGGCCGCTACTCGGCCACCGATCTCGCCTTCGGACTCACCTTTGCCGGACAGCTCACCGATCAGTTCTCGTTCGGCGTCACCGGCAAGTTCGTGAACCTGGGGATCGCCAACGTCTCCGCCAGCGGCGTCGCCTTCGACGTCGGCACGCTCTACAAGCCGGGGCTGCTCGGCCTGCGCATCGGCTTCGCCGTGAACAACCTCTCGGCCCCGGTGAAGTACACCGGTTCGCAGATCACCATCCGCGGCAACGTGGACCCGGTGACCGGCAACCAGGCGCCCGACGTGGAGCTGGAGGCGATCGAGGCGTCGCTGCCGCTCATCTTCCGCGCCGGTCTCTCCTCCGACGTTCTGGAAGGGGACCCGGAGAACCAGCTTCTGCTGGCGACCGAGTTCTCGACCTCGTCCGAGGCTCCGGAGCATGTGTCGGTGGGCGCCGAGTACGTCTGGAACAACCTGGTCGCCGCCCGCGTCGGTGTGCTGCTCGGTTCCCCGGACGCCTACAACATCAGCGGCGGCATCGGTCTCCGCTATGATATCGGATCGTTCTACGGCAGCCTCGACTACGGCATCAAGCCGCACTCGACCCTCGGTCTGATCAACCAGATCACCGCGAGCGTGCGGTTCCAGTAAACGGCGACCTTTCGACAATGTACCTGCCGGATTCGTCCGGCAGGTACAATCGACCCCTGCGGGCCTCGTCCATTGTCTGCGACGCGATCGAAGCGCCGGGCGATGACCGGCCCGCTCCCGTTTCCGGCCGTTTCGTTTCCTCCCAACCAGATCCTCATACGTCATGAAGCAGTTCATACGTTCTTTCCCCTCCGTTCTTCTCTACCTCCTCCTGACGGCGGCCGCTCCGCCCCTGCTCCATGCCGAGGATGAGCCGGGAGCGATGGAGTTCAGCTATACCTACCACACGTTCGCCTTCAACGATTCCCTCTCCCTGGTCGAATTCCAGTACCAGTTCTCGGAGGAGGGGCTCCGGTACGTGAAGGAAGCGGCGAAGCCGGGGGAGCCGAAGGAGGGAGTGGGAAAGCTCCATCTGCGGCTGAGCGTGGTCGGAGCGCTGGGGATCGAGGTCCTTTCCACCGAATGGATCACCGGCAACCGTCGCGCCGTCGACGCGAAGGGGGGGAGGATGCTGATGGGGTTGAAGACGCTGGCGCTCCATCCCGGTCCCTACAGGGCGAAGATCGTCTTCCGCGACATGGCCGAAGGGGGGGCCTCCGATTCGGCGACCTTCACGATGATCGTGCGCGACTACTCCGAACGGAAGCTCCAGGTGAGCGACGTGGAGCTGATCGCCGGCGCGGAGCCGAGCGAGGATGAATCCGATATATTCTACAAGAACGGGTACGCGGTCCTGCCGAACGTGGCCGAGATCGTGGCCGCTCCGATGCTTGTGGTGAACGCCTATTTCGAGATCTACAACGCGAACCTTGCCCCCACCTCCGAGTACAACATCCAGTACATGATCACCGACACGGCCGGGCGGCTTCTTCACCGGAGCGAGGTGACGCGTGCCCGCCCCTCCGGGGGGGCGGTGATGGAGCTCTTCTCCACCACCGTGGAGGATCTCCCCAGCGGCGACTACTACCTTGGAGTCACCGTCTACGGCGGCTACATGCGCTCGGCCACAGACTCGATGCAGGTGATGAAATACTTCGCGCTGCGAAATCCCGAACGCGATATGCTGCTCGCCCGCGCCGAGAGCGGCGGGCTCTCACCCCTGATGCATGTCGATGTCGTCGACCCGGTCTACGCCGGGATGAAGGTCGCGGAGCTCGATCTGGAGTTCACCAAGATCAGGCCGATCATACGGGACGAGGAGCTTGCGGTCTGGCGCGGGCTGGATGGGGCCGAGGCGAAGGGGAGGTTCCTGACGCAGTTCTGGCTGAAGCGGGACGAGACGATCGGGACCGTGGAGAACGAGAACCGCGACGACTACATGAAGCTGGTGGAGAAGGCGCGCAACCTCTACAACTCGCCGATGTCGCCGAACGGCTGGGACAGCGACCGCGGGCGCGTGCTCCTGAAGTACGGGGAGCCGAATGCGATAGAACGGCGCCAGAACGAGTACAACGAGAAGCCGTACCAGATCTGGCATTACAGCCAGCTCGGCTACGATTTCGTCTTCGTCGACAGGACCGAGACCTCCACCTTCCAGCTCGTCCACTCGACGGCGCCGGGGGAGCGGAGGTTCGAGAACTGGAAGGCGGAGTATGCGACGATGCACAAGTCGCAGGGGTCGCAGGGCACAGGCAATTATCCGCGCTGACCGGATGGCAGGTTCACGCGCGGCCGCGCTTCTGTGGCGGGGATTGTTCGGGCCGGTCGGCAGGATCATTCCGTTCGGGCTCTGCCGGCGGCTGGCGCGTCCGATCGGGCTGGCGGCATGGAGACTGGGGCTGCGCAGAAGCGTGGTCCGGCGGAATCTCGCCCTGGCGTTTCCGGAGCTCTCCGAAGGGGAACGGGAACGGATCGGGCGGGAATCGACGGTCAATCTCTTCACCGTCTTCCTTGAACTTCTCACGCTCCGACATCTCTCGGATCGCGAGCTTCGTTCCAGACTGACGATCTCCAATCTGGAACTTCTCCGCACGATCGGTCCGGAAGGGGCGATGCTCCTCTCCGGACATTTCGGCAACTGGGAACTCCTTGCCTTCGGCGCCGCGGCGCAGGCGGGTGTCCCCTTCAACGTGATCGTCAAGGACCAGAACGACCACGGCCAGCTCGAACGGATGCGGACCTCCAGGGGGAACCGGCTGATCCCGACGTCGCGGGCGGCGCGGGAGGCGACCTCGATCCTTCGCGAAGGGGGAGTGCTGGCGATGCTGGCCGATCAGTCCGCCTCCGAGGGAGAATGTCTCGTCTCGATGTTCGGTATCCCCACCTGGGCCTTTGCCGCTCCTGCACGTCTCGTGCTCCGATATAGACCCCGTCTGATCGTCGGCTTTGCCGCGCGGGACGCGGAGGGGGGGTACAGCGTGCGGCTGGAGGAGATATCGCACAACGATCTCCCCGACACCCCGGAGGGAGCCCGGCACCTGACGCAGCGCTACCTGGACAGACTCGAATCGGCGACCCTGCTCCGGCCGGAGCTCTGGCTCTGGCAGCACCGCCGCTGGAAACATTCCCCCGGAGTGCGATATGAGTGAATCGGGGTCCGACGGTTCGATCGTGATCGTGCAGAGCGGGTTTCTGGGGGATGCGGTCCTCGCCTCCGGCATGCTCCGTACGCTGGCGGCGCGTCGTCCCGGTACGCGGGTCGGGATCGTCGTCCGGGCGGAATTCGCGGGGCTCTTCGCCGGGCATCCGGCGGTGGCACGGGTTCACCCCTTCAGGAAGCGCGACCGGTCGGGAACGGCGGATCTGACCGCCGAGCTGGCCGCCGGGAACTACGGGACAGCCCTGACCCCGCATCGCTCCTTTCGTTCCTCCTGGATACTCCGGCGCGCCGGCGTTCCCCGCCGGGTCGGGTTCAGGCAGAGCGATGCTCCCTGGCTTCTGACCGACAAGGTCGAGTACGATATACTTGCGCACGAGACCGACCGCAACGCGGCGCTTCTGGGGAGGATCGGCGTGGAGAGCGGAGCGGATGAGCGCCGCACATGGCTCCTCCCCGACCCGGAGGCCGTGGAACGGATGAGCCGGCGGTTCGGGGGAGATGCTCCGCTCTACGTGATCGCCCCCGGCTCGGTCTGGCCCACCAAGCAGTGGAGGGTGGAGGGATATGCGGGGACGGCGCGACGCCTGCGGGAATCGGGCGCCCGGGTGGTCCTGACCGGAAGCCCCGGCGAGAGGGGGCTCTGCGAGCGGATCGCGTCGCTGGCGGAGGTCCCGGAGCGGGATATGGCGGCCGGCGATCTTCCCCTCGTCGATCTCGTCGCCCTTCTCTCGATCGCCGAACGGGTGATCACCAACGACAGCGCGCCGCTTCATATCGCCGAGAGCGTGGGGACGCCGGTCACGGCGGTCTTCGGGCCGACCGTGCCGGAGTTCGGGTTCGGGCCGGTCGGGGAGAGATCGGCGGTCGTTGAAACAACCGGGCTTTCCTGCCGTCCATGCGGCATTCACGGCGCGCGGTCCTGCCCGATCGGGACCCATCGATGTATGAACGAGATCTCCGTCGAGCAGCTCCTGGCGACGCTCGGCATATCCTGAACCGGCAGATGGTCCATCCGATCCCCCATATCGTCGATACTCTCTATGCCTCCGTGCTGCGGATGTGGCTGACGTTCGTGCTGGCGGTGGTGCTTTCGGCGATCGAGGTGGAGCGAACCATTTCGTATACCGAGCCCGACCCCGTGGTGATGGTCCTGCCGTACCCGCCGATCCGGACGCTCAGGCTGCGACCGTTCAAGCCGCACTACCGCGGGCGGAACGTCTACTAGATCTCCGATTCTCCCCCGCGGGAACATCTCCTTTCACCGTCCGGATTGGTATTCCCTCGGCTGGTTCGTACTTTTGCCCCTATCCGGACGGGATCAGCCGCGGAGCGCTGATCGATCGTTGCGATCCCCCTCCGGAACGGTTTCCTCTGCCGTATCGATCGGCCCATCTTCAAGAAGAACAACCCTGGTGAGACAGCTCCTTTTCCTGCCGTTTCTCGTTCTGATCACTGCGCTCCATGCGCTTGCACAATCACAACCAGAGAACTTCCTTCCGGCGCCGCAACCTCCCGACAAGAGGGTGTTCGAGGAGCTGAGTTCGGGGGGGGCGCGCACGGTGATTCTCCTCAACGGTCCGTGGCAGCTCTCCTCCGACGGGGGGGACTCGTGGGGCGCCGTGACGATCCCGAGCTGCTTCAACGACCAGGACGAGCTCCTCTTCCGGCGCACATTCCAGATTCCCCCCGATCTGCTCCAGAAATATCGCTGGAAGCTCGTCTCCTACGGCATCCAGTACCAGTCGACGATCACCATCAACGACCAGTTCGTCTACCAGCACGAGACCGGCATGCCGTTCTCGATCAACGTGCCGGACGAAGTGAAGCTCTCCGCCACCAACACGATCCAGATCGAGGTGGCGAACAGGCTGGGGTATACCTCGACCGTTCCCGGCAGAAAGCTCTTTCTGGGGAGCAGGACCTACGGCGGAATCTATCGGGATATCGTCCTTGTCGGCGTCCCCCGGGTCTGGGTGGACGACGCGCGGTTCCAGACGACGGTCGACGCCTCCTCCGGCACGGCGAAGTTCAGGGTCAGGGTGGTCTCCGGGGCGCTCAAGGGGATGAACATCTCCGCAGCGCCGGGGGATTCGCTCGGCCGAAACGTGACGCTTCAGTCGGACAGGGGGGAGTTCGAGCTCTCGGTGATCCTGCGGAGCCCCTCGGGGATCGACACGATCCCGCCGATGGAGGTGGCGCGCGCCTCGCAGAACTTCACGCTGGAGTCGAAACGGACGGCCAACGTGGAGCTGACCCTCAACGTCCCTTCGCCGCAGCGCTGGGCGCCGGGGGACCCGAATCTCTACAACGCCATCGTGCAGGTCCGCTACCAGGGGGCGCTCATCGACGAACTGCCGCTCCGGGTGGGGTTCCAGAATCTGGAGGCCCGGGGGAGCCAGATCCTGCTGAACGGCGAGCCGATCAGCCTGAAGGGGATCGTCTACATCCCTGACTCGAAGGTCAACGGCGCTTCGCTCTCGTACGACCAGATGCAGCGGGATATGCAGTCGATCAAGGATATGGGGGTGAACATCGTCCGGTTCGCGGACGGCGTCCCCCATCCCTACCTGCTGAATCTCTGCGACGAATTCGGTCTGATGGCGATGATCGACATGCCGATCGGGACGCCGCCGGCCGCCCTCTTCGGTCATGAGAGCTATCTGAAGCGCGCCCTCGACCGCGCCAAGTTCACGATGGAGCAGGGGGGGAAGAACACCTGCGTGGTCGCCTACGGGCTCAGCGCCACCATTCCCGGCACGGAGGAGCAGGCGATCGACGTGGTGCGGCGGATCAAGGGGGTGGTCGATTCTCTCGATCACCGCCTGCTGGCGTTCTCCGCCTCCACCTGGAGGAATGCCGAGCTTCGCTCGCTGTGCGATATTGCCGGACTCAACGCCTTCGACGTCGACCTGTCGCGGCTGGCCGCGAAGATCACCGAGCTGAAGCGGGAGCTGAACAACCAGCGGCCGCTGACGATCCTTTCGTACGGGAAGTTCGTGCAGCTCGGCAACCACGGCGGCTACAGCGATCCGATCGCCATCGAGGCGCAGGCGAAATATATCAGCGACATCTACGGTCTGATCGAACAGCTCGGGCTGGCCGGCGGGGTCTACTGGTCATACAACGACTACCGGACCGACCGTCCGCTGCTGACCGTCAACAACGACGAGCAGTATATCGCAACATGCGGTGTCTACGGCCTCGACCGCGATCTGCGCCAGGGGGCGTCGATGCTCACGGCGCTCTACACCGACCAGAAGACGCCCGATGTGCAGATCGGGGAGTACAGTCCTCCCTCGACCGTTCCCTTCATCGCCACCGGCTTCGCCTGCGCCATCGTCTTTCTGATGCTGATCAACAGCTCCAGGCGGTTCCGCGAGAACGTCTTCCGCGCGCTGCTGCGGCCGTTCAACTTCTTCGCCGACATCCGCGACCAGCGGATTCTCTCCAGCTTCCAGACCACAGTGCTGGGGCTGGTGATCGCCGTCACGTTCGCCGTCATCTCGGCCTCCCTCTGCTACTACTACCGGATGGATGAAGGGTTCGATGTGATCCTGAGCGCGATCATCACCTCCGATCTGCTGAAGCAGTTTCTCAACTTCATCATCTGGCGTCCGGCGCTCTCGATCATCTCGTTCACCCTCTTCTTCTTCGTGCTGCTGCTGGCCGTGGCGCTGCTGATACGGCTCTGCGCGGCGTTCGTTCGCAACAGGATCTTTTTCGGAGACGCGTATATCATCGCGATCTGGGGGGCGCTCCCGGTGCTGCTGCTGATCCCGGTGGCGATGATCCTCTATCGGGTTCTGGAGGCGCCGGGGGCGGGGATGATCGCCTTCAGCGTGATGGTCCTGATCCTTCTCTGGATGCTCTACCGGGTTCTGCGCGGCACGGCCGTGGTCTACGACGTGCGGCCGTTGAAGGTCTACGGCTACGCGCTCGGCGGCATGGCGGTCGTGCTGCTGCTGATGATCGTCACCTCCAGCGAGACCAGCGCAACGCTCAGTTATCTGCGCGAGGGGATCGGGGGACTCTACAGCGGCGGATAAGGGCTCGGCAGGATACGATATATCGGCAGAGACGGCCCTTCGCGCACCCTTGCGCCGAGGGCCGTTCCGTTCGGCCCCTGTAAGAAATGGTTGATTCCCCGCTCGGAGGCCCGATCGTCGAACCCGATCCCCCTTCCTTCATGTTATGGAAAACGAGGCAGGCCGAGGGAGAGTCGCAGGAGATTTCCCGACCCGTTTCCCCGAACATTCTGTTGCATCATAGGGGGGGAGACAGATCGGGGCGGAAGGTATATTCCGGCAGGCTTTCAATAACGGCGCCGCCCGGTGGGATTCGAGGGGGATTCCGGACCGGAGCGGATTTTCGGCGGCAACACAACGAATCGTATTCCGATGGGCATGCGAACCCCGAAAGAGATATTGGAGCAGTCGCGAGTGATCGCGGTCGTCGGCTGTTCGGACCAGGAATGGCGCGACAGCTACCGGATCGCCGCGTATATGAAGCAGCAGGGCTACAGGGTCTATCCGGTGAATCCCACCATCGAGACCGCGCTCGGCGTGCCCAGCCATCCCGACGTCCAGAGCATTCCGGAGCAGGTCGACATCGTCAATGTCTTTCGTCATCCGAGGTTTCTGATGCGGGTGGTGGACGACGCGATCGCCGCCGGAGCGAAGGCTGTCTGGTTCCAGCTCGGCGTCGTCAATCCGGAGGCGGAGCGCCGCGCGGCCGAGGCGGGGCTCGATGTGGTCAGCGATCGCTGTATCGCAGTCGACTACCGGATGTACGGTCTGCAGGCGACCAGAAAATGATCGGGACCGGAAGAGTCATACCGAAATCGTAAAAGATTGCCGGAATTCACCTCTTTCCTTTGTAAGTCCTCACCCCTTCCTTAGCTTTGTTCTTCTTCGGGAACGAGCGATACCTGATATCCATAATCTCACAGTCATGCCTAAAGTTATCTTGATGGTGAACGTCGATCTGAAGCCGGGACAGCGCGAGGAGTATCTTGCCGCGACCCAACAGCTTCGGAATCACTTCCAGCAGACCGACGGCGTTCAGTATGCCGTGTACGAAAATCAGGGGAAGGAGACCGATTCGTTCACCGAGACGTTCACGTTCGCCAACCATGCCGACTACGAGGCGTTCGACGACCGTGACGATCCCGACGGCGACAACCTCTTTGCCAAGATCATCAGCATGGCGAAGCACTCGCCGAAGTATACAACGCTCGTCGAGGTGGAGTGAGCTCCCCCGGACGACGTCGCAACGATTTCACGACCGCTCGGGCCGAAACGAGCGGTCGTTCCGTTTCAACCCCTCCGTTCCCCGACTCTGTTAGCCCGCGGCGGCATGGCGTGTCATCTCCTCTGTAGGGGGGCGCCGGAAGCCGCCCGGAGAGAGGGGGATGGAGATCGAGTCGGGCAGGAGATCGGGACACTCAGGAGAACCGCATGAAGAACTTCCGTTCGTATCGTCTTGCGACACTGGCGCTCGCCGCCGTTCCGTGGATCGTCGGCGCTCCCGCCGCCAGCGCGCAGGACCGCCTGGACCCCGCGGGGATGGGAGCCGCCCGCGCCTCCGTTGCGACGACTCGCGGCCTGGGGGCCGTGATGTCCAACCCCGGGGCGCTCGACCTTCCGGTGCTCGACAAGATCACCCTGGACCAGGATGTCATCTTCTCGATCTACTCCTTCGGCGGAACGAGCGGCTCCACCTATCTGAACGGCGATGACTTCCGGCAGATCTTCGCCCCAAAGCCGGAGGGGATCAGCGCAAGCGACCGCCGGCGGATCGGTCAGCTCCTGCAGGATGAGAAACTGTTCGCCAACGGCGGCATCAATCTCCTCACCCTCCGCTACAAGACCGACGGCGGCGGGACGTTCGGCTTCCACTACGGCCACCGGGTCTTCGCGCGCGTCAACTTCCCCAGCGATCTTTCACGGCTCATCGAGACAAGCAATATCACGGGACAGGACTATCGCTTCGTCAACCGGGGGATCGGCGGCGACTGGGTGACGGAGTTCGGTTTCTCCTACGGCAAGAATATCGGAAGCCTGACCGAATCGGGCTGGCTCCCGTCGGTCGGCGTCGGCCTTACGGCCAAGCTGGTGCAGGGGATCGCGCACTTCGAGGTCGCCTCCAACAGCATCATCACCATCGACCAGGTGGTCGCCAACGGAAGCGGCGGATATCGTGTGCAGGGGGGCTACATGTTCAGGTCTGCGCAGCCCGAGAACTTCGATCAGGCCAACGCCGTCAACCAGTTGTTCAGCGCCCTCTTCCCCTCGACGGCGGGGAGCGGCTTCGGACTGAACGCCGGCGTGGCCGGCGTGCTCTACCGCAGGGAGGGGAAGGAGGGAGAGACGAATCGTGACGCGATTATGTTCGGACTCGAGGTGCAGGATCTCGGGAAGGTGAGCTGGAACACCAAGACCTATGTCCGCTCGCTGACCGGCGTCAACGACACGCTGGCAAGCGGCAGCCTGAGCGACGAGCAGTTCAAGCGGTACGAGGGGACGCTGGAGCCGGTGGTCGACTACACAACGGCGCTCCCCTCGGTCTTCCGCGCAGGGATCGGCGTGAACGTCGGCGCCTACCGGGAGATGGACGGAACGCTGGTGATCGGCATCGAGGGAGAAGCGCCCCTGAACGATATTCCCGGAAACTCTCCCGATCCGAGACTTTCGATCGGGGCCGACTGGGGGGTCAACGACTGGCTGGCAGTCAGGGGTGGAGTCAACGGCGGCGGCGCGAACGGGTTCGGCGTCGGGCTGGGCGTGGGGTTGCGGCCGTACGAGTGGCTCTCGGTCGATCTGGGGAGTAGCGAGATCGAGGGGGTGTTCGGATCGCAGCGGGTCGATTTCGCGGCCCGCGTCGGGATCGGCTGGATCTGGTGATCCCCGCCGGAAACGACCGGCGGGGCGCCTCATACCTTCCTAGTCCCACTTGAACGGTATCTCGGTGACCGATACTCCTATGAAGAGTCCGATCCCATCCCCCTGAATGTTCCAGCGGATCGACTCCTCACCGTTCGAAAACGGACCTTGGTCCGAATCGCGGTAGTAGGTCTGCGCGAAGTCGTAGTACGGCTCGTCGAACGAGTAGAGGAGGAGTTTGCCGGTAAAGGGAGGGGGATAGTAGATATAGGCATGCTGACCCGCTTCCACCTTGAGCCTTCCGTCCGAAAGCGTGTCGTCCCATTTGGGAAGCGTGCTGTTGTAGACGAAGCTGACGACGTTGGTGATCGTTCCGCCGCCCGGCTCCTCGACCGTCACCTCGTACGACATACCGTAGACCTCCCCCCGCGACGGCCGTAGGAACGCCTCCACTCTGTAGATCGAATCGAGCTCCGCAGCCTCCCAGAAGGAGGGCACCACTCCCTTCATCACTATCGAATCGACGATCCCTCCGATCGGGACGCGCGTGGTTGCGCTCACCTTCCTTCCTCTCCAGTCGGCCCTGAGCGTGTAGACCTCGCCGGCGACAGGTATCAGTCCCTCGGCTTTGTAATATCCGTGTCCGATATGCCGGAGCGGATACGATCTTCCTCCGCCATCGACGCTTCCGGTCACGTCGGTGAGCTCGGCGGCGGCCGAATCGTAGATCATGTTCAGCGGCAGCGTGCGGCTGAACCGGATGCTGTCGACCGGTTTCGCCGGGGAGATCGCTCCCCGCACCACCATCCGTTCCACATAGACCAGATCGGTGGGGGCCACGGTCTCCTCGCACCCCCCCGCCGCGAACGCCGCAAGGGTCAGGAAGGCGACGAGTCCGGCCGGGATATATCGTGTGATGTTCATACGTGTCGATCAGAATTTGAAGCTGAGGCCCACGGTCGGGATGATCGGGAAGAGGGTGATCCGCTTGAGGACGACATGCTCGATATACTCCCCCGTCTCCTGATCGTATTCTCCCTCGGTGGTTGTGAACTGCGCGAAGACGTTCCTGCGGCTGTAGACGTTGTAGATATTGAGCGAAAGCTGCCACGGCAGCCCGAACCAGGAATAGGAGTGCATGAAGTTCAGGTCGAGCTTGTGGAAGGCGGGGATCCTGTACCCGTTCCGCTCGCTGTAGTCGAAGGTCGTCTGGCCCCAGTAGTACTGGTCGTCGATCGGCTGAAACTGGTACTGTCCCGTCGGCACGGTGAACGCCTGGCCGGTGCCGTAGACCCACGAGGCGCCCAGCTCCCACGAGTCGCCGATCTTGTAGGTGAGGACGAGCGAGGCGTCGTGCCGTCTGTCGTAACGGGGATAGAACGGCTTTCCGTTGTTCAGTTCGGGGAAGGTGCGTCGGGTCCAGGAGAGGGTGTAGCCGATCCACCCGGTGATGGCGCCGATCTGCTTGTTCAGGAAGAACTCCACGCCGTACGCCTCGCCGTTCCCGACGGTGAAGGAGGATTCCAGCGGGACGTCGAGCGAGAACGACGCGGTATCCTTGTACTCCAGCAGGTTCGACATCTTCTTGTAATACCCCTCCACCGTCAGCAGGTAGTCCCGGTCCCGGCCCAGAAAGGTCTCGACCCCGAGCACCCCCTGGATCGCCTCGCTCGGCTTCACGGTGGCGGTGGAGGGGAACCAGACGTCGGTGGGGAGGGTGATGTCGTTTCTGGTGATGAGATGGAGGAACTGGTTGCCGATGGAGAAGGCTCCCTTCATGGTGAGATCCTCCGTCAGCGAGTAGGCGAGCGAAAGTCGCGGCTCCACGCGGAAGTAGTTTCCGCCGTCGAAATAATAGAGTCGCGTGCCGATATTTGCGGCAAGGCGCGGGGTGATCGTCCATTCGTCCTGCAGGTAGAACGCCGCATCGAGCGAGGTGAGCGTGGTCGGATCTCTGTCGATTCTGCCGAACTGTCCCACCTCGGCCGTGGCGTCGGCGCGGAACCTGTGGTGCGTCGCCTCGATACCGCTCTTGATCACATGGTGTTCGCCGGGGAAGATCTGCACCTCCCCGCGCAGGGTGAAGTCGCGGATGCCGGAGACCGATTTGAATCCCGATGCGACACTTGAGTTCTCCGAGTCCTCCTGCAGCAGCGTGGAGAACCCGTAGTTCGTGAAGATGGCGGAGAAGTTGGTGAAGACGCTCGGGGAGACGATATGCATCCAGCGGAGGTTCCCCGTGGCGTTCCCCCAGTCGAGCTCGAAGTGATCGTCCTCCTCCGGTGGGGCGCCCAGCACATCCTGCCCGAAGTATCCGCTCAGGTAGAGCCTGTCGCTCTCTCCCAGAGAGTAGTTGACCTTGCCGTTGAGGTCGTAGAAATAATATCGCGGTACTTCATCGGGGTTGGTCGCTGCAAGAAGGATCAGATCCAGATACATCCGCCGGCCGGAGATCATGAACGAGGAGTTCTCGTCGATCGGCCCCTCCACGGTCAGGCGGGAGTTGATCAGGCTGATGCCGCCGGAGCCGGAGATCTTCTCCTTGGTCCCCTCGCGCATCGTCATGTCGATCACGCTGGAGAGGCGTCCGCCGTACTCGGCGGGGAACGCTCCCTTGATCAGCTTGATGTCGCGCACGGCGTCGGCGTTGAAGGAGCTGAGGAAGCCGAAGAGGTGGAGCGGGTTGTAGACGATGACGCCGTCGAGCAGGATCAGGTTCTGGTCGGGGGAGCCGCCCCGGACATAGAGTCCGCTGGAAACCTCGCTTCCCGACTTAACCCCCGGCAGGAGCTGAAGGGTTCTGAAGATATCGGGTTCGCCGCCGAGCGACGGCATCTGCTGCACGAACTGCGGCTTGATCTCCACCGCGCTGATCGTCGCCGTCTTGCTCGGCTCGCGATCCCCCTCCACCACGATCTCCCGTCCCTGGACGTCCTGCGTCTCCAGCTTGATGTCGATCCTTCTATCCTCTCCTCCCGCCTCCACGGTGAGAGCCCGGCTCATCCGCTTGTAGCCGACGGATCGGACTGTGAGATAATAATCTCCCGGCTCCAGGTCCGCGATGGAGTAGAAGCCGTACTTGTTGGAGATCGCCCCGCGCAGCGGTCTGCCGCTCAGGGTGCTGTCCGCATAGAGTGCGACGGTGGCCCCGATCACGACTTCGCCCGATGCAAGCTCCGAGACGATCCCGGAGATCGTGACCGCCCGGGCCTCGACGGCACAGAGGAGCATGAGGAGAAGGAACGGAAAAGATCCGCGTACGTTCATTCGACGGTCCGGAAAACGGGAGGGAAGTTATGGACGATTCGCGCCGGTGAGCCGGCCGGAATAGGACACGGCAGGAGCCGAATCATATCGGTATGATATAATTAGTTACGGATGACCGGCGGCGCAACGGGAGAATTTTGACATTGATCGGCCGGGCCGGGGAGCAAAGAGCCCCGGCCCGTGGGATCTGGGGAAGGGGGGGGAGGATCATTCCTTCAGGAAGTCGAACTGGCCGTAATCGTCCAGCACGATCTTCACCGCTTCGCCGGGACCGAACTCTCCTTCCAGAAGTCTGCTGGAGAGGGGATTGATCAGCTTCTGCTGGATCACCCGCTTCAGCGGACGCGCGCCGTACGATATATCGTAACCGAGCTTGGCGATCCAGTCCTTCGCCTCGTCGGTGACCTCCATCGCCACGTTGTTCGCCTTCAGCAGCCGGGCGACGCGGTCGAGCTGGATGTCGACGATCTTCCTGATCTCTTTCTCGGTCAGCGGCTTGAAGAGGATGATGTCGTCGATCCGGTTCAGGAACTCCGGGCGCATCTCCTTGCGGAGCAGCTCCATCAGCTTCACCCGCAGTTCCCCCATGACCGATTCGCGGTTCTCCTCGGTGATGGTCTGCAGCCGCTCCTGGATCAGATGGGCGCCGATGTTGGAGGTCATGATGATGATCGTGTTCTTGAAGTTCACCAGATGCCCCTTGCTGTCGGTCAGGCGTCCCTCGTCCAGCACCTGCAGCAGGATGTTGAAGACATCGGGATGCGCCTTCTCGATCTCATCGAGCAGGATCACGGAGTAGGGGCGGCGGCGGACCGCCTCGGTGAGCTGTCCCCCCTCCTCGTAGCCGACATATCCCGGCGGGGCGCCGATCAGACGGGAGACGGAGAACTTCTCCATATACTCCGACATGTCGATCCGGATGATCGCCCGTTCGTCGTCGAAGAGGAACTCGGCCAGGGCGCGCGCCAGTTCGGTCTTGCCGACGCCGGTCGTTCCCAGGAAGATGAAGGAGCCGATGGGGCGGTTCTGATCCTGCATGCCGGCCCGCGAGCGGCGGATGGCGTTGGAGACGGCGATCACCGCGTCCTCCTGCCCCACGATCCGTTCGTGGAGCAGATCCTCCATCCGGAGGAGCTTGGTCCGTTCGCTCTCCACCAGGCGCGCCACCGGGATCCCCGTCCATTTGGCGACGACCTCGGCGATATCCTCCGCCTCCACTTCCTCCTTCAACATCCTCTTATTGCGCTGCGCGGCCTCCAGACGGCTGTTGGTGTCGGCGAGCTGCTGTTCCAGCTCGGTGATCCTGCCGTAACGGATCTCGGCGACCTTGCCGAAATCTCCCTGGCGTTCGAACGTCGCCGCCTCGGTCTTCAGCGCCTCTATCTGACTCTTCATCGATCGGATAGAGCCGATCAGCTCCTTTTCGAGCTGCCACTGCGTCTTGAGCTGGTTCCGCTGTTCGTTGAGCTGCGCCAGCTCCTGGTCGATCTCGCGAAGGCGGTTGCGTGTGGCGATCAGATGATCGGACGGTTCTGCGACAGGCATGGTACTCCTCCCTTATGAAAACGGCACGGCGTGAAGAACTCCTTCCACGATGGAGAACCGGCGGGGATGAGCCCCGGTTCCGAACGATCTCGTGATGATCCCCCCTCTCCGTCGGAACCCGCAGGAGGGGGCGGAACAGGATCGTGCGGGGACGCTGCCGGGCGTTCCCCGCACGCGCAACAATTCATTACGCTGGCACCCTTCCACCGGCGGGCGACCACAGGGGCACGAACGGGGGAGGGGGATTGTTGCATATGGCCGCGGCAAATTTACGGGCTGAAATCCTCCGGTGGTATCGGCAACGGTAAATGGCTGTAATCGGGGGCTCCCGCCCCCTTCCAATCAACGAACTCCGCATCCGTCACATCCACGGGACCGGGTCGCCGGCAGCCCCTCACGGAGGCCGGCGCGGGACCGACGCCGACGATCTTCCCTGAAGACCGAAGACTCCTGTTGATCGCCGGTCCCTACTTCGGTATTTTAGGGTTCTGTCCGCGCACTGAAAAGGCGCCGTTGGGCGCAAAGGTGACGGCAGAGTTGTGAGGTTGTTTTTCGAGTACCGTATAGATGCAAATCGCACTCATCGTCATCGTCGGCTATCTGCTCGGATCGATTCCGACGGCGGTCATCATCAGCAAGCTCTTCTTCGGCTTCGATATCAGGGAGAAGGGGAGCGGCAACATGGGAAGCACGAACACGTTCCGTGTGCTGGGATGGAAGGCCGGGGTTATCGTCCAGGTCGTCGACATTCTGAAGGGGATCGCCGCCGTGGCGATCGCCATGTATCTCTTCGAGGGACCGCTGCCGTTCCACAACGCGACGCCGTTCGAGGATATCACGATCGTGAAGATCATCGCCGGCATCTCGGCGGTGCTGGGGCATATCTGGACCGCCTTTGCGGGGTTCAGAGGGGGGAAGGGGATCAATACGGCGCTCGGCATCCTGATAGGGATCACTCCCGTGGAGGTGGCCGTGGCCGCCGGGCTCTTCATTCTGGTGGTCGTCGCCTCCGGCTATATCTCGCTCGGCTCCATCGTCGCCGCCATATCGCTGCCGACCACGATGGTCTTCCGCTACAACGTGCTCAACATCCAGATCGAGGGGTATCACACCCTGATGATCTTCTGCATATCGCTGGCCCTTCTTCTGATCTACACCCACCGCGCGAACATCCGGAGGCTGGCGGAGGGGAGGGAGAACCGCTTCACGAAACTCTGGCTCTTTCGAAAATAGGCGTCCCCCATGAAGGTCGGGTTTATCGGTGCGGGAAGCTGGGGGACGACTCTGGCCGTACACCTTGCGCAGCTCGGTCACGACGTGCTTCTCTGGGGGCACGGCGAAGAACAGCGCGCCCGCATGCGGGCCGACCGTGAGAATCGCCGCTACCTTCCCGGCATCCCCTTCCCGCCGAAACTCCGGACCGTCGAGAGCGTTGCCGAGACCGCGGGCGCTTCCGTCATCGTGATCGCTACCCCGACGCAGAATATCCGGGAGACCCTGGCGGGGCTCTCCGCGGCCGATATCGCTAATGCCGTCGTCGTCAGCGCCTCCAAGGGGATTGAGCGGGGAACACTCAAGAGAATCAGCGAGATGGTGGCCGAGTCGCACGGCGTCGACCCTGACAGGTTCGTCTGCCTCTCCGGCCCGAGTCATGCCGAGGAGGTGTCGCGCGGCATCCCGACGCTGGTGGTGGCCGCCTCGCGCAGCACGGCGAACGCCGATGCCGTCCGCGATCTCTTCACCACCGACACCCTTCGTGTCTACAGCAGTCCCGATATCGTCGGCGTGGAGCTGGGGGGAGCGTTGAAGAACGTCATCGCCCTCTGCGCCGGGATCATCGACGGCCTCGGCTTCGGCGACAACACGAAGGCGGCGCTCGTCACGCGCGGTCTGGCGGAGATCACCAGAATGGGGGTGACCCTCGGCGCCGACCATGAGACCTTCAGCGGACTCTCCGGTCTCGGCGATCTTGTCGTCACCTGCTTCAGCCGTCACAGCCGGAACCGCTACGTGGGGGAACAGATCGGATCGGGACGGAAACTGGAGGAGATCATCGCCGAAATGGATATGGTCGCCGAAGGGGTGAGCACGACCGACTCCGCCTTCCAGCTTGCCGGGCGCTGTGGTGTGGAGATGCCCATTACCAACGAGGTCTATCGCATACTCTTCCAGGGGAAGGATCCCCGGGTCGCCACGCACCGTCTGATGACGCGCGAGACGAAACAGGAAGTATGGATGTGAGGAAGGGCCGGGGAAGCGTTCCCCCCCTCTACCGGTATCTCGTCCGCCCGCTTCTCTCCGCCGCGCTCAGGGTCGCGGCGCTCCGTTCCCCGAAGGGACGCCGTGGGGTCGCCGGCCGCAGGGAGTGGCGCTCCCGGTTCTCCGCGATCCCTTCCGGCGACCCTCCGCTGCGGGTCCACGTTCACGCGGCGTCGGTCGGCGAGTTCGAGCAGGCAAAACCGTTGATCGAGGCGCTCCGAGGCCGAGAGCCGGGGGCCCTGATCACCGCATCCTTCTTTTCTTCGAGCGGTGTCGAGCAGCAGGGGGCCTATCCCTTCGTCGACGCGGCGGGCTATCTCCCCCGCGACCTTCCCGGGGAGATGTCCGACTTCCTCGATGCTCTCGCTCCGGATCTGATTATCGTTATCCGATACGACCTCTGGCCTGAGCTTCTGGCGCAGGCGCGGCGGCGATCGATTCCGGTCGTGCTGGCCTGCGGCGTGCTTCGAAGCGATTCGTCACGTTTCAATCCCCTTGCCCGTCCCTTCTTTGCATGGCTCTACGGGGAGCTGTCGCTGATCTGCGCGGTAGGCGACGACGATCGCGCCGCGTTCCAGCGGCTGGCGCCCGACGTTCCGGTCGTGGTCTGCGGCGATACCCGCTACGACCGCGTTGCCGGTCGGGCCCGTGCCGCCTCCCGGTCGGGAACCTCCCTCTGGAAACGGATGCGCGAGCAGGGACCGCTCCTGATCGCCGGGAGCAGCTGGACCCCGGACGAGGAGCTGCTGGCGGCGATAGGGGCCGGAGTGAGCCTGGTCGTCGTCCCGCACGAGCCGGGAGAGGAGCATGTGAAGGAGTCGCTCCGCAGGTTCCCCGGCTCCGTCCGGTTCAGCGCGATCGATCGGCCCGATGCCGATATGGTGAAGGTCCCGACGACCGTGATACTCGATCGCACCGGGATGCTTTCGGGGCTTTACGCCGAAGGTGACATCGCCTATGTGGGAGGGGCATTTGGAGAAGGGGTGCACAGCGTTCTGGAGCCGGCGGTGTTCGGGATTCCCGTATTCTGCGGTCCCCGCATCGAACGCTCGCGCGACGCCTCGGAGATGTATCGTGAAGGGGTTCTGACGGTCGTGCGGAACCGGGAGGAGCTGGTCGAAGGGGTCGGCCGTCTTGTGGCCGATCCGGCCGGGCGGAAACGGAGGGGTGAGGAGGCTCGCCGTTTCGTGGCTGCCAGGGAGGGGGGGACGGAGAAGGTGCTGGCGGCGATCGAGAGTCGGGGGCTGCTCCGGAACGGAGCGTCGAAAGCTCTATCTTTGCCGTCGTAGAGGTCGCCGGGCCCCGCCGGAACGAACTGGAATTCATTACGCGCCCGATCGGCGCCCAGGATATCATAGATGAAGATCGCGTACTTCGACTGCTTTTCCGGAATCAGCGGCGATATGGCCGTCGGCGCCTTTCTCGATGCGGGGGTTCCGCTCGGCGTGATTGAGGAGGGGCTTGCCAGGCTGGGGCTGACCGAACGGCAGGTGAGCGTCTCCACGCGCCCGATCGTACGCAGCCAGATCCACGCCACCAAGTTCGTCGTCTCCGGTCCCGACGGCAGGCCGATCGCCGAGGCTCCGGAGGAGGCGGTCGCCGGGTATCTTCACGGCGGCGAGAGCGGCGGGAGCCTCTTCAGGCCGGTCTCGAAGGAAGGAGCCGCGGCGCATCCGGTGCTGGTCGGGGAAATCTCCAATCATTCTCACGCGAGTTATGCGTCGATAGTGGAGATGATCGACCGGAGCGAGCTGGCGGACGAGGTGAAGGAGCGGGCCAGGGAGATCTTCCGGGCGATCGCGATCGCCGAGGCGCGCATCCACAACACCGACGTCGCCGACGTCCATTTCCACGAGGTCGGCGCGCTCGATTCGATCGTCGATGTGGTGGCGACGGCGATCTGCCTTGGGCATCTCGGTATCGATGAAGTTTATTCGGCGGCCGTCCCGCTTGGATCGGGGGGGATGATCAGGACGCAGCACGGCGTGATGCCGCTGCCGGCTCCGGCGACGCTGGAGATCCTGAAGGGATATCCGATACGTCTCACCGATCTCCCGTACGAGCTGACCACGCCGACCGGCGCCGGCATCGTCAAGGGGCTCTCGCGGGGGGCGCTCGCCTACGAGCGGCTGCAGATCGAGCGGGTCGGCTTCGGAGCAGGAACACGCGAGCTGCCGGACCGTCCCAACCTCCTGAGAGTGGTGATCGGCGAACTGCTGGGGGATGAGGAGCACGATACAATCACGCTGATCGAGTCGAACATCGACGACATGAATCCGCAGGTCTATCCGTTTCTGATAGAGCGGCTGCTGGAGACCGGCGCGATGGATGCGTTCGTGACCCCGGTCATCATGAAGAAGGGGAGACCGGGGATGCTCCTGACGGTGCTTGCCCCGAGCGGAGCGGTGGACGAGCTGACCAAGGTGATATATCGCGAGACGACAACAATCGGCGTGCGGTACCAGGAGATGGTCCGCCGGAAGCTCCCGCGTGAGGAGATCCTTGTCCCGTCGGAGTTCGGGCCGATCAGAATGAAGAGGATCACGATCTCGGGTGAGATACGGGTTCAGCCGGAATACGACGAGGCGCGCCGCATAGCGCGCGAGCGGTCGATCCCCCTGCAGACCGTTCTGCGGAAGCTTGCGGAGGTTGCGCGGGGAGCGAGCGGCGGGGCCTGATCTGAACACGATACGATGTAGTAGGTATATCTGCGATCCATGAACAGACTTCTTCCCGATTTCAACGGCGGCCCGCGCGGCGCGGGCGGGTTCGACAGGCGCAGGTTCGTCACGACCTGGCTGGCGGTCGCCTCGGCGTTCTGCTGCGGACTCGTGGTCGTCAGATCGGTCTGGCTGGGAACGCCCTCCTTCTCCTTCCTCATCTGGAATCTTTTTCTTGCCTGGCTTCCGCTGCTGGCCGCGATCCATATCCGGGACGCGTATCGCGCCCGCCGGTTCGTCTCGCTCCCGGCCGCCGGGCTCTTCTGGCTTCTCTTCTTTCCGAATGCGCCGTATATCGTCACCGACTTCGTCCATCTCGGCGCGAATCCCGCCATCCCGCTCTGGTTCGATCTTCTCATGATCGGCTCGTTCGCCTGGACCGGGCTGATCACCGGATATCTCTCGCTCCATCTGATCCATGAGATCGTCCGTGAGCGGTGGGGGAACATGGTGGGGTGGACCTTCGCAAGCCTTGTTCTCGGCCTTGGAGGCTTCGGAATCTATCTGGGGCGCGTGCTCCGCTGGAACAGCTGGGATATCGTCACCCGTCCCGGTGAACTTCTTATCGATATCGCCCGGCGGCTGGCGGACCCGATCGCTCATCCCGGCGTGGTCCTCTACACGGTCGCCCTGGCGTCGTTTCTCACGATTACGTACTTCGTCCTTGTCACGTTCTTCGTCCACGGCACGGTTGCCGGCGCACGGGTTCAGCCGAAGCGTGATTTCACACATCAATAGTCCATCTGCATAGTCTATGCCGAACAGAATCGCAGTTATCGGAACCGGATACGTGGGACTCGTGACGGGGACCTGTTTTGCCGAGACGGGCAACCAGGTCATCTGCGTCGATATCGACGCAAGGAAGGTCGAGATGCTGGAGGCGGGAGGGATCCCGATCTACGAGCCCGGCCTTGATCTGCTGCTGGAACGAAATATCCGAGAGCGACGTATCAAGTTCACGCTCGATCTCACCACGGCCGTGCTCAAGTCGGAGGTGATCTTCCTCTCGCTCCCGACCCCTCCGGACGAGGATGGTTCGGCCGACCTCAAGTATGTGCTCGGGGTGGCCGAGTCGATCGGGAAGATCCTTGCCGAGAATCCCTCGGCCGGCTACAAGGTGATCGTCGACAAGAGCACGGTCCCCGCCGGCACCAGCGATCTGGTTCGCGAAGCGATACGCCGTAACGCCCCGGAGGGGGAGTTCGACGTCGTCTCCAACCCCGAGTTCCTCCGCGAGGGGCACGCCGTCGAGGACTGCATGCGTCCGGAACGTATCGTGATCGGCACAAGCTCCGAGCGCGCCGGGAAGATGATGACCGAGCTCTACGAACCGTTCGTGCGGAGCGGCAATCCGATCTACGTCGTCTCCGAGCGGAGCGCCGAGGTCGCCAAGTACGCCGCCAACGCATTTATCGCGATGCGAATCTCCTTCATGAACGAGATGTCGATGTTCTGCGAGCGGGTGGGGGCCAACGTCGACGAGGTGCGGGTGGTGATCGGGTCCGATTCGCGTATCGGCAAGAAGTATCTCTTTCCGGGGGTCGGGTATGGCGGAAGCTGCTTCCCCAAGGATGTCCGTGCGATCCTCAAGACGGCCTCCGACAACGGCATGCAGCTCCAGCTGGTGGACGCCGTGGAGCGGGTGAACCGTCGTCAGCCGCAGTGGTTCTTCGAGAAGATGCTGGCGCACTTCGACGGGAGCGTTCGGGGACGGAAGATCGCCGCCTGGGGTCTGGCCTACAAGGCGAACACCGACGATGTGCGCGAGTCTCCGGCGTTCGAGGTGATCGACCGTCTCGTCGAGGCGGGCGCCGAGGTCACCGCCTACGACCCGGAGGCGATGGAGGGGGCCCGCAGACGCTACGCCGACCGTATCCGCTACGGCGCCAGCATGTACGAAACGCTGCGCGACGCCGAGGCGCTGGTGATCCTGACGGAGTGGAACGAGTTCCGCAACCCCGACTTCGACCGCGTCAGGGAATGTCTCGCCCGCCCCGTCATCTTCGACGGCCGCAACCTCTTCACCGGCGAGGATATCGTGGCCAGAGGTTTCCAGTACTACTCGGTGGGGCGGCTGACGCGGGACAAGGTGGCGTCGTAAGAGTCGATATCGCTGAACGATGGAATGTGAAAGAGCCGGCGGGGTTACCCCGTCGGCTCTTATGTTTCCGTCCACAGATGTAGAGGTTCTGTGCGACATTCCAATGTTGATCTGATCGGGAAGGGTGCGGAGCCTTCTACTCCTCGTTCTCTTCCTTCCGGGAAGCCTTCCCCTTCTTGACACCGAACGCATAGCCGATGCCGGTACCCCCAAGAAGGCCTGCGCCGACCTGAAGGATCTTTTCGGCAAAGGAGGTCTGTCCTATGCGCACGAGATATCCCATTGCGACTACACCTACCAGAATGATAAACCCTGAGAACAGATAGCGTTTGGTGGATTCCCTGCGGCGTTCTTTTCCCTTTTCATTGAAAGCCTCGGCCTGAAATTTCAGTGCCGTCATACCGTACTCATGGGTGCGCTTGTGCCCGTCGTTCTTGTTCTGAAGATCAAGTTTGCGGAGATGGTGTTCGGACTGAATCATTGCCTGCCGTACGGCTGCTTCCAGTTTACGGGCTTCAATATCCCTACTGGGTCCATCATCGAATTCGACGGGTTGATGAGGCGGAGCTAGGTCCGGTCGGCTGAGGGCATTCTGATCATCGGAGCTTGTATCCATGATGTTTCACCGGGCGTTGGACCTCGACCGGCTCGAAGAGCTCAACAACGATCTTTCCGAATCCACGGGAACCGATTTTAGGAGGGATAATATGAGCATCCTTTATCGCGTCGGGGTTCGTTTCGTACAAACGTACATACTCACGAGGCGACATGGTGATGATGCGCTTCTGTTGCTCCTGGGGTTCCATCATACGGTTGTATGCCGCCAAGATTTCTTCTCTCGTGGGTAATCTAGACATACGGCTCCTGTTCAGTTGGGTCGAACATACCAATACTTCATTCCCGTTCCTATCATCTTCTCGTGCGTTGCACAGGTATGGTGGGCTGTTCGTTCGGCCGATGGTGGTGATTGATGATGATTCCGAGGCTCGCCGTTATTGGTGGTCAGGCGAAGGAATCGCTGTCTCAGCTTTGAGACGCAGGAGGCCCCTGGTTCATTGTTGAAATGCCGGATGCTCGAACAATCAGGTGTTCTTCAAGCCCTTCTCTTTTAAGAAGGCAGGAAAAGAAAAAGCCCGGAATCGACAAGATCCCGGGCTCTCTGAGTGCTCCCTGCCGGACTCGAACCGGCGACCCACTGATTAAGAGTCAGTTGCTCTACCAACTGAGCTAAGGAAGCGAGGCAATATGCACAGAGCCGCTTCCTCGCTCCAAACATTTTTTGATAACGTAAGCTTCGTTACAAGCGGAAGGGAGCGGGACCGTTGACGGCCCGCTCCCTTGTCGTTTCCCGAGCGATGCGGCCGATAGGGCCGTTCTATCACTCCACGATCAGATTCTGCGACTCGGTTCCGTCAGGCGTCGTCAGGCGGACGACGTAGGTGCCGGCTGCCCAGCCTTCGGTGCTGATCCTGATGCCGTCGGCCGAAGGGATCTCCTTCGCGGTGTGGATCGTGCGGCCGAGGATGTCGACCACCGTGACCTCCACGGGCGATCCGGCCTTGAACTCCGAGACGATCCGGAACGAATAGCCGGAAGGAACCGGGCTCGGCACCGCCGAGATCGAAGTGCCCTCTTCACCATCGTTCTCCCGGCCCGGGAACGCCGGCTTCATCAGACGGCAGCGCTCATCGAGCCAGTCGCGGTTGGGTGTGTCGCGGTTCATGTCGTCGAAATCGTAGTCGTTGGCCATCGACGCCGGTGACGCCTTGATGATGGGGGGCTCGGAGATGCGGGTCGGGATCTCTTCGTCGCATATATCTTCGGTCGAACCCGTTGTGTTGGTCCTGATGTGATAGAATCCGTCTCCGGTGTTGATATCCTGCGGGTCTCCCTCAAGGATATAACCGCCGTCGAGCGGAATGTAGTCCAGCGTAACCCCCGTTTCCAGATCGGTGTTGGCGAAGGTCCATCCACCGTGCAGGTCGCGGAGTCCGTAGCTCTTCGCCCAGTTCGGGATAAGGGTGTTCTGGTCGACCTCCATCAGCATGGCCCACTCGCCGGGTCCCGTGCCGAGCGGCGCGGCGCCCTGAACTCCGGCCACCACATAATCTCCGTTGCCGTTGAGCACGATATCGAAGCCGTAATCCTCCGTCGACTGGAACGCCGGCATAAGGTCATAGGCGCGGAACGTCGGAGTGTTGCCGGTCGCATCCACCCTCAGCAGGAAGATATCCATGCTGCTGGACGTATAGGTGTTGATCGGACCGGTCACGATGAACCCGGTCCCCGCAGGGAGCTCGCTGATTCCCTTGCCGATGGCATAGGTGTCGTCGAACGTATTGCTCGGGCCGATATATGTTCTGGCGAAGCCGCCGAAGCCGTTCATGTCGGTGCCGACGATGAGAATCCCTCTGTTGCCCGTTTTGCCGGTGGGATTGACGTAGCCCGTCATGACGAAGCCGGCGGGGTTGAACGTCTGCCGCACGGCGAAGCCGACGTTCCTCTCCTCCTTGCTGGGGTCCGATCCGTATGTGTAGCCCCAGGTGCGGAGCCAGGTCACCCCTCCGGCAGCGTTGAGGCGCATCATGAACGCCTTCATGCTCCGGGAGACACCGGTGCTGAAATCGGCTCCGATATATCCGGTCATGATGAATGAGACCGGCTTGTTCGGTTCGTATACCGGTTCGATGTCGTACGCCACGGCGTTGGTGGTCGGGTTCTCGCGATACCAGTTGCGCCAGATCTGATTCCCGGCGGCGTCGGTGCGGATCGCTATCGCCTCGTTGAGACCCGAGGCGAGACGGCGTGTTCCTGCCACGATATATCCTGCCGATTCTCCCTGGTCCACGACTTCACGGACCGCAAACGGTATTTCGTCGACATGAGTGGCCGCGAGCTCGAGGAGAGCCCTGAACCACGTTACTCCGCCCAAGACGTTGGTCTTGCAGAGAATGATCTCGCAGAGTCCCCCCACATTCCTGTGGTATCCCACAGAGATATATCCGCCGTCCAGTGTCTTGCGGATCGACTCCGACGACGACACGTAGCCGGGAGGGTGATCCACGACTACCTGAAACTGCGCCGATGCCGTGGTGCAGGCAACGACGCTCATGACGGCGAGGAGGAGCATGCGCAGGGTGAACTGTCCTGGTTTACAGTTGGTTCTCATGATGTGCTGCGATGTAATTGGTAAAGGAAGTGTAGGCCGGGCCCGCTTTGAGCCCGGGAAGTATCGGTTCCGTTGCGTATGGGAAGGACGAAGAGTATGCGGACCGTTCCATGCCGGCCGGCTTCCGACACGCTCCCCGGGAGAGGCGCCGGATGTCCGATCCGCTGCGGATCGTCAACCCCATGGCGGTTGCCGCCCTCCCTGAAGGAAGGCGTCTGAACCTCGGTCGCGGACGGCCCGATCGGTGTAGTCGTCCGCTGACGGTGAACGCGATAAAGTCGTGACGAGATGGCCCGGTGATGCAATGCGGTGCCTATCGGGGTGTGCACATTACGCCGCTGACTTCTGCCGTAAACTTATTGTATCCGGTTACGAGAATGCAACAGGGAGGGGGTTGTAAATAGGGATGATATAGCATATTCCGATCCGATTTCGCGCCGGGATGGAAACTGTCGCTGTACGAATCATCCTGCCGTGGCCGCCTCATTCTCATCCGTTCGAACGAGCGATGGAACGGGCGTTTGCATGGGGTGGCGGTGCGTCGTTACCTTCAGCGCGCGCGTTCGAGTCCTCCTCGGCTGCGGTATGTCGACGGTGACGGTTCCATCCCGCTCCTATTCTTAACCAGAGAGTTCCTTCATGAAGCTCCCGGCCGTATCACTCCTTCTCATAACTCTTCTATCGCTTCTGCAGACCGGCTGCACCGACGACCGGCCGCGTCCCGGCGTCGGAACCGGCTCGGTACGAGATACCCTCGATCCCTCCGTGAACGATACTCCGGGGCCCGATACCATACGTGCGGCCTCCACGCATGTGGACACATCGCTCATCGATACTCTGTCCGCCGATTCGCTGGCAAGGATTGCCGCGGCCGAACGGGCGGAGAGAGCCCGCGCCTCCACCGCCTGCGGCTGGATCACCGAGGCGGAGGCCTCCCGGGCGCTCGGGCAGCCCTCCGTGTACGGAAAGAGCGACGACGGGGGAGTATCGTGCATCATCGAGCCGGCGGAGCCGAAGGAGGGAACGACCCTTTCGGTCGATCTGCGCGTGGAGGAGAACGGGACCTACAGATTCGACTACTATGCTTCCATGAAGGGGATCAGACCGGTGGCGAATCTCGGCGACCGCGCGGCATGGATGGCCGGAGACATGACCGGCACGCTCCTTGTGGCCAAGGGGCCGAATACGCTGATGGTGACCCTCTCCGGCACGCGGAGCGGTCCGGCGATGAGGGCGAAGGCGATCGCTCTGGCCGGAGTGATCGTCGAGAGGATGTAGAGAGGTCCCATTGCGATCCTCTTCAGGATCGATATGCGATGATTATATAGGTCGTGAAGGGAGAAATAGTATCTCACGGATCGACATGCATCGTATGTTTGCGGATCGTTCACCCCGATCCAACAACTATCGTCGGTCAATTCGTGGAGGAACCTACCGATGTCTCATGGCAAGTTCTTATCCGCATGCATTGCATGCGTGGTCGGCATTATGTCTCTGAACCTTGTCTCATGCGGAGACGATGAGAAGGGGGACGGCAAGGATACCACAGCTACCGCGGAACCGAAGGGGGGAGCGTTCCCTCTGAGAACCACGGCCGTCGATCCGCCGCCGGTGCGGACTTATCCGTCGACGAAGGAGACGATCCAGGGGTGGATCAACACGGTCGACTCGGCCAAGATCCGCGCGCACGGCTGGGACGTCTGGCAGTCGATCACCACACAGGTCCCGACCGCGGGGCTGCCGGTGTGGGAGACGTGGTATTCGGGGCAGGATATCTTCGATCCCCCGTCGGCCACGGCGTTCCACGGGAAGGCGGCGCAGCGCGGGTTCGAGCGCCCGTCGCAGTTCCATCATGCCGCTGTCCATTCCGCCAGAACCAGCTCCATACCCCGCAACAGCAGCGAGGAGGTGACCTCGTTCAACAGGTATTCGCCGACGCTCGGAAAGTTCATCTGGGACAACGGTCTGAACAAAGCGGCAACGCTCGACAGCGTCAACGCGGCGTTCAACGCGAACAACACCCCGATCGTCGACCGGAACGTCTTCACCTCGAACGTGAAGGATAGCGTCGACCCGCTCGGTATCGCGCTGAAGCCGGTCTTCCAGTTCATCAGCGGCGCCGAGCCGACGGTGATTCCGTACTGGGCGGGGAACGGCACGAACGCCACCAGCAATCCCGCCAACCCGACCGTCGACTCCTGGAAGCAGGGGGTGGTGGTCGATCCCACCGGCAAGCTCCAGGTCGGCTCCGTCGTCGATATGTCGGTCAACGGCGGGGCTCCCGTCCCCTGCACGGTGGTCGCGCTGAGCGACTTCTACACCATCACCCTGACGGCGGAGGACGCTGCCAGCTTCAGCGAGTTCGCAAAACAATCGGGAGACGATATCGGGGAAGGAGATTCCACCGACACCGCCAGCGTTGCCGCCATGGTCAAGGCCGGAAATATCGCAGTGCTGGTGGCGATGCATGTGACGACGAAGGAGATCCCGAACTGGACCTGGCAGACCTTCTACTGGGCCCGGAACCCGCAGGACCCTCTCTACGGCAAGGATCGTCCCGCCGCCATTTCCGCCCCCTGGTCGCACTACAACATGCATGTCGCCTACTACATGGTGCTTCCTCCGGGGTCGTCGTCCGGAACTCCCTACGTCTCCTACAACCCCTATCTGGAATCGAACCTCTCCGGCTCCTATGTGCGGAACGGCGATACGATCAAGTGGACGGGGGTGGTGAGCAACTGCATGTCGTGCCACAGAATGGCGACCTGGCAGGCGGGGGGGAACACGGCTCCGTACGTTCCGAACGGGGAGATCGACCCGGCCGACAGCGCCTTCTTCGCGGGCTTCACGAAACTCGACTTCCTCTGGTCCCTGACCAGGGCGCAGTGACGCGCGGAGGTTCGTCGTCGTCAACCGACCGGCGGGGTGATCGCATCATGATCACTCCGCCGGTCCCGTTTCAGACTCTCCATCCGAAGCGACCTCCGCTCCGTATGTAGGGATGGAGCCTACCCCCTTCCGGACTCCGCCGAGATCTTCCTTCAACCTATCCCCGCCGTCATGACCGACCGCACGACCGGCCTCAACGTTCGCATCCTTCAGTTCTTCGCTCCGCTTCTGATCCTTGTCGGCGTCTCCGGCTTCATCTCGCCGTCGGAAGGGGGGATGACGAGCGTCGCCCCCGCCTACAATCTCTTCCATATCGTGTTCGGTCTGCTGGGGCTGATCCCGGCCGCGGCCCGGAGCAAGCGGGGCGCGGCTCTCTTCAATATCGTATTTGGATTCATCGATCTCTACCAGGCCGCCGCAAGCGCCGCCGGTTTCTTCCCCCGCGATCTCTTTCTCTGGACGCCGGTCGACGACATTCTCCACCTGGTGATCGGGACAATGCTGATCCTTGCTGGAGCCCGGGGAGTGCGCGGAGAGCGGCTCCGGGCGGATGCGTGAAGCCGTTTTCGCCGTCGATGTCACGTCCGATCCCATCATCACCATTCATCCGGGACACTCTCCACCTTTTCCTCTTGTTGTTAAAATATCGGTCTCTTCTTGTGCAACGTGGTGAACTCGTACTATCTTCGACTCATTATGGATGATGCCAACTCTTCAACCAGCGATTCAGACCCGTTCCCTGGACCGTCACGGTCTTCCCTTTCACAATCGGGAGGGATGAGATCCATCTATGGATGATCCGGTCCTTGGATTGATTATCACGTTCGTGCTTGTGCTCGCCAACGCGTTCTTCGTCGCGGCCGAGTTCGCCATCGTGAAGGTTCGCGCCTCGCAGATAGAGCTGCTGGCGCAGACGGGGAGCAAGACGGCCAAAATGGCGCAACGTCTCATCACCCACCTCGACGAATATCTGTCGGCGACGCAGCTTGGAATCACGCTCGCCTCACTCGGCCTGGGCTGGGTGGGTGAACCGATCGTGGCCGAGATCATTATCCGCATCATGGTGATGCTGGGGCTTGCGGGGGGGACGCCCGCCGATCACGAGCTCGCCCACAGGTTCGCGCTCCCGATCGCGTTCGTCTTCATCACGTTCCTTCATATCGTGTTCGGCGAGCTTGCCCCGAAGTCGGCGGCGATCCAGATGCCGGAGAAGACGACGCTGGTTCTCTCGTACCCGCTCAGGTACTTCTATCTCCTCTTCAAGCCCGCCATCGTCGTCCTGAACGGGATGGCGAATCTGATCCTGAGGACGGTCGGACTGAAGGCCGCGAAGGAATCGGATCATTTCCATTCGGGTGAGGAACTCCGTCTGCTGCTGGAGCAGGGGCGCGAGGGGGGAGCGATCGAGGACGCGGAGCATGAGCTGCTGGAGAACGTCTTCGATTTCCGGGACAAGATCATCAAGGAGGTGATGGTCCCGCGCACCACGATCGTCGGACTCGATATCTCGGCAAGCCCCGGTGATATCATCAAGTTCGTGATCGAGGAAGGATACACCCGGATGCCGGTCTTCGAGCATTCGATCGACAATATCGTCGGCGTCGTCTACTCCAAGGATATCATCATGCTCCTGGAGCACGACAATCTGATCATCCTTCAGGATCTTCTCCGTCCCGTCTACTTCGTGCCGGAGACCAAGCCGATCTCCGAGCTGCTGCGTGAATTCCAGCGGCGGAAGATCCATCTCGCCATCGTCGTCGACGAGTTCGGCGGGACGGCGGGGCTGGTCACGATGGAGGATATTCTGGAGGAGCTGGTCGGCGAGATCCAGGACGAGTACGACGACGAAGCCTCCGGCGTGGAAGCGGTCGGCGACGGGGCGTACGTGGTCAACGCGTCGATGACGATCTCGGACGTCAACGAGATCATCGACGGGTTCATGCTGCCGGAGGGGGAGGATTACACCACCATCGGCGGGCTCGTCAACAAATGGTTCGGACATATCCCGGAAGCCGATGAGTGCTACGAACGGGACTCGGTCCGCATGACCGTGCTGAAGACCTACAACAGACGGGTCGTTCAGGTGAAGATAGAGGACCTCAACCGCGATTCCCCGGAGAACGGGCTCGATGCCTTCGCCGGCGAATCGCAGTAGGATCTCCCCTCAGCGCGGGGCGGCTCCGCGTCGTGTTCATCAACTGCTGACATCAACTACGGGATCGGAATCAACTTGAGCCACGATCGAACGTTCGGGCGCACGCTCGTTACAAGCGCGCTCCCCTATGCCAACGGATATATCCATCTCGGTCATGTCGCCGGAGCCTATCTCCCGGCCGACATGTACACGCGGTTCCTGCGCGCGTGCGGCCGCGAAGTCATTCATATATCGGGTTCGGACGAGCACGGCGTGGCGATGATGATCTCCTCCATCGAGGAGGGAGTGAGCCCGCGCGAGATCGTCGATAAATATCATGCCGCGAACGAAGAGGCGTTCCGCGGGCTCGGGATCGATTTCGACCTGTTCGGACGGACCACCTGGCCGGAGCATCACGAGACCGCCCGCGAGTTCTTCCTGGCGCTTCACGAGCGCGGCTATCTGGTGGAGAAGGAGGAGGAGCAGTTCTTCGATCCCGAGGCGCGGATGTTCCTTCCCGACAGGTTCGTCGAGGGGACCTGCCCCGTCTGCGGCTCCGAGGGGGCGCGCGGCGATCAGTGCGACGTCTGCTCCTCGACCTACGATCAGACCGAACTGAAGAACCCGATCAGCAAGGTCTCCGGCAAGACCCCGGAACTTCGTCCCACGAAGCATTTCTACTTCAAGCTGGGAGATTTCCAGGAGCGGCTGGAGAGCTACGTGGAGTCGCACGATCGCGACTGGCGCGATCACGTCCTGCAGCAGTCGAGGAGCTGGTTGAAGCAGGGGCTGGGGGATCGTGCCATCACCCGCGATCTGTCGTGGGGGATCGACGTCCCTCTCCCCGGCTACGAGGGGAAGAAGCTCTACGTCTGGTTCGATGCTCCGTTCGGATATATCACCAACACCAAGGTGCTCGGCGCCCGCCGCGGCGAGCCCGACGCCTGGAAGCGGTGGTGGCTCGACCCGGAGACCCGTTATATCGCATTCATCGGCAAGGACAACATCTGGTTCCACACCCTGATGTTCCCGGCGATGCTCACGGGGTACAACGACACGGGGGGAGATCGCTACATCCTTCCCGACAACGTCCCCGCGTGCAACTTCCTGAACCTTGAGGGGGCGAAGTTCTCCAAGTCGAAGAAGTGGGGAATCGACCTGCGTCAATACCTGGAGTCGCATCCCCCCGATCCTCTCCGCTACACCATAGCGGCGAACATGCCGGAGAACAAGGATGCCGACTTCACCTGGCGCGAGTACCAGGCGCGGACCAACAACGAGCTGGCCGACATCCTGGGGAACTACGTCAAGCGGGCGCTCGACTTCCTGACCCGGTTCTACGACGGCGTGCTCCCGTCGCTTGTCGTCAACGGAGAGAAGGAGGCCGACCTTGCGGCGCTGCTGACCGAGGATCTGCGGCGCGCTTCGGCGGCCGGCCGGGAGATCGAGTCGATCGTCGACGAGCTCGTTCCCAAGTACCTGAAATATCTCACGCGAAACGATCTTGTCATGCTGGCGACGCTTGCGCGCGCGCCCGGGGAGATCGCATCGCTCTACGAGTCGTTCCGTTTCCGTGACGCGGTGCTGGAGACGATGAACGTGGCCCGCGCGGCCAACAAGTACTTCAACGATTCCGAGCCGTGGAAGACGCGGAAGGAGCAGCCGGAGCGGTGCGCCGTCTCCCTCAACATCTGCGTCCAGATCGTCAGGTCGCTGGCGATCCTCTTCGAGCCGATCGTGCCGTTCACCAGCGCCAGGATCTTCGAGTCGCTCGGGCTTGCACGCCAGGCGTCGGACGACTGGTGGAGCGCGGGACGGCCGGCCGTTCCGACCGGACACAAGATCGGCGAGCCGGTGATCCTTTTCACCAAGGTGACCGACGAGGTCGTGGAGGCGGAAGTGGCGCGGCTGAACGCGGCTGCCGCCCCGCTCTCCGGAGCGAAGGAGCCGATCAGGGTGGAGCTGAAGCCGGAGGTGACGATCGACGAGGTGATGAAGCTCGACCTGCGGATCGCCACCGTCATGGCGGCCGAGCGGGTGAAGAAATCTGAGAAACTTCTGAAGCTTCAGATCAGAATAGGGGATCTGGACCGGCAGATACTCGCCGGGGTCGGCAAGGAGTACGACCCGGAGACGATCGTCGGCCGGAAGATCGTGGTGGTGGCGAATCTGAAACCGGCAAAGCTGATGGGGCAGGAGTCGCAGGGGATGCTCCTTGCCGCCAACTCTCCCGACGGAGTCCCGACCCTGGTGACCGTGATGAGCGACGACGGCGTCGACGACGGCGTCGACGACGGGTTCATCGTGCGGTAGACGGGATAGGATGTGAGCGGTCCGGGATCTCCTCCGGTTTAGTACCTTCGGTCGGTAGTGCAGGATCACTTTCTCAAACCCGACGACGATGACACGAAAGAGAGCAGGATCGCATTCCCTCAGGTCGATGCTGACCGAGGCCGCCCCCATCCGCAGTCTGCCGACCGGCGTCATCCATCAACTGGTGCGCTATTACGGCGACTGGCGACGCTCGCGCGACCTGCTGAACGTACTGAACGATGCCGAGGAATCGACCGGATCGGAAACCGTTCCGGTCTTCCTCTCCTCAGGCCGCCATTTCGGCAACCCTTCACGATCGTTATCTCCACGCTGATCTACCTCGGATGATTGTTGTCAAGTTCGGCGGCGCCCTCCTCAACGGACATGAGGGGATCCGCCGTGTGCTCCATGAGATTCGCCAACTGCCGAGACCGCTGCTGGTGGTGGTGAGCGCCTTCGCCGACGTCACCAACATGCTGGAGGGGCTCGCTCATGCGGCCCCTGCCGATCCGGCCGACGCCGCGCGGCGGCTGGAGGCGATCCTGGAACATCATCACGCGGTGGCCCGCGCCGTGCTCGGCTCCGATTCCTACGAACGCTGGTCGGCGGAGGTCGCGCCGTTCGCCGAGCGGCTGGGGAACGTCGTGAAGGGGCTCTCGATCGTCAGAGAGCTCTCCTCCCGTACACTCGACCTGATCGTCCATTTCGGCGAGCGCTTCTCCTCCACGATCGTCACGGCGGCGCTGAACGAGTCGGAGGGGGCGCTGGGAATCTCGGCTCTCGATATCATCATCACCGACGACGCCTACCGGTACGCGCGCCCCAGGTTCGACCTGACGCGCGAGAGGGTGGCGGCCCGTCTGCTCCCTCCGCTCAGGGCCGGAGGTCTGGTGGTGACGGAAGGGTATATCGCGCGAGGAGTTTCCGGTCAGGCGACGACGATGGGACGGGAGAGCTCTTCGTACACGGCCACGATGCTGGGGGAGATGATCGGCTCCGAGGAGGTGCGGATCTACACGAACGTCCCCGGCATCCTGACGGCCGATCCGGCCATCGTCCCGGACGCGCGGACGCTTCCGCACCTCAGCTACGCGATGGCGCATACGCTCGCCGAGCTCGGAGCCAAGGTGCTTCATCCCAGGACCGTGCGTCCGGTGGAGCGTGGAGCGATTCCGCTGGTGATCACCAAGCTGGACGGCGCCTCGACCGTCATCGACGGCAGGGTGGGGCCGGACGAGGATTGCTATTCGATCGTCACGCTTCCGGAGGCGTCGGTGATTTCGCTGGAGACCGAAACGGCGAATCTCGACATCGAGCGGTTCGCGCAAACCTTGTCGACCCGTGTGCCGATCCTCTGGAGACATCAGTCACGGCGGCGGGTCAGGCTTGTCACGACGCGCCCGGTGCTCCCGGCGGATCTCCCCCTGGCCGAACTGGGGGAGAGCGTGGAGACGAGGATCACGGATGTCACGATCGTCTCGCTGGCGCGCGAGCGCGGGGTGTCGGGAGACGATATGTCGAGGTTTTTCGGCGTGATCGGCACGGCGTCGATCGCCGCCGTGCAGGGGGGAATCGACGCGCGGGCGGTGAGCGCCGCTCTTCCCGAGGGGATGGAGGCGGTGCTGAAGCTGCACGCGGCGTTCGCAGAGTGAAGCCGGTTCTGATATGTCGCAGCTCGATTAGTATGCAGATGCCATGATCCCCATGCCGACCGGAGGAACAGTTTGCATGTCCGCTTCACGATATCGATCCTCTTCCTCCTGGCTCTGACCTTCCTTCCGGCCGCCGCGCAGGTGCCCGATTTCCCCGACTCGCTGGAGCGCCAGTCGATCACCGCGAAGTCCGAACGCTACGAGGCCACGCACGCCACCTCGATCATCGCCGACTACAGATTCGGCGGCCTGCTCCTTGGGGCGGTTCGCGGCTCCCTCTATTCGACCACGACCCTTCTTCAATCGGCCAGCACCAAGGACCAGGTCGACGCGCTCGTCGATGTGGAATATCCTCTGACGACCTATCTCCATCCCTTCCTTCTTGCCGACGGAACGCTCACGAACGATCTCGATCGGGTCGCGGTCCTGATACCGGGGCTCAACAACACGGCGACCTCCTTCAGCGGCGTCGGGCTCAGGCTGACCGACAGCCTGAACTACGTGGGGCTTGCGGCCGGCGGCGCCTACAACAGACAGCTCAACGTGACCAACGTCGGCGCCGGTCTCTACGGCGAGGCGGGGGCCGAGGGAGACCTGAGCGGATATTTCGTGAAGGCGGCGGGACGGGGAAGGATGTACGATCTGGCGCCCCTCAGGAACAGCCACGGATATTTCGATCTCAGCATCCGGCGCGAGTTCGAGGAAGGGGCGTACGGCGACCTGCAGGGGCGCTACGTTCTATCGAACACCGATCAATATGTAAGGCGCGAGGAGACGGAGATCATCCAGTACGGCGGCCTTACCTACAACGCCCTGCTCGCGCGCAGGAACCAGCGGCTCGATATCGCCTCCATCCTTCAGTTCCCGATGGGAGAGGACCTGGGGGTCGATATCCTTGCCAGCATCGGCAGCCGCGGCGATGCCCGGTGGGAGGTCAACGAGGGGCTTCCGCCGCTCCCCCGCGACCCCGATCCGTTCCGCTACGACATCAACTCCTTCTCGATAGGCTCCACTGTCGCAATGCGATGGACTCCGGATCATGCGGAAGTGGCCGGGCGTCTGGAGTATCTCACCAACGAGGAGCGGAACCTTGTGGAGGCGACCCTCCCGGTCAGCGAGACCGAACTGAAGCAGAAGCGGGCGCGGAACGCCACGAGCGATTTCGTGTCGCAGCAGCTTCTGCTGGGGGGGAGCGCGATGTATCGTATCGGAAATCGAGACACGTTTTCCGTCGACGGTTCGCTCGCCATTTTCCGCTTCGACACGCCGGCCGAGAACTTCGACGATCGTGACGAGCAGTCGATCCAGGGGCATATCCGCTATGCGGCCCGGTTGAGTCCCTACCTGGGGCTCGATCTTGTGGGTCAGTTCTTTCTGACTCATCTGGTCTACCTCTCCGGCCGCAACAGCAACGACAACAACTGGAACCGGATCTTCCGGCTTGCCCCCACGGTGCGCTACGCCCCCGACAGCAGTTTCCGGAACGATCTGCAGGCGGAGGTGACCGCCAACTACACCGAGTACGATTTCGAGGGACGTTCCCAGAACATCCGCGGGCGTTCCTCTCGCCAGCTCAGTCTGCGCGATTCCATCGCCATTGCAATCACCCCGACCCTGAGGCTTACCACTGTCGGTGAGATGCGTATCTCCGAACGATCCACGTTCAGCTGGGCGCAGTTCGCGGAGAGCCCGCTGGAGAGGACCCGGACGGAGGTGCTGAACGTCGAGCTCCTCACCTCCGGCGTCGAGAGGCTTCTGTTCGGGGCGGGGGGGCAGTTGTCTCGCGTGAAGATCTTCCGTGCCGACAGACGGAACGTGCTGGAGCCGTTTTCCGACCGCACGTCGGTGGGGCCGACCGCCCGTATCGAGGTTGTTCTCTCGGAGCGCTCCTCGGTGAGCTTCACGGGATGGTGGGAGCATCGTTTCGATCAGAGCGAACTGGTGTCGCGGGTCCCCTGGATGTTTTTGTCTGTTGCTACGAAGTTGTAGTTTTCGGCTCAACCGGATACCGACTTGAACATACTTCTGGATCGCGATATTCCTTCCGTCAAGAGCGAGCTCTCGGCGGTCCCACGGCTTCTTGAAGAGATCCGCGGGCTCTGCCCGGTCAGCGACGACCAGTTCCACAACCTGGTGATCGCGCTGACCGAGGCGGTCAACAACGCCATCGTCCACGGCAACAAGGCCGACGCATCGAAACGGGTCCGGTACAGGCTGGAGTGCCGGCCGGAGGGGATCCACTGCATGGTGGAGGATCAGGGGGAGGGATTCGAGATCGAGGAGGTCGCCGATCCCGTCAGCCCCGAGAACCTTCTGCGCGAGAGCGGGCGGGGGATGTTCATCATCGGGGCGTTGATGCGCGACCTGCGCGCCGTGCGGACCGAGAGCGGTATGAGGGTCGAGTTCCTCTGCGCCCGCGAGTGATGCGTTCCCACGGCGATCCCCGTTCAGGAGCGACGGCCGGTCGTCTGTCGCTCCTTCTTCCCGCCGTCATCCTTTCGCTTCTTCTGGCTCCGCTTCTCTTCCTCGGTGATCTCCGCGAGGCGTTCGTTCCGTATGCGATCCTTACGGTCGCGGCCGGGGCATTTCTCTATCTTCTCGCATATCGATATGAAAGCCGGGGGATCGAGCTCTCCGCCGGCGGGATCGTGGCCGTTGCGCTGCTGCTCCGGCTGACGGTTCTGCCGCTCTCTCCGTCGCTCTCGGACGACGCCTACCGCTATCTCTGGGACGGACGGCTCGTGCTTCATGGAGAGAGCCCCTACGCCCGCGTTCCCGCCGACACCGCCTATGCGCGCTTCCACGACGATCTCTTTGCCGTGCAGGGGTATCCTGCCACCAATACGATCTATCCTCCGGGGGCGGCGCTCTTCTTCGCGGGATGCGCGGCCGTCGGGGAGATCATATCGGAGAGCTACATTGCGGGCTACTACGTCTACAAGATCCTGCTGATCGGGATGGAGACGGCGGCGATCCTGCTGCTGCTGAGGATCCTCTCCGCGCTTGGGGTGTCGAGGACGCGGGCCGTGCTCTACGCCTGGCATCCGCTGCCGGTCGTAGAGCTGGCGGGGCAGGGGCATACCGACGCCCTCTGGGTTCTTGGGATCGGGCTGGCGCTCTATCCCTTCATCATCGGTTCGGTCGAGGGGAGAGATCGGGGGGCGTCTCTGGCAGGTCTGTCGCTCGGCGGAGCGCTCCGGGTGTTCCCGCTGGTGCTCCTCCCGCTCTGGGCCCGGTTTCTGCGGCGGCATGAGATCGTCGCCGGGCTCCTGCTCTCGGTCCCCGCGCTCCTCCTCTTCACCCCCTTTCTGGATGGGGCGGCCTGGAGGAACTACACCGAGGTGATGATGAGGTTCACCAACTACTACGAGTTCAACGGGGGCGTCTATTATGCGGTCAAGGGGCTGCTGGACGAGTTGAAGGTCCAGCCCTCGAACTCGATTGCGGGGACCGTCACCACTACGCTTCAGTTCGCGATATTTCTGCTCGTGTCGTTGTGGTCACCGGGGAACGGAACACCGGAAGAGAAGGTCGGGCTTCTGATCCGGCGTGCAATGCTGCTGCTGACGGTTCAGATCGTTCTGCCGGCGAAGGTTCATGTCTGGTACTTCGTCGCTCCTCTCTATCTCGTTCCGATGCTTACCCGCTCGGCTTCGTCGCGCGCATGGCTATGGACGGCGTTGATCGCGCCGGTCACATATATCGCCTACACAGGTTCCGAAGTCCATGAGCCGGCGGTCGTGCTGCTGCTGGAGTGGGGGGGATTCGGGCTGGCGCTTCTGTCGGGTCTGCTTCTGAACGGAACGAGCCCGAAGCGACTGCTCCGGGCTCGTTCGGAAGAATGATCGAGGAAGCGGGATCAGCGGCGCGGACGCGACTCGCTACCCTGCTCCGACGACGGGTTCGTGTTGAGGCGGATCCCTCCCGAGCCCTCACGGCGGGTGCGGGAATCGCCCGAGCTCGTTCCCGGCGGGTTGGTGTTGCGGCGGATCGTCGACTTTCCGTCACCGTCGGAGCCCTTGTCGGTGCTGGTCGAGCCGCTGCTCTTGCTTCCCGAGCTGCTCTTGCCGGCCGAGGAGCCGGTACCCGAGCCGCTCGTGGCGCCCGGAGTTGCGGCGCCGCCTGTCGAGGCGCTCGTCGTATCCGGCTTCGCGGTATCCACCGGAGCCGGGATCGTGTCGACCGGCTGAACGGCCGGGATCGTGTCGGTCTTCAACGTATCGACGTTCGTGTCGTCGGCGCTGTCGCCGCCGCATGCCGCGAACGCGAGAGCGATGAACGGAAGGCCCAGATAAAAACTGCGGATCTTCATCGTGCTTGTCTGCTTAGTGATTGATTGCTTAGCGATCTAATGCTCAGCGAAGTTTATGTCTGAGGGATCGAGATCTTTGTTGCGTCCGATCGCATCGGTCGCCCCGGAACCTCGCGGACGGAAGGAGGATCCTCTCTCTCCGTCCGGCGACGGGGTGCTTTCCGGCAGCCCCGCCCCCCGATTTCATACCTGGTATCAGATACCCGGGGCGCTCCGAGGCTTAACCTTTCCGGACGTGAGGACCCGCAAACGTACGGAGGATTTCCGGATAACCCTCGCGTTTCGGGCCTGGATTCGCGGAAAGGGGAGGGCCCTTCTAACGTTCTGCAACAAAACCCTTTTGCATTTTGCGCCGGAATCAGGCTATATTAGCAGCCCTGACGGGGTTATGGCACAGTTGGTTAGCGCGCATCCTTGACATGGATGAGGTCGCAGGTTCGAATCCTGCTAACCCCACATAGACCCGCGAAATCTTAGTGATTTCGCGGGTTTTTCTTTGCACCGGACAGAATGCCGGACAGTTTTCACCGATTCCTGCCCGGTCGTTCCTCTTGGTTGCCGACGCATAACGTTATACGTTCCATACGTCAAAACGTTATGCGTCAACCGTCCTTCGCGGCGGTGACTATGAACCCCTGTTTCAAAGGGGGAAGTCTCCTCATATCGTGAGGTATGGGGGCGCTGCATAACGGCGCTGACAAGGCTTCCCCCTTTCCTATCGTCAAAACGTTATGCCTACACCGAAACGCTTCTTCGTCGCCTACGATCGCGACGGTGATTCACCCCATTATCTGCCGATTCCCGAAGAGGACATAACCGCCGATGTCGACGACCCGGAGGACCGGGCGGAGTTCTTCGACTCACTCCGCATTGAGGGAGCGATTGCGGCGAAGATCATTGACGCCGACGGAACCGATGAACGGCTGTTCCCGCACGACAAGGCATTGCCGACCGTGTACGTGATCACGGCTTCAGAGTTTGACGGCCTGACACCCTACACGACAACTCTTCAGGAACTTCGACTCATGTTCCCGGAACGGAATCTCGCCGTCTCTCCGTATGGGATCATCGTCAACGATCGAGATACCGGACCGGGATACATAGGGCTTACCGTCCGTGAGTATAGGCGACGGCGCGCATGGCTTGAGCTTCCCGCTTCTATTCCAGTCGTGCGAGACGGGGAGCCGATGCCGGACGATCGAACGTATGTGTATGTGTCGATGGCTCGCCGCGCCTACCGCCACGAGCCGGACGCTGCCGGTAGTGGACGGTTGCAGGTTGTTGAACGGTCCCGCCACGTTATCCCCTACGTTGACGGGAAACCGTTGTGGTCGCTGGTGACGATCGATCGGTTTGCCTCCTTCGGAGAGGAACGGGCGATCGATGCGGCCCAGGAAGCCGTTGCAATCGCGCGGGGTGTGTGGTCGTACGATGCGGCAGAACACTATGAGCGGTTGAGAGAAACGGGATAGAATCGCTCCAAATTCAGGATACGGCACTGTCCGCAAGGACGGCAGAAGTCCCGGACCCAACCTTACGTTGGTGCTCCGGGATTTTCATTTACCATTTGCTAAGTCCTCTCCCCATTGCCTCCCGCAGTCGTCCTGCTGTATCTTCTTTCACTCTGCTTTATCTGTATGAACCTGCACCGGAAGAATTGACGGGACAGGCGGTCGGAACGGAGCAGGGTATTTTATATCGTACTATCAATTTAACTTCTCTATTGTGGCATGAAGAAAGAAGAGAAGGAGTTACGAGAGACCTTCACGGGCGCAT
This sequence comes from uncultured bacterium, assembly GCA_966250335.1. Lineage (GTDB taxonomy): Bacteria > Bacteroidota > Ignavibacteria > OLB7 > OLB7 > OLB7. The sequence continues at coordinate 13,696 of CBINGZ010000017.1, read as the reverse complement.
TCGACTATGCAGACCGTAGAGCGTCGGACGGCAATCCGATTCTGGATGAATTCTATCAACTGCTGGGCGATGAGATTGAAGAGCTGTTAGCTCAGGACAGCAGTAAGCGGTTGTCGATCCTCAAGACTGCTTTCACTACACTCGCAATCCATGCTTCCGACTGTGGCGACTGGATCAGTTCCGAAGCGTTCATCGACGGCGTGAAACTCGGCGGTGAGGACTATATTCCCCATCATTCCGTTGATCTGTTCGACCACCTGGCGAAATGCTACCGGATGGTTGAAGGAATCCCCAATCTGCACCTTGAACAGATACGGGTAAAGATCGACGACCGGCGGTCATTCGCACAGTTGGTCGACCTGCAAACACGGCTCGACCTGATGTGCAAATTCCGGGAATGGAATGATCGTTGGTTCGACTTCGTGGAGAGAATCACGGTTGATCGATTTCACCCGAAGTATTGGAGCGAAACAAACTGGCAAGCCTTCGACAAGCTCCGAAAGAAGCTGGAGTGTTTCATTGAACAGGAGATTGAGAATTCCACGAAAGGGCAACTGAAGATTCCGGATGTCATCAACGCGGGAACCGTGTGGCGAACGTTGTTCGGACAGGGGGATCTTGAATGGAATGGAAAGACAGCACCGACGTTCGATGCCGCGACCTTGTATGAATTTCTCGGAGCCCTTCCCGTTGAAGAACGGAAGGTTCTCTTACGCGATTTTCTGGCGTTGCTCCAACGACCGTATGCAGGTCGGGCAATCGCTATCGGAACCCCTCAACAGACACGAATGATTCTCAAACAGGCTATTGATTGTGTCGAACGGGCGTTGTCCGATGTCGAAGCCCGAGCACACACGCCCCAACAGCCTACGGTCAATGAGGACGGCGATTGTCCGGAAGCAGGCAACTTCATCCAGGTACTGAAGAATTCCGATGTGGTGGAAGTGCTATACGCGATGAAGGACGTCGGGCTTGTGAAGTTCACGAGTAAGCAGTTGCAACGTTCCCTTCTCTGGAAAGGGAACATGACTGATAACGGGCTTCGGTCGATCAACAGCCGGGATAAAAAGGAGGTGAGCGAAGGATTATTCCAGATGCTTCTTTCGCTGGTGAAACGATTGTCCCCGGATCAGAAGGCCGAGATTCGCAGGCAGGCAACCGGATAGATCGAGTGTTGCGCAACAGTTGCGCCCTACATGCGCAACAGTATCGGCCTTCCCCTTGCCTCAATTTTGCAGCCGTTCACTTCAATTCAAAGGAACGTGCTGTATGGTTGAATCCACATTACTTGTCAATGTCTCGCTGGCCGACTTGCGCGACATTATCGACACCTCGGTTCGGAAGTCGGTTGCCGATGCTCTCACCAATCTTCCCGCTCCGTCAGCGGAGGAACGGGACGATCTTCTTTCCCGGAAGGAGACCGGGCGACTTCTTCGCGTTTCTCCCGTCACGCTGAATGTGTGGGAGAAACGCGGTGTGCTTACGCCGGTTCGTATCGGTCGCCGCGTCCTCTATCGTCGTAGCGATGTGGATAAGGCGCTTCAATCAGCCGGGAAGCCGGTTGCAAAGAGGGGGCGCGCGTGAACATGGTAGGACGCTCCCCGTCTCCCACACTCGCCACTATAACAGGTGATTCCGATGTTCCTATCTCCCTGTTTCGGAGTGTCGTCGATACGGTACCGTCGGAGACGGTAAGCGTCTCGGCGATCCTTCGATTCATCCGGGACGGAGAGTTCCGCACCGAAATCACCCGGCTGCGAACGATCGCCAACGAAGCGCATACGGCTTACATCGCCCGCAATGGAACTGGAGCGAAGACAGCAGCCGAACGACGCTACGACAGCCTGAAGAAGACGCTCCCCGCCGTCACATTCAGCGGAGAGTTCGGAACACGCCGCGCCGTCGGCTTGCTCCGTCACTCCGGGTTCCTCTGCTTCGACGTAGACCACGCTGACGACTCCGGGGAGCTACGGCGAACGATCGCGTCGGACCCTTACACCTACGCGGCATTCCTTTCTCCCTCCGGTCATGGGGTGAAATGGCTGGTGTCGATCGATCCGGGCGCGCATGAAACGACGTTCGATCAACTGGCAGGCTATTATCAATCCTGCTACGGCGTGAATGTCGACCGTGCTTGCCGTGACATTACGCGCCTGTGTTTCATCTCCTATGATCCGGACCTGACGGTGAGTCCGGATGCCCGGCTGTTCTCCGGTGTCGCGTCGGGACACTTCACCGTCACGGAACCGCAGGATACGGCACAGGCTTCCCCGGTTCACTTCTCCACGACTCCATCCCCCGACGACGTGCGGGAGCTTCTTTCCTTCATCCGACAACGTCCCGACTACCTGACATGGGTTCGGATCATCTCCGCCGTTGCGAACACCTTGCCGGAGTCCGACGCGCTGGCCGTGCTCACCGAATGGATGCCGGAGGAACAGCCCGGAGAATATGCCCGCAAGATCGCCGCCCGGTTACGGCATGTCGGGTTCGGTACTCTCGTTCATCTTGCCAGAGAACACGGATATCTGCCGCGCAGAACTCCCGTCAACCGTCGGATGGCCGAACAACCGTTCCGTGACGTTGTGATGGATGTAGCAGAAGTGACCGGCGTGACCGATGTGACGGGGAGTTGCCGGGTGTTCCCCTCCATCACCGCCCGTGAGCTGCAACGCAAGGAGTTCGCAGAACCTCAATGGATCATCCCCGACCTGCTGCCGGTCGGTCTGGCGATTCTTGCCGGACGACCCAAGGCGGGCAAGTCATGGCTGGCTCTGAATATCGCGCTGGCTGTGGCCGGTGGTCGGCTCATTCTCGGCGTCTTCGACACCGAACAGGCCGGAACCCTCTACCTGGCACTCGAAGACAACGAACGCCGGTTGCAACAGCGAATGAAATCGATCCTTTCCGCCGAACGTGCGTCAGCACCCGAGGGACTCCATTTCATGACGACGTTTGCCCGCTTCGACGACGGAGGGTTCGACGACCTGGAAACCTTCCTGCGAACACATCCCGATGTTCGGCTGGTGATTATCGACACGTTGCAGCGTCTACGCGGTCGCAGGAAATCGCAGGATACCTACGCCGGGGATTACGACGAACTCGGCCGGTTGCAGTCGATCGCGCTGAAGCACGGCGTGGCCGTTCTTCTCGTTCACCACACGACGAAAATGAACTATGCGGACCCGTTCGATTCCATCTCCGGCACGACCGGAATCACGGGATCGGCCGACACGCTGTTCGTGCTGGTGCGTTCCCCGGAGCTGAACGGTGTTGCACTCCACACACGGGGCCGGGATATCGATGAACAGAGCCTTGCGGTGACGTTCGACAAGACGACCGGCGTCTGGACATCGCGGGGAGATGTTGCGACCGTGAAACTATCGGAACAGCGTCGGGCAATTCTGGATCTGCTGAACGACGGCGGTTCCCTCGGCCCGCGTGAGATCGCCGAAGCAACGGGGCTCTCCTATGATGCCGTTCGGCAGATGCTCCGTCGAATGGTCAACGCCGGGGAGATTGCTTCACCCGGTCGTGGGAAGTACAAACTCCCCGTCACAACGGTCACGTCTGGCACATCCGATACAACAGTCACGAGCGTTCCATCGGCAGCGGAAGACACCTCACCGGCAGATGGAGGGGCACAACTCCCCGTCACAACGGTCACGTCGGATGCATCAGATACAACGATCACAACCATCACACCGGGAACAGAGGGCGACGACCGGGAGGAGTTCGTGATATGACACTCTCGGAACTGATTGCTCACTTCTGTGACCTGGGGATCGTGATCGATTCCGACGGCCGCGAACTGCGCATCAATGCCCCGAAGGGAGCCGTCACCGCGTCGTTGATGCGGGAGATCCACCGCCATAAACAAGAGCTTGTCGCCGTGTGTGGTGAACGTGTTCTCGGCGGTCGGCCGGTCGCCGTGTCGTCGGCATGGCAGCCGGACACCGACGACGTGGTTGCATGGTTCGTCACGAACGTCGATCGCCTTCCCCGGCAGTCATTTTGGCTGAACAACTACACCGAAGTGGTGGGACCGGAACGCTTCTATACCGAGTTGCTGGAGATGATCCGGCAGGGACCACGCTCCTATGCCGCGCGATCGGGAATACTTCGCGACCGTCTTCTTGAACTGCGGGCGATCGTCGACAGGTCGGGCATGAGATGTGAAGAAGCCGCGTGAGAAGCGGGGAACGCGAACGGCTGTAGCACATTTTGCGCAGGGGTCAGGAAGAATTCTTCCCGCCCGTTCATGGGGTATCCCTGCGTTCATGGGGTTACCCTCTCATGGGGGTTCCCTGCTCTCATAGGGGTTTCAAAATGGGCATCGAACGGCGGGGCAATCGAACGTACTACTACGAGAAAGAAAGGATCGGCGGAAGGGTCGTTTCCCGCTATGTCGGCAGGGGCGAATTCGCGGAGCTGGTCGTCCGGCTTCGTGAGCTTACACGCGACCGTGAGGAAGCCGAACGGATGGAGCGAAAGCAACGGGAACGTGAGCTTGTCGAACGATGGAGGGAAGACGACAGGCAGGTTCAAGGGATCTACCAGCGCATTCACGACCTGGTTGCCGCCGAGCTTGCGGCGGCCGGGTATCACCATCACAAAGGACAATGGAGGAAACGACGTGAGCAAGACGAAGGGAAAGAGCTTCCCGATAGCGGCATCGAAAGACCTGTACGACGTGCTGGCACCGACACAGAAGGAGAAGCCGACCAAGGAGGCAATCCAGGCGGTGCGCCGGTACTGGCGGGATCACCCGGAGGCATGGCGTGAAGTCGGCGACATGGCGAAGCATGCGCGGGAAGTCTTCATCGAAGACAAGTTCAGGGTATCGGCGGGCTTCAGTGAGACAGTGCGGGCTGCGGTGGCGGGTGTGATGCATGATCTGGGATACGAGACCGCTCCCCCTATCGAGCGGATGGTGATCGAGGAGATCGGTCTGTCATGGCTTCACCACTATGTGAGTCAGTGGGAACTTACGGCGTCAAGCGGGGTGACGATGCGGCAACAAGAGATGTGGGAGCGGCGGAACGTGCAACTGCAACGGCGCTACCTGCGGGCGTTGGAGACGCTGGCGCGGATACGGCGGATGAAGCTTCCGGCAGTACAAGTAAACATCGGGCAGAATCAGGTGAACATCGCCGGGAGCGTTGCAGGCGTTGCCGGCAGCCTGCCGGAGTGATGGCGTGTTGAGGAAACGGGCCGTGTGAAGGCCGTAGAGGGCTGCTGTTGAGTCGACAGGCGGAGATGAATAAGTAGTCTGAATGATGAAACGGGGCTCTACGGGCATTTGAGCGGCTTCTTCGGGTGCGGACGGTGGATCACAGAAACCGACGAAAACCGACGAAACGCGAAGGGCAAGGAGACTCAGAAGAGCAACTAGGTGTGAACCGCCGTGACCGAGAAACCGATACCGGAGTGACGATAACATTCAAGTGGCCGGGCTGTTGCTCCTTCGTTGCCGAATCATTGTCAATCCGTAGCTGATATGCTGTCCGTTCGTTGCCAGTGAATGACTTCATGAGGAGTGAATAAGGCTCAATTCCAGAACGGAACCGGGACAGAATGAGGAAGACCACCGTACGGAATAGATACGAATGTGGAACGGAACAACCTGTTCAGACCGACAATACGGTTTCCGGGAATATGAGAATATGATCTGTCAAATGTCGCGGAATGATGCTATACTCGCAACGGATGAGAACAGGAAGCTGTTCCGGTGTCAACGGGAACGAACCGGAACGACAAAGGCCAACGGAAGACAAGGGAACTCGATGAAGCGGATCGTGATGATAGTCGGATTATGGGTGCTGGCGGCGGTCGCTGTCCAGGCACAGGGGACGATCACGGCGAATCCGCAGGGGGTGAACATGGCATCGCGTCAGTTGTGGCGGATGGAGGGACGGTCGACGGGTGATGATCGGTATGGCGGGGGGATCGGTGGAGGTCTGGACGTGAACGGAGACGGGTATGATGATTTCTTTGTGCAGTTCGGGCCGCAGGATGACGTTCCTGCTCAGTGGAAGCTGTTTTATGGTGGAGATCCGCCGGATACGATAGCCGATTGGCAGACGGACGGGTTAGCAACCCCCACATATCCGGTGGTTGGTGAGTTCTTCGGGGATGATCGGAAGATGGTGGGATTCGGTTCGATCCGTGTGGATACATCGCATCCTGGAACGACGTATTGGCAGCAGTTGCGGATGTTTGAAGTCATGTCCGGTCGGATGTCCGATACACCGATGGATGTAGCTGGGGAATGGTTGTGTGTCAACGGGGTGCAAGTGGTGAACGCTGATGGGAAGCCCGGCGATGAGCTGGCCGTTATGCAGGGGTGTATTGGTTTGGATTTAGAAGTGTGGTTGTATCGAGGCGGGCCCGGATTTACGGCAACTGAGCCAACGATCATTGTGAAGGATACCGAACGGATCGTCAGTGATTTTTCATATATGTCATTGGGCGATATAGACGGAGACGGATACGTTGACATGGTAACGGCAGCGGGATATCTCGCCGGGTGGAAACTGAAGTTCTATTGGGGGAATGCTACGTCGCCGTGGTCGTGGAGCAACCCCGACCGTGAAATCCTGTTCGGCCCGGAGAACCCGCGTATTTATGGTAGTCTCCATCCGTGGCTGCTGGACATTGACGGTGACGGAATAAAGGATATGGCGTTTCGGGGAGGGTATATCTACCGGTCGGGATCATTGAAGACCCCAGCGGAGCGTCGGCAGCGATTGTATCGAGCCGACGAAGCGGATGTAGTGTTTCCGGGATATAATACGTTGAGTGGAGGATATATCAACGATCGAGGACGTCGGTACGAGATGGTCTTGACTGGAGGTGAGGATGGGGGCACGGCGTATTGGTATTCGGGTGGAGCCAATGGAGTCGATACGACATATGAGGCATGGTATACCGACGGTTGGAAAGGAGGCACGGTGTTCGATGGTCGGTCGACGGATGTTCTGGACGTGAACGGGGACGGTTGGCCGGACATAGGGGGATGTAACTGGACCTACAACAATGTTGGTGGTACGGGGAACAACGGTATCGCGGTGATTTTCGCAGGAGGCCCGGAGATACCTGGGCCCGATAGCGTTGCGGGGATACGGACGATCGCGGCCGGGAGGCATAAGGACGCGGTGCGACTCTGGCCGAACCCTGTACACGATGAGCTGAATATCGCATGGCGTGGTGATCTGGATCGGATGCCGGAACGGTTCATGGTGACCGATCTTGTAGGACGCCGTGTAGCTTGGGGGGAAGTGGAACCATGGCGGGGTGCGGCGGTGTGGCATGTTGGGGATGCCTTGGCGGGTGTGTATCTGGTATCGATGTATGACGGAGAGGGAGTATTGGTAGCGGCGGCGAGCGTTGTCAAGGAATAGAGATCTGTATCGTTGTTGGAGTTATCCCAGGTGGAACGGCGAGAGTGGAAGTAACGGCGGCGCCGGAAATGCCGGGGGAGAGCGCGGCCACAACAGTCATAGACACTCGCACATAGTCGTGCAGGAAGGAGGAACAGGATGAACGATACTCGATCGTTCGGCGCATTGGTGCGTCGAAGTTGCAAGATCCGTATTACGATGTTTCGATTGCTGGTGATCCTTGCCGTGTCACCGTTTGCGCTGCTTGGTCAGGTTCCGTTGAAACCGACCTACGGTATAGCGCCGGGGGAATTCCTCATCAGTGCGAACTTCACGAGATGGGGATCGTATTATGATCCTCCGGGTTCGATGAGATTGTGGGATTCGGCGCACAGCTTGGGGTTGAATGTGCTGTTTGCGAACTACCCGCCGTCGGAAGTGGCATCGCTGGTGAGCGCACCGAACATTCTTGCGACGGACCGACTCGTTATCAACGGGAGCCACGGCTTCCCGAAATGGACGACGGGAGGGTTCGGAAGGCAGCTTGAATTCCATCCCTTTGCTGCAAGCCAGTCTCCATACTCGATATGGAAATTTATGGGGCTATCAGGCATCGGGTCTTTGAACGAGAACACAATTGTTCTGGGATCGAAGATTACGACGTATGCGGAGTGGTCATTGCACCCGGACACGGTGACGGCAAATACGTTGGTGGCATGGAACCCGGTGATCGACTGGAACACCATGCAGGTGTATCGCTATCCGAAAGAGGGGATGGTAACGCACAACGCCGACAGCGTGGGAACGATGAACCGCTGGCTTGAGATCATGGGTTATCGGCAGTCTGTGGGGGTGAAGTGGCAGGATACGCAATACGTGGTTGTCGAGGGACATTTACGAAGTGTGCCGGACAACTCAGTTCCTGATTCGACGCGACTGATTGGCGTTGCGATCTACTACGAAATCCCTGAAGGGATGACGTACTACACGAAGTCGGGAGCCGTCACTGCCACATCGAACACCGAGATATTGATCGATTCCTTTGCCGTGCGGAAGGACAGTTTGCGTGGTACTCCGAACTTCAATAATTACCGAACCATCGCCTTCCCGTTCTCCATGTCGATGTGCAAGGACAGCACACGCGGCCCCGCATATCTCCCCAACGAGTCCCGACGGTTCGATATCAGGGTCTATTATCTCGGGCATGAACACGTGTTTCTGCGATCGGTGAAGCTCCGCGACTCGCTGGGGCAACGGATGCTCGGCACACGGCTCGTTGACAAACGATTCCGTGACACGGTGGTGGTCGAGGCCGCACAGTTCCTGACATCCGACGGAACCACCCTCCGCCCGGAGGTGATCCGCCTGGAGTCCGGCACCGAACCCGACCCGCAAGAGTTTGCAGGGTTCGAGGAGATGAACAAGCTGCTCCGCAGCAGCTTCAACAAAGGCGCGGCTGTCGGCGATAGCGTGCCCGCGTTCATCTACGATCTCGGCAGCCGCGCCTTTCACGGATTGGCCGCACCGGATGAAATCGCTGTCGAGACCTACCTGAATGATCCGCGCGATACCATCGACGGCTTCATGAGCGGCTGGAATCCGGGCTGGTTGCCGTCGAACGTCTACGAGATCCCACACCGCGTCCTCCCGTCTGTTCCGGCGCGTAACGGAGGGAGAGGCCATATCCCGATATTGATCGAGGATGCCCAGGGCGTCGATGACTACCAGACGACGCTGCAACGGAGCTACCTGGGGAAGAACGTGTCGGGCGCTTGGCTGTTCGGCGGGTTCGCGGCGGGATTGAATCAGGGTGCGGAGATCTCGAAGGCGACGGGGCGACGACTCATTCAAGTTCCGGGGATCATCAGTCACGTGGAGATCCGCGGCCGTGCCTGGATCGATACGGTAACCGGCGATACGCTCACGCAGCTTGATACCTTGTTCAGCCATATCCCGGAACCGGCCGAACTGCGGGCAATGATCGGACTCGGAGCCAGTTACGGCTTCCACGGCGTCAACTGGTGGAGAATGGTCAGCGATCGGGATAACGCCTATCTCGGCAGCGAGTTAGGTCGGCAATGGTGGGGATACACGGATTGCTGCTTCGGGACGGGGCTGTATGCGAACGTGAATGGGGATACATATGACCGGCTCGATACGTTCCTGTTGGTGGGAAGGGACGGCTCCGGTGCGAGTGCCGTACGGTTGAAAATCCCGAACATGTATGTCGGCTGGCACACGCGGTGGGAAGCAATCAAACAGATCAATCGCTGGCTGTCGCGCGTGGGGCCGGAGATGATGAAACTGCGGTGGCGGTCCGGATACAGCTATCATGCTACGGTGGTCGATCCGGAGCATCAGCGGGATACTACGCATGATACGTTGTACAGGCCGCTGGCAGATACCGAGATTGTCAACAGCATCGTAACCCGACATCCCATCACCGGCGTGGTCGATTCGACATGGAAACGCTATGTGGAAATCGGGTTCTTCTATCCGAAAGGAGACACGCAACATATCGTTATCTGTAACCGACGGACATACGAGCCGATCCCGGACACGGTGACCGACGGGCGGGATACGCTGGCCGAACAGCGGGAGATCTTGCTGCAACTGAATTTGCCGTATGGCGTCACCGATCTTCGCCTCTACAGAGTCCGTGAGATCGCGGTCGATACAACGCGGCTTCCGTTGTCGAACGTCCCCCGTATGGGAGTGGATACGATCGTCAGCGGTCACAGTATCGTGAACCTGACGTTGGGGCCAGGGAGGAGCGCCCTGCTGCGCATCGAGCCGACGAACCCGCCCGATCATGTCGCCTTCGGTGATCTGCGCTTCAACGGACAACGAAAGTTCGTCTTCGACGGCTCACGCTGGCATGCCGTCTATCACCGCCGTGCGCCGAACGACAATACACCGGGAGAACAATACCAGGCGAAGGTCTATTATCGCCGCTCCTACCCGATCACCCCGGCAACCGGCGGCATCCTCTGGGAGCCGTGGGAGCATCCGATCAGTGACAGCCTGGTGCCGACCGACACAACCCGATTCATCAACCGATTCCCGTCATTGACGGTGCGGACGATCGGCATCGACACGGTGATGTCGGTAGTGTGGACGGCGCATTACAACCCCCTGACGCAGCAGCGGGAAGTCGTCTTCCGCAATCTCCGCTACGACACGACGCAGGAGGTGATTACCCATACACCGCGTGTGTTCTTTCAGCCGTTGGAATCGATCGTGCTCCACAAGGGGAACGACGCCCGTAAGTGGGGAACGCCGGTCATCAGTCAGCTCCACGGAGGTGTGCTCATGGCGTGGTCGGATTCCTTGTTGGGGGTTCGGGCGATCCTCCGTCGTCTTGCGCCGACACCGCAGTGGTGGGCGCGCTGGGGTGCCGCACCCGGCAGCTATTCCAGCGTTCTGGCGATCAGCAGCAACCGAGCGGGCGGAGGGATTGGCAAATACCCGACGGTGCCGACGTACGTGAACATGGCGTCGGCGGATTCGAGCGTTACGGTGACATGGCAGCATGAGCTGAACCCGAACAGTAGCGTAATCGCTTGCGCGCGTGTTGTGCAGATGCCGGTAACTCTTACAGCGGTGCCGTTGGTTCTCTCCGGTACCGTGCGCGACGTATCGCAGAACGCTGATGTACAGGGGTTCCCGTCGATGGATCAGACGCAGGATCACAACGCCGTGGTACAGGAAGGGATTGTCTGGGAGAACTACGGATACGGTCGTGCCATACGCCCCCCCTATCTCGGCTACGATGCGCAGACATGGATCAACTATCAGGCAGCGACTCAAGGACAGAAGACAGGGCCGCTCCGTCGGTGGCGGGTGGTGTCGGAGCCCGTGACCGGCCGCATCCAGACAGCGCCGAATATCGCATCGCTGAACGAGGCAAGCACGGCAACGACCGCCGACGCGGAACCGGGCTTCTCGATCGTCGCCAACCCGTTCAACTACATGGGGCCGAGCTACAACCGCCACGGCTCGATGCTGAACATCCGGGTGCCGTGGGTAACGGGAACAACGATCGGCCCGCGCACCTTCCAGTGGGGCGGGATGAACCCGAACGGGAGCGCATCACGGGTTGAACAGCTCGGCACCTTCGCGGCGCTGTTCGAGACGTTCGCGCAACAGCCGACGACTGGCCAGTTGACGACCACCCGTGAGCACTTCGCCAAGACGCGGCCGCAGGGCTACGTCGCAACCGGACGTGAAGTCGCATTCCGGCTTGATGCCGGACGGCGTGCCTCCATCTCCGGGGGCATCCTTGACGTGTGGCGGGCAACGGACAGCTTGGCGCGTCCGGTGCCGATGGTGGAGCGTCCTCCGGCGTTGTACACGGTATCGCTGCCGTCAACGGTCGGGGAGCTGATGCGGACAGAGATGTTCACCGGACACGACACGGTGGTGATCGGCTGCGAAGTTCACGGGGCGTTCCTGGGGGATACGGCGTATGGCGGCACGTACCGTGTGGACTTCTTCGCAGAGCTGGTGGATTCGATCACGGGCCAAGTAGTCCACCGGCTGGATTCATTCGCTGTCAGGAAGACCGACACGTTGCACGGGGCAATCCTTGTCGATACGCTGGACCTGCTGTCGGGCACGTATTACGTTCGTCTGCGCTACGCGGCTGCATCATTGCCGTCGATCCCGCTTGCGGGGGAATCGCTGTATCCGATCGCGGAGTTGTTCAGCGTGGTTGAGGAACCGCAGGGAGCCGGGAAGGTGCGGCGGGTCGTGGATCATCAGGCCGCATCGAACCGCCTTGATGTGTATCCGAACCCGATATCAGTAGGCGGTGAACTTCGGTTCTCGGTGGTGGAGCCGGGCGATACGTGGCTGCGGGTCTACGATCAGACGGGGCGGATGATCGCCGAGCCGCTGGCGCGCCAATGGATGGAATTGGGGCGGTACGCGATCGATGTAGACACTCATGGATGGAGCGCCGGAACGTATGTTGTGGAGCTGGTGGCCGGTGGACGCCGGGTGGTGGAGAAGATCATTGTCGTTCGGTAAAATATTGGGATCATAGTCAGCCGGGAAGGAATCTTTTCCGGCTGACTATCTCTTACTACAATAAAAAAGGCAACAATATACTTGCCACACACACCCATCCCCCGTTACAATAAAGTCGGGTCTGGAAAGGGCTAGGGGTGATTCGGTAAGTTTGGGGTGAGACGGAGTTGACCACTAACAACGGAAAGAACATGGACACGATTAAACCGGGCGACATTGTGGTATGGGTTCATGACCTCGATCGGCCAAAAGTAGCCTATAAGATCGGCGAGATCACACGCTCCGACTGCTCCGATGCAAGAATATTCTGCTCGTGGATTGACAATGAAGGCGCGCATCATACGGAAGCGTATCCACCTTCGGAGTTATCGAAGGTGGATAGCTAGTCTTCGTGATGCTATGTCCGCCAGATTGTGTTGGACTTCTTTGGTGCCTCGGTCTTAGTGAGGGCTACAAGGGGAATAGAATCAGTAAAGACAATATTCCCTTCGCTCCATGAGCACTTTGCATGAGCCTGACCATTCACATCAGTTAGCTCTGTCACGAGGAATTTACTCCTACCATCCCCCGTCTTATGCCATACAACGTCACCCGCCGCGATGTTCTCCGGGTTCTCCATGCTCAATCCTCCTCAATGATCGTTGATGCCGACAACCGGCTATAGATGCATCGGAAACATACGGCTTCCCCCTCAGAATCCCACATCGCTCTTTGACATTTCCCGCTAAGTAGTTGAAACACCCAACTGTTCCTTCCGTACACGACGGCATGGAAACAGAAGCCCAACAATCGACACTCGAACCGGCCCCGTTACCGAGGACGCTACAGGAAGCAATCGTCTACTACGCCAATCCCGACAATGCCTTAGCCTGCATGGTTGGTCTTGTATGGCCGGACGGCATAACATGCCCTCGCTGTGACTCGAAAGAGCATAGCTTCATCAGCACCCGCCGTATCTGGAAGTGCCGTGGTTGCCGTCGTCAGTTCTCGGTGAAGATCGGAACGATCATGGAAGACTCTCCCCTCGGTCTGGACAAGTGGATTTGCGGCATGTGGTTGATCGCCAACGCTAAGAACGGGGTATCGTCCTATGAGATCCACCGGGCACTCGGTATCACGCAGAAAACGGCGTGGTTCCTCCTGCATCGTATCCGGCTTGCCATGAAGACGGGGACGTTCCGTAAGCTCTCCGGCGTGGTCGAAGCCGATGAGACCTTCATCGGCGGGTTAGATGTTTAGTCCCACTTTGTAGTGGTATGGATTATTGTTGAACCGTTCGGGCT
>CBINGZ010000016.1:0-98141 GCA_966250335.1 uncultured bacterium | reverse complement strand
CTGTTCATTTCTCTTCTCTCTCTTCTCTCAAGAAAACTCCACCAGATCATGCCGAGTAAGAATCCCCCCAATAATCCCATACTCCTCAATCAAAATCGCCCGAGCATCCTTCAAATACCGAATAGCATTCGAAACCTCGGTCGTATGCCCCACCACCGGAAAACTCGGCTCCATCACTTCCCGCACCGCCCGTTCCAGCAGATCCCGATCCTCCATCACCGCCGCCATCACCCGATTATCCCGCAACGACCCCACCGGCCGCCCCTCTTCCATGACCGGAAGCTGGCTGAACCCATGCATGTTCATAAGACTCAGCGCATCGCGCACCGACATATCGGGCGACGCCGAGACCAGCGCCACGACCTCTTCCTTCCGCACCTTGAGATCGAGCACCACCTGAAGCGTCGTCTTCTCGGTATCGAGAAATCCCTTCTCCTGGAGCCACTCGTCGGAATGATGCTTGGTAAGGTAGCGTTCCCCGGTATCGCAGACGATCACGACCATCACATCCCCTTCCTTCATCTCCCTGGCCTTCTGCGCCGCCACCACGAAGTTCATGCCGGTGGAGCCTCCGGTAAAGATCCCTTCCTCCCGCGCCAGTTTCCGTGCCATATGGAAGGCATCGCGATCCGAGACGTTGATCACCTCGTCGATATATCGGAACTGGAGATTCTGCGGCAGCCGTTCCTGTCCCACTCCCTCGATCATGTAGGGGAGCGCTTCGACCAGGCGGCCCGTATCCTTGTAGGTCTTGAGGGATGATCCCGTCGGATCGGCCGTGATGATCCTGATATCCGGGTTCTTCTCCTTCAGGAACCTGCCGCACCCCGAGGCGGTCCCTCCCGTCCCGAGGCCCGAGACGAAGTGGGTGACCCGTCCTTCCGTCTGTTCCCAGATTTCCGGTCCGGTGCCGTAGTAGTGCGATTCGGGGTTGGCGGGGTTGTCGTACTGGTTCAGCATCAGGGCGTTCGGGATCTCCTGAGCCAGCCGCAGTGCCGTGTTGTAGTAGTATTCGGGGGAGCTGGGCTTGGCGGCCGAGGAGACGATCAGGATATCGGCCCCCATCGCCTTGAGATATCGTACCCGTTCCACGGAGGCCTTGTCGGTCATGATGAAGAGGCAGCGGTAGCCTTTGGCGATGGCGGCGAGCATCAGGCCGATCCCCGTGTTCCCGCTCGTCGGTTCTATGAGCAGTCCCCCCGGTTTGATCTTTCCCTGGCGTTCGGCCGCCTCGATCATTCTGATACCGATGCGATCCTTAACCGACCCGCCCGGATTGCTATTTTCCATTTTGGCGAGGACGATCCCCTTTGTGGGACCGATCGCGCGCTGGACCCGGACCATCGGCGTGTTGCCGATCATATCGACGACGGAGTTGAAGTAGTTCATAGTTGGGATATCGACGTGGGATTAATCCTTCGATATTACGAAAAACCGACGGCCCGGGCTTTATCGAGAAACAAACTGATGCCGGAAGAACGTGGATCGAACTGATGAAACCCCCGGCCGGCGGGCCTCCGGAACCGGGAAGGTCATGACCGCGCCTCTCCCCCGAACGATCGGGAACGCCGACCGGATCGTGACGACCCTGCTGGAGTGGTTCGTCCGGCACGGCCGCAGATTCCCCTGGCGCGCCGTGGAGACGGCGGCCCCGGAACATGATCCCTATCTGATCCTGGTCAGCGAGATCATGCTTCAGCAGACGCAGACCTCCAGGGTGGCGGTGAAGCTTCCGGAGTTCATCGAGCGCTTCCCGACGGTGGAGGCGCTCGCCTCCGCCTCGACCGGGGATCTGCTGAGAGCATGGCAGGGGATGGGATACAACAGGCGCGCGCTCCGGCTGCAGGAGACGGCGCGGGCCGTCGTGGAGCGGCACGGCGGCCGGTTTCCGGCGAGCGTCGAGGAGCTGCTGAGTCTGCCGGGGGTCGGCCCGTACACGGCATCGGCGGTCGCCTGCTTCGCGTTCGGGCAGGACGTTCCCGTGATCGATGTGAACATCCGGCGTGTTCTCTCACGGCTCTTCTACAAGTGTCATACCGCCGAGCTGCTGCTGCCGGAGCGGAGCGTGGAGCGGGTCGCCGAGGCGATCGTTCCGGCGGGAAGGTCCTACCCCTGGCACCAGGCGCTCATGGATCTGGGGGCGGTGATCTGCACCGCCCGTTCTCCGCGGTGCGGGGTCTGTCCTCTGGAGAGTCTCTGTCTCTCGGCACATCCCCTTCCGATACGGTTGTTCGATCCGGAGGCGACGGGGAAGGAGGAGCCGATGCTGAGGGGGATTCCCAGAAGGATCTGGAGGGGACGGATGGTGGAGCTGCTGCGGGGGGAGCGGTCGCCGGTGAGGCTTGCGGAGGTGATCGATCGGCTGATGCCGGAACCGGAGCGGGCGCTGCCGGCCGAGCGGCGGGATCTTGTCGGGATCGCCGCCGCGCTCCACCGGGAGGGGATGATCGTCCGTGCGGGCCTGAGAGAAGGGGAGATCGGCGAGGGGGATGCGATCATGCTCCCCGACTGAGCCGGGCGCAGAGTCCGGCTCCCTTCATCGTCAATCCCAGTACCGTTCCTCGAGCCACGGGTCGGCGCTGTTGCTGTAGCCGTTCTGTTCCCAGAATCCCGGCTTGTCCTTCGCCATGAACTCGAGGCGATGGATCCACTTGGCCCCCTTCCATGCGTAGCGTAAGGGGGTGAAGATCCGCATCGGTCCGCCGTGCGAGCGTTCGAGCGGCCTGCCGTTGAAGGTGTGGGCGAACATGACATCCTCGGTCAGCATCCACTCCAGCGGGAGGTTGGTGGTATAGCCGCCGTAGGCGTACTGCATCACGTGGGTGGCGTCGGGGGAGACGATATCCCTGATCGTCTCGAAGAAGTCGCGGAAGAGGACGCCGGTCCATTCGTCGTCGAAGCGGGACCAGTGGGTGACGCAGTGGAAGTCGGAGGTGAGGGTCGTCTGCGGGAGCTTCATGAACTCATCCCACGTCCAGCTCCGCCCCTCGGTCACCATGCCGTCGATCTCCAGCCGCCAGTCGGCGGTGCCGATCGAGGGTTCGGCGCCGTAGGTCATCACGGGGAATTTCTCGGTATAGAGCTGGCCGGGGGGAAGTTTGATCTTCCCGTAGCTGTTGGGCTCGTCGGCGTTCTTCGGCTTGGTGTTGAATAATGCCATGAGGATTGCTCGTTGCCGGGGCGCTGACGGTCCCGATGAAGTTCAGCCCCTTAGTTCATCCATGCCCGCAGGCGTTCGGAGGCCTGCAGAGCCGACTTGTAGCCAGGCTCCAGGTGCGCCGCTTCGTCGTACTGCGATATCGCCCCGATCACGTCGCCGAGGCGTTCCAGCACACGTCCCAGGTTGAAATGGGGGAAGTGTCGCGACTCGTAGCGCGGGGCGCTGCATGCCTGTTCGAACCAGGAGATCGACTCCTCGTACTTCCCCTTCTTCATCAGGTAGGCGCCGATATCGTTGTAGGGGTTGCCGAAATCGGGATCGATCTCGATTGCCCGCTCGCACTGTTCGATGGCGTCGTCCAGCTGTCCCTGAAAGCTGTAGGTCCACCCCAGAAAAGTGTACGCCTCGGCCGTCGGATAGACGTCGATCGATTTCTGATAGAGCTCGATCGCTTCATCGAGCCGTCCGTTCATCTGCGACGAATAGCCGAGCCTCCAGTAGCGTTCGGCTTCTTCTGCATACGAGTATGACATGATATCGCTTGAATGAGTCGGTTCCGGGGAGCACGGTGCGTCCGGTATCCGTGCCCCGATCGGTCCGCTGCAAAGATACGGCGGTCCGGCGAGGATAGGATCACCCCCTCCGAAAAGGAGAAGACCGTTACATCATCCCGCTTCTCTTCCTGATCAGCCATTCCATCGCGAACGCGAAGAGCGCGGCGGCCAGCACCCACGGGTAGTTCCAGAGAAGAAAATCGTTCTGTGATTCGACCGATCTGGGGGCGAACCCCGCGGACTTTCTGATATCGTCCGGGAGCGTCGCCGACTCGCGCGCCGTGTAGAACTTCCCGCCGGTCCGTTTCGCCAGCGCCCTGAGCAGGTCGACGTTCATGGCGGGCTGCAGCAGTTCCAGTCCGATTTCGCCGATCGAAAACCGTCCCGCGTCGGTCCCGATCTCCCTGCCGTTGCGGCGTGCCCGTCCGGTGAACCTGTAGTCGCCCGGGGGAAGATTGCTCAGCGTCGCCTCATATCTGCCGTTGCCGGCGGGGGCCAGCGAGAGTTCATGGGTCCGTTCCGGTCCCTGTACCGAGACGGTGACCTCCGCGTCGTCCAGGGGGCTGTAGGTCTCGTCGTAGACCTGCCCCATGATCCTGACGGTTTCTCCCAGGTTGTAGAGCTGCTTGCTGGAGGCGATCCGCACCTGCTTCTCCTGTTCGCGGGTGGCGAGCCAGCGGAGCGAGTTGGAGATGAAATCCTCGAAGACGCCGGTCGGATTCTCCCCCCGCATCTGTCGTGTTCCCTCCCCCAGAAGCTCCCAGCGGTAGATGCCGTAGCCCGCGATCACGAGCGACCGGCTTCTGCCGATCCGTCGCGACACGATCAACGGTTCCCCAAGCGAGGTTGCGCCGAGGCGGACCGTGGCGAGCACCTCCGATTCCGGTTTTGCCCGCACGCCGGTCTCCGTTCTGTAGATCGGCGGCAGTCCTCCCCATGCGTCGACGTTCGTTCCCCGCATGATCGGGTTGTCCCGGCCGGCGGTCGACATCTCGGCGAACGCCAGCATCTCGTTGCTTCTCGGCTGGCCGAAGGTGACCGGGAGGAGCGATTCGAGCCCCTTCAGCCGGTTGACGTCGACCCGTGAGCCGAGGACTACGAAAAGGGGGATGTTGGAGTTCGTCGCGGCCGAACGGATCGTCGTCAGCGCCTCCTCCGGGCTTTCGGGGGTGGGGAAGTCGAGCAGGATGATCGATTCCACCTCTCTGAACGCCGACTGATCGAGTTTTCCTTCGAGAAACTCCGTCCGGTTCTTCTGGATGAACGTTCTCAGCTCGATATTTTTGTCGGCCTGAAGCGCTCGCCGCATGAACGCGACATCGGCGTTCGGTCCGCCGGCGATCAGCAGGTATCGTCGTTTGTTCGACCGCACCTTGACGAAGGTCGCTCGGGTGTTGTTCCGCGGGGTAAGTTCGCTCCCGCCGACCGCCGATATATCGGCCTGGAGTTTCGCGATCCCCTCGTTTCTGGGCTTGTAGATGAAATTCGTGGTGTACTCGCTGGTCCCCGGCGTCAGCGCCACCTGCTGGGTGGCGACCGTGCCGTTGTCGTCCCGCAGGGTCACCGTGGCGGTTCCGCCGTCGTATCCCGCCGACTTGACCCGCACCTCGACCGGAAGCTCCATTCCGATATAGGCGATCTCATTGGTGAACACCTGCTGGACCGAGAGGTCGCGCGGCTCCACCGAGTCGCCGAACCCGACCGCATAGACCGGCACCCCCAGCTTCTCCGCCTCGAAGAGGGGATTCGAGCCGGTGTTGTACTGTCCGTCGCTCAGGAGCACCACCGCGCGGACGTTCCTGCGGCGCAGGGAGTCGGCGGTGAGATCGAAGATCGTGCTGAGATTCGTCTCGGGTCCCTTCGCGTCGAAGCGTTCGTACGGGACCGGGGGGGAGAGGGGGAGGGCGGAGTCGGCGAAAAGGACGAAGTCGCTGCTCGACCCGATTCCCGACTCGTCGATCGACTGCGCCACGCGGCGCGCCTCCTTGAAGCGGACCGAATCCTGTCCGCTCAGGGTCATGCTCTCCGAGTTGTCCACGGCGACGATCACCTCCGGCTCCTCGGCGGTCACGGTGATCATGGAGATGACCGGCTCGAAGATCGCCAGCAGCAGCAGGCCGACGCCGATCGTCCGTAATGCGATCAATCCCCAGCGTCTGAGAGGGGGGACGGGGGGAAGCGTTCTGTTGTATGTATAGATCGCGAATCCGAAGGCCGCCAGCACGATCAGGATCACGATCCAGGGGCTGGCCGCCAGGCCGACGTTGACATCGCTCACTGCGGACTCTGGTGTTGGTATGGAATGCTCGGAAACCGGGAGGCAAAGCTATCCTTTCTCCTCTCGCGGTTCAACATTGAACTAACAGCGTACGGGCCCGTGACATTCCGTAGCAAATGGAATCGGCCGAACGGGGGCGCCGTTTCTTATTATCCGACGATTATCGGCAACTTCTTCACGTCGGCCACGCCCCTGATCGGCGGGCCGGCTCCCTCATCAGATCGGGATCGACCGGATGTCCGGAACTCTTCTAGCAATCGAATCGTCCTGCGATGAGACATCGACCGCCGTCATCCGTGACGGGGAGGTCGTCTCCCTGATCATCACATCGCAGCAGGAGCACGGCGCCTGGGGGGGGGTCGTGCCGGAGCTTGCGTCGCGCCGTCATCTCAAGTCGATCGTCCCCGCGATCCGCGGTGCGCTGGAGAAGGCCGGGGCGACCTTCGCCGATCTCGACGCGATCGCCGTGACGACCGAGCCGGGTCTGGTCGGCAGTCTCCTCGTCGGGGTCAACGCCGCCAAGGGGCTGGCGGTCGGGCTCGGGAAGCCGCTCATCTCCGTCCATCATATCGAGGCGCATCTCCTCTCGGTGATGATCGAGGAGAAGAATATCGAGTTCCCCTATCTCGCCCTCGTCGTCTCCGGCGGACATACGCTTCTCTACATAGTGAAGTCGGTCGGCGACTATGAATTATTGGGAGCGACCCGCGACGATGCCGCCGGCGAGGCGTTCGACAAGGGGGCGAAACTCCTCGGGCTCGGCTATCCCGGAGGGCCGCTGGTCGACTCGATCGCCGCCGGAGGAAATCCCAGGGCGCATGCGTTCCCGCGCGGTTCGCTCGGCAAGGAAAGCCTCGATTTCAGCTTCAGCGGCCTGAAGACATCATTGCGATATTTTATCCGCGACAACCACCCCACGGCCCCGCCGACGGGGGAGGCGCTGGCCGACATCTGCGCGTCGTACCAGGAGGCGATCGTCGACACGCTGACGACGAAGGCGTTCCGCGCCGCCGAGACCCACGGGCTGACCCGACTCGCGATCGTCGGCGGCGTCGCCGCCAACAGCCGTCTGCGCGCCGTCGCCGCCGAGGAGTGCGCGAAACGGGGGATGACCTTCTACACCGTCCGTCCCATCTACGGCACCGACAACGCCGCCATGATCGGGGTGGTGGGATGGCACAAGTATCTCCAGGGGGCCTTCGCCCCGCTCACTGTAACCGCCAGAGCCTCCATGATCCGCGCCGGACGAAAGACGGCCGCGCGCGACACGATAACGCCGGGGAGCTGAGTCCGATATCGTAGCTCGATATCTTTTCCCGATTGATCTCCCGGACCGTCCGGGTCCCTCTCAGTTCCGCGCAGCATCCGACACGATTTTCAACACGACATCCGCGTGAAACCCTCCTCGATCATCGGGCATTGTCACGAGCTTCTCGCGGAGATTCTGCGACGGCCGACGTTCCCCGCCGACATCACCATCAGCCGGTTCTTCCGCGACAGGCGCTACCTGGGCTCCAGGGACAGGGGGGCCATCTCGGAGACGGTCTACAACGCGCTCCGTAACGTCCTCAGGGTGCGGGTTCTTCTGCGGGAGATCGTGCGGAAGGCCACGCCCGACAGAGAGGCGTCGATCCAGCTTGCCGCGCTCCCCGCCGGCGCCGATCTGAGCGTCGCCGACATCGCCGAGGGGACGCACCTTGCCCCCGCGCAGGTCGCCGATATCCGAGCCCGGCTCCGCGCCGCCGAGGAGGAGGCCGCAACGCTCGACGAGCCGATGCGCTCGGCGATCCGCTACTCGCTTCCCGAGTGGTTTGTTGCAGGGATCATGGAGGAACATGGGGCCGGCGCATCGGCGCTGCTGGAGGCGCTGAACCGTCAGGCCCCGATCACGCTGCGGGCCAACAGGCTGAACGCCGATCGCGACACGCTGATCGCGCGGCTGCGGAGTCGTGATATCGACTGCATCGAGGGCCGATATTCCTCCGACGCGGTGATCCTCCGTCGCCGTCTGAACGCCAACGCGATCCCGGAGTTCAAGATGGGATGGTTCGAGCTGCAGGACGAGGGGAGCCAGCTCCTCTCGCTCACCCTGGATCCGCGTCCCACCTGGAACGTCTTCGACGCCTGCGCCGGGGCGGGAGGAAAGGCGCTCCACATGGCCGCGATCATGAAGGGGAGGGGAGGGATCACCGCCCACGACGTCAACAGCCGTCGTCTCGCCGAGCTCCGTCCCCGCCTGAAGCGGAGCGGCGCCCAGAACGTCAGGATCATGGAGCACGAGGCGTACACATCGCGTCGTGACTCGTTGCTCGGAACGTTCGACGCTGTGATGATCGACGCCCCCTGTTCCGGCACCGGCGTTCTCCGCCGCAACCCCGGCGCCCGGCTCGCCCTCGACGAATCGATGATCGGCCGCGTCACCCGTCTCCAGCACGAAATCCTCGACGAGTACGCCCCGCTGGTAAAACCGGGCGGCCTGATGCTCTACGCCACCTGCTCGCTCCTACGCGTCGAGAACGAAGTGCAGGTGGAGTCGTTTCTTTCCCGCACGGAAGGGTGGAGCTCCGAGCCCGTCCGCCCCATCGATTCTCTCCCTACGGAGGGTCCGTTCTTCCGCACCCTCCCCACATCCGAGCCCGATTCTCCCGACGGCTTCTTCGGAGCTCTTCTGCGCCGCGCATAGCCCCCAGGCCGGGGCAAGCTTGTGTATCGCAAAGCCCCACTATCCCGTTTGAAATCTCCTGATCCGTCGCTATGTTGACGGCGCACATACGCGTCCGTAGCTCAATGGATAGAGCATCAGACTTCGGATCTGAGGGTTGGGGGTTCGAGTCCCTCCGGGCGTGCTGAAATATTAGGTGCTTATGCTCTGACCCTGCTATAATGTTGATGCAAGTCTAAATGCCTTTAGAACTCAGGTGCTTACGCTTAATAAGCTATACTCATAAAAACTTAACAGAGGCTAAATATGATTGAACTGGTTGGAGTTCCTCTTCTGATGAAAGCCGTTGATTTTTTGTTCGTTGAGGGCCATAAGATAGTGCAAGAGCGTCGTGAACGCAGGCGAGCTGAGCAAAACATCAATGAAAACGAACCGGCCGATCCTATAAAAAATGCAAAAGAGATATTGCAGACGAAAACGGAAGTTGTGCAGCAAAAGATAAGTGAGAAGGCTATAGAAAATCACGAAAAAGAGATCGAGCATCTATTGTCTTTAGCTGAAATACATGCTGCAAATTACCGATTGGCAAAAGAACAATATGCAAAATGGGGCAGCGCTCTCGTGCCGCCCATCATTGCTAATAATCTTAAAGAGTCAGAAGATGCTGTGCAGAGCACGGTGCTGAAACTCCATTCCATCTTGAACAGGCTAACTGGTAAGCACCTTATCATTCCGCAATAAGAGAAGAGGGGATAGCAATGCAGATGAGAAGATCGGATTATAAAATCAATGAGTCGATTTTCCGT
The DNA here is from genome assembly GCA_966250335.1 of uncultured bacterium. GTDB lineage: Bacteria > Bacteroidota > Ignavibacteria > OLB7 > OLB7 > OLB7. The sequence continues at coordinate 88,681 of CBINGZ010000016.1, read as the reverse complement.
GTTTGCTACGGAGATATTACTGCCATTGGAGCTGATGTGCTCGTTAGTTCTGACGATAACTATCTAACAATGGGTGGAGGGGTATCTATGGCCCTACTTAGGGCTGGAGGAGAGGATATTCGACGAGAAGCACGAAAACATGTTCCCCTTAAAGTGGGTGATGTCGCTGTGACTTCAGCCGGTGATCTCTCGGCAAAATATATCTTTCATGCTGTCACTATTGACTATGGTAATCTTATATATCCAACCGAAGATAGTGTATGTGCAGCGGTCCTTAAATGCTTGCAACTCGCTGATACACTAAAAGCTCGTCTGATCGCATTCCCAGCGCTTGGTACTGGGGTTGGCGGATTTCCGTTTAGGATGGCTGCAGAGGTAATGACAAGCACTGTCGCGGACTATCTCATGGGTAATACAGAGATCGAACTAGTTACATTGACACTGTTCGCTCGTGAATCTGTAACAAATGAAGATCTTAATGTGTTCTATGAACATGCAGTAGCGCTGGCTTCCATATCGGCTCAAAGTAAGAGATTGAGTGCTCTGCTCTTAGAATTGCGGCAAATTGTTGATCGAATGAGCCTGCCCCAATTATCAAGGAAAATTTCTGAGTTGATGACAGAACTCACCCTTGCTCAAGAAAATCTATCCGATAATCGCTCGAATTTAAATGAAAAGGAGCCTTTGCAAGGTGGGAGTAAAATCTCAGACATCTGTCACGATGTCGTAAAGATCTCAGATGCTGCTATTAAATCATTGGATTATAACAAAAAGCAATCATTAGATTGGGATGAAAAGCAGTTAGAAGATAAGGTGCTGCGTACTAAGGCTTTGGGTCTGCAAGCTATGTTGAATATACAAACTTCTAATTTGAACAATTTGTCCATCGAAAAAGCGAAATATGGAGGTGTAGGAGTCCCACCGCGGCTTGAGATCGCAATCAGTGAGATAAAAAAAGAAATATGCGAGACTGAAAATGCCGTTTCAGAATTAAGGTTGAAACGAATTCAGCTTATGCATAAGTAGAGTCGCTGAAGAGCCTAAAGCTTGTTGTGCACTTTTGAGAATAAAATCGGCAGGTGTAGAAAGAGCTCTGGTGTGAACAACCGGAAAATCTATCAGATGATGTCTCCGATGACGAGTGGGCATTCATTATTCCCTACCGTACGTTTATGAAGGACGATACTCCGCAGCAAACCTATCCGTTGCGCGAAGTCTTCAATGCAGTTCGCTGGAGCGGTCACTGGGCGCGCAATGGGATATGTTGTCCAACGGCCTGCCGCCGTAAGCTGTTGTCTACCAGCAGATCCGACGATGGATCGCTCGTGGCATCTTTGCGGCGATCGCTGTATGTTGCTGCCTATCGCCGAAGGACGAACCGGACAACCGTCAGCGGCGATCTTCGACACTATGATGCTGCCGTCGACGTTCGAGAGCAGCCATCTCGCAGACTACGACAGAGCACAAGTGGGTCAACGGCTCAAAGTTCCACATCGGGCGACGTCTCGGTCTATTGCGTTGTGGAGTTCCAGATCGCGCCGTAGTGCTCTCCATAGCCCTCCGAGCTAAGGGAACGATCCAACCTCCAGGCTGTTGATCGAAAGGCTTCCCCTCATACCGGTTCACGCGCCCGCTCTCTCCTTCTGCCCCGGGCACACCCGGTCTCCAACGTTATCTCATCCTTCAGACAACACACCCTCTATGACCCCACGCTACTCTCTCCCCGCATCGCTCGCGATCTTCCTCACTCTGCTCGTATCCTGCAGCGATACCTCCGGGCCATCACTCCATCCCGTCGCCGGGCTTGATGAGGTACGGGCAAACCCGAACAACGTCCTCAGCGCCGTTGCGGTGCTCCGGGCAGAGAACGCGGCGACCGCCTTCGTCGAATATTCCGCCGACTCGATCACGTGGGAGCGGACTCCGACCGTCGACGATCCCGGGGCCGGCATGACGGTTCCGGTGCTGGGGCTCGATCACTCCACCCGATACCTCTTCCGGGCATGCGCGGTGTCGGCCGACGGGGATAGCGCGCGATCGACCGTCATGACCTTGACGACGGGCGCTCTTCCCTCGGAGATCCCCGCCTGGTCGATCCCTCTGAATAGCTCCCCGACCCCCGGCTACACCCTGGTCGGCCTCACGAACGCGGAGACGAGCGGGACCTTCCATGCGATCATCATCGACAATGGAGGGAAGCTGCGGTGGTACCGGACGTTCACACGTCCGGTGGTCGATTTTCAGAAACAGCCGAACGGCCGCTACACCGCCTACACGGCGTATGACGGCGGTCCCGCCAGGTTCCTGGAACTCGATAATCTGGGGAACGTGGTGCGGGAGTTTGCCTCCACCGCCTCCACCGAAACAGGCGTCCATGAGCTGAGGGTCACCGACGGCGGCCATGCGCTCTACGGCTACGACCGCAGGGTGACCGACCTTACCTCGATTGGAGGCCGGGCCGACGCGAGTGTGACGGGGCAGATCCTGGAATATCATCGCCCCGGCGCCGCACCGTTTCTCTGGCGCTCGTTCGACCATCTCGGGGTGGAGGAGGCAATGCCCGATATCTCTCTTACCGGCGCGAACGTCAACCCATGGCACATGAACGCGATCGAGATCGATCGTGACGATAATCTCATGGTCTCGTTCAGAAACTCGGACCAGGTCGTGAAGATCGACTCGCGGAGCGGCGACATCATCTGGCGTCTCGGCGGCAGGAAGAACGAGTTCACCTTCATCAACGACGACCTGAACGGATTCAGCCACCAGCACGGAATACGCCGGCTCTCCAACGGCAACATCCTTCTCTTCGACAACGGCAACCTCCATGAGCCGCCGCAGAGCCGCGCGGTCGAGTATCGTCTGGACGAGAACGCCAGGCGTGCCGAGCTCGTCTGGGAATACCGGGCCGATCCGATCATCTACGGTTCGGCCCAGGGTTTTGCCCAGAGGCTGGCGAACGGGAACACACTGATCTGCTACGGTCTTGCCTCGCGTATCATCGAAGTCGACCATGACGGCAGGCGGCAGTGGGAGATGCTCGTGGAGCAGACCGGGTACTTTCCGTACAGGGCGTTCAGGGTGGGGGATCTGTATTAAGATATCTCTTGCGATATTGCAGCCGGGTATTGCATGACCATGCGCCCCCCGCTTTCCACACCAACCGGAACACGCAGATGCGCTCTTTACTCTTTTCCGTACTCTGCTTTCTGACCCTTGCCGCCTGCGACAAGCAGGGGAACGTCGACCCTACCATCGAGACGAACTGTGGACATGAGGAGGACTGGGGCGTCTCGATGGGGATGTTGCAGCACAGCGAAGTCAACGGATTCAAGCGCACCCTCTTTTTCGGGGTACTCTCCGAGCCCGAGAACATCTGCAGCGAGGAGCATGTCAAACCGGTCTTCACGGTCGTTCCGGCAAGGAACAGCGACCTCCTTGAAGATGTCAAGTTCACGGCAAGCGCGCAGGTGCCGGGGTATCAGCCGCGACTGGCGCCGATGGTCTATGATGCGGCGAAAGGCGAATACAGAGCGGAGATCGAGGTAGGGCTGCAGCAGGCGTACAAGGATAAGCCCGCGTCGATCACCATGTTTATTCTGGCCGAAGTTCCGTCGCAAGGATATTTTGAGGTAGACAGTGCCCTGCTTCGCCCCAGAATCGGTCTCATGAACGTGAATATGGACTATAAGGTGCATGTAAATTAGGCGCTCTGCTCCGGGGCGATAACAGCTGGTATCCTGCCGGATAATTCCGATGGAATAAACTTTGGTATCGTTCCATCCCATAAGAATCGGCGGACGTCGCCTCGTTTGTCCGGGGCGTTGCCCGGATATACGGAAATGCTTCCGGTAAAGAGTCATGCAAAATGCAGGGAGGAGCACAATGCGGCCGTTCATTCAACTCTGTACCACGATCCGGCCGCTCTGCATCGCATTGACGGCTCTGACTCTTATGGCGGAGACCCTGACAGCACAGCCCCCTTCCGGAAGCGAGGGCGAGCTTCTTACATTGACGGGCCACCAGGGGTATGTATCCGATATTTCGTTCAGTCCCGACGGTCAGAAGGTCGTAACGACATCGTATGACGGCACGGCGAAGATCTGGGATGCGTATACGGGAGATCTGCTCCTGACATTGAAGCCGGCCGTTGATCTGATCTATGCGAGTGCGATATTCAGCCCTGATGGTCGATACATCGCAACAGGCGGCTCCGATTCTACCGTACGGTTATTCGATGCCGGTTCCGGCGCTCCCGTTCGTACACTGATCGGTCATCCGGGCGTGGTAATATCCCTCAGATTCAGCAGGGATGGAGCGCTCCTCGTTACCTGTGGCGAGGGGAAGATGATAACGGTGTGGAGTCCCCCAACGGGTGAGTTGATCCGGACAATCAAAGGCCATACCGACGAGGTGATGAACGTCCGTTTCTCACCGGATGAGAGCCGAATCGTATCGAACTCCATGGACGGAACGGTCAGGATCTGGGATCTGAACACCGGGAAGGGGATGTCGTCGTTTCAGCCGTTCTTCGCGCTTACGGTCGCATTGGACCTGAGTCCCGACGGGTCCTTGATTGCCGTAAGCAGCTTCCAGATGAACGAGGCCATGCCGGGGATGTTCTGCCTGTTGCAGACCTCAACGGGAAACAGAGTCCGTACGATGTGGGGAAATAAAGGTTCGGCCGAGGCGTTGAGTTTCAGTAGTGACGGCAGGATGCTCGCGATATCCGGCGGCATGGGCCCGATACGGATCTTACATGTCGAGACGGGGGATACGATGTTTGAGCATGGTGATGTAGAGAGTTCCTTTTCCCGCATCATCTTCTCTCCGGCCGGAGATCGAGTAGGCTGGACGGAGAGGAACACGACGAACGCATATATCTGGAGACTCCCCACGCTCTCCTCGGCAGCTCCATCGGTTCATGAAAGCGTCGATGAAGAGTTGATCTGTTTTCCGAATCCGGCGACGAATATCGTGGAATTATCCTATATGAAAAGGTCTCCCGGCCTGACGCGAATAGTATTGCATAATGCGATGGGGGAGACGGTTGCAGTTATGGAGAATAACGACGGAGACCCTGGGCGAGCATCATGCAGATTCAACGTCGAAGGCCTGCCGTCGGGGAGTTATTTCTGCTCGATACGGACGGAGAACGGAGTTGCCTCCGTTCCCGTCCAGATAGTCAGATGATCGACGGGACTGGTCATGCGGCCGCCGGTATAGTTCTATGAAGATGTGAATGTATCGTTCCCGTTCGTGCACCGACGGCCGATTCGTGCTCCGTCACGGAAGTTTCTCGAACAATACATTCAACGTTCTATCACTCGACGCACGCAGCCCGTTCACCTTCCCCTTATCATCCCTGGCGAACTTCCCTTCCTTGAAAAACCATTCGCTTCCTGTAAAGACATCAGGCGATTTCGGTTTCAGCGTAACGTCGTTGCTCCCGAAATGCCTCGCAACAAGCGCTCCCTTTTCTATGGTGACGGTATAGAGGATATCGAACTCCGTTGAAAGATAGCGGCCCGTATACTGCTTCAGATCTTCCTCGGACGGCTTGAACGGGACCACTCGTTGCAGTTCGAACTCCCGTCCCTGATCGTGGGTGGCGCGCGCGATCCGTCCGTCGGGGCCGCGGTGGAAGGTCACGGTCGCCTCGGCATCGGGATAGGTGAAGACCGAGTCGGAGAGAGGGAGAAGCGTGCTCGGCTCCTGTCCCTGGATCATCGAAATCAGATCGCTTCCCCGGTGAACGAACTCGTTGACAAGATTGACGTTGAGCACCTCGTACCGGCCCGCATACTCATCGAGGAGTGTGGAAGCGACCGTCACCGTCCGGGTCGTGTCGACCTGCGGCCGGATCTCCTGCTCGGGTTCCTTCTCGACGGGCGTCATATCCTTCGCGAAGAATTCATCGGCAATCTGCATCGCAATGTTCGTGTTGAAATGACGGTAATTGCTCAGCGTCACGACACCGGCATCGATCTTCGGAAAATAGACGAGCATCGAGATGAACCCTTCGCTGCCGCCGCTGTGGGAGACGTAGGGAACTCCTCGCCGGGTTCCGACACTGATGCCGAGTCCATAATCGATGGTGTCGCCGTTTGTGAGGACGCCGCGCTCCGAGAGACGTTCCAGAAGATCGGGGCCCCCCACCGTGCCGTTGTGCAGGTTGGCGAGCCATTTCGCCAGGTCGTCGACCGTGGTGTAGATGCCGGTGGAGCCGAGAGCCGAACTGTTGACGTAGTTCTGGACAGGCTTCCCCTTCTCTCCGAGCGAGTATGATGTCGCGGCTTTGGGAACCACCTGTCCCGCCTCCGTCATCATCACCGTATGATCCATACCGAGGGGAGCAAAGAGATTCGCCTGCATCCAGTCGGAGTACGAGGTGTCGGTAACGCGCTCCACGACGTCGGCCAGCAGCATGTAGCCTGTGTTGTTGTAGAGATGGCGCGAGCCGGGCTCGAACTGCAGCGCTTTTTGTCGTTTCACGATCTGTTGTGCGCTCTTCTGATCCATGTAATTCCCATCGTAGTACCCGGCGAGGCCGACGATGCCGAAGATCTCGGGATATCCCCCCGTATGATTCAGCAGATTGCGGAGCGTAACGGGTTTGCCGAGATCGGGCAGCTCCGGCAGATACTTCCGGACGTCGTCCTCCAGCGAGAGCTTTCCCTGCGCGGCGAGCGTCGCGATCGCGAAGCCGGTGAACTGCTTGCTGATCGAGCCGATGCAGAAGGCCGTCTCCCGGGTGATCGGGATAGTATTGGCGAGGTCGGCGGCGCCGTACGTCTTGACGAACGAGATCTTCCCCTGCCTGACCACGGCCACGATCCCTCCGGGGGCATCGTTCTGACCGTACAGTGCCATCAGCTGGTCCACGCTCCCCTCGGGGGTGGTCGCGACCGGCTCCGCACGTCTCAGCGTGAAGGTGTACTTCCCTGAATCCTCCTTGAACGGGGCGACCGTGATCCGATAGATTCCTGCTGCTTTTGTCTGAAAGCGAAATATCTCCGAACCACGGGCCGGGCCGTCGTACTCGCCGACGAGCGTGCCGTCGGGAGCATGGACCGATATGACGACGTCGAGGCTCTGCTGATAGACATCGCCGAAGATGAACTGATCGGCGCCCAGATCGAGCTCATAGTCGTGCCGCTCGCCGGAAGCAAGGACCCGCTGGATCTCTTTGCCGCGTTCAGGCCGGATCGCCTGCTGCGCGGAGAGGGGAGTGATTGCGACGAGGCAAAGGAGGAGAGGAGAGAGGAGGAAGGTCTTCATGCCTGAATGAACCGATGCGTTCTATCGTATGAGAGATAACATGATCGGCATCACGATCTCCGGGCGATGATCCCCGGCTTTGTCGTGACCCGTCGATACGGCTGTCTTGCGACGAAGGGACTCCGGATTTGTTCCCGACGGCACACATCATCATGAGGTATGGTCGAGCAACGTCCTCCGGCGACGACCTGTCGATGGAATCCTCTGCTGCGGAAGCGTTCTGAGAAGGAGAGATGGTTTCTTCAGGCTTGCCCTCAACGACCGCTAATATAGCATCCACAGCATACTTCACAATATATATCGCGGCTTCTGAAGGGAGGTGCTGTTGGTAGCGGGGACCATTAAGCGCCGAAGGTGCGTACGATTCTTCCTTTCCGCGGAAGGGCAGAATGGTGCGCACCTTCGGCGCTAAAGAAAAAATGTGGGGACGTCCGCGGCTACAAATGGTGCGCCCCTTCGGGGTTGAAAATACGATCTCGGAATATGATCTCGGAATATGATGAGGATTGAGGGAGCAACGGCTACGGGCAAATTCTGTCCCGTATATGACAATGCTTCAACCTGAAGATCGATTGGAAGGAACCGGGTTACAGCACAATAACATGACGCCGTGTACAAGCTGTCCGGCTGCATCGTATATTCCGCCGTTCCCCGATTCACAGCCGAATCCCGGCCTCCTGCAATCATGTTCATGAGAGGAAGAGAAGAGATGACGACCCAGCCCGCATCGATCGAACCCTGGCCGAGCCTTCCGCTGGAAGCCTGGGCGGACACGTACGCCACCCTCCATCTCTGGACCCAGATCGTCGGGAAGGTCCGGCTCAAGCTGAGCCCATGGGAGAATCATTCGTGGCATGTTACGATGTACCCGACCTCGTCCGGACTGACCACCTCGCTGATACCGTATGGGACCAGGGCGTTCCAGATCGATTTCGACTTCATCAGGCATGAGCTGATCGTGTCGGTGGAGGACAGGCGTGTCGGCCGGATGGCGCTGGAGCCGCAATCGGTCGCGGCATTTCATAAGCGGTTTCTGGAGATGATGGACTCGCTGGATCTCCACGTCACGATCCATGCGATGCCGTGTGAGATCGTCGACTGCATTCCTTTCAATCTGGACGAGATTCATCGTTCGTACGATCCGGAATATGCCAACAGATTCTGGAGGATTCTTGTCCGAAGCCATACTGTCTTCAGGAAATTCCGCGGCGGATTTATCGGCAAATGCAGCCCGGTACATTTTTTCTGGGGAGGCCCCGATCTTGCCGTCACGCGATTTTCGGGACGACAGGCCCCGGTACATCCGGGTGGAATTCCCAATCTGCCGGATGAGATCACTCGCGAGGCGTATTCGCAGGAGGTAAGCAGTTGCGGGTTCTGGCCGGGAGGCGGACCGATTCCGTACCCCGCCTTCTATTCGTATGCCTACCCCGAGCCGGCCGGCTATGCCGAAGCGACGGTTCGACCCGACGGAGCATTCTACAGCACCGATCTTCGCGAGTTCATCCTTCCGTACGATGTCGTTCGCGAGTCCGAATCCCCCGACGACACGCTGCTCGCATTCCTCCAGTCCACCTACGATGCCGCGGCGGATCTCGGGAAATGGGATCGGGATGCGCTGGAACGAAAATCCTCCTGAGCGAATATTCAGGTAATTCCATCATGAACGAACTGACCGTGGTCGATGGAACCAACACACCGCATTATGTGTGGGGAGAAGTATGCGACGGCTGGCGTCTGCTCGACCATGATGATCTCTCGGTCATTCTTGAGCGTGTCCCTCCCGGCGCAGGTGAAATCCGGCATTATCATTCGCGCGCACGACAGTTCGTTTATCTGATATCGGGCCGTGCCGTGCTTGAGCTTGCGGATAGGGTGATCGAGTTCGGGCCGGGCCAGGGGGTACATATCCCTCCCGGCGCCGTGCATCGATTTGCGAACGGGGGAGATGAGGATGTGGTGTTCCTCGTCGTCTCGGCGCCGCCGACATCGGGTGATCGCATTAACATCGAATGAAGATCTGTTTGCGTCTCTCCTTACTCCCTCAAGTATCGTTCTTCCCACCGTTCACGGGCCTTGGACCATGGCCCGCTTATGATCGCGAGTCGCCGCCGTTACGAATAAAATATTCCTCTACGATTGACTTTTCCCGAGCGATGTAGTATTATCGCACCAGGAGTCGCCGCGTTTCCAAGTAACGGGGCCGGCTCGCTATTCGCCAAGCCACCTCAGAACCCATTTCCATTCTGCAACGGTCCACAAGGCAACCGATCGAGGCATGTCCGTTTTGTCGACGGACCTGAACCGAGCTGAAACGATCCGGATAAGGAGCCGCCGCACAGCAGTGGCCTGATCGATCGAAATAATAATAGAACGCACTTCGATGTATATCGAAATGCGATATCCATGTCGTGTTCACTCCGAAATACGACACGGATACCGCCATGCCGTAATCGAATTAACGGATTGAACCATGATATACCGTACGAACATTCGAAAGTCGTGAAAACGCGGAACATCGGCATGCGATTCGGATCTCTCCGCCGTATTGCCGCCGTCATATACGATCACTATCAACCAGAGCCGCCCGTATGCAGGGATAATGCCGCAGGGCGGGGCGGCTTATACAACACAACCTGAAGGAGTGGTGATGAGCACGAAGGAGAATCCCGCAGCCGGAGCGCTGCGTGTCGACGTCCGTGATCTGGCGGGACAGCCGATCGCCGATGCGACGGTCATCGTAACCGCGTTGATCGGTCCCGGTCAGCGCAAGCCCGGTACGACCAAGGGGAAGGAAAACGAGGGGGCGGTGAAAGGGAAGGAGAGCAGACTCAAGTACGACAAGAACTCACGGACCTACATCGCGCACGATCCGACGCCCGGACGGTACCTGATATCGGTCTCGGCCGGCGAACTGGAACCCCAGTCGCGTGAGACGGTTGTGCAGCCAGCCGGAACCGAGGAGCTCTTCATTCTCGGGAAGAAGGGACTGCCGAGCTATTTCCGCGGCAAGGTGCGCGTGCCGTTCGATGTCGATCCCGATATCATCGCGATAACCTTGCAGCGTAATCTGTCGGAACAGGAGAGGAAGCCGATTCTGGAAAGGATCGCAAAAAGCCATAATCTCGGGCTTGAGGAGACTCCCGAGCTGGCGCGGCGCTCCCGCATGCAGCTCCTCCGGCTCCCCAGGAACGCGGGTGCGAAGGGGCGGCGCGAAGTCCTGGCGAAGCTGCGCGACAACCCGCAGGTCGAGATCGCCGGAGCAGTGATCAATCTGGGAAAGAGCGGCTTCACGATGCTGAAGGATGAGGCCGTCGTCTGTTTCAAGGGGCATGTCACGGAGGAGCAGGCGCACAAGATCGTGCGGCAGTTCGATTTCAGCGTCATCCGACATATTCCGTACAGTCCCAACACCTTCCATCTCCGTGCGAAGGAAGCCGGTTCGATCGAGATGCTCGGCGCGCTCGATAAGCTCGCGCAGCATCAGGATGTGGAATGGGCCGAGCCGAACCTTGTTCAGAGCCCCGAACTCGACACCGTCACTCCTCCCGACGTCCTCTGGGGGGGATGCTGGGACCGGCAGCGCATCGGCTGCGGCGACGCATGGCAGGCGCTGCAGGATGCGGGACTGGAGACCTACGGCGATCCCGGCATCATTATCGGAGTGATCGATTCCGGCACGCAGAGCGCGGCCGGCGTCCCGACGAACCCCGATTTCCAGGGGACGGTAAGCGACGGATCGACGAAGCTCTACCGTGCTTTCGACTTCAACACCATGACCCCCGACAACAATAATCCGTGGGATACGCACGGGTCGGGTGTTGCGGGGGTGGTCTCGGGCCGTGCGGCCAATCCGGCGCCGGTCATGGGACAGTCCTCCGGTGTAGCCGGCTCCGCGCCGAACTGCCGTATCCTGACCGTCACGGCGCGTATCCCGTACGTCGATGTCGAACTGGCGGACCAGATGATCTGGATGGCGGGGTTCAACCCGAACAGTCCGCTCCCCGGCTTCCCCGCGCCGATCACTCCCGGCGTCGACGTCACCACAAGCAGCCTCGGCCTGGGGGGCGGTCCACTCTCGGGAACGGGGAGGGCGATGATCGACTTCCTCACGAGCTTCGGCCGCGGAGGGAAGGGATGCCTTACCTTCTGGTCGACCGGCAACGGCAATGCAAACAACGTGATCAGCCGCCCCTACTCCGCGTACGAGAAGAGCTTCGGCATCGCGGCGACGACCTATGCGAACGACGGAACCACGGAAATCCGCGCTCCCTATTCGGGACATGGAAATATCGCTCTCTGTGCGCCGAGCCACGACAACTATCCGGTGTTCCATAATCCGAACGGATCGTTCGCCACGTGGGGAGCCGGGCACGCCGGACAGGGGAACATGATCAGCCATCGCGCGATCGAGACGACCGTTTCGGTTGCAAGCGTCGGCGGTGCGAACACGCTCACCCTGGCAAGCGCCGCGGGGCTTGCCGTCGGTCAGGTGATCCATGTCGGGGTGATCGGCGCCGTCGGGAGCGAGCCGGCCCGCATCACCGCCGTCAACGCCATGACGAACACGATCACCGTGAACGGCTGGACCACCGCCGGCGCCTGGGGAGGGGGACTGATAAACGCTCATGGGGTGGGCGATCCTGTTGCGCAGGGGCCCGCCGACCATATCAACAACTTCGGCGGCACCTCCTCGGCGACTCCGCTCACGGCCGGCGTGGGGGCGCTTCTCCTCTCGGCGGAGCCCGATCTGACATGGGTCGAGGTACGACAGATTCTGCGCGACACGGCCGTGAAGTTCGATCTGGCAAACAACGACCCCGTGGGTCGATGGCTCGACGCCATGGGGAATCCCTCCAACATGAGCGGCCAGCCTCCGGTGCGGAGCGGCTGGTACGGCTACGGTCGTGTCGACGCGGCCGCGGCGGTGCAGGGAGCGATCGCCTACGGCTTTACAAGGGATGTCGTTGTGCGAGACAACCTCGCCGATACCGGTGCAGTCCCTTCGGCGGGCGCGTTCTGGAACACTCCCGACGTCTGGGTGCGGAACGATTCGCCGATGATCGAAGGGGGGGCGGCGCTTCCCGCTAACTATATGGCGGCCGGTCCGCATCTCAACCCGAGAGCCGGGCAGCCCAACTGGGTCTATGCGCGTGTCCGCAACAACGGGACCGCCCCCTCCCTCGACTGCTATATCAGGATCTCGGTCACGCATTTCCCCGGCATGCAGTTCACCTATCCCTCGTCGTTCATCCCCACCAACCGTCCCGGCGATCCGGTTCCGATGCCGATGACGCCGGGGACGTATCTGATCGGGGAGGTGAAGGTGAGCGGAATCCTGCCGGGCGAGGAGGCGATCGTCAATGTGGAATGGCCCGCCGCCATGATCCCGCCGGAGGATGTGATGGTGGGGATGACCAGCGTCCACTGGCACCCGTGCCTCCTCGTGGAGTGCTCGCCGCTCGACGGCCCCTCCGCCGGGACTCACGTCTGGGAGAGCAACAGCCTTGCGCAGAAGAATATCTCGATCATCTATACCGATACCGACGGATCGAACGACTTCGCGATGGGGATCGTCGCGGGACACGAGGAGAACATGTCGGAGTTCCTCGTGCTGGAGATCGACCGCGGATATCTGCCGCGCAACGTCAGGCTCTATGTCGATCTCGTCAGTCCCATTCTGAAGCGACGCCTGCGTGAAGGGTTCAAGCCGTGCGGATGCAAAGAGAGCGATTCGTGCGGCGACAGGGGCTCGGTCCTGACCGGTCGTGATGGAGAGGGGGTCAAGCCGTACGTGATAGGCCATCACGAAGGACGGGAAGTAGTCTTCCTCGCATCGCGAGGCAAAACCCGCATACCGATTTATGGTGGACCGGGGACTCTCTCTCCTATCGTGGTGGGAGGCATCGTCGGCAAGGGAGCGGCCGCGGGCGGCTACAGTGTCTCGCTGGTCCAGCTCGACGCGGACGGCAAACAGTCCGGCTCCGCGGAGCTGGCGGTAACCATTAAGAACTAGAAGGCGCCGCCATGAAATCCGCATCGAAGGATCGTATCGTGTCGCGCTATTACACGGCGCGGGTGGCACGAACGCCGGGGGCCGAGTCGGTGCTCCGGCTGATGGACGCGACCGGTCGTATCTGCATCGACCATTTCGCGTCGGATGAGGAGGGCTTCACGGTCGTCCTCACACAGGGGGAGATCCGGACGTTGCGGGGGGAGGGGCTGACCGTCAAGGTCGGCCCCGAACTCCTCACACGCGACAGGCGGGAGGATGTCGATGCCGGGGTGCTGGACGACGGCGGCGGCCCGCTCGACACTCTCGCCACCGGCTTCACCTCCTCATATCTGGACGCCGCGCAGGTGGCGGCACGGATGACATCGCTTGCCGCGACCTTTCCCGCGATCTGTCATCTCTCGACCCTCCCCGAATCGACGGCGGGATACGACGGCTCCGTCGCCGGGCTGGCCGGTCCCGCCGCCGTGCAACTGCTTCGCATCACGAACACGCCGGGCGCCCATTCGAAGCCGGGGCTGCTGCTTCTCTGCGGCACGCATGCGCGGGAGTGGATGAACCCGCTGATTGCGATAGAGTTCGCCGAGCAGCTTGTCCGCAACTACAACCCGGCGAGCGTCGATCCCGACGTGATCGCGGTCAATCGGATCGTGGAACAGTGCGATACGTTCATCATCCCTGTTCTCAACCCGGACGGATTGAACTTCTCGATTCACGATGAAGCCGGCTGGCGCAAGAACCGCAATCCGGCCGACAGCGCGATCTGTCCGGGGATCGACAACAACCGGAACTACGAGGTCTATTTCGGCGGCGCCGGATCGGACGGAGCGCCGTGCAGCGACATCTATCGCGGCACCGGGGCGTTCTCCGAGGCAGAGAACCGGAACGTGCGGTTCGTGCTGGAACAGCATCCCAACATTCTCGTCGGGGTCGACTCCCACTCGTTCGGGCAGGATATCTTCCGTCCGAACCCGAGCGGGGGGAGTTTCATAGGATCGCTGCCGGTCTCGGCGGCGGACCATGCGATCTATACCTCGCTGGAGAATATCGTGGTCGCTGCTATCCAGGCGGTCAACGGAAACACCTATTCCACCGGCACCACGAGCAATCATGCGGGCGCCTCGGACGAGTACATGTTCTTTGCGCACAGGGTCTTCGGGTTCGATTTCGAGTGCGGGCTGTCGTTCCAGCCGCCGTTCGCGCAGGCGCTGCCGGTGATACAGGAGGTCGCCGCCGGTCTGCGGGCGCTGGCCGCGGCGACGATCGATCTGACGGTCACCACGCCGACGCCGGCCAGGATCGTGCAGTGTATCGACCGCACCGGGAGCATGATCGCGTTCGGATATGTCGAGCCTGCCCGCGCCAACGCGCGTCGCTTCATCGACATGATGTCGCTCGGGGACTCGATAGGGATCGTGAGCTTCGCCGACCCGAGTCCCAACCCGGCCGCCACTCCTCCGGCGAACCGCGCAACCACCGAACTCCCTCTCACCCTGATCGACGATCCCGGCGATTTCGCGGCCGCGCGGGGAAGTGTCGACGGAATAGCGTTCGGCGGCTGGACCCCTATCGGCGCCGGTCTGCGGCGATCGGCCGATCTGCTGGCCGGGGTTCCCGGTCCGCGCGCCGTGCTGCTGATCTCCGACGGCTACGAGAACCGCGACCCGAGCGTGGCCGAGGTGATGGCGACGTTCCCGTCAGGTCTCAGGGTCTTCACGATCGCGCTCGGCGCGGCGGCCGACGCGCCGCTGCTCCAGTCGATTGCGACCGACACCGGCGGCATCTTCTACTCGAGTCCCACGGCGTTGGATCTGCATGCGATCTATAATCAGATCCGTTCCGATATGACCGACGACGGTCTTATTCTCAACGACACCGGCTCCGGCCTCGACTCCGATCTCGACGCGGCGGCCGGCGCACATATCGCGAATGTGGAGCATGGGGTCGATCGGCTGCTGATCAGCGTATCGTGGGCGGACGCTTCGGCCGGGAGGAAGGGGCGCGGCAAACCGAAACTGGAGGTCGTTGCGCCGTCGGGACGAAGGGTCCGTGCGAACGACTGGGGGGTGAAGATGACGACCCGCGCCGATTACGCGATCGTCGAGATCCTGCGTCCGCCTCCCGGCTCCTGGACGATCATGCCGTACGGTCCGGCAGGAGCGTACAACGTGGCCGCGTTCGTCAAATCGCCGCTGACCGTGCGTGTTCATGCCGGGAAACGTTCGCGGCTCGGCGTCTCCGCGTTCTTCGAGGATCGGCCCCTGATCCTGCATTCCGGCCTGATGCGATGTTCCATCCTTCCCGATCCGCCTCTCGCCTGGATCAGGAAGCAGAGGAAAGGGGGGACGAGCTGGAGCGATACGATCACGCCGAAGGATGTTCTTACCATGCCGAGACCGCAGCCGGCCCCGCCGGCCTACAGACGGCTGGAGGCTTCCGTCGGAAAGGCCCTCGACGGCGCGGCAACCGGACTGACGACAACGGTTCCTTCCGGTCCGCACAACGTCAGGCTGGAGATCGAGGGACTCCTCCCCGGAGGTGCGCCGTTCAGGCGCGTGGTGCTGCGGACGATCGGTCTGATATAAACGACAGGGCCGGGTCTTCGTTCAGAGGGTGAGCTTGGCGCTGTCATCCTTCGTCATGACCGATACATCACATTAAGTTGTATCCCACGCTGACCATATTTCATGGGTGGGGAGATGCTCCGCCGTGATATGCTCGTGTTGCGAGTTATCGAACACTTGTGGGAAACCTTCATGAAGGAAAAGGTATGATCCGAAGGGTGTTGCTCCTGTCGGCCGCGTTCATGATCCTTCCCGTCGGCTATCGTGCAGGGAAGCGGGGCTGTTATGTATATCTGATGACGAGATTCGATGTTTCGGATGCTATCGTTGTGGCGCACGATCCGGATTCTGCGCTCGGCGCACCCTGAAAGCGGCTCTCAGGTAGCGTCGGCAGACATGGGGGACGGATCGCTGAACGTTCGGTGGGGAAGAGCAGGGAAGGCTCCGGTTGATCGGGGCCTTTTCTGTTGTCGGGGCGCTGATCCCGGTTTGTAAGGGGATATTCATGCATGGTATGGTGTTACAGTCGTCCTGTATATTCGTCCTCTTCCCGAATGCTTCGGCCGCATCGACCTGTGGGTCGCACGATTCGATCTATCGCATTCAATCGGACGTTCGGATCGTATCGATCTTCAGATTCAGCGGAACGGCATCGATCCGCGCATCCCTCATCTTCAATTCAATCCCCTGATTATGCGTTTTTCCCGCGTACTTCTCCTCCTTCTCGTCCCCGCCCTGCTGACTCTCGGAGCATGCAAGGACGACAGCCCGTCCGGTCCGGGCTCCGACAAGAAATCGATCCTGACCGCGAAACCGTGGAAGACCACGCTCTTTACGATCGAAGGCGCCGACGCGCGATCTCTCCATTGGGAGACCACGACGTTCAAGGCGGACGGGACGGTCACGGGCGTCCAGGCCGACGGCGACACGGACAGCGGAACCTGGGAGTTCAACACCGATGAAACCCAGCTCATCGTGAAAGACCTCGGCCCGGGATACAACTGGACGATTCTGGAGCTCACCGGCAGTTCGCTCAAGGTGAAGGACGACAACGAGGAGTCGGGCGCCTACGCGCTCAAACTCGTCTGGCACGCGATTCCGCAGTAGCCTGTCGGTCCGGTGAAAAGAGCGGAATAACAATATCGTGAAGCGGTATATTGCGCGACGCACGGCGGCTCCTGGGCTGCCGTGCGTTTTTCGTATGTTCGGTATCCGTCCATATCGACCGGACGCTGAGTATCGGTATCCTCCGATCCATGTTCATCCGCCTGAACTATCGTCATGGGAAAAGTCTACGAGGAAATAACGCCCGAGGTCGCCGCGTGGCTCGGGGAGCAGCATCTCTTCTTCGTCGCGAGCGCGCCGCTGGCCGGGGATGGTCTGGTGAACTGTTCGCCGAAGGGGATGGACACGTTCAGGATAATCGGGCCGCGAGATGTCGCCTATCTCGATCTTACCGGAAGCGGCATCGAGACGATTGCCCATCTCAGGGAGAACGGCCGTATCGTTCTCATGTTCTGCGCGTTTTCCGGTTCTCCGAAGATCGTCCGTCTGCATGGGATGGGGGGGGTGATCACTCCGGAATCGCCCGACTGGAGCGAGCTTCGGGATCTCTTCCCCGACTATCCGGGGGGAAGGGCGATCATCCGTATGTCGGTAGCGCGCATCAGCGACTCGTGCGGGTATGCCGTGCCGCGATATGAATACACGGGAGATCGGGACACGCTCCAGCGATGGGCCGAAGCAAAGGGGGGCATGGGACTGATAACATATCGCAGGGAGAAGAATGTCCGAAGTCTCGACGGGCTTCCCGGTCTCGACCCCGGTTCGTAATGCGATGAGGTCGAAGTAAGAAGAGGGAGCATGAACCATTGCCTCGGAGATCCGCAGGGCCCGATCGATTTCCGATGACCGGTTGGACAATACATGATCGGGCCGTATTATCATGGGCTTTCCGATCACCGACGGCATCGGCGGGGGGAATCCGATCGGAAGGAGCGGGTGAGGCGGCCGCTTCACCTGCCAACATTATCCGAACAAGATTGAAACGTCGATGATATCAGCTCAGGAAGCGCTCGAACGTCTTCGGGAAGGAAACCGCCGGTTCGTTGCCGGTAGCTCCGTCAGCGATACGCTGACCAACCCTGCGCGTCGTCAGGAACTGGCGGCGGGACAGAATCCGTTCGCCATCATTCTCGGATGCTCCGATTCCCGTGTGCCGGCGGAGATGGTCTTCGATCAGGGGCTCGGGGATCTCTTTGTCATCCGCGTGGCGGGAAACATCGTTGCTCCTTCACAGGTCGGCAGCGTGGAATTTGCCGCGGCGCAGTACGGCACACCGCTGGTCGTGGTGCTGGGACATACGAACTGCGGCGCGATTCTGGCCACGCTGGAGGAGCTTGGGCGTCCCTCGCAGGATCAGTCGCGGAACCTCCGTTCCATTGTCGATCGTATTCGTCCCTCGGTGGAGATGCTGATGGCGACGGAACTCGGCAGCCACCCGGAGACGCTGGTGCGGCAGGCGGTTCGCGCCAACATCCGTGTCTCGGCCGACCATCTGCGGCACGGGTCGGAGATTCTGGAACAGTTGATCCAGAACAAGGGGCTCCTCGTCGTCGGCGCCGAATATTCGCTGGAGACGGGAGTGGTCGAGTTCTTCGACGGTCTGCCGGAGATGATCGCGGCCGACAATGCCGGGCAGCCGGCCTGATCACTCCATGAACAACCTGCGGATCGCCCGAACCCTTCCCGATATTCCTCGCTGGGTGGAGGCGCGTGCGCTTCTGCTTCAGGGGGATTGCGAGATATCGGGCGTGCAGGAAAACCCGGAGCTTTCATTTGTCTTTCACGACTCCGAAACCGATACGGTATTTGTCATCGGTGAGCCCGGGACGGATGCCGTTCACGCCGCCGTGCGAAAGGGTGCGGGAGAAGTGATCGCTTCCTGGCACGATGCGGCCCGGCTTACCGGGCTCCTGCCGGGGTATACGCCTTCACGGATTATCGTCTACACACTGAACGATCCGGATTCCCTCCCGGAAGCTCCCGACGGCATGGTGCGCTTCCTCGACCCCGCCCTCATCGCCCGGCTTCCCATCGACGAAGAGCTCCGCCGGGAACTGGAAACCGGCGCCGGGGGCTCACCCATTGCCGCCCTCTTCGTCGCCGGCGAGCCGGTCTCCTTCTGCTACGCCGGCGCCGTCACCGAATCGCTCTGGGATATAGCGATCGATACCCTCCCGGAGCATCAGCAAAAAGGATATGCCGGCCTCTGCGCCGCTCACATGATACGATACATGCACGCTGACGGCAGGCGTCCGGTCTGGCAGGCATTGGAAGAAAACCCTGCTTCATGGCGGCTGGCCGAGAAGTTGGGGTTTATGGTTGTGGATGAGCTGGGGATGTTCGTACGGAGTGACCTTTAGTCAGACCCCTCTATGGATATGGAGGATAGGAGGTCGATCGACTTGCCCGAATCCCCGCTCATTCCGATCTTCATCGTCGCTTCGATCCGCCAGCTCCAGATTTTCATCCCATGAACCTCAGGAGGATCATTCATGACCACGATCGATACCACCGTCACGACCATTCCTGCGCTTCCCTGTATATCGCTGGAGGGGATCCAGCCGTTCTATGAGGCGCTCGGGTTCACGCTTACCTACCGGCAGAAATCACCGAATCTCTATCTGATCTTTCGTCGGGAGGGGTTTGAACTGCATTTCTTCGGGCTCAAGGGGCTTGTTCCCGAGCAGGCGTTCACCACCTGCCTGGTGATCGTGCCCGAAGTGGAAGAGCTGCATGCGACCTTCGCCGATGGACTGCGAAGGCTCTTCGGGAAACTCCCCGTCGCCGGGATTCCCCGGATCACCCGGATGAGGCCGGGACAGAGTCGGTTTACGGTCGTTGATCCCGCGGGCAATTCGGTGATCTATATCAGGCGGGGGGAGGCCGAAGCGGAGACGGAGGAGAAGTCGGGTCTCTCCGGCGGGTCACGCATGGAGAAGGCACTGGCCACGGCGGCCAGATTGCGCGATTTCAAGAACGACGACGCAATGGCCGCTAATGTGCTGGACAAGGCGCTCGCGAGCAGAGAGCCGGCCGCTCCCACCGAGCGGGCTCGCGCGCTTGCCGCCCGTGCCGAGATCGCAGTGGCAATGGGAGAGATGGAACTCGCCCGGACGCTCGGCGCCGAACTTCAGACACTCTCTCTTTCCGATGAGGAGCGTGAACGCCTGAGAGATGAACTGGAGACCGCCGATCGGCTGACGCGGGCGCTTGCTCCCGATGGTGAGAGCAGGGATGCCTGAAGGATGGAATAATGGAAGCCGGTCGGTAGAATGGTAGAATAACAGTGCGATGTTGTTCCGGCGACGTCGATCCCGACCGGTTTCGTAAGTTCGGCCACCCGGCCCGCAGAGGGATTCCGGGCATCTTCCGACACCGACGAACAACAGGGATTCACAATGACACGCGCAGCCGGCTCATTCGATGTGACGCTGACTCCCCGGGCCCATGAGGAACACGTGGGAGATCCGACCGTGGGAAGGATGTCGATCGACAAACGGTTCAGCGGCGATCTTGAGGCCGTGAGCCGGGGCCAGATGCTGGCCGCCGGCACGGAGGTCAAAGGCTCGGCCGGTTATGTCGCGATCGAACGTGTCGACGGCGCCCTTCACGGACGCAGCGGCACGTTCGCGCTTCAGCACAACGGCATCATGTCGCGCGGTACTCCACAGCTTACGATCACCGTCGTCCCTGATTCAGGTACCGGCGAACTCGTGGGGCTTACGGGGAGCATGAAGATCGATATCGTCGACGGAGCGCATACCTACGAGTTCGACTACACGATCACGATATAGATACGATGGTGATATGTGGATCATGATCTCCGGGCCGTATCGTTCCGGGTCCTCCGATCCGGAAGTATGGGCGGAAAACCTGCGGACGCTGAATATGGCGGCCCTCACCCTCTTCAGGAAGGGGCATCTGCCGGTCATCGGGGCGAACATGGCGCTCCCCGTGATCGAGGCGGCCGGGGAAGAGTCGTACGACGATATCATGATGCCGCTGTCGCTCGCTCCGGTCGATCGTTGTGATGCGGTCCTCAGAATAGGAGGGGCGTCGAAAGGGGCGGATGAGGAGGTGGAGCGCTTCAGAGGACGGGGAGTGCGGATCTTCTTTTCGATCGAGGAGATCGACGCCGATTAGTTCGACCGGCATTGCTTCGCAGTGCGATGCAATTTGACCCCCTGCATCTCCTGTCGCGAATCATGCTCCGTCCGGAGGAGATCAAAAACCTTCCACTTCATGGATCATACAATCGAACTCAGGGATGTATCCGAACACGACATCCCCATATTCTTCGAACACCAGCTCGACCCGGTGGCCGTGCGGATGGCGGTGTTCACGACGAAAGATCCCGCCGACAGATCTGCGTTCCTCGATCGCTGGCGCAGGATCATGGCGGACGACTCGATCGTGAAGTATACCATCCTCCATGACGGCGGTGTCGTCGGCAACATCATCTGCTTCCTTCAGTTCGGTCTTCCCTCCGTCGGTTACTGGATCGACAGAAACTACTGGGGAAAGGGGATCGCCACGCAGGCGCTCGCCGAGCTCCTGCGTCGGGTCAGGGTGCGTCCGCTTCATGCGCGCGCGGCCTCGACGAATATCGCATCGATACATGTTCTTGAGAACTGCGGGTTCGTGCTCATCGCCGAGCAGAAAGGGTTCGCGGAAGCACGAGGGGAGGAAGTTGATGAGGTCCTCATGCGGCTGGATGCGTAGAACGCAGATCCCCTGTTCGCCGTGATGTGTCGGTTGGACAGGGCGACCCCGGCCCGATACGTTTGCTTGTTTACGATATATTTCTTATTGTATCCGCGTCTCGTTTCGTCGCCGGCCGTGAAATCAGGCGACAGCCCGGGACAACCACGTCGATCGATCCGCCCAGCCCCGTTCAATGCCTGTTCCGAAGCCCCGCGATTCGGAGAATGCGATGAGGATTTTTCCAACGGAGGAACGATATGCTCGGATCTGACATCCTGGAGGTCGCGATCGGGATCGTCTTCATCTATATCCTGATCGCCATCATCTGCACCGCGGTCCGTGAGGGGATCGAGGCCTGGTTCAAGACACGCGCGGCATTTCTCGAATATGGAATCCGCGAGCTTCTCCACGACAAGGGAGCGCAGGGGATCGCCTCGGCACTCTATAATCATCCCCTCATCCACGGCCTCTTCTCCGACGGTTATACACCCGGACGCGCAAAGCGTCCCCGGCTTCTTGCGAACGGTAAGGCCCTTCCTTCCTACATCCCCTCCAAAAACTTTGCTCTCGCGCTGATGGATATCGCGGCGCGGGGTCCTGTCGGCGACAACACGGCCGGCGGAGCGACGGCGCCGATCATCTCTCTCGATTCCATACGGAGCAATATCTCCAACATCGGCAACCCCGCCGTGCAGCGCGTTCTGCTCACGGCGATCGATACGGCTCAGGGGGATATCAACAAGGCGCAGGCCAATATCCAGGCATGGTTCGACAGCTCCATGGACCGCGTCTCCGGCTGGTACAAACGGTCGACCCAGTGGGTGCTCTTCTGGATAGGACTCGCCGTGGCCGTGGGGTTGAACGTCAACAGCATCACGATCGCCGAGTATCTCTACAGGAACGACGCGGCGCGCGAGACGCTGGTTGCCAGGGCTGAATCCTCCGCCGCCGACACCGCCTTCCTGAGCAGAACCTACGAGGAGGTCAGGGAGGATCTCGACTCGCTGCGGTTGCCGATCGGTTGGGATTCATCTCCGCATTCCGATGCATCCGCCGGCGGAGGCGATTCGCTCCGTGTCCATGCGTCGTGGGACTGGTGGACCACCTCGATCGTCGGCTGGCTGATGACGGCGTTCGCCGCCACTCTCGGCGCTCCCTTCTGGTTCGATGTGCTGAACAGGATCATGGTGATCCGCTCCACCGTGAAGCCGCACGAGAAGAGTCCCGAGGAGGCTTCCGAGGATCGCCGGCAGCCGCCGCCGCAGCAGGCCGCGGCGGCGCCCCCACCGCCGGTTCCTCTCGTGCCGGCTCAGCCCGGCGCCCCGCTCCGGCCGCCGGGAGGGGAGACGACCGAGCCGGATATCGAAATCGATACCGACGGATGCGACGTCACCGACGAAGAGGACACAAAGGATGAAGATCTGCCCCCGGCAGAGGGAGGTGTAGCGTAATATGATATACTCGCTGACATGGCTGCCCGCGGTGCTGAAGGGGGCCGGCCTGAAAGTGGCCCTTGTTGACGGATGGGAAAGCCGCGGCCGTGGCGAGGTCGGCCCGATCTCCGGCGTGATCTGCCATCATACCGCCGGTTCCAGGGTCGGGAACATGCCGAGCCTCAACACCCTCATTCACGGTCGAAGCGATCTCCCCGGACCTCTGGCCCAGCTCGGCCTCGGTCGCGACGGCACCTACTACGTGATCGCCGCCGGACGAAGCAATCACGCGGGGAGAGGGAGCTGGCAGGGACTGACCGGCGGCAACGCACAGTTCATAGGAATCGAGGCGCAGAACACCGGGCTCGCCGACGATTTCCCATGGCCCGAGGTGCAGATGGACGCATACCGTCGCGGCGTGGCGGCAATTCTGAAACATATCGGAAAGAGTGCTGATTTCTGCGCCGGTCACAGGGAGTACGCGCTGCCGAAGGGGCGCAAGTCCGATCCGCGATTCGATATGAACGCCTTCAGGGCGTCGGTGTACGCCATCATGAACGGATCGGCTCCGCCGCATACGCTGATCCCCGGCTCCGAGCCTCCGGCCGGACCGGGCGCCCGGCCGGGACGTCCGACACTTCGCCGAGGGATGACCGGCGATCTTGTACAACAGGTGCAGGCAAAGGTGGGAGTGCAGGCCGACGGATCGTTCGGCCCCCGGACCGAGGCGGCGGTGCGTGCGTTCCAGAGGACCAGCGGACTCGTCCCGGACGGCATCGTCGGGCCGAAGAGCTGGCGGGCGCTCGATGCGGTGGGAGCTCCGGCGGCTCCCGCGAATCCGGTTGGATGAGGATAGTTCTCGTGCGACTGTCGGCGGATATCGGGACCCGTAACGGCATGGCGTATCGGCCGCATGAACTTGAAAAAACAATGAAGCGGAGATGCGCCGGGCCGGCCGGCGTTTCGTGGCGGAAGATGATCCGAACAATCCCTCTCTCTTCATGACGAGAAAAAAGCTCGCTCCCCCTCCGGAAACAACCGCATCTCTCGAGGATATCCGCACGACGATCCGACAAGCGTTCCGCGCCGTCAATGCCGATCCCGCCGGGGCGCTCACGATTGCGGGGAAAGCGCTGGAGCAGGCGCGTGCCTGCGGAAACCCCGAGCAGACGGCGATGGCCCTGCTGGCCCACGGCGAAGCGTATCATCGTCTGGCGATGACGGAGGAGCGAACGGCAGTATATCGCGAAGTGGAGGAACTTCAGGCGCATGTGACGGACCATGCGGTCCGCGCGATGATCCTGAACGAGCTGAGCCGTTTTCTGAACATGCGCGGCGAACTCACACGGGCGCTCGAATATCAGACGGTCGTGCTCGAGATCGGTGAGCGATTCGGTGACTCGCGCACCGTTGCCAGCGCTCACAGTATGATGGCGATGATCCGGGCGGGGCTTGGAGAGTTCGAACAGGCGCTCGTCCATTATTTCCGGGCGCTCGATCTGCGCAGCGGATCGGACGATATGCAGGGGACCGTCGACTCGCTCTATAATATCGGAACCGTCTACGGTAATCTTGAGGATAACGAAACCGCGCTGACCTATTTTCGCCGCGGGCTTGAACTGAGCGAGGAGATCGGGTACGAAGGAGGGGAAGCGCGCGCCCTGGTGGGGATCGGGTGCTGTCTGATTGTCGAGGGAAAATCGGCGGAAGCGATTCCGATGTTCTCCCGTGCCGTGACCCTTTACCGGGGGCTGAACCTCTGGCTGGATCATGCGAACATCCTCCATTGCCTGGGGAGAGCCTATACCGAGATCGGGGATCACACGCGGGCGATGAACCACCATAAACAGGCCCTGAGCATAGCACAGAAACAGGAGTTCATCTTTATCGTCCCCGGTATCCTTTTCTCGATCGGCCATCTTTACAAACAGTCGGGGGACGTTCGCGGCGCCCTGGTGAACTATACGGCGGCGCTGGAGCTCTCCGAACGGATCGGTCTCCGCTACGAAGCGCTGATGCTCCATGCGAGGCTTGCCGCGATCAGTGAGACGCTGGGGGAATATCGTAATGCGGTCGAGCACTACCGGCGGCACATCGCTCTGCAGGAGGATGTGCTGGGGAGCAGACAGCGGCGGGGAATCGCGGCGGCGGAGCTGCGGCATGCGATGAACGGGCGAACCGATATGCCGGCTCATGTCGAACGGAAATCAAACGGTATGAGCAACGGGTCGCAGGGGGTGATGCTCAATATGGATCAGCGGGAGAAAGTGCTGAAGTCGGTGGCGGCTGCCGTGGACTCGTTGAAATATCGGACGGGGAACGACACGAAGGAACTTGCCGATCGGATCGTGTCGAACGTCCAGTCCGTTCTCGACGTCCAGGAGGAATGCCGACCGATGGAGGATCGGTTCGAGCAGGATCACGACCGGTTCGTTCGCCGGCTGCTCGGCATCTGCCCGGCGCTCACCCGTTCGGAAATAAAGATCTGCGTCCTGATACGATCGAATCTTTCCACCAAGCAGATCGCGGAGGCTCTCTTCGCCTCTCCGCTCACCGTGAAAACCCACCGCACCCATATCCGGCGCAAGCTGAAGATCGAGGGGGAGGGGCATCTGAGCATCTATCTCATGTCGATCTAGGTCGTAATATACTCCCAAAATACAACCACCCCCTCCGTTGCGGTCGCATGACCCCGCCGCTAAATTTGCCACAGCAATGCGATAGGAATACGATGGATACGGAACTGCCGTTTCCATTCCGCGACAGCGCCCGAATCACCATGAGCTCCCGGCGGGAACTCTGCCACGGGCACGTATTGCATCCGCATTTCCGACAACTCGAACCAGGACATATCTCATAGAATATCGCACTGCCCCATGACACGGGACAGGCGGCATCGGATACTCCGCGGCGATATTCGACTATATCGCTGTGCGTTTATTCGTGCGGTTACGCCGGGAGCGCCGAATCGTTCGGCAGGGCTTCCGGCGGGCGACGGCTATTGCCCGGAACAGAGGGCGGCGAACACCGCCGCAGGAAACGTCGTATCTCCTCTCCTCCATTCATCATCGGAAATCATGAAGGCACATATCACACATGCCCGCGCCTCCTGGCGTCTACTTCTCGCCGTGCTGGCTCTCTCGCTGTTCGGCACCGGCAGCCTCACCGCCCAGTTGACGCCCTTTTCCTGGGAACGTACCTACGACGCCAGCCAGTGCTGGCACCGTGGCGTGAAGACGATCCCGGTGAAGATCTGCGGCGGTGGCGGCGGATATATCACAATCGGAGTCACCGGGCCGGTGGACTGCGCAGGCATCAGCTCCGACATCTTCGTCGTGCGGACGAGCCCTCTGGGGGCCGTCATCTGGGCGAACACCTATCATCTCGGCCTCCCCACGGGAGCGAACAATGTCGGCGGCATCGTCGAGTGCGCCGACGGCACGGGGTTCGCCATCGCCGGCGCAGGCGCCGGACTCGGCGGTTTCGACCAGGCGTTCATCATGAAGCTCGGCTGCGACGGCGGCATCCTCTGGACACGGGGATACGGCTTCGCGGGGGTGCTCTCCAGAGGCAACGATATCATCGAAACGCCCGCGCTGAGCGGAGCGGCCGCCGGTGATCTGGTGATCTGCGGAGATCTCTACAACACGACCGAAGGACTGCTGGACGCGATCCTCGTTCGGGTCGACAATCTGGGGAATCCGATCTGGGCAAACGCATATACCACGGTCACCCGGCATGAGATCCTCTACTCCCTCACCGCGGCTGCGCCGGTCCCCCCCGCGCGGTTCGGTGATATCATCAGTGTCGGAACGGTGATAAATCCGGCCGTTGTCGGTCCCGCCGCCGATGCCATGATCCTGAGAGTGGACCCGACCCTCGGGACCTTCCCGGGGGCACAGAACCGGATGGCGATCTACACCGATCCGATCTATCCCGGAACGAACCAGTTGCTGCTGTCGGTCGTCGAGCTGAAGAACGGCGGGGTCGGAAATATCGTTGCTGCCGGCCATCATGGACCGAGCAATCAGACCCCCAACGGCGAAATCTTCATGCTGGAGACCGCTCCCAATCCGTGCACCAGACTGACCGATCAGCTTATCGGCATGCCGAACATCAGGGAAAGCGCCGTGAGCGTGCTGGAGCTGACCGCCGCGTATCCGGCCTATGGCGCGGCGATCGGTGATCTGGTGATCGGCGGAATAAACGAGCAGCCTCCATTTATCACCGATTACGATCTGGCCATGATCGGAGTGAACCCGGTGACGCTGGCGCCGCTTCCCGCAACCGGCCGTCTCTTCGGGCGGCCCAGCAATGAAACGGGGGGCTTTGTCGCCGAAGTGCCCGCCGCCGGCGGCAACGCCCAGGGATTTATCGTCACCGGCACCACGAACGGCAACCTGAACGGGTACGGCGCTCCCTCCGACGTCTTTCTGGCGAAGACGAACGCGGCGGGTGCCACGGGCTGCCATGCGCCGTGGGCGCCGAACAACGAGACCCCCGGGATGGTACTGCAGGAATGTACGGTGCCGGTCGTACGATCCATGGTTATCATGCCGATGCCGACCCTGATCACCGGCCAGGGGTTCGGCCATCCGCCGGTCTGTCCCTCGCTTCTCAGTAAGCCCGGAGAGGATCGGGGGTCCGTGAACGACGGCGCTCCCGGCCTTGAGGAGTCGGCCGGCGGTTCCCTGCTCGCATATCCGAACCCGGTGAACGCGGGGGAGACGGTCGGCATCCGGTTCTCGTCGGCTGCGAAGGTCGATCTTCAGGTGACGATCGCCGATGCGCTGGGCCGGACCGTCTCCACGACGACGGTGCCGTCGGTTCTCTCCGGGACGACCTTCCCGGTCGGCACCGAGGGGCTTACGGCCGGGGTCTACACGATCGTCGTCACGGATGGGACGAGGACGGAGACGAGCCGGATCGTGGTGCGGTAATTCCGTGTTCGTCCGATCTGAACAAGGCCCCCGCCGTGACCGACAGGTCGCGGCGGGGGCTTTTCATCTTCTCGCCTCCACGACGATGTGACATACGCGAGGAGTGAAGGATCTCATAAGATGTCCGAATCCCCACATCGATGGAATCCCCACATCGTCACCGGACGGCATGACCGCCGTTCGGCTCTCCTCATTTATCCTCAACGCACGACCCATGAACAGAATATCGCGTTTCGTTTCCCTGCTCCTCCTTTCGGTAATTCCGGCGCTCCTCGGCGGCTCGACGGCGCGTGCGGACGGCCTGGCCTCGATGGCCTTCGTCGTCAACCAGGCCGACTCGACCGTATCGCTCGTCGATCTTGCGACGATGCGTGAACTGCGTGTGATCCGCGTCGGCGTCAGCCCCTATTTCGTGTCGGTCAGCGGCGATCAGAAGACACTGGCGGTAGCGGTGGAAGGGGAGGAGAAGGTGAAGTTCTATGATACCAGAACGTTCCAGCTCACGGGGGAATGTGTCATCGGCAAGATGTTCGCCGAGCATATGATGGAGCTGCCGGGGGGGAAGCAGTTCATGCTGGCGAACAGATACGGCAATGCCCTGCTGATCATCGGCTACGACTCGAAGAGGATCGAGGATCGCATCGAGAACATCTCGGCCCCCCATAACATCAGAATGGGAGGGACGCACCGATACGTCTACGCCACCAGCAAGGTCAATCCCGGCATATCGGTCATCGATCTTGCGACCCGCAAGGTCGATCTCTTCGTGTCGACGAAGTATGTCCCGCGCGGGCTCGCCGCCTCGCCGGACGACCGGTTCTTCTACTGCGGCGGCAACTGGATCTCCGGCATGTTCACCTACGAGACCGCCACCGGAAAGCTCGTCCGATTCTCCCAGACGGAGTTGCCGGCGAAGGCTGCGTCGGTGATCGAGAACACTTATCATGGTTTCGAATCGGTCAACGACAGTATCGTGCTGGGGACGTACGAGGGATTGAGCGCCATCGACGTGATCAACACGAGAACAGGGGCGCTGATACATCGTACCGAGAACGTCTCCATGCCGAGCGCCGTGCTGGCATGGCCGGGGAAACCGGGCTCGTACGTCTTCACCAACATGAAGAGCAGCACCGTCCAGACCTTCCACCTGACCTCCGACTACCGGATCGAACTCGGCCCCTCGGTGAAATGCGGCACCGGACGGATCGAACTTCCGAAGCGCTTCTGCTTCTTCAACGGCGTCGGTTCATGACCCATGCCGTATCCCTATCGCGATTCGAGGTCCCCGGCGGAGTCAGCGCCATACCGGCGAATTGAGCGCGGTCGTTGATTCGCACCTCTCTCCGCGCTCCCTTGCGATACGTTCCAGTTCGCCTCGCAGCCTCTCCGCCTCGGCCTTCTCGCCCGATCTCCGCAGCGCCGCTTCGAGCGCTTCGAGCGTCTTCGTCCCCTCCGCCAGCGTCTCCGCGCGCATCCTGGTGTAAAGCTCCCAGGATGCGCGCAGTTCGCTGATTCCCTCCGCGGAGCGGGCACGGGTCAGATCGAGCTCTCCCCGATGCGCCATTGCGAGCGCCGTGGCAGGTAGATCTTCATCCGACACGCGGCGGGCCGTTGCGATCGCTTCCTTGAAATCGGCGTCGGCACGGGTTTCCTCCTTCATGGCGGCGTGGGTTCTTCCCAGCTCGTTCAGCACGGAGATCATCGGGAGGCTCCCTTTCGGGTTCAGCCTGCGCATCATCTCCAGCGCGGCGCGGAGGAGCGAGTCGGCGGCCTTCAGATCATCGCCGTTCCGCGCCACACGTCCGCTGAGGGCGAGCGACGCCGCCAGATCGGGATGATCCTTTTCGAACGCGAAGAGTTCGATCCGCATCCGCAGGGCGGTGTCGGCGTAGCGGCGGGCGTTTCCGACATCTCCTTCCGCGAGACTTATGGCGGCCAGTGTCGCCAGGGCCCCGGCGGTGGAGGGGTGGAGCGGAGGGTAGACCTTCCGGCGGATGAGGAGGGCCTGCGTCGCCATGCGACGGGCCAGATCGAGACATCCGATCCGCTCGTCGACGATCGCATGAGTGGCGAGCACCGCGGCGACCAGCGGGCGTTCCACCCCGAGGCGTCGGAGCATCGCCAGGGCGCTGTCGAGGAACGCGATCGATTCCGCGATCCGTCCCCGTTCCAGCGCGAGCGCCCCCAGATTGAGAAGTCCGGTGGCGAGATCCTCATGGTCTCCCCCGTACATTCGGATCTTCATCGCCAGCGCTTCTCTGTAGAGCGAATCGGACTCGGCGAACCTGCCGATCCCCTTCAGCATCAGCGCCAGATTGTTCATTCCCCCCGCCAGTTCCGGGTCATCCTTCAGGTAGATACGGTGCTTGAGCGCCAGCGCCTCTCTGTAGAGGCGTTCCGCCTCCGGGAGCTTTCCCTGCAGGCGGACGGCGCGGGCAAGGTAGTCGACCACATCGGCGCGGGCCGGGTCGGTTTCGGGGTAGATCCGTTCGACGATGGTCAGGGCGTTCCGCAGCGCCCGTTCTGCTTCCTCGTACCGCCCCTGGTTGATCCCGAATCGTCCCAGCTCGCGCAACGCCACGGCAAGATCGGGATGATCCCCTCCCTTGATCGATTCCTGTGCGACCTGTGCCGCCATACGTGCAAGGAGAAGCGCGCTGTCGCGTCTGGAGAAGGGGAGGCTGTCGGCGGTCAGGAGATACTTCTCGACCCTGATCGAATCTTCCGGGCGGGAGTAGTATCCTGTCGTCTGGGCGGCTGCCGGGCGGTATGCGAGCAGGAGGATGATCGCGGCGGGCGCAAGCCGCGTTCCCCAAGAATGTCGTGGATCGATCATGATGGAGCCTGATTGAGAAGCGGGAGAGATATGAACGACGGTCCCGCTCGGGCAGAGGGAAGATGCGCCGACGGGCGTGAGGGTGGGGATTGGAGGCGCATGGGGATCGGCGCCGGAGTTATAGACCCGTCCGGTTTCTTAATGTCGCAGCATGAACCATTGCCGAACTTCGGACTTTTCCGACAGATCTATTGAAACCCGCCATACGATAGTGAATTTTCACTCGATTCTGTCGTAAATGTATCGCATCCCTGTGTTAATTTAGCGCATCAACGAAAGCATTCCGGTTCGGAAGTACAACTATGGCTAAAGCAGCATTCGTCGTAAAGGAATCGGTGTCGGAGCTTCTCTCTCTGGAGAACGTGCAGCGGAATGAGGGGGCGGCCCTCCGGCTGACGATGCTCAGGCTTCTGAAGGAGGAGCCCGACCTTACCTTTACCGTCGTCTCCGAGCGGCTGAACGTCTCCGAGCGGAGCGTGCAGCGCTGGTGCTCGGAGTACCGGAAGAGCGGGCTCGACGGATTGATGCGGGCGGGTGTGGGAAAGCCGCAGAAAGCCTCCCGGATCGCCGATTACGTGCTGGAGGAGCTGAAGGTGAAGCTCGACAGGGGGGAGCTGACCACGCTGAAGGAGATGCAGCACTGGCTGAAACGGAGTCACAACATCCGATACAGTATCGGGGGGATCTGGAACCTGGTCAACATCCGCCTGAAAAGCGGGAAATTCGCCGATCAGGAGCTTCCCGATACCTCCGGAGGGGAGATCGGGATGCAGGGACAGGGG
This sequence comes from uncultured bacterium, assembly GCA_966250335.1. Lineage (GTDB taxonomy): Bacteria > Bacteroidota > Ignavibacteria > OLB7 > OLB7 > OLB7. The sequence goes on along the minus strand of CBINGZ010000016.1, from coordinate 57,063 downwards.
GGAGGTGATCCGTTCGAACCCCTTCTGAACTTCCTGAACGGTCTGCCGGTGGAGGCGGGCATTCTCGAGATGGTGGAGGCGTTCCGCGACAAGCTGCAGGCGTTGCTGGGGGATGTCGATCGGGTTTCGGTGAATGTGAGAGTCTCCAGCCGGCTGACGGAAGCGTCGGCGGGGCCGCTGGAAGGGCTCAATGTGACCCATTATTCGGCGGCGGGGGAGCAGGGATCGAACCTCGTCGTCACCAGCACGGACGATGAACGGCCGTCGGACCGGCTGCTGAAGGTGCTGCAGGACCGCTACGCTCCGGTCGACCACTTCTATCCCCCCCATGTGTTCGATTATCACGCCGGAACCCACGACTACGTCGGAACCATCGTTCTCTGGAGGCAGCTCTCGAACCCTCCGGTCTCGACCCATACGCTCGGTCTGATGGTCCGTCTCCAGCCGTTTCTCACCTTTCTCTTCTCCGATATGATCGTCCGGTATCAGCATTCCAGGCCGGTCCACAACGTCTTCCAGACGGCGCTGGTGTCGATCGGGGAGCAGTGCGGCCTGACTCCGCAGGAGCGGAAGGTGCTGGTGCTGCAGCTGCTCGGGGAGCCGTACAAGCAGATCGCCCATACGTTGAAGATTTCGGTCGATACCGTCAAGCATTATATCAAGTCGATCCACAACAAGACCAACACGCGGAGTCAGGGAGAGCTCTTCGCACGATATTTCTCCATCCGTCCGGAGCTGAAGGGGATCGATCCGGAATAGCTGTATCGTTCCACGCTCTCTCCCCCTCCTGAAGCGTTTGAAGGGAGGGATCGACGTTTCGTATCGAAGCGGCGATCCCTCCCTTCACTCTTCATGACCGTAACCATCGCTCTATCGCGCCGCCGCAGGATTCACCGCCGCTGTCTCAGGATCTCCCACACCAATGTGTGATTGATGCCCCCCCCTGCGGGGGCCTAAGTTACCGCCGCAAAGGAACGCCGCTTTATTAGGAGGAACTGGAGCTACAGCGGACGCGGCAACGACAGGAACTCATATCGCACCCGGAGAAGAGTCATGAGAACGCATGTACTACCGATGCTCCTGGTTATGCTGTCCGCGACGACGGTCTATTCCCAGAGCCCGCCTCATCCCGACGACCTGAGCGCAGCGGAGATCGGCAGCTTCAATCTGCAGGTCAGCCCCACTGCCGGAAGCACGAACGCGGCAACCGTCGATATCACAGTCTATCGGACCTCCGCCAACAGGGTGGACTATGTGGTGGATGTTACCACCATCGAATTCGAGAACGACTGCTTCACCGTGAATCAGCTCTCGACGACGACCCTCTTCACCCTCTTCTCACAGGGGGCGATAGCCAAGGGAGTGGCAATCGGCTACACCCAGTGTCCCGGCTCGTGCGCGACGCCCGCCACGAGCATGGTCTACATTCCAGCCTGTGTGGAGCGGGAAGGGAGCGGGTGTTTCACCTACTTCACACCGTGCAGCGCCTCGGCGTTCTGCCGGCAGCTCTACACCGTCTGCTGCGCGGCCGGGCCCGCATTCCCGATGATCACGCTGGTCAGCAGCAACAGCCCGGGCTGCGGCGCCGGCGTCTGTCAGTCGACCTGCCCCTGCCAGTGATCGCTGCGGGCCGCCATACGAGACGACGAGTCTCCGGAACGAACGTTCCGGAGAAAATCCAACATATCACATTGACGAACCAAGGAATTACCCGCCGTTCGATTCGGACAGGGTCGATGCCGGGGAGGAGAACACTTCGAGATGGATTGGGAGTACATATCCGAAAACGACAGAAAACGACGCGTGGTGAATGAAACCATCTACACGCTGCGGGAACTGGAACAACGACACCGCGGAGGGAGCCAGTGGATCAGGGTCCGCGCGCTGCTGATACTGAAGGAACGGCCCGACATGAGCCTGGGGGAGGTTGCCCGCTGGGTGGGATGTTCGGAACGCTCCATGCAGCGCTGGTGGAATTCCTACACCCACCGCGGTATCGAGGTCATGCTGCGGCACGGCAACCGCAAGGAGGGGAACACGAAGCTCGGGCCCGACGAACTGAAGGCCCTCCGTACCAGGATGGAGAGGGAAGGGTTTGCCAGTCTGCACGAGGCCCGCGAGTGGGTGCGCGAGAATTTCGGCGTCGCCTACAGTATTTCCGGGATATGGAACCTGCTCCGCAACAAGATGGACGACGGACTCGGAAGGAAACGGATCTGGAAGCTGGAGGCCGACGGCGGGGATGGACCGGTATCGGGGGATGATCGGCCCGGTGGATCGCGATATAATCGGTACGGCGGCGGCCCGACGGAGGTCGCGACGAGGGTCTACGGCACGGACTACGAGTACCAGGGGTATACCGGGATATCGACGGCGCCGCGCGAGGTTGAGGCGGAGCTTGTGTAGACCGGGACGGAAGGTTAGGTTCGGACTTCGAGCAGGAGCAGGGGCGTGGTGTTACAAAACCGCGCCCCTGCTGTCTTATGCCGTATTGAACGCTCCCGGCCCTTTCCCTTCCGCCGGAGTGTCATGCAATCCCCGGCCGGCCCTCTGTTCCGGTCATGTTCCAACTTTATATCAATGGTCTGTTCATGAAAGCAACCCGTACACTTGCGCTCCTCATCCTCCCGCTCCTCGTTGCCGTCGCCGGCTGTTCGGATGATCCCACATCCTCCGACGACGGAAGGACCAGGAAGGAGATCCTGACGGCGAAGCCGTGGAGGACGACGCGCGCCACGCTGAACGGCGCCGACATCACCCCGATGGCCCAGAAGCTGACCGCCTTCGCGACCGACGGCACCTACGTTGCCACCAACCCGGACAACAGCACGGAGCCGGGAGTATGGGAGTTCAGCTCCGACGAGAAGAGGCTCCTGATGGACAAGGGGACGGATACCGAGGTAGACTGGGAGATCGTGGAGCTGACCGGAAGCTCGCTCAAGGTGCGTGCCACAGCGACCCTCGGAGGATCTACCCTCACTTCCGAGCTCAACGCCGTTCCGCAGTAAGGAATCCGCGCGCCTCTCCGCGGAACCGTGATACAGGTTCCATTCGGCGGAGATGAGGCGTCATGCGACGACAGTTCACGACGGCAGCCGGGGGGCTGCCGTCGTCGTATCGTGCCGCGTGGTTCCCTTCCGGAGAGATTTATCTCTTCGGGATGCGTTCCTTCTGAAACTTCATTGCTCCTCCCTCGATACCGTGCGGGTTCGGGCCCCGGCCCGCGTATCAACCGGAACAAAGGGGGATTCCATGAAGCTGCTCGTGCTTGGAGGGACGGTCTTTCTCGGCCGTCATATCGTCACCGAAGCCCTTGCCGCGGGGCATGAGGTCACACTCTTCAATCGAGGTCTCAGGGCGCCTGAGCTCTTCCCGGAAGCCGAACGGCTGATGGGGGACCGTCGCGGAGACCTCGCCCCTCTCGCCGGGCGACGGTGGGATGCGGTCATCGACACATCGGGCCATCTCGTCCCCGACGTGCGCCGCTCCGCCCGCCTCCTTGCCGACGCCGTCGACCACTACGCCTTCATCTCCAGTGTCAATGTCTATCCCGACTACTCGATCAGCGGCATCGACGAATCGACGCCGACCGCCGTGACCGATGACGAGGAGGGGGAGATGACCTTCGACAACTACGGCGCGCTGAAGGCCGCGTGCGAACGCGCCGCCGAAGAGGAGATGCCGGGGCGGACCTGCGCGATCAGACCCGGGCTGATCGTGGGGGCGTATGATTTCAGCGACCGTTTCACCTGGTGGCCCGCCCGGGTCGCCCGCCGCGGCGACGTGCTCGCTCCGGGACGCCCCGAGCGCCCGGTGCAGCTGATCGACGTGCGCGATCTTGCCCGATGGACGATCCGGACCTGCGTCGAGGGGATCACCGGCGTCTTCAACGCGGTGGGACCGGAGCATCGTCTCACGATGGGGGAGATGCTGGAGGCCTGCAACCGGGTGAGCGGCGGGGATGCCCGCATCGAATGGGTCGACGACGATTTCCTCATGGAGCAGGAGGTGCGTCCCTGGACCGAGATGCCGATGTGGCTTCCCGAATCACACAACAGCGGCGGCGTCTTCGAGATCGATTGTCGCAGGGCGATAGATCGTGGTCTAACATTCCTTCCCCTCGCCGACACCATAGCCTCCACGCTGGCGTGGGAGAAGGAACGAGGTCCCGATCGTCCTATGAAGACCGGTCTTGCGCCGGAGCGTGAGGCGGAGCTGCTGGCTGCGTACGCCGTTACCGGTCGTTAGATCGATCAGCGATGCATGGTTCGCTCCTCCGGAACCGGAAGAGTATGAAACGACGCGGGGCGATACATTCAATGCATCGCCCCGCGAGGAGAGCTTTATATCGTTATCGACTCCCGATTATCCCCCGTTCGGGTTGATGAAATTCTTCCGCAGCCCCTGCCAGACCTCGTAGTAGTCGGGCTGGCGCAGATCCGATTCCAGGGCGAATCGGGTCGGGCGGCAGGCGAATCGGGTTTCGAACATGAACGCCATCGTCTCCTCGATCCGGACCGGCTTCAGATCGGCGCTGCTGGCGCGGTCGAAGGTCGTTGCGTCGGGGCCGTGGCCCGACATGCAGTTGTGGAGGCTGCATCCCCCCGGCAGAAATCCCTCGGCCTTCGCATCGTACTCCCCGTGGATCAGCCCCATGAACTCGTTCATGAAGTTCCTGTGGAACCAGGGGGGACGGAAGGTGTTCTCCGCCACCATCCACCGCGGCGGGAAGATCACGAAGTCGCAGTTGGCTGTTCCGGGGATCTCCGACGGGGCTGTGAGGACCGTGAAGATCGAGGGATCGGGATGGTCGAAGCTGACCGTGTTGATCGTGTTGAAGGTGCTCAGATCGTACTTGTACGGGGCGTAGTTCCCGTGCCATGCCACCACATCAAGCGGCGAGTGTCCGATCTCCGCCGACCAGAGGTTGCCGAGGAACTTGGCGACCATCTCGAACTCTCCCTCGCGATCCTCGTAGGCCGCCGTCGGGGTGAGGAAGTCGCGCGGGTTGGCGAGGCCGTTGGCGCCGATCGGACCGAGATCGGGGATCCGGAAGAGGCCGCTGAAGTTCTCGCAGATATAGCCGCGCGCCTCGCCGTCCGGAAGCTCCACCCGCATCTTGATCCCACGCTGCACCACGCAGATCTCCCCCGGCGCAACCTCCAGAATCCCCATCTCCGTGCGGACGATCAACCTTCCGCTCTGCGGCACGATCAGCATCTCGCCGTCGGCGTTGTAGAAGAAGCGCTCCTCCATGGAGCGGTTGGCGGCATAGAGGTGGATGGCGACGCCGGAGTGCATCGAAGCGTCACCGTTGCCGGCGATCGTCACGATTCCCTGCACGAAATCGGTCGGCTCCGAGGGGATCGGGAGCGGACTCCAGCGCATCTGCGTCGGAGGGGTCTCGACCTCGTCGAACGGGGTGCTGCGAAGCAGACCGTTGTCGATGCGGCGGAACGGCTTGTGGACCACCGACGGCCTGATACGATAATACCAGCTCCGGCGGTTCTCCTTGCGCGGCGCCGTGAACGGCGTGCCGCTGATCTGCTCGGCGTAGAGCCCGTGCGGGACCCTCTGCGGGGAGTTCCTGCCGACCGGGAGCGCCCCCGGCACGGCCTCGGTGGCAAACTCGTTGCCGAACCCCGATTGATAGAGGAGCCCCGATTCCCGGCTCGCGGCAAGCCCGTTTCCTATCTCCGCGTCCAGTACCTGATTGGGGTCGGACATAGTGCTGTTCCTGGTTCGTTCCTTGTGAGTTGTCGGCCCGGTCCGGCCCCGCCGGCCCCCGGGCGGGAGCGCAGCTAATTTAGCATCCGGGACCGGTCCCGGCAACGCGTGCCGGGTGCGTCTGCCTCTGCCGTCACGCTCTGCTACGCCTGCGGAACCCTCTCCCGGTCAGGATTTTCTCCCTCCGTTGTCATGATCCAAACTCAGGAGCCATGATGATTCGGAGAGGTTCGATGAAACCGACAGGAACGATGAACGGGATGGGGAGCGAAGGGACGCTTTTCCGCCTCCTCTCTCTTACCGCGATATGGATACCGCTGATCGCGCTTGCGGCCGCCGCGCAGATCCGGCGCGACAACGTGCTGGTGCCGCGACCCGATACGGTGAGGATCGTCGATACGGTCAGGATCGCCGCCGCGTGCGGGCCCGTGATCACGCTCGGCGCCTTTGCCGGGGTCGACAGGAGCGAGTTCGCCCAGACGCTCGAATGGGCCCCCGCCGTCAGCGGGTCGCCGCTGCAGAACCTGGCGGAAGGGACGGGGTGGGGGATGACCGTGGGAGGCTATCTGGAAGTCCCTTTTGGATCGGAATCGAATATGAGTCTTCAGACCGGGATCGCCTACACCCGGCATTCGTTCGAGAAGGTCGGGGAGGCGGGGGCCTACGACGTTCACGTCGGAACCCCGGCGACGGTGCAGCCGGGCGCCGTGCGGCACTCCTATACCGCCGATGTATCGTATGTCAACCTTACGGCCCTTCTCCGCTGGCGTCCGTTTCGCGCTCCGATCTATCTCTCCGCCGGACCGACCGTCGCCTCGCGGGCGTCCGATCTGACGTTCGACGAGAACGAGGTGATAGAATATCCGATCGGCGGAGTCTTCCCCGGCACGGTCTTCAACAGGCGGCAGCGGAAGACGGTCTCTCCCAAGGCGACATTCCTTCGTTACGGGATCGTGGGGAGCGTCGGCCTTGCGATTCCGATCGAGGAGGGGATGTCGTTCACCGCCGATCTCCGCTACAACCTGATGATCACCCCCGTGGCCGACGACGAGGTGAGCAGAATCGACGACGGAGGGGGAGACCGTTCGCGCGAGCTGACCGGCACGTCCTCGGACGTCGTCTTCTCCGAGCGATCGTTGAACAGCGCACAGTTCACCGTCGGAATCGCCGTCGATCTATGAACATGATTGCGATATTTCAACAGGGGCGGCTTCGCGCTCTGATCGTGACGGTCGCGGCCCTTCTTCTTGCTCCGACTGCGGCGCGCCCGCAGGGGCCGGTCATTGCAAGTCTCGATGCGATAAATACGCCGGGGAACGACTTCGCCCCCTTCTACGAACCGTCGGTGCCGCCGCGCCTCTGGTACACGACGCAGAGCGTCGGCTATACATCGGGGGACGACAGGCAGACGATCATGACGGCCGATATTCTCCGGAGCGGAGTGGGAGAGGGGCGTCCGCTGGAGGGGGCGATCAACGCGGCACGGTATGCGGGCGCCGTGAGCTGGCGCACTCCCCGGCTGACGTTTGCGGCAGCGGGAGGGGCGGGGGCGGCCGACGACAGGACCGATCTCTACACATCGGTTCGCCGGCGCGGCGGGTGGGACGCGCCGCAGCCGTGGTCCGCCATGAACTCGAGCGCATGGGATTCCCATCCCTCGATATCGGGCGACGGAACGCTCCTCTTCTTCGCCAGCAGCAGAGGGGGAGGGGTCGGGGGGATCGATCTCTGGTACTCCACCTACGACACCTACCGGGGCGACTGGACGGCTCCCCGGAACGCCGGCGCCGCCGTCAACACATCAGGTGACGAGATATCCCCGATGATCGCCCCCGATAACCGGACCCTCTACTTCGCCAGCAACAGCACGGCGCTGCGCGGTCCGGGAGGGTTCGATATCTATCGCGTCGATATCGCAGTCACTCCGGACGGCGGGCTGACGGCGGGATTCCCGGCGGTCGTGCCTGAAGTGAACTCGATCTACGACGACTGTTTCTACCATGCCGTCGACAGCTCGCGCGCCTACTTCGCCACCAACCGGAAGAACTACGGCCGCGATCTCGATATCTATTCGGTTACCCCGAATCCCTCACCGCCGTACAGCTCGCTGCTCCGCCGGTTCATCGTCTACGACTGTTCGCGGCGTGCCCCGTTCGGCGCCGGGGTCGACATCTACGAGACCGTCACCGGACGCCGTGCGCCCCTTGCCCGGAGCGACGACGGAACCGGTTCGCTGGTGCTGCAGCTTCCCCCGGGGGAGTATTCCGTCGTTCCTATCGAGCCGGGATATTCCGGCGCCACCGTCATCATCGATCGCGACGGCGTGCCGGACGAGAGGGTCGATACGATCTGGGTTTCCCCGGTCGGCACCTGGTGCGATGTGATTCAGCCGGTGCCGGTGAAGTTCGAATCGGCCCGGTGGGAGATCCAGTCGTACTATCGCGAGGAACTGGATCATCTGGCGGCGCGGCTGGGACCGTACATGGAGATCAATCGCGATCTGACGGTCTTCATCGACGGTCATACCGACGTGCGCGGTGAGGATGAGTACAACTGGCGGCTCTCGGCCAGTCGCGCCGATGAGGTCAGGTCGTATCTGCTCCGGAGGCTTCCCCGTCTCTCCCCCGAGCGGATCGTGGCGACCCCGTTCGGGGAGAGCCGGCCGATCTACGATGTCTACGGTCTGGACGAAGCCGAACGGAGCCGTCGCAACGCCGTCAACAGACGGATCGAGATGAGGATCGTGCGGGGAAGATGACCCCGTACAGCTCTTTACATTTCCCCCTCCCGGAACGGGAATTCCCGTCGTCTTCGGATGTGTTGTTCCAAGTGACCCGTGGAGGAGCCGCTGAACCGAACCACATAGCAGAACAGGAGAAATCGATTATTTCGTTGTACGATTCTACACCGGTACGCCCGGGATGCCCTTTATTATCCTATTGAAATTCAACGATTACAGTTAGGGGAGAACGACAATGAAAACTCGTTTCGTTCCGTTTGGAACAGCCGCCATTCTTATCGCCGGGCTTATCTCGGGTTGCACCGAGACGGCTCCGGTAGGACCTGAAAGACTCGATGTGTCGGTGAACGATCAGTTTGCCGCATACAGGATCAATATGACGGAACTGGACCGCGTTCTGGAAGAGGTCCCGGTATTCGATGCCGTCATGATGGACAGCATCGAGGCGAAGGTGATACCGGGCGAGGTCACCCCGGTCGCCGCCGAGGCGTCCGTCTATCTGAGCCTCAATTCCTACGCGCGTGTCTTCATGCAGATGAACCTGTCGGTGGAACAGCGCGATCATATCATGAAATGCTTCGTGCAGCAGCGCGACTGCGCGCTGGATGCAAGCCGGAATTTCGTGATGGATCGCAGAATGATGCAGGACTCGATGATTCAGTTCAATATGAAACTTCATGCCGACGTCCAGGCCGGACTGATGAAGGAAGACCAGGCCGCACGGCTGCGCATGGAGTATATGACACAGTTCTATGCGAGGATGGGGACCCTTGGCGGCGATCTTCGCAGAGATGTCGAATCATGCATGGATGGTCTGGATGCCTGCGCGACCTCCGTGCTCACGCCCGAGCAGGTGCAGTTGTGGAATCATCTCAAACTCGAAGCAGGAATACATCCACAGTAGAGATATCATAATCATATCGATCAGGAATAAAAAGGGGTGGCTCGAATGTTCGAGCCGCCCCTTTTTATGCGCGGTTCCGGGCCGTTCCGCTCCCTGCCGAGCGGAAAATTTCTCTATGTTGTCGCCGTTCCCTTCATGCTCCGAAGGGTGTGCGCAGGCGGCTCCTGTGTGGCGGCTTCTCCGATCTCAACCGATACAACGGACCGGCCATGAAACGTCATCCTTCCTTCCCGATCCCGCTTCTCCTCGGGGCTCTCCTGTCGATCTCCCTGATCTCCGTCGGCTGCGGCTCCAACCCGGTCGGTCCCGGATCGAACAATATCGTGACCGGTCCCGATGTCAAGGTTGCGTCGAAGACGATCCCGCCCCTCGGCGGCATTCTCGTTGTCGAGAGGTCCGGAGACTCGCTCGACGGGCTGACGATCGAGGTGCCGGAGGGCTCGTATCCCGACCCGCGTACCGTTCGGGTCTCCACGGCGCCGATCATCAGCCATGAGTTCGGTGCGGACTTCACATTTCTTACCCCTCTCATCACGATCTCGAACGGCGGAGGGTATGCCGACAGGCCGATGACCCTCACCATCCCGGTGAAGGTTCCCGAGGGGCATTTCGCGATGGCGTTCCTCTACAACCGGAAGACGGGGGAACTCGAAGGGGCGCCGCTGATGGAATCGACATCGGACCATGTGACGGTCATGCTCCGGAGCTTCTCGTATTCCGCTCTTCCCGCCTTCGGCAGAAGGGCGGTCGGGGCGGCGGATGACGATGAATCGAAGATCGTTATCAGCTCGATCGATGAAAACAAGCTGCGGAAGAGCCCGTACGCGTCGGACTTTCGTCCGGGCATCGACGACTGGCAGTTCGAGAACCTCGGCTCTCATCTCTCGCCGGAAGGGCAGTGCGAGGGGCAGTCGATCGCCGCGATCTACTATTTCACCGAGCGCAAGGCAAGGGGAGAACGGTCCCTTTACGGCCGCTACGACAACGACGGCACGCGCAAGACCCCGACATTGTGGCAGGACGATGTCAAGGGCTATACGCTCTGCAATGTGCTGCAGCGAGACCGCAACAGCCTGAACATGGTCGATCTGTTCGGCCTTATCGCGCAGAAGTTCGTGCTGACCGACCGCGCCGCCTTCAATGCCTTCACCTACAATCTGCGCGGGTCGAAGAAGCCCGCCTTCATCGGCATGAAGAGCGCCGGCGGCAAGGAACATGCGATGATCGTCTACGGGGTCAGAGGAGATGAGCTCGAGGTCGCCGATCCGAACTTCCCCGGCGACACGAAACGCCGCGTGCGGTTCGACAATGCGACAGGGGAGTTCCTCCCGTACAACTCCGGCTCCAACGCGAAGAAGCTGGATGAACTCTTCACCGAGTTCTACTACCTGGGATTGACGTCGCTGGTGGACTGGAACACCCCCGCGTCACGATGGAAGGAGTTCGATGCCGGAACGATCGGGAAGGGGATCTTCCCCGATTACTCGCTGCATGCGCTCAACGAGAATGTGGAGTTCGTGCCGCTGACCGACGGGTTCAAGGTTCCCGACGGCCGACTTTCGGTGAGCGTGCGCGGGGTAGGGTTCAGCGAGGACTGGGAGGTGTACAACGAGCAGGGAGTATTGCTGAAACGGGTGGGAAGCGCCGTGCAGTTGCCGGCCGGGACGAAACGGGTCGGCATCCATGTCATGGACGACAAGCTGCAGTGGGTCGGCTTCACCTGGGTGAACGTCGAAACCCCGAGTCAACATCCGTTCTACATGCCTCCGCCGAACGGAAAACTCTTCATGTCGTTGAAGGAAGATGGTGTCGAACAGTATACGAATCCCGCCATCAGTCCCACGTTTCTCTTCCACCAGGCGGACAGCATGTTGCAACTCAACGTTTCTGCTCCGGCCTCACGCTTCCTCTCGATGGTTGTCCGGCATATCAGCGGACCCGGAACCTATTTTCCGCGTGGATCGGACAGCGTCTTCTACTTTGATCCCGACGACGAAAATCCCAGGATGATTCTCGATTTCGGGGAGGTGACGATCACGAAATGGGGGAGCGACGGATTCGCCGGGGTCTTCGAGTTCCGCATGCGTCGTTATCTGAACATGTCGACAACGCAGTTCGTGGACCTGCAGGTGACCGGGAGTTTTCATTATCCGAAATGACCGACGCGGCGGTCAGCGTCCGGAAGTCCCTTCGGGAGCCTCCGGCTCGGTCTGCACGGAATCCGATATTCCCGACGCCGTGTCCGCCTGGACCTGCTGCTGCACCTCCTTCAGCAGCGCCTGCATCAGCTCCGTGCCGGTGTTGAAGGCGGCGGCGGCCTCCGGCGTGGAGTCGAGGGTTCGGATGTCGAAGTCGATGGTGTGCGTGCCGGCGAAGGTGAGGGCGGTCACATGCAGCCGCTGGTCGTCGGGGAGCGGTCCCCGTCTGGCGGCCCGCGTCTTGCCTACCACCTCCCGACCCGATGCGAGATAGCGATCGATCAGCCCCCTGTTCTTCGGATTGGTGCCGTCCCAGACGACGACGGCGCCGGTCTTGTTGATGTAGCGGGCGCTCCCGTCGGCATAGGCGGCCAGGAAGTCGACGCCGTTCCCCACACCCACCTGGAGCACCATCCCCTGAACGTCGTCGGCCAGGGAGGCGGGGGGACGTTCCCCCAGATCGCGGAGCGCCTTCCACGCCAGAAGGCGTACCCTGGTTTCGAGGTTCGGCATCTGGAGGACCTTTCTCAACTCCTCCTTCGCCGTCACCTCTCTTCCGACGCCGGTGAGGTAGCGGATATAGGCGAATCGCGCCTGCCAGTCGTCCGAATAAGGATCGGGAACGATTCCGGGGCCGATCAGCCGGTCGATCGTCTGATCGGCGAAGAGAAGATCGGCGAAGTTGATCTCCGTTGAATCGACGCTCGCCGGGGTCGCCGCACTGTTCGCGGCAGTATCGGCGGCGCTCTTCGGATCAGGCGTCTCCTTCGGCAACTCCTCGCAGGAGGCAAGGAGGAGGACGGCGCCCAGTACGATATAGTTGATTCTGTCGAGGGAACGGGGATATCGGTTCATCGGGCGAAGTTACGACGGAAAGAACGACAAAGGCGCATGTCGAGCTCTCGACATACGCCTTCGTGGATGCACACGTACCGCCGGGATGACGCGGCTCCGTCCGTATCGTCAGAGAGAACGAAGGAGACGGAAAAAAGTTAGCGGACCCCGTCGACTCCCTACAGAATCCGTTGCCCCGGCTCCAGAGCCCGTCGGAGCAGGTAGGTCGGGAAGGTGCCGTGCTCCTTGGCGAGCGGCGTCTGCCCCACATAGTCGCATGTGAAGTCGACCACCCGCTGGGCCGCCGCGAGCGCCGCGAACGCCTGGCTTGCGTAGACCTCCCCCGGCGGGGTCACCGGCTCGATGCGGGCCGCGTGGTTGATATGGGTTCCGATATAGTTCGGTCTGCCGGTCACCGGGTCGATGCAGGAATAGACGGGACCGGCATGAAGGGCGATCCGAAGGTTCAGCCCCTCCGGCAGCCCGCGCGTCCCCCAGTTGGTGTTGCAGACGCGGTCGTAGAGCTCGAGCGCGAACATGCCGGCATTCCTCACCGAATCGAACACCAGATAGAGTCCGTCCCCCCAGGTGTTCTTCATGATCGGCGCATGGTCCGATGTCTTGGTGATCTCGCCGATCTCCCCGAGGAAATGGCTGACGAAGCGCGGAAGCTCATCCTCCGAGAGCTTGCTGAAGTTCACGGCGTCGGCGAAGAGGATGGCGATGATCTCCGCGGAGAGCTCCGAGTAGATGTCGAAATCGTGGTCCTGAGCCGCCGTGTCGGCCTGGGGCTCAGGCTCGGCGACGACCGGCTCCGGGGTATCCGACCGAAGCTCGATCCTGTCGTGCTTCTGGAGGATCTCCTCCATGTTGATCACCTCCACATGGCGACCCGCCCGCTTCCAGTGGTCGACGATGCTCGCCGTCCCTCCGGGGCCGTCTCCTTCCTTGCCGTCCCACACCGAAACGCAGACCAGTTCGGTCTGGAGCTGTTCGGCGCGCATGCTGGCAAGGCCGTGGATCAGAAGGTTGGTGTACTCGTACGACATGCTCCCGCCGCGCATCTTCTGCTCGGAGGCGGTCAGGACCTCGGTCGCCCGTTCCAGCACGTGGTCGAACCTCTCTCCCCATCCCAGGCCGGGGACGATCTCCACGCTTTCGGTGGAGAAACGCTTCCTGTTGTATGGGAGTACGATATGAGCTTCGCCGCCGCGGTTCAGCAGCGTCTCCAGGAAGATGATGTCGGACCCGCAGGCGGCCGACGAATAGCCGAGATAGGCGTCGAGCTTGACGAGCCGTTCGGCGATGGCGTCGGCGACGGGGCGTTCCAGTCTGTTGGGAAATCGCGGCGTGGGGCGATGCAGTTTGTCGATCATATGCCCGGCGAAGACCACGACCTTCGGGATCTGAAAGTGCCGCCCGATCATATGGCGATCGATTCCGAGATAATCGAGGATGAGCCAGGCGTTGCGCCGCGTGGAGTTGAGCTTCCCGTACTTCCCCTTCCCCAGCCGGGCCGCCTCCGCGTACCATTCGCCCGCCTGCCCCAGTTCGTTCAGGATCAGGGCCGCCTCGGCGATGGTGGCGACCGGCCAGTATCTCGCGTTGGGATCTTCCGTCTGCTTGATCTCCGCCAGACATGCGTCGTGAACCTCGCGCGCCACCTTGCGCGCCCTGGCGGTCTGCCCCGCAAGGAGCGCCATCGTGGCGACGTTGATGCCGGCGTAGTAGCCGCCGGTGTGGTCGTACGACGTGGCGTAGGTCTCCAGAGCCTTCGTGAGCTGATACTCCTTCTCCTCGTCGGTCACCGCCTGCGACCAGAGATCCTTGTAGGTGCGGGCCAGAAGGCCGAGCGTCTCCTCGTCGGTGTTCCCCTCGGCGTAGAGCTGGCGGAGGACGTTGTTCGCCTTGTTGGTCGCGCCGCTGCGCGAGAGCGCAAGGGCATGAAGCTGGCGTATGCGGACGTCGGTCGGCCAGTAGCCGAGCGCCTCGGCGACGACGTCGTAGGCCAGAAGCGGTTCGCCGAGTTCGAGGATCTTCCGTGCGAGCGATCGGTAGACATCCGGGGCGCGCGACCAGCGTTCCAGCTTGCGGGCGCGCCAGAGGGTGAGGAGGGAGGCGAGGCTTGCGTTGGGGTCCTTGAAATGTTCAAGCACGGCGACGACATCTTCGTCGCGGACGGTGGGCTGCTCATGGGCCGTGCCGTTTCCGGGGGCGGGCTGCTGTTCAAGGGCGAGGACGCCGATCAGCGTCTCCATCGCGCTCATGATCAGCCGCTCATGCTCCGCGTCCGGAAGCTTCTCGAACGGAACGGGAACGGGGGGGACGCCGTGTGCTCCCGTCTCGATCTCGAACGATATGATCTCATGCATCCGCCGCGCCAGCCTGTCGGCCGTTTCGCGCAGCCCGGCGTGAACCGAGTCCACATGCAGCCCTCCCTGCACGGTCGGGGGGGCAGCGTGCGCTCCTCCCTTGCCCGCCGTTCCTGTTCCGTCCTTCCCCTTGCTGTCTGCCATAATGAAATCGAGAAATACAATTGCGATATACCGGAGGAGGTCGTGGTCGTCGCCGGATGACGTCCCGTCAGGGGCGAATCTACCATTCCACGCGGGCCCAACCTAATCACCTTCTGCGCATACGGGGTCGGCCGCGGGAGATTGACGACGGAAGAGGCTTCCTGCCGTCGCTCGTCACTTCTCCTCCGGCTGCTCCACGGTGATCGCGACCCCGCGTGAGAGGACCCGTCCCTCCGGCAGATCGTTCGGATACCGGCTCCCGTCGAAGCCTCCCCCCCGGATCTCGATCGGGACCGCGGCGCCCCCCGCCGGTATGGCGGCGCGGAGCCGTTCGGCCGCATAGGCGGCCCGCTCTTTCGAGAGGTCGAGATTGGTTCTGTCGTCGCCGATCCTGTCGGTGTAGCCGACCACGGTCACCCGCCCGGAGGAACGGATCATCCCCCCGAGCTCGGTGAGCTCCTCGGCGTGCCGGTCGGAGCCCTCGGCCGCGCCGTAGTCGAAGGCGATCAGGCCGTAGGAGATCCGTTCGGTCCTGTCGGTTCCGGTTCGTCCCGACTCCACCACGCGGGTGTTCTTCCGGATCGTCAGCGCTATCGAATCGACCGCGGTGATCGAGCGGCCGAGCGAGTCCTCGACCGTCAGTTCGGCGGTGATCACCCCGAGGCCGCTGTCGATCCTGTCGTCGTCGAGCCGCCACGCCAGCTCCGAACTGCTCCCGGCGGAGGCGTCGCGATCGGTGAACTCGGCAAGGAGCTTCTTCCCCTGGCGTACGGCGATCCTCCAGCCCCGGAGTCCCGCCGCCGCGTAGTAGACGGGGACCAGCTTGATCCTGGGGGGATCGAACTCCCGGATCAGCCGTTCGGTGAAGAGGGGGCTCATCACCTCCCATGAAGGAGAGGAGATCACCACGCGCCGGTTCTCATCCCGTCCGTCGGCGCTCTCTTCGTCGGAGCGGGCAAGGGGCGCGGGGGCGGCGGAGATCGTCATCCTGCTCCGCGGAAGCCGCCAGACCGATGTGAGATAGTCGATCACGGCGCGGGCGCGGGAGGTGTCGAGGCCGGTCGGTTCATCCAGGGAGCGGGAGCCGTGCAGGGCGAGCGTCGCCGTGGAGTCGTCGCGCATCCGGAGCGCGATCAGGTTCAGCGCCGTCTGCGTCAGCCCCAGAGGCCCCAGCTCGGCAATGTCGAGGTAGTCGAATCGTGGAATATCGGATCGCGAAAGGCGGGTGAACCGCCCCGAGGGGATCGCCGATCCCGAATCGAAATAGACAACCGGCAGAAACGGCGTATGCTGGCGGACCAGCACCTCGCTGACCGTGATGACGGCGTCGTTGCTGAGTCCGTGGTTCTCGTCGACCCCGTAGAGGGTGAGGGATGCGGTCGGCGGCTCCGGGCTCCTCGGCGGCTCGGGAACGATCACCGGCTGCGGCGCGGGTTCGGCCGGACGGAGCATGATCGAAAGGCCGATCCCCCCCGCGATCGATCGCCATCCCGCCTCCCTGACGGTCGGCGTGATATCTCCCTGTACAAAGAGTTCGGGTCTGAAAAGGAAACCTCGCGGGGGGATGATCTCATAACCTGCCGTGAACTTCCACTGGAAGATCGGCGTCGCCGTGGTCGCCCGTATGCCGGGGGGGATCGCGCGGCGCGACTCGCCGTCGCTGAAGCTCTGCTCTCCCGGTCCCAGGATGTTGTCGCTCTGTTCGTGGGTCGATCCGATCCGGACGCCGGCCGCCCCTCCCAGCGCCAGGCTCAGGTGCGGGGTCGCGCGCCAGGCGGCGAGCAGATCGAGAAGGAGGGAGTGGGATGTGATGTCGTATCTGTACTCGCGCTGAAGGGTGACGAGCTCCCCCGCGGCGGAATCGAACCGTGTCTGTTCGTCGAGCGGGGCCGCGGCGTATCGTGCCGCGTTCATCTCCCATCGAAGCCGTCCATGAATATCGATCGGGGAGAGGGAAGGGATCTGCCTCAGATCGAGCGTCAGCCCCGCCGTGACTCCCCTGACCGAACCGCCGGAGAAGATCCCGCAGCCCGGCGACCCGAAGACCGGAAACTCTCCCGATTGATAGCCGAGCAGGGCGCCGCCGTAGATCCCGTAGATGAGCCTCACCGAGTCCGATGAGGTCTGGGCGTGGAGCGGGGGAAGGAGGAGGGGAACGATCAGCAGGAAAGCAGCGACCGGGACGACCCGCAGCATGCGCGGACGTCCTCCCCTGTCCCTTGACGCCTCCTGATGTACGCCGGACCACCCGATGATCGTTACTCCTGAATCGACCTGCAATCTACCGGCCGAACCGCCCCGATGCAAGTTCGGCGTGCCGGGGAGGTTGGTGTCTCGCTCCCGCGAACGGTTCCCGACGGGGGCGCCGAAGCGAAGATCGGTTGCGATATGAGCGAAGGGGAGGCCCATCGGACCTCCCCTTCGTGTCGCAGACCATCCTATGCTGCGAGCTCTGAATCTCGTCGACCGGATCAGCCGCGTCCGCCGTCCGGGCCTGCGGCCAGAAGTCTGTCGAACTTCGTCGTCTGCTCTGCGGTCAGGTTCGACTTGATGCAGTCGATCAGCTCGGCCTCGCAGGCACGCATCGCCGTGCCGTGCGCTGCGCGCAGTTCCTCGCCCTGTGCGCGGAATCCGTCGATCAGTGCCTTGTAGGAGGCGCGTGCCTCTTCCTGAGTGATTTCGCCGGCTTCAACCTTGGCCTTCAGATCGCGGCGGGCCTGGTTCAGATCCGAACGGAGGGCCTCGAGCGCCGTACGATAGCTTTCGGTGGCGGCCTTCGCGCACTCATGGTGTGCGGCGAAGCACTCACGGATGGCGACCGCCTGCTCCTCGGTCAGACCGAGCTGGGAGAGGATACGGTGGAGCTTCTGCTCGGCCGGGGTCGGCTTGTTGCGGGCGCCCATCGGGGGACGCTTGTCGCCGCCGCCCGGACGAAGGGAGTCCGGACGTCCGCTGTCGGGACGCGGACCGCGGTCCTTCGGGCCGCGAAGGGTGTCGTGCTCGGTCGAGTCGTCGCCCGGACGACCCGGCTTGCGGGGGCCGTGATTGAATTCGGGGCCCTGCGCGGCCTCCAGTTCACCGATCGTGGCGTCGAGTTCGGTCGGGAATGCGTCGACCTGAAGGAGCATCTTCGTGAAAGCGTCGTCGGTGGAGACTATGGCCGTCTGCTCCTCGGGCGCCGAGATCGTCGAGTCGCTGCAGGCGGCGAACAGTCCCCCCGCCAGGGCAACAAGGCCGAGATGAAGGGCGATTTTCGTTCTCAACATGGTAGTAATCCGGACTTCGATTGCGTCAACCGTTGGACTTGTAAGGCGCGCGTGCCGGTCGACTTCCCTTCGCGTGCCTGCTGTGAGAGCAATCCCGTCGTTCGCGTGACATCGACATCGATTCGTACGGCCGTACATGCGGGAAGGCTGCCGTCGCGATCTGCTATCGAATCAACTCTCACAGCGAATGATCCGATCCCCCCCGGCAAGGTAACGGGTGGGTCACGCGGGCCCGAAAAAAGTTTTCAATCGCCGACGAGAGCGGGGATCGAACTCCTCTGCGTTCCGGCCCGGAGCTCGATGATGTAGAAGCCGTTCTGAATATCGCTGAGAGATATGTGTGCCTCGTCTTCACGGCCTTCTCCGGTCGGCAGCTCGTATCGTAGAACGACCTGCCCGGTCACATCGACTACATCGATGACGGGAGATGTCCCCGCCGCCGCATAGTATCGTACTACCGCCTCGTCCCCGATCGGGTTCGGTGAGATCGACCTGACCTTGGAGGCCGTTCCGAACGTCACGCCGCGATCGATGTCGCAGCCGATCAGCCGCACCAGTCCGGGGCCGGTCGCGATCGAGTCGTCGATTCCCCGCAGGTCGAGGTCGAGCAGCTCCACGGTGTTCTCTCTGTTTCCGGTCACAAGGCCGCGGGCGTTCAGCGTCAGGAGCTTGTCGCCGGTCATCGGCGTTGTGGATGATCGCGATACTTCAAGCGTATCGTAGCGCCACCAGTCGATCCGGAGCCCTGCATCCTCCAGGGTTTCCCTGTCAAAATAGATCGCGGAAGGATTATACCGGAGGCGCGCCCTCAATCTTCTCACGTCGTCGGTTTCGGCCAGATTCCGTTCCAGAACGACGTTGATCGGGAACTGCGTGTTCACCACCGCCTCGTTCGTGTCGATCCATGCGCGGAGCACTCCACGGGGGAGAGCCGGCGTCACGCCGGACCCGAGCAGGCGTGCCCTGGCGCCGCCGACCATCGCTGTCGTTCGCAGGACGATATGTGTCTCCCAGGGACCGACCCCGGTCGGCCTGAACGTCGCGTCGATCCAGAACGTGTCGGCCCGCGATGCTCCGAGGGGAGCGGGGAGGGGATCGTGCTTCAGTGGGAAGTGCGTGCTGTCCGGAGAGTCGAACCCGATCGATACGATCTCGTCGTCCACGGTCCCGCCGTTGGCGATCCCGATCCGATATGTCACCCCCTCGCCGTTCACGGCGACCGGACCGAAGTCGTGCGGGGCGTCGATCCACTCGGGGATCACGCTCCCTGCCATTCCCGTTCCGGTCAGATCGACATGCAGCGACGGGCCCCCTTGCAGATGGAACTCGACGCGCCCCTTGTGTTCGCCGGTCATCATCGGGGTGAACGTGACCCGATACATTATCTCGTCGTCCGGCTCAAGGGTCACCGGATCGACCGGGCTTATGAGGAACGCCCGCTCCTCACGGCCGGCCACCGCCGGGGCGCCGATGAGCGCCGGGACCGTCCCCTCGTTGCGGAGCGTGATCGTCCGTACTTCGTTCTTCCCGATGATGACCGTCTGAAAATCTATCGCATCGGGTGAGACGGTGACTCTCAGGAGTTTTCCGTTCCCTCGCAGTTCCACAGGCTCCACGGTCGATCGCCTCGCTTCCGGTCTCAGCTCCGCCTCCCTCTCGCCGACGGCGCGCGGCGTCATGGTCGCGTGCAGCCAGAGCGTGTCGCGTCCGAAGGGGAGGAGTCTGTACGGCAGGGAGATGGGGGAGGCGGGGGCCACGGAGAAATCGGCGGGATGATCTCCCGAGAGCGCCGGAAGCGCCGTCACGGAGTCGGCCACGTTTCCCAGGTTGACAAGACCTATCCGCACGGGAGCGCTGACCGAATCGACGAAGACCTCGCCGAACTCATATCGTCCCTCGACGGCGCGCACCTCGGTGCTCCTGGGGACGCCCCGTCCCTCCAGGTCGACCGGCAGACGAATTCCGGACGCGAGCAGGAAGACCGCTCTGGCGGTATGCCTTCCGGCGGCAAGAGGGGTGAACGAGACCGTATAGACTCTCGACTCGCCGGATGGAACCACGGTCTGGATCGGAGGATCGGCGACGGCGAATCGATCCCGCTCGGGCCCCAGGAGCTCCATACGATCTATCCGCATCGGGCCGGGGGTATCGTTGAAGATGGTGATCGTGTCGACGAACGTCCTGGTCTCCGCCAGCGGAACATCTCTGAAATCGATATGTCTTGGGGCTGCCCCTATCAGTTCCGCCGTTCCGAGCCCGGCCAGCGGCACGATGATCGGCGGCTCGTCGGCCTCGAACTCGACGACCAGTTGAGCATCCTTCGGGGAAGCCGTGGTCGGAGCGAACTCGACGCCGAGGCGCACGGTGTCGGCCCGTCTGGTGAAGACGAGATTCTGAGGAAGCAGAAGCTGGAACTCGGAGGAATCCCGTCCGGCGATCCTGATCCCCCGTATCCTGGCGGGGGGACCCGACCCGCGCGGGTCGATGAGACCGAGACGGTGGACCGGACTGAGCGTGTTGATCGGAATCTGTCCGAAGTCGAGTCGGCTCGGCCGTGCCGTCGGTCCGGGAGGAGCGACCCTCCCTTCAAGATCGATACGGATCTCGGTCGGCTCAGGGCGACCGTCCCGTGTGTGGAGGAGGAGCTCGGCCTTTCTGGGGGGACCGAGCGTCACGGGAAGGAACGCGACGATCAGGTCGATTCTGCCGCCGCCGGGGATCGAGTCCGGAAGCTTCGGCGGGTTGACGACCCTGAACGCTCCCTGGTCGTTACCGATGATGCCGATCTGGTCGATAAAGACGAAGGGACACGATCTGTTGACGAGCGTGATTCCTGCATACCCTGTATCGTTTACCCTGACGGGGTTGAACTTCACGTCGTCGGGATCGATATCGAGCCCCTGCGGGTTCGCGGCGACTCCCGTTGCCCAGATCGTCTCCACGATCTCCGCGTCGGGGTTCGACGGCCTCCCCGTCCTGATAACGAGCTGGGCCTCATCCGCTCCCGCTTTTCTCGGCTCGAACACGATCGTGTCGACACGCTTCCCGCCGGGAAGGAGCGGGCGGGGATCTCTCTCCTTGCGTAATGGGTGGAACGGCGAGTTCTTTCCCACCTCGTAGGTGATCCGGTCGATCGTCTCCGTCCCCGTATTGTGCAGTTCCAGCTCGAGCATGACCGGCCGGCCGACGAAGGTGCAGGGGAAGTCGAGCCGCTCCGGCGTCAGAACGAGGGGCTGCGCTTCGCAGGCGACGGCCGCCAGCCAGAAGAGGAGGAGCCGGGCGAGGAGGATCGTCTCCCGTCCCGCTCTCATGCCGTGAAGTCCTTGTGAAATCGTCATGATCGTCCCTCTGTTCCGTTCGCTCGGATGCCGCGTTACTTCCCGTCGACCGTTCGACTCATACCGGATATCGATCGACGATCCGTCCGAATGAGTACGGGGGCGGAAGAAAAGTCACGATCGACCGGGAAAAATCGGTGTGGCCGTTACTTTCCGTCGGGCGGTCGGATCAATCCTTTCAAGGAGCCTGCAAAGCCCCGGTCAAACATAGCGAAGCAAGCGAGGAATGGCGAGCAAATTCACATCGAAGAACCAGGCGAGCGACACGGAACTCTTTTCGAAGTTCCTGGCGGGAGACGACTCCGCGTTCGTCGAGTTTTTCGACAGATACGACCGCCGTCTTCGTCTCTACTGCATGAAGGTCGTCGGCGACATGACGACCACCGAGGATCTGGTTCAGGAGTTGTGGGAGCGGGTGATCAAGATGCGCGGCGGCGTGGAGATAGCCGAGCCGGCGCGATATATCATGAAGATGGCCCGTAATCTCTGCATCAAGCATCTGCAGCGCCGCCGGATCGCTCGGTCGATCGACGAGCTGCACGAGTGGGAGCACCCGGCGATGCCGGTACACGAGCCCTCGCATCTGGAGGAACTCGTCAGGATGGCGGTGTCGCAGCTGCCGTTCGATCAGCGGGAGGTTCTGGTGCTGCACAATTATATCGGGTACGGGTACGAGGATATCGCTGCACTGCGCAACGAGTCGCTCGGTTCGGTGAAGATGCGCGCCATGCGGGCGCGCGCTCGGGTCGGCAGGATCGTCTCAGCCTTCCTCGGTCTGGCCAAGGAAGAGGAGGGACGATCTGCCGATGGGGAGTCGATGACAGAAATCCGTGAGAGGAAGCAATGACACAGTTTGAGAGAGAATCACTTGTAGAGCGATACGTCTCCGGCGCGATGAGCGCGGCCGAGGAGGGGGACTTCTTCATTCACGTAGCAGTGGATGAGGAGCTTCAGCGCCTTCTGAAGGCATACAGACTGATGTCCGACGCTATCCGCGCGGATGGAGAAACGGCGGTCCCGAGGCAGGCGCGATATCGTGCTCATGTCTTCGGCATGCTTGCTGCGTCGCCTGTGGCGGCCGGAAGCATTGCAGGGGGGGTGACCCAGGGGACGGGCGCCTCGGGGACCGCCGGGGGTTTTGCGTCTGCCGCCTCCGCCGGCGCTGCCGGTGGTGCTGCCGGAAGCGCCGGCGCGGCGGCAGGCGGGTTCGGTCTGGCGAAGATTCTGATGGCCGCCGCCGTCGGAGTCTCGATCGCCGGTGGAACGGTCGTTTATATCGCGTCGGACTCCGATGCGAAGATCGTGGTCCCCGCCGTCGGGACGGAGCGCCTTGAGCCGCCGCAGCTTCCGGCCCGGAGCGGATCATCCGCGACCGGACCCGCGACGGTTGCTCCCGATCCTCAGGCACGCCCGACCCGGGACGCCGAGGCGACCCCCTCCGAAGCTCATGAAGAGAGCGGAAGGAACACGGAGACCGCGCGCGCGCGCCGGCACTCCGCCGCCGGAAGCGAGACAGCGACCGGAACAAACGCCGCAGCCGCTCCCCAGACGCCGTCGACGAGCCGCAGAGGAGGAACTCCGATCCGTCTGGGAACACAGACCAGGACAAATCCCGTTGAGATCACGGTAGACACAACGGGCGGAAAATAACGGCAAGTGTGGGGCCGCACCCCCCGGAACCCCCTTACGTAGGCCTCGGAAGAGGTCGAGCGTGAGGGGGTGCTCTTTTTTCAGGAAGGATGAAATTCGTCCGTGCCGGTCATTTGGTTTGCGCGGTGAACGTCGATATCACTACTATTCCGCCAGAGTTCGAATCAGCAGATCGCCACTTCCCGGTATTATCATTCATGTAGTGCAGCAGTAGATCCGACAGCCGACGTCGTATCGGTTCATTTCACATTGGGCCGGAGGGTGGAGGTGAGGTCAGAGGTACGCCATGCCGTGGACGCGCGTACCGGTACGTGAGCGGGTACTATGTAGCGTTGCGAGGACTGGCTCAGCGTTCCTGTGGTGACGGTTTTGGAAGGCACGGAGGGAAGGAAACCGAGAGCAATGCGTTCCAAAAGAAAAAGGCGTGTGGTAGCACGCCTTTCATAACCGTTCACTTACCAGGAAATGCCATGAGCACAGTATTACTCGCAGCCTGCCTGGCTGTCGCGTGCTGTTCTGTGAGTCAACAGATTCGACTGATATTCGAGTCCGTTGAACGCATGCGCAGGCGTTAGCTGGAAAAGGTGTCGGCCCAGTGAGCGCCGGGTCGGCGCCTTTTGTGTGTCAAAAGTAGACCATCCGTCAGGCGCATGCAAGCTCTTTCCTGCAGCCGCTCAGCTCCGATCGGTCGTGCGCGGTACGGCGCCGACGTACTTGTTGTCTCTTTGTTGAAGGATTAATCGGCGACGATCACCCGCTCCGTCACCGTCGAATTCTCCGTTGCCACAACGACATTATAGATGCCGGCGGGGAGTCCCTCCGTGTTCCACCCGGTCGTGAACGTTCCGGCGGGCATATCGGATTCATGTAGGATTGCGATCCGTTCTCCCATGACCGAATAGACCGTCACGGCAACCCGCCCCGGCGCTTCGGTCGTGACGTGCAGCGTGGCGCGTCCGGATGTCGGGTTGGGGGAGAGGGTAAGGGAGGGATTGCCCCGCGACGTCGTCTTTCGATCGGTCGACGATATGAACGACCCGTACCGCGCCAGATTCCACGACTGCCGCTCCCCGGCGAACGCGAAGTTTCCTCCGATATAAAGATCGTTCCCGGCGAACCCGATGGCGGCCACGGAGGCAGGGTTCATCCCCACGCCGCCGTCGACCGCGGACCAGCCGCCGTCGGTCAGATCCCAGACGGCAAGGCCGTTGGCGGGCTTGTCCCCCGCATCGATGAAGTCGCCGCCGACATAGAGCTTGCCGTCCCGGATATGGAGCGCGCGGACGATATCGTCGGGCGCAACCTCGAGCGGGAGCCAGCCGTCCGGCCCGAGGCGTGCGATATATTCGGCCTGCTGCCCGCCCACCTCGAAGAAATCGCCGCCGATGTAGAGGTTGCCGTTGGGAGCCTCCGTCATGGCGTAGATCGCGCCGTCGGTTCCGTTCTTCTCGCCGGGGCCGACGGGGGCCCAGGTCGTGCCGTTCCAGAGAGCCAGGTTCCCGACCGACACCGTTCCCGCCGTCTCGAACTCTCCCGCCACGACCAATCCCATCGGCGTGGCGGTCATGGCGTAGATCGTCCCGTCCACGCCGCCGTCGACGGCGGTCCACGCGGCGCCGTCCCATTTCGCGATGTTCGTGACGTCGGTGTTGACGGTGAATCGCCCACCGATATAGACCGATCCCTCGTAGATGGCGAGCGCGAAGACCCGTCCCGGCACACCGATCGCCATCGGGTTCCACTTCTTCGCCGATCTGCTCCAGCGCGTCACCGCCGTGTTGGCGCCGTCGCCGCCGACCACATTGAATCCGCCTCCGATATAGACGTTATCTCCGTCGATCAGAATGGCGTCGACGGGACCGGAGGCTCCGCCCGCCAGCTCCTGCCACGCCAGTCCGTCCCACATGGCGATCCCCCGGGAGGGGAAGCCTCCCACGGAAGGGAACTCACCGGCGACATATACTTCGTTCCCCGATGTAGTGATGGCGTTGACCTTCCCCATCGGCGCCGGGCCCGGCGAGAGCCAGGTTGCGGTTCCTCTGTCGCGCAGGGCCACGTTCCTCACCGCCGTCGTCCCGGCGGCGGTGAATTCGCCCCCCACCAGCATCGTCTTCTCGTCGAAGGCGATCGTGTAGACCTTGCCGGTCACCCCTCCTCCCACGGCGCTCCACTGGCCTCCCTGGAGCACTGCCAGGTTCGCCGGAGATCCGCCGGTCCCCACGGTAAGGGCCGTGCCGCCGATGTAGGTGCCGTCGTTCGTCACGTGGATAGCGCCGATCTCTCCTCCGACCGTCGCGCCGGGGGCGCCGTGGGTCATCCAGACGGAGGTGGTGAGATCGAGCCGCGCGATATGATCGGCGTCGAGCGAGCCGATCCCCGTGAAGTCGCCCGCCACGTAGAGCATATCGTTCGCCACGGTCATTGCCGTCACATCGGGATCGGCCCCCTTGAGCAGCCCCTGCTCGACCCATTGCGACCCGTTCCAGCGCGCCAGACCGTTGACCGTCACGTTCCCTGCAAGTTCGAAGCGTCCCCCCACGAAGAGGTTTCCGTTGTGAACGGCGAGCGAGGCGACGTTCGTGCTCGCTCCCCCGATCCCTTCACCGAGCGACGACCAGGCGCTCCCATCCCACTTTGCCACATTGGCGACGGGGGTGGCGCCGGCCAGCGTGAAGCTGCCGCCGATATAGATATTGTTCCCTTCGATCTCGATATCGGAGACCGTCGAGAAGCCGCCGTTGATGCCGCCGCCGACGTCGTGCCACCGGGTCCCGTCCCACCGGGCTATGCCGTTCGCCGGTGTCGAGCCGGCCGCGCTGAAGTTGCCGACGGCATAGAGGTTCCCCTGCGCGTCGAACGCGATCGCCCGGACGGGGGCGTCGAGACCGTTGCCGAGCGGGTACCACTGGCGGGTGGAGCGGTTGTATCTCCCGATCCGGTTCATCTGCTGGCCGGCCACGCGGGTGAAGTCGCCGGCGATATAGATGTCGTCACCGCGCACCGCGCCGGCGCGGACGGCCCCTTCGGCGCTGAGCGAGGTGAAACGATGATCCCAGACGCTCTGCGACATAGCTTCCGGCGCCTGGAGGGTAAGTGTCAGAAGCGCCGCCAGAAGCAGGCGCGGGCCTAACGCGTCGGCCGAACGGTTCATGAGATATCTCCGAATAGGATGAAATCGGGACCGCGAGGGGCTCGCGGTCAGAGGGTCTGCAGAAGCTGCCGGGCCTCGGCGACCTGGCTGCTGTCGGGATGCCGGCGGAGAAAGTTGAGGATCATCGTCCGCGCCCGCTCGGACTGCCCCAGGCGGCCCAGAATCCGGCACTGGTCGACAAGGGCCGCATGCGCCAGGGCGTCGTTCCCTCCGGCCACACGCGCATACTGGTCGGCGGCTTCCTTCAGTCTGCCGGCTCCTTCCAGCGACCGGCCGTAGTAATAGCGCGCGCGGTTCCGCTGCTGGGGCGTCCCGCTGTTCAGCACGCCGGCGAGCTTGCCGATCGCCTCGTCGTACTTGCCGGCGCGGGCCGCCGCCACGCCGTCGATGTAGGCGCGATCGGTCGAGGCCGGGCCGGTCGAACTGACGCGGGGTTCCTCCCGCCGGACGTTCGGAGCATATCTGCGCTCCATCTCGCGCCGGAGTCGATCGCCTGCCTCGCGACGGGCACGATCGTCTGCCGAAGAGGTCGAGCGGGGGGCAGGGGAGGCCGGGGCCCTCATGCTCCGCAGCTCGCGTTGCGACAAGCCTTTGAACGTCTGACGGGTACTCTCCTTCGGTCGGGTCTGCTGAACGTTCGTCCGCGCGTTCGAAGTCTGCGCGGGGCTCCCGGCAGGTGAGGTTTTGACGGTCGGGCTCTTCACCCCTCTCCCGGCGCTGGCGAGTTCGGCGGCCGAGAGTCCCTTGAACGACCTGATCGGATTCGTCGCCTCGTTCGAGGGATCGAATCCCTGGGAGAGCGCTGCCTGGGAGGGGGAGATCCGGGGAGGCGATCCCTGAGAGGGGGAACTCTGGGGGGGCGTCGACTGACCGACGGGGGGCGTCGTCGCCACGGGACCGGTCTGGATGCTCGGCTCGTCCGTCCGTCTCTGACGGGCGCTCTCGCCGAGCGAATCGACCAGACGGTTGTACTCGGCCTCAAGCGCCGGGACGCTGTCGGGGGGCGCCGTCCGGATCCTCTCCTCCAGTTCGGCGATCCGGGCGACGGCCTCGGCGCCCCCTTCGATCGTGTCGGCGGGGGGGGCCGACTCTTCACTCGTATCGAGTGAATCGTCCGCCGAGATATAGTCGACGGGCGTCGCCGTACTATCGGTATCCGATGCGGATGCAGGGGGCTCGTCCGGCGTCATCGCCCGGTTGTTGTTGCAGCCGGGGGAGAGGAGGGCGAGGAGGAGGGCCAGGAGCGCTGGAACTCTCATGCATGAACCTCCGGACCGGCGGCGGGAACGACCCGATCCGCCGGCATCAGATCCGCCGCCCGAAGAGTTGTCGAGTATGTCATACGGAATTCCTTGCAGCATATCCTGTATACGTCATGCCGCGTTCAGCTCGCGCAGCAGCGCCTCCCGCTCGATCTCGAGCTGGCGGATTCTCCGCTCCAGCGCGTCGACCTCTTCCGGCATCGAGTCGATCTCCAGCCTGAGCCGTGAGGCCGCCTCGTCGATCAGGTCGATCGATTTATCGGGAAGAAATCGGTCCGTGATATATCTGTCGGAGAGCTGCGACGCCGCCACGATCGCCGAGTCGGTGATCCTGACGCCGTGGTGGACCTCGTAGCGTTCCTTCAATCCGCGGAGGATCGAGATCGTATCCTCCACCGTCGGCTCCGGAACGAGCACCGGCTGGAACCTGCGCTCCAGCGCCGCGTCCTTCTCGATATACTTGCGATATTCATCGAGGGTCGTGGCGCCGATCGTCCTCAGTTCGCCGCGGGCCAGCGCGGGCTTCAGGATGTTCGCGGCGTCGACCGATCCCTGCGCGGCGCCCGCCCCGACCAGCGTATGGAGTTCGTCGATGAAGAGGATGATCTCGCCGTCGGCCTGGGCCACCTCCTGCACGATCGATTTCAATCGTTCCTCGAACTGTCCGCGGAAGCTCGTTCCCGCCACCAGCGCCCCCATGTCCAGAGCAACGATCTGTTTGGTCTTCAGCCCCTCGGGGACATCCCCCTGAATGATTCGGATGGCGATCCCCTCGGCGATCGCCGTTTTGCCGACCCCCGGCTCGCCGATCAGGACGGGGTTGTTCTTGGTGCGGCGCATCAGCACCTGCATCACGCGGCGGATCTCATCCTCACGGCCGATCACCGGATCCATCTTCCCCTTGCGCGCCAGATCGTTCAGGTTCCGTCCGTAGCGGGTGAGGGCCTGGTACTTGTCCTCCGGGTTCTGGTCGGTCACCCGCTGCGATCCGCGGATCTCCTTCAACGCCCTCAGGACCGCCGCCTTGGTGACCCCCTGGTCGCGGAGGAGAGAGCCGGCCGGGGTCGCCTTATCCTCGCTCAGCGCGATCAGAACATGTTCGGTCGAGACATATTCATCCCCCATCGAGGTCGCCTCCTTCAGGGCGGCTTCCAGCAGGGAGAGGGTGGTGCGGGACATATACTGGTTCCCCAGCGCTCCTCCCGACACCTTGGGGAGATTCTCTATCGACTCGTTGACCTTGATCTTGAGGTAGTTGACGTTCGCGCCGATCTTCATCAGCATCGGCGGAACGATTCCGGCGGAGTCCTGAAGCATCGCGGCAAGAAGGTGGACCGGTTCGATCTGCTGGTTCGAATATCCACCCGCGATCTCCTGCGCCGTCTGCAGCGCCTCCTGCGATTTCAGCGTGAGCTTCTGAAGATTCATGGTCGTTCCGGTTTCATCAGTTCGGTGAATGTCCTCATTGGAGTTCTTATCCCTCCCGTGCAACGGCACGAAATATAAAGAAGTCGCGCGATTGTCCTGCGGAACCTGAACGGTTTGTGACGCGGGACCGTGCCGGAGACGAACCCGGCGGAATATATAATCGCGTTACGATATCAGAGCCTCGGCATGTGCAGCGTGAAGGTCGTGCCGATCCCGACCTCGCTGTCGACGGCGATCGTCCCGCCGTGCGCCTCGATCACCCGCTTGATGATCACCGTTCCGATTCCCGATCCCCCCTCGCGTTCGGTGTAGAAGGGCTGGAAGAGTTTCGTGAGCGTCTCCCTGCTCATCCCGATGCCGGTGTCGCGGATGGTGATCACCACATGCGCGTCGGCGCCGACGGCTCGCAGGAAGATACAGCCGCCGTCGCGCGAGCCGATCGCCTGCCATGCGTTGTCGATCAGGTTCCGGATCGCCACGGTCAGCTGGCTCACGTCGGCCATGCAGTGAAGATCGCTTCCCGATACGTCAAGCCGCAGCTCGATCGAGCTCGGGATATACTCGGCGCAGTCGTGCGCAACCGAGGAGAGGACGATCCCCATGTCGGCGCGAACCTTCTTGAGCGACTCCGTCCGGGCGATCGTCAGAAGATCCTCCACGATATCCCGCAGCCGTTCCGACTGCCGCACGATCCGGCTCGTGGAACGGAGGAGGGTGCTCTCCGCCCCCTCGGCCGCGAGTCTGTCGTAGAGCATTTCCGCGGTGACCGTCACCGTCCCCAGCGGCGTCTTCATTTCATGTGCGATATGATGCGCCACCGACGCCCAGTTGACCAGCCGTTCCCGTTCGATCGTCTTCGTCACATCCTCCACCATCAGCAGGTAGCCCGCCGGGACCCCCGACGCGGCGAACATCGGTCGCCCGCTGAAGGAGTAGGATCGATGATCGCCATCCCGCTCCAGGTCGATCTTCTGTATGAACGAATCGCCGTACGCGAAAAGTCCCCGCAGAGATTCGAGCGCGGGACGCCATTCGTCGGCGGTCAGGTATTCGCTGATATGACGTCCCAGCGGGATATAGGCGGCGATCCCCAGCAGCCTCCGCGCCGACCCGTTGATGTGACGTACCCTCTGCGACTGCGACATCACGATGATCCCGTGCGAGCTCGGGACAAGCACCAGGTTGTTGTAGATGTTCCTGATGAAGAGATGATGGCGCAGGAGGGATGCGATCGCCGCGGCGATCACCACTCCCGCGGCCGCAAGGAAGATCAGCCTCCAGTGGCGGGAGAACCAGTCCGGCGGCTCCGGTGGAACGGGGAGGATGCGCGAGCCGGTCGCGGAGGCGAGGAGGAGGCGTCCGTCGGGGAGTCGATGCATCCGCGCGTTCGTCAGGTCGCCGGCGGGGAGCACGGTCAGCAGGGTCATGGCGCTGTCGTAGAGAGCGAGGCTGTCCCGGCCGATCAGGGCGATCAGTCCGCCGTCGTCGGCAGCCGACGCGAAGACCTCGCGCAGCGGATAGTCGATCTCGACCGGGGCGGTCGTCGGGTCGGAGAGAAGGGGGAGGTAGGTCGGGATCGGATACGATCGAAACAGGACGCATGCTCCGTGGACGTTTCCGTCGAGACAGGGGACGATCGCCTCCGGTCTGTCGGTCAGCTCCACCGGGTCCGCCGCCAGCAGCGTGTTCGGGTCGAAGAGGAAGGCGCGGTAGGGACGCTCTCGCGTGACGACTGCGAGCTGATCGACCCCCTCGGTCGTGATCATCCTCATGACGACCTCGCGACTCCAGGGAACCTGTCCGCTCTCCAGCGTCCGTCCCGTCACTCCGTCGACCAGCCGGAGCCGGATCCCCGCCTCCTCGCGCGAGGCGACGATGAACCTGAGCGAATCCTCGTCGGCGAGGACCGCGCCGGCCAGATCCCCCGTCATCGAGGTCGTGACGACTCTGTCCGCCCGGATGACCATGAAGATGGAATCCCCCGCAAGCGCCACGGCGCCGTTCCCTCCAGGGCCTCCGGTCAGCGCGACGATCTCACGGATCGCCGGAACCTGTCCGCTCCAGAAGAGAGAGAAGGAGGGGGTTCCCCTGACGTTGACGGTATAGATGCTTGCGTCGGCGCCGCTTCCTCCCACCAGCAGGGCGCTGTCGGGCCGGAACATGCCGGGGCGGAAGGAGACGTCGAGAGGACGGACGTTACGGAGGTAGGTCTGGGTGCCGGAGCTGAGGGAGTCGTTGTAGCGGCGGAGCCCGGTGAACCCTTCGATGCTGCTGATCGCCAGATATCCGCCGGGAACCGGGATCAGTCGCTCGCGCGGGCGCGTCTCCCCCTCGGGCATGCCGAGGCATCTGCCGCTTCCGAGCACCAGGCCGAGGAGGACCAGCAGGGGAGGGAGAAGGGGACGCATGTGGTCGAGTGCGTTCACGGATCGGAAAGGTCCGTCGGTAGTTCTGAAAAGGGGGGGATCAGATCTCCGTCACGGTCACGGCGGCGTGGGCGGCGACCCCTTCGCCGGCGCCGATCGGGCCGAGCCCTTCGTGCGTGGTCGCCTTGATGGAGACCCGTTCGGTGGGGAGCCCCAGCGCGTCGGCGATTCTCGTCTGCATCGCCGTGCGATGGCGGGCGATCTTCGGGCGTTCCAGCAGGAGCATGATATCGACGTTATGCGGCTTCAGCGAACGGCTTGCCAGCAGCCCCACCACCCGTTCCAGCAGGAGGATCGACGCGATCCCCGCGAACTCCGGGTCGGTGTCGGGGAAATGTCGGCCGATATCCCCCAGCGCCGCGGCCCCGAGCAGGGCGTCGCAGAGGGCATGGAGTATCACATCGCCGTCGGAGTGGGCCACCGGTCCCGACGTCGCCTCCGGAATGTCGATCCCGCCGAGACGCATCGGGCGTCCCTCTTCAAGCCTGTGGATATCGTAGCCGATGCCTATGAACATAGCAGGGTCGGGATGCGGATCGGTTCCTTACTTTCTGAGCTTGCTGAACCAGAGCTCGCTGATGGCGATCTCCAGCGACAGTTTTCCGAACATCTCCTTCGTCAGCCCGTTCTCCGTGGTGCCCCGCGTGCCGAGCTGGAACGCGACGTCGATCGCCGTGTTGGCGTTCAGTCTGTTGAACGAGGTGAGGGGGACGCCGAAGCCGAGGGTCACCCCCATCTGGTCGATATCCCCTCCGGGGAGAGAATAGTACGTGTTCTCGAAGAAGCCTCCCAGTCGGAAGGTCCAGCGCTCCCAGCCGGCGGCGTTCATCGACTCGCTCGCCAGGTATTCGTAGCCGATCCCGTAGCGGGCGGCCGAACGGGCGGTGGAGAACTCATCCTTCTCCCACGCCTGCATGGCGGCGTCGACCGCCACCAGGGAACGTCCCGCCCTGTACGACGCGCCGAACGAGAGCTTCGGCGGGATCGTGACGGCGGTGACTCCCCGTTCCGTGGTGTCGACCACGTCGCGGCCGGCGTCGACATAGTTGTTGATCAGATAATGCGTCCGGTCGAGCTCGGTCGCCGTCTGGAACACCGCGCCCAGGTAGAGGTTCGGGGTCGGCTCGATCTGGAGCCCGAAGCGTCCTCCCAGCCCCTGGAAATGTTCGTTCCGGAAATAGGTGGCCGGGTTGAGGGAGCTCTCGGGGAAGGTCACGATCGTCCGCCGCTGGATCGACCCGAAGTACCACTCCAGCGCCGCGCCGAGGGAGAGCCATGAGGCGGGCTTGAAGGAGGTGCCGAGGAGCGCCTCCGAGAGTCCGCCGTCGCCGTGGAAGGTGGTCAGCGCCGTGGCGGAGTCGGTGCCGGTCTGCACCCGCTGCGAGAGCTGCGTCCGGTAGTTGACCGTGGTGTAGGGACGGAACCCGAGGCCGGCCGTGATCCCGTACTCTTCCGAGAAGGGGAAGGCGACCGAGAAGCCCTGGATGCTCGTGTTGTTCTGGTAGAGGGATCGCTGCGCGTCGCTCACCTTGTACTGGTCGAAGTTCATCGACGCCTGCAGGGTGACGCTCCGCATGGAGCTCCATCCGGCCGGGTTGACCGAATTGAAGACGAGCCCGAGCGGAACCGCCGTCTCCACCCCTCCGCGTCCCTGTCCCGCCACCGACGTGCTCGTCTGCAGGTCGCCGAGGTTCAGGACCGAATAGCTGCTGCCGCCGCTCGTCTGCGCGCCGACCGTCGCCGGAAGAAGGGCCAGAGCCAGCGCCGCCGGCCCGATGATCGTCGCGGTTCGCATCATGTTATTTCGCATCTGTCTGCATCGAATAGGTGATCACCAGCGACGGGCGAAGCGCGGGGTCGGCGGCCGTGTGGTCGTGGAACGTGATACGATCGACGGTTCCCGACTCCAGATTCGTCTGGAACGAGCCTCTGTTCAGGGCCAGCACCAGACCCCAGTTCTCGATATCCGACCCTCCCCGCAGGCCGCGCTGATATCGCTGCCAGCGGGTGATCACGGGGGCGAGCGCCACGAACTCGAACCTGTCGGTGAAGCTGTTCTCATCCAGCGCCGCGCGCGAGGCGGAGACCACCAGCGACGCGTTCGCCAGTTTCGAGGAATCGACAAGGGTCCCGGCGGTGCCGAGATAGCCGACCATGTAGGTTGTGGGGCCGATCGATCCGAAACGGGTCCCGGAGGGGTCGGCATGAAGGAGGAGCTGCGCCTTGTGGACGGTGGCGGTGGGGGGGAGCGAATCGATGCTGAACTTCAGCAGGGTCCTGATCGGGAGGCCCCCTCCGAGCGTGATCTTTCCCGATCCGATCGGCGCGTCGTACTTCGCGATCCAGTTGCTGACGCCGCTCCGGATCGTCACCGTCGTGTCGCTCAGCCTGGCGGTCAGGGTCGGCTGCAGCGTGTCGAACCTGCTGTCCGACGTGTAGCCGACGAACGATACGATCTGCCGTCCCTCCGAGGTCGAGCGGATCGCCAGCGACTTCTTCGTCAGCACGCTGTTGTTCGGATCGAACTCGAAGTAGGAGGAGAGGAAACGTGAGGTGGGCTCCGGATCGAGATTGAAGGTGACGAACGTGCTGTCCGGGTAGGGGGTATCGACCCGTCCCAGCACCTCGGCCGAGGCGATCTCGGCGGCCAGCGCCTCGCTCCACTGCTCCTTGTTGGAGAATGTCCTGTTCAGCGCCACCAGCTCCAGCTTGATGTTGCTGCTGGTGTCGCCGTACTGGTATCCGAACGCCCTGATCCTGAAGGTCGCCGACTGGAGCGGGCGGGTGCTCAGGCTCTGGAAGGCGGTGGAGGCCGATGTAAGCGCAAGGAGCGTATGGGCCACCGTCTCGTCCGGCGTTCCGGCGTCGGCCCGTCCGACGACGATCGGGAGCGATCCGTCGCTGGAGCTGTTGGCGACGGCGGCGATGCCGCTTTCGATCGTGAAATCCCCGGGGGCCAGCGTCACGGTCTTGAACGTGACGTTCTCCGGAAGGTACTCGCTTCCGATCTCGGTCGGGTTGTCGTTGCAGGCCCCCGCGACCAGAGAGAGGAGGAGCGCTACCGCTGCCGTCAGGGGACGGCGAAAGGAGGGTTCGTATCGGATCATGTTCTCACGAAAAAAGCGAATGCCCGGGTTTCGCGCCGCTCGGGCGCATCCGTAACCCAGGACGCCGGATCACGCGGCTCATAACAGGTCGTCAATGTAGATCCCCCGGTCCGGGTGGACAAGGATGAATCTCAGCTCTTTCTATAGAGCTTGTCGACGTATTCCTCTGCCGACGCCTTCCACGAATGGTCTTCCGCCATGACGGCGCGCTGCAGCTCCTCCCAATCCTCCTCCTTGCCGAAGAGTTCCGTGGCATGCTTGATCGTCGCGATCAGCGCCTCGGTGGCAAGCTGGGGGATGACGAAGCCGTTGCCGATCTTCTTCTTCGGGTTGTAATCCTCGATCGTGTCGATCAGGCCCCCCGTCTTGGAGACGATCGGGATGGTGCCGTAGGCGAGCGCATAGAGCTGGTTGAGGCCGCACGGCTCGAACCGGGAGGGCATCAGGAGCATGTCGCACCCCGCCTGGATCAGATGTGCGGTTTCCTCGTCGTAGGTCGTCTGCACGCCGACGTTCTTGTACTTCTTGGCGGCCTTGGTCAGCGCCGCCTCGATCTTCTTATCCCCTTCCCCAAGGAAGACGAACTGCGCCGGAAGCGCGGCCAGCTCGTCGATCGAGTCGATGATGAGGTCGTAGCCCTTCTGCTCCACCATCCGCCCGATCATGCCGATGATCGGCACGTCGAGATCGGCGCTCATGCCGAACTTGCGGGCCAGATCGGTCTTGTTCTCGAACTTCCCTTCAAGGGCTTCCACCGAGTAGGTCTCGGAGATCAGCTTGTCGGTGGCCGGGTTCCAGACCTCGGTGTCGACGCCGTTGACGATGCCGACGAGCTTCTCCTTGTGCTTCTTGACGACCGACTCCAGTCCGCATCCCTGATCGCTCGTCATGATCTCCTTGGCGTAACGCGGGGAGACGGTGGCGATGGCATCGGCGTAGACGATCCCTCCCTTCAGGAAGTTCACCTTCCCGGCATGCTCGATGCCTGCCGCCGACATCACATGCTCCGGCAGTCCCGTCTTCTCGAACGTGGAGGGGGGGAAGATCCCCTGGTACGCCATGTTGTGGATCGTCAGGACGGTCCGCGTATGGGAGAAGAGGTTGTCCTTGGAGTAGAGCTCCTTCATGAAGGCCGGAATCAGGGCGGTCTGCCAGTCGTTGCAGTGGATCACATCCGGCTTCCAGCCGAGCCTGTAGCATGTCTCGAGCACCGCCTTCTGGAAGAAGATGAAGCGCTCGTCGTTGTTCGGATAATCCTTGCCGGTCTTCGAATCCTGATAAATTCCCTTGAGCGGCTCCAGATACTTGTCGTTGGTGACCAGATAGACCTGAACCTTGGCGCGGCTGTTGACGACCTGCGAGCTCTTCACCGTCGCCATCGTCTCCTCGCCGTTGACCACGATCGGAATATCCTTCAACCGCTTGATCTCATGGATGCGATTCCTGCGCTCCGATATGCTGCCGTACTTCGGGATGATCAGCCGTACATCGTGTCCGAGCTCGGTCAGCGCCAGAGGGAGCGCAGCGCTCACATCCGCCAGCCCTCCCGTCTTGGCGAACGGAACCACCTCGCTCGAAACGAAGAGAATGCTCAGGCTTTTTGGCATAAAGATTGGGAAGTATGGGATTGTGCTTCGCGAAGAAGGCAAATATACAGAAATTCGGCGGAGAGGCCAATGTAGGAACGGCGTCGATTGATTACAGAGCGACCCGCCGCCGCCATCCCGGATCGGCCCGGAAACGGGAGAAATTCCAGACAAATAGCAGACAGACTATCCTGCCGCGGCGCCCCGCCGAGAGAGCAGGCCGTCCACCCAGTCGTCTCCCTGACGGATCGCCTGGGCACGGTTGGCGGGGGTGAAGAGGAGGGGGGTAAGGGATCGGGCATCGCTGCCGTAATGGACGGTGGCGAACCCGGTCGATTCCGGGTTCGTCTTCCGTCCTTCCTTGATGTAGCCGTAGGGATGCCGCTTCAGCGGCCAGACGGCGGGATCGTTCTCTCTGCGTCTGCGGGCCATTACCACCGGGGGTCCGATTCGAGCCACTCCAGCAGGTCCTCCCCCTGCTCCGATCTGTCGTACAGATAGCGCTCCTCGCCGTTGACCAGACCTCCGTCCCTGTCGTGGACCGGATGGTAGATCGGGTTCTCGATCTTGTCGATGAACCCCAGGTCGATCAGTTCCGTCCAGGCGGTGCCGACGAGATGTTCGTTGAAATCGGAGGTGAGGAGACCCCATTTCGGGTCGCGCTCCTCGAGCAGTCCCTTGAGAAGTTTCGGGGAGAATCGTTCAAGCTGTTCGGGGATCATGGATGGATTCGGCGTCGGGTTGATGTGGAAGAACCGGCGACGGCGATCGAACCCGCCGTGCCGAGGAAGGAGACGCAATGTAGGGAATTTCATCCCCTTCAACCATGCCCGAATAGGAGGGACGATGAACCGGGGTCTCCGCTCCTTATCGCCGATCTCCCGGAACTGCAAGCGTCATACATCTCTCAGTTCAACTTCTACTTCAACGAAATATGCCTGATTTGCGTGATCTTCTCGCCCGGTCGATCTTCCCGCGCCTCAACTGCAATCAGTTCATCATCGATCCGGAGTACGCCGAGGAGATCCGCGATCTGGTCGCGACCCGCTCGGTGGGGGGCTTCGTTCTCTTCGACGGCGAGATCGGGACGGTCCGGCAGGTCACCGCCGAGCTTGCCGATCTCTCCTCCGGAACCCTTCTCTTCGCCGCCGACTGCGAGCACGGGGTGACGATGCGCTTTCCCGGAGGGACCGATTTCCCCAGCATGATGGCGCTCGGCGCCACCGGAGACGTCTCGGTCACCTACGCCGTCGCCGAGTGCATCGCCGATGAGGTGAGGGAGCTGGGGATCGGGTGGAATTTCGCGCCGGTGGCCGATATCAACACCAACCCGGAGAACCCGATCATCAACATCCGGGCCTTCGGAGATCGGGTCGAGACGGTCACGGGACATGTCGTCGCCTACGTCGGCGGAACCCAGGCGAGAGGGGTCGCGGCCTGCGTGAAGCATTTCCCGGGGCACGGCGACACCGCCGTCGATTCCCATCTCGATCTCCCCTTGCTTCGGTTCGACAGGGATCGACTGATGGAGGTGGAGCTGGCCCCGTTTGCGGCGGCGATCCGGGCGGGGGTGAAGTCGATCATGGTCTCGCACGTGGCGGTTCCGGCGCTCGATCCGAGCGGAGCCCCCGCCACGCTCTCGCCGATCCTGACCGAGGAGCTGATCCGCCGCGAGCTCGGCTTCGACGGCGTGATCGTCACCGACGCCATGGATATGGGGGCGATCACAAAGCTCTACGACCCCGGAGAGGCGGCGGTGCTGGCATACATGGCGGGGTGCGACGTGCTCGAAACGATGCCCGATCCGGTGAAGGCGCTCTCGGCCCTGGTCGCCGCTGCCGCCGAGGGAGGGATCACGACCTCCCGGATCGAGGAGAGCGCCCGACGTATCGACGAGCTTGCCCGCTGGACGACCTCCCGGGAGGTCGGGCCCGGTCGGGCTCCCCTGGTCAGGTCGACCTTTGCTCTGGAGGCGGCCCGGAGATCGCTGAAGGTGGAGGGGGAGTCTCCCTTCGATTCCCCCCTCCTGATCCTCGCCATGACCGACGAGCCGGAGAGCGGTCGTCCTGAAGAGTGGTTCGAGCATCTGGCGGCGTGGTATCCGGAGGACGCGCAGGTCGCGTTCCTCACGAACGAGATCGGCGATGCCGATATCCCCGGGATTCTCGACGCGGCGGGGTCGGCGGCCACCGTCGTGCTGGCGCTCTTCGTGCGGCCGAGAGGGTCGGCCGGAACCGTGGCGCTCGGACCGGGACAGATGGAGATCATCGAGAGGCTCCGCGACCGGCGTCCCGTGGTCCTGAACTTCGGCAACCCCTATCTGCTTCGGGACCTCCCCGCCGCGCTCCGGATCGACGCCTTCGGCGCCTCTTCCGCCAGCCTTGCCGCCTCCGTCGAGGCGCTCGACGGGGTGATGCGGGGGGTGCGTGACCGTAAACCTTAGTCACATCCCGCGTGGCCTGTTTTCGATAATTTTGCGGATGCCGTCGAACGGAGCTCCAAAGATCTCCGGGCGTCATCTAAAGCGGCACTCTATATCTCATCAACACCGAATCATCGAGTAGTCATGGCCAAGAAGATCAAGGAGTACGCCCCCACGACCTATCTGGACTTCAGCAAGCCGAAGATCCGTCGTGAACAGGAGGAGGCGATCGCGAAGGTCAGAAAAGCGTTCGGGAAGGATTACCCGCTGGTCATCAACGGAAAGAAGGTCATGACCGGGACGAAGCATCCCTCGGTCAACCCGGCCGACTATTCGGAGGTGGTGGGGAACTTCTCGATGGCGACCAGGGAGCACGCCGAGGAGGCGATCAACGCGGCGGCGAAGGCGTTCGAGAAATGGAAGAGGGTCCCGGCCGCCGAGCGCGCCGACCTGCTTTTCCGTGCCGCCGAGAAGATCCGCGAGCGCCGCTATGAGATCAACGCCTGGATGATCAGCGAGGTCGGCAAGAACTATCTGGAGGCCGACGCCGACACCGCGGAGGCGATCGACTTCCTGGAATTCTACGGTCGCGAGATGCTCCGCTACGGCGGGCCGCAGCCGGTTGTGAAGATCGAGGGGGAGGAGAATTATCTGGAGTACCTGCCGCTCGGCGTGGGCGCCGTCATTCCCCCCTGGAACTTCCCCTTCGCCATTCTGGTGGGGATGACCTCCGCCGCCGTCGTCACCGGCAACACCGTCGTGCTGAAGCCTTCCAGCGATTCGCCGATGATGGGATGGCTCTTCGTGGATATCCTGAACTCCGTGGGGCTGCCGAAGGGGGTCGTGAACTTCATCCCGGGTGACGGCGGTGAGATCGGCGACTATATCGTCGATCATCCGGAGCTCCGGTTCATCAGCTTCACCGGCTCGGCCGGGGTCGGCAAGCGGATCTACGAGCGCGCCAGCCGCACGCCGGAGAACCAGCGCTGGCTGAAGCGCGTGGTGGCCGAGATGGGTGGAAAGGATGCGATCATCGTCGACTCGGAAGCCGACGTGGAAGCCGCCGCCCAGGGGGTCGTCGCCTCGGCGTTCGGGTTCCAGGGACAGAAGTGCTCGGCCTGCTCCCGCGCGATCGTCGACCGCCAGGTCTACGACAGGTTCGTCGATCTCGTCCGCGAGAACGTGGCGAAGATCGAACAGGGAGATCCGAGCAGCAACAAGCAGATGGGACCGGTGGTGAGCGCGCGCGCCTACAAGTCGATCAGGGAGTATATCGAGGTCGGCAAGGAGGAGGGACGTCTGATCGCCGGCGGAAACGCGCCGGAGGGGAAGGGATGGTATATCGAGCCGACCGTCATCGCCGACGTGAAGCCGGATGCCCGGATCGCGCAGGAGGAGATCTTCGGTCCGGTGCTGGCGATCATCAAGTCGAAGAACTTCGATGACGCCCTCAAGATCGCCAACGGCACCGTCTACGGTCTCACCGGAGCGGTCTACACCGAGAACCCGGAGAAGCTGGAGCGCGCCGCCAACGAGTTCTTCGTCGGCAACCTCTACCTGAACAGGAAGTGCACCGGGGCGCTGGTCGGCGTCCATCCGTTCGGAGGGTTCAACCTCTCCGGCACCGACTCCAAGGCGGGGGGGCGCGACTATCTGCTCCTCTTCCTCCAGGCGAAGTCGATCGCCAGGAAGCTCGGTCCCACCGGGAAGACGGCGGCCAAGGGAACGGAAAGCAAGGGGAAGAAGGGAAAGAGCAACGGGGCGCCGAAGGGGGCCGGCAACAACGGCTCGACGAACGGCGACGGCGGGAAGAAGCCCGCTCGTGCCCGCGTCGCCGCCGGGAGCGGCAAGTAACCTCCGCCCCGGTTTCGATCGCTGAGAGAGTTCACGGGAGTCCGGTATATCCGGGCTCCCGTGCTCGTTTCGGGAGGTTTATTTCCTGTTCCGGATGAATCTGAAGTGGTACTTTACCGCCTGTTAAATTCTGTTATTCCCGCTTCCATTCAACCTCCTTCCATCATGAATCTGCCGCTCTTCCGCACGACCATTCTGCTGACGGTTCTCTTCCTGCTGGGGGGCGCGGCATCCCGTGCGCAGGAATCGAACGACGATGACCCGATCGATCTTTTCAAGGGAATTCTCGACGAAAAGGTCAGGAAATGGGAGAAGAGCAACGGAGGAACTGCCGGACCCGACGTCGCCAAGAGCGGGGAGACCGGTCGTCCGGCCGATGCCGGGCTCGACGCCCTGGTCAGCGACGACGAGGCGGCGGAATCGGAGGTCCACGCGGCGATCAATCCGACCGACACGGCGAACATCGTCGTCTCGCCGATCCGTTATGCGGAGATGGGCTTCACCACCCCGATCTACTACACGAAGGATTTCGGGGTGACCTGGCGGAAGAGCGGATTCAAGGCGATCCCCAGGGGAGCGCCCGTCACCATCGTCGGCGGGGGGGACCCGATGTTCACCTACAACACGGAGGGACGGGTCTACTTTTCCTGGATCAACCTCTACGCGAACATGGCGAACGACTCCATGACCTGGGGTCTCTTCTGGGCCTACTCCGATGACGGCGGCGCCACCTGGAAGCGGGCCGCCCGTGACCATATCGCAAAGGCGGCGACAAGCGGAGGATATCCCTACGGTGTCTACTCGCTCCCCTCGCTCTACGACAAGCAGTGGATGGCGGTGGACAGAACCGGCTCGCAGTATCGCAACACCGTCTACACGGTCCTGGCCGACCTGAAGGTGACGGCCGGGCAGGGGGTCATCAGGGTGGCGAGAATGAAGCCGGGGAGGGAGGAGTTCGAGCAGCTGGTGCCGGTCTCGAACTCCAGCTACAGGACCGTGCAGTTCTCCAGTATCGACATCGACCGGGAGGGGGGCGTCCACGTCACCTTCTTCGGTTCCAAGGACAACAATCTCTTCGCGCTCTGGCATTCGGTCTCGACCGACGGCGGCGGCAGCTTCACGACGCCGACGAAGATCTCGGACGTCCACATGATGCGCTTCTCTCCCGACGCCCGTCGCGACTCCATCCCCGGCGTACCGTATTCCCGCCTCTATCCCTGTCCGCATATCGTGATCGACAGGAACCGTTCCGGCCACATCTATGCGGTCTGGACGGCCGACGGTCTCTCGGCTCGACAGGGGAACGGCCTCGACATCTTCTTCTCCCGTTCCACCGACAACGG
The DNA here is from genome assembly GCA_966250335.1 of uncultured bacterium. Taxonomy (GTDB): domain Bacteria; phylum Bacteroidota; class Ignavibacteria; order OLB7; family OLB7; genus OLB7. Next base: position 15,311 of record CBINGZ010000016.1, on the reverse strand, counting down.
CGATAGCTGGTCGGCGCCGATCGTCGTGAACGACGACCCCAGAGGAGCGGTCAGGCATCAGTACTACCCCTCGATCGCCGTCAACGACTCGGGGACGGTGGCCGTGGCGTGGTACGACAGGCGGGACGACGCAAGCCACCGGCTCACCCACTACCATACGGCGGTCTCCACCGACGGGGGACTCACCTTCGGCGGCAGCCGCAGACTGAGCTCGGTCTCCACCGACTTCAGCAGTGTCGGGATGCTGAACGGCGGTTTCGGCATCGGCGAATACAACCAGATGCTGATGACCGGCAGCTACGCCATCCCCGTCTGGGCCGATGGCCGCTCGAACGACGGCGATATCAACATCTACGCGGCGTTTCTCCCGCTCCGCGAGTTCTACGGCCTCGGCTCGCAGGGGACGAGCGGCGTCGATCATCGCTTCACGGCCGTCACCGACAAGGTATCGCTCCACCCCCCGATCGTCGATCCGGGAGGGGAGGCCGATCTCCGATTCGAGCTGGCGGGCCCGTCGCACGTGCGACTGACGATCGTCGATATGAACGGCCGGGTGGTGGCTTCCGCCGCCGACGAGACCTTCGAGGCCGGCTCGCATTCGATCAGGGTGGATCTGTCGGGGTTCGCGACCGGGCGCTATTTCGTACGTCTTCAGACCGGTTTCGGACCGGCGATCGTGCCGCTGGCGGTGGTGCGGTAGGGGAATCTCTTCCGGGGTCGTCAGGGTAATCCGTACCAGATCGATCTCCCCGCGCCGTGTCTCGCCAGCAGGCCGTTCTCGACCAGGGATCGGAAGGTGACCTTCAGCGTATTCGGGCTTGCGCCGACTTCGCGCACCATATCGCGTGTTGTGACCCGACCGTGGGCGCGCACGTAGTCCAGAATATCGATTGCCAGCTTCGGCAGTTCGGCCAGGGCCCGTCGTTCGCGTTCGACCTTTCCTTCCAGACGGCGTTTCTGCTGCTGCAGGGCCCGCAGGAAGAACGTCAACCAGGGGTGCCAGTCCGGGGTTTCGCTCCGAATCGTGCTCTCTGTCCGGCGCAGGGCCAGGTAGTAGGCTTCCTTGCTGTTCTCGACGACGCTTTCAAGGGAAGAATAGGGCATATACGCATAGCCCGACTGCAACAGCAGCAGCGTGGTCAGGATTCGGCTCAATCGGCCGTTACCGTCCTGAAAGGGATGGATCTCCAGGAAGATCACGATAAAGAGAGCGATGATGAGCAGAGGGTGAAGCCGCCCCACTTCACGGGCATTCCTCAGCCATGCGACCAGTTCCTCCATCCGGTACGGCGTGTCGAAGGGGGTGGCCGTTTCGATCATCACACCGATCATCCTCCCCTCCGCATCGAACGCGCCGATGTCGTTTATGACGGCCACTCCTGGTCCTATTATGATAGCGGTACCGGGGTCGAACGTGAAGATTGCCCGGTCGATATCGTCTGGGAGGAGGTCGAGTGAGTCTGAGGTAAACCGGGGGGATGCGGTGGTCGATGTGAGATATCTTCCCCTCTCCGGTGTCTATACCTTCTATACGATCGTCCGGAACTCCGCAATGGAATGACGGAACAGATTGCCGGCCGAGCGCCGGGGATCGTCGGGAAGTACTGCGTAACCCTTGCCCGATCCGCGCGGGCGTATCGTTTCCACCACCTCCGAGCGGCTGCCGCGTCTCGCGGTCGCGCCGAACTCGGTCCTACAGAGGCGCCGGCGTAGCGACTTCCCTCGCAACGCGGGCGCCTTTTCATTTCCATACGCTTCACTCCTTCCCCGAATTCGTAGTTTTGCAGGCCGGAGGGGACAGTTCGAATGATCGTGGCCCGCTCCGTTCCGTCAGCTTCATGCCATGCAGCGGCTTCATGTCCGCCCGGCCCAAACGCCAATCATCAGCTCAATGAACGAGAAGATCCGCATAGCTTCAGGTCAAGGTTTCTGGGGAGATCTGCTCACGGCGCCGATCGACCAGGTGACGAAAGGACCGATCGACTACCTCGTCATGGATTATCTCGCCGAGGTCACCATGTCGATCGTGCAGAAACAGAAGCTGAAGGACCCGAAACTCGGCTACGCCCGCGATCTGGTCTCCACCATCGATGCGATCCTTCCCCATCTCGTCGAAAAGAATATCAAGCTGATCACGAACGGGGGAGGAGTCAACCTGGAGGCGTGCCGCGACGCGATCATGGAGGTCGCCCGCAGGCACGGGCTGCACGTCAGGATCGGGGTCGTCTCGGGCGACGATATCCTGGACGATATCGACACCCTGGTGGGGGAAGGGGCCGAGCTGAAGAATATGGAGACGGGAGATGCGGTCTCCGGTATCCGCGACCGGGTCCTCTCGGCGAACGTCTACCTGGGGGCCGCTCCGATCGTGGAGGCGCTGCGGCAGGGGGCGCAGATCGTCATCACCGGACGGACCACCGACACCGGGCTCTGCCTGGCTCCGATGATCCACGAGTTCGGCTGGTCGATGGACGACTGGGACAAGATGGCGGCCGGGACGATCGCCGGGCATATCATCGAATGCGGCGCCCAGTCCTCCGGCGGCAACTACATGGAAGACTGGCGTTCCGTCCCCGATATGGCGAACGTCGGATTCCCGATCATCGAGGCGTATCCGACCGGTGAGTTCTTCGTCACCAAGCATGAGGGAACAGGGGGAAGAGTCTCCCGCGGTACGGTCGCCGAGCAGTGCCTCTACGAGATCGGCGATCCCCGCAGCTATATCACCCCCGATGTCGTTGCCGACTTCACCTCGATCCATCTCGAGGATCTCGGGAACGACCGGGTCCGGGTGCACGGCATCACGGGGGGACCGAACACTCCGTTCTACAAGGTCTCGATGAGCTATTCCGACGGCTTCTCGGCGTTTGCGACGCTGACCTACGCGTGGCCGGAGGCGATCGACAAGGCGAAGGCGGCCGACGGCATCCTTCGCGCGCGGATGGAACGTCTGGGGCTCACGTTCGATGAAGTCCTGACGGAGTACGTCGGCTACAACGCCTGTCATGGGCCGCTGTCGGAGGCGGTCACCGTTGATCCGCCGGAGGTGATGATGCGGATAGGAGTTCGCGGGAAGGATGCGAAGGCGGTGGAGCGGTTCGGCAAGGAGATCGCGCCGTTGATCCTTACGGGGCCTCCCAACGTCACCGGGTTTGCGGGGGGGAGGCCGAGGCCGTCGGAGGTGGTGGCCTACTGGCCGGCGTTGATCGAGAAGACCCGGATCAATCCCAGGGTGAAGGTGGAAGTGGTGGAGGTGTAGGTGTAGGGGCTTTCCGGGGGGAGAAAGAAGAAGAGAAATAAACAGGGAGTCACAGAGGGCACAGAGGTAGGAAAGAAGAGAGAGAAGAAAGAGAAGAGGGAGGTGTTAGTGGCGTCTGCGGGGGAAGAGGCGGGCGAGGAGTTTGCGGAGCAGCGCCAGCAGGAGGCCGGTTGCGGAGCTGCCGTCCTTCGAGCGCATGTGGAGGATCATGTGCAGGTCGTGGACGTCGGCCCTGTTGATCCCGCGCAGCCCGGACGAGGAGCCTTCGCTCGATGACTGGACCACATCCTTCAGCAGCTCGTTCAGTCTGTCGGAGAGCTGCTGGAGCTGTTCGCGCTGCGAGGGGTCGTCGGCGTTCTTCAGCAGCATCTGCACATGCTCGTAGAGGAGCGCCGCCTCGCGCAGCGAGTCGGCGTCGATCTCCTCCTGGAAGTCCAGCTCCACCTCCGCCAGAAGCTCCGCGATCTCGTCGATCTCCGACTGCCGCAGCACGAATATCGCATCGGCCGATATGTCGTCGATGTTGACGTAGACCCTGGAGAGGAGTTCGATCTCCTTGCCGTAATGCTTCCTGATGTCGGCCATGACCTCGATCCGCAATATCTCGGCGCGTCCGTGCAGGGCGTCGATCCGTGATTTCAGCGCCTGGCGCTCGCGGTCGTTGCTGACCACCTGAAGGTCGTGGTGCAGCCGGCGGATCTGCTCGTCCAGCTTGGCGAGATCGAGCTGACGGGGGGAGATCCCTCGGCCCGCCAGATCGCGCAGCAGCTTGTCGTCGGCGAAGATCTCGGCGTTGCCGATCTTGATCGTGTTGAGACGTATCTGTTCCCCCAGCGCCCGCCTGATCCGCTCGATATCGAGATGGCAGGCTCCGTCGGTGACGATCAGGATCTCGGCGCCGGAAAGAGCCGACACCTCCCGGATATCCTCGGCCGCCTGCAGGATCGCCTTCTCCATCACCGTCCCGTTCCCCAGCCTGCTCAACCGCATGGTATATCGTACCAGGCTTTTCAGTCCCGCCATGTCCACGGCCGTCTGAAGCGGACCCAGGTCGGTGTCGAACGTGCGGAGATAGACATGCCCCAGCTCCTTCAGGTTCCGTTTCAGGAAGACGTAGGTCACCGCCTTCGCCATCTGGAAACGGTGATGCGAGCTCATGGAGGTGGAGGTGTCGAGCAGAACGTAGACCTTCTGCTTGAAGTTGTTCGGCGAGTAGATGCTGTTGGAACTGCCGAACGGGATGATGACCGGAGTCCGCGGAACGTTGATCCAGAGGGAGCGCTGGGCGAGCTTCTGCATGAAGACTTCCTCCGGCAGCAGATACTGATGGGGGAAGATTCTGCGGATATCGGTGAAGCTGTGCATCAGCTCCGCCTCGTATTCCTCGCCGTACGATACGTGGCGGTTCGGCTTCCACTCGCGTCCCCCCGGGTCGGAGTGGGGCGGGATGGCGGAGGTGACCTCCATCGCCGAGGCGATCGAGCGGAAGAGGGGGGAGTCGGGGTCCTCCAGCACGCGCGCGATCTCGAACACCGCCGTGAAATCCTCCGGCAGCAGATCCTCGATGTCGCGGAGGTAGCCGAACTCCTCCATGTGCTCGAAGAAGGTGCTATGTGTCAGAACCTCATGCTTCACGGTGCGCGTTCGGCTGTGTCGGTTGTCGTTTCGGTCGTGTCGTTCGGTCGGGAGGTCGCTTCGGGGAGGAGAAGAATCTTCTCCTCGGAAGGGGGCCCCCCTTCTTCCTCACGACGTCCGAAGATGATATAATCCTGCAACCATGTCTCCTGCAGCGTGTTCGTGTCCAGGCTCAGGTCGGTCTCGCCGGTCAGTGAGAAGCGGGCGAGCGGCATGTAGGTCGCCGCGGCCGGGCTCCTCAGGAATCCGGCGATGTTCGAGCGGGTCATGAAGAGAAAGAGATAATCGGGGCGGATCGATCTCGCCGTCTCGAACAGACTCTTCCCGCTCTCGGCCCCCGGCGTCACCAGCCCCGCGAAGTCGTAGATGTACGACCCCGAATAGTAGCCGAGCGCGCCGATGTCGTAGGCCATGATCGTATCCTCCCGCGAGAGATGTTCCGCCGACCATCTCCTGAACGGCTCGTAGACGTTGGCCCGCACGTCGCTCGGTCCCTGCCTGTAGGCGATCGCGCCCCATACCAGCAGCGGCGCCGCGCACCCGGCCAGCAGAAGCTTCCGACGGGTCGCCTCCGGTCTGATAAGTCGCACAACGATATCCGCGATCCCGACCGCCGCCAGGAGCAGCACGCCGAAATAGATCGCTTCCCCGTACCACGACCAGACCTTCGGCCGCCCGATACAGTAGGCAAGAATATACAGACCGGTCCAGAGCGCGACGGTCACGGCCGGGTTCGGCCGTCCGAACATTCCCTGCCGTGCGTTTTCATCTCTTACCGGCTCCCTCCGTCGCCCGCGCCTGAAGAGGAGCAGGGCGCCGTACGCGGCCGGGAAGAGCGCCGTGATCATCAGCGGATCGGGGGAGACGAGCTTCCAGAAGACGAGGAAGGGGGAATCCTTCTCCAGGGTCGATTTCGCCAGCACCGACTGCGATACGAACTGTCCGTAGGTCAGATAGATCGCGGCGAGAACCGGCGCCGCCGTCACGATCGCGATCCCGGCCATCTTCAGAGCGGAACGTCGGTCGACCGTGAGGAATTCCAGCAGACAGAGAAGCCCCGTCAGGATCACCCCTTCCGGACGGAGGAAGCAGGTCAGCGCGGCCGTCATGACCGCCATGTTCCGCCGTCCCCCATGATAGAGCGCCACGGCTCCGACCGAGCAGAGGAGGAAGAGACTCATCTCCATCCCCCCGACGCAGACGCGCGCCATGATCGGGCTCACCGCGAAGAGCATCCCGAAGATCATTCCTCCCTCGGTCGTGATCGAGCCCCGGAAGGTCCGCAGAACCAGCAGGAGGGTTCCCAGGTCGAAGAGGATGTTCAGGAGGATCGCGCTCTCCGGCATCGGAAGGCCGAGAGCATAGAGGGGGGAAAGGATCACGCCGTAGGCCGGGGTCGTCGTCCCCAGGACCGCTTCACCGGCGTTGTAGAAGAAGCCGATCCCCTCGGCCAGATTGCGAGCATATCGGAATGTGATAAACGCGTCGTCGTAGATCGGCAGGGTCGACCATGCAAGGAGTCGCGTCGCGATCAGGACGACGGCGATCAGCAGTTCGGCGGGAGCGATCCTGTTCTCGGGTCCGGGCATCTGACGTATCGGAAGAATGAAAGGGCTCACATCAGCGCGCTCGTCTCGCCGGCGCTGGTATGGAAGAGAATCCAGACGTCGTGCTGCAGACGGCTCTTCAGGTCGCGTATCTCGTCGGTTGCCGGCTGGAATCGCTCCAGGAACTCCGTCACCAGCCGCCGGTTCTGCTCCACGTTGACGTCGGCCAGCCCCAGCGACTCGCGCGCCCATTCGCGCAGCGATCTCTTGATGGGGAGATTTTCTATCGATGTCAGAGGTTTCTGGAGGGTGGCCGGGTCGCGCTTGATCTGATCGACCAGCGTCTTGAACTCCAGCAGCGTGCGCAACTGATCGAAGGCGTTCGTGGCGCCGAACTGGTGTCCCAGGGTGGAGCAGGCCTTCTTCCAGATCCCCCGTTCCTCATCCAGCCCCACCGTGGTGAACATGACGTAGAGCTTCTCCACATCCTCCTGCGTGACCGTCGTTCTGCCGTGCATGAAGGCGATGGCGCGCAGAAGGTCGAACGCCTTCATCTGCTTGCGCGGCGAGATGTAGAAGTCGCGTCCGGTCATCAGCTCGGGGCGCTGGGAGAGCTGGCGGTTGCGCAGTTCCTCGTAGTAGCGCACCACCAGGTTCGCGTAGTAGGCGATGTCGGGGGGGACGGTGATCGTCAGCTGTTCGCTTCTGCCGCTGCAGATACGGGTCACCTCCGCCAGCGTGGCGAACTCGATCCGGCGGGGGGGTGGGACCGGGTGTCCGCCGTGCTGCAGGTACTGCTCGGCGATCCTGTACTGCACGTACGGGTCCTTGTCCGGGTAGACCACCGACTGGTAGAGAAATCTGTCGAGGAGCGCCTCGGTGATCTCGCTGATCCGGAGGTAGTTGGTGGCGGCGATCACCGTATGGATCGCCGCGATCTTGTGCTGCACACCCAGGATGAGCTGCCGCTCGTTCAGCAGGGAAAGGAGGGCGCGGAGCGTGAAGTCGTTCGCGTCGAAGATCTCGTCGATGAAGCCGAACTCGCTCTCCACCAGCGAGCCCGCCGTATTGTGGATGATCCTTCCGCTCTTCAGCTCCTCGATATCGAGGCCGCCGAAGTAGGTATCGGGCTGCTGTTCCTTGGACGCCTGCACCTTGAAGTAGCGGGCGCCGGTGAACATCATGAAAATCTGTTCGGTCATCAGCGATTTGCCGACGCCGGTACGGCTCTGGATCAGCGCATGCTCTCCGGTCAGGAGCGCGCAGAAGATCTGTTCGATGACGTCGCCGCGGTTGATCAGGCGACCGTTGACGAACTCGATGGCGTCCTGCAGATCGAGGATCGTCTGCTGGATATTGAGCGTTACCGACTCTTGTTCAACTGGCATGTCCGGAGGGATATATCGTGATCGGAAATATGCCGCCGGTCCGGGGTCGCTGCCGATCCCGGCGCGGAACGATCATGGCTGGTCAAGGCTTCGAACGTAGCGGTACTGATGCGGCGTCAGTCTGGGCCGGGTTCCGCGGAGCCTGCGGAAGGCGCCGAGCCCCTCCACGAATCCCTGCCGCCAGCCCGCGAGGCCCCCGTCGCGAAGCGATCTCTTCAGATAGGAATAGAGATGGAACGGAACCACCCGAAGCAGCTCCCGCAGCGGAAAGAACTCGAAGTAGAGCCACTGGATGTTGCGCGCCAGCATCCTGTAGACGAACGGCTGTTTGCGCGATGTCTGGAGGTTCGGATTCGGATGCTCGACCGGCTGGGCCGAGGTACGGAAGACCCGCAGGTTCGCGCGGATGATCGCCAGGGCATAGTGGTTGTCTTCATAGAAGACGATATAATCCTCCGGAAACCCTCCCGCCAGTTCATGCGCCCGCCGCGTGACGGCGCAGCCGCAGGTCACCAGGAAGTTGACCTCGGTGACCGTGGGATCGGAGGGATCGGTGACGGGGCCGCGCCATTCGTAGATGATCTCCCCGGTCGGGTCGACGATGTCGAGCTGGAGCGCGCCCGCCTCCGGGCGGGAGGTGAAGAACTCTCCGATATATCGCAACGTGTCGTTTCGGAGGAATCGCGAGTCGTCGTCGATGTAGGTGATCAGATCGTATCGCGCCATCTTCACGCCGTGGTTCCGTCCGCCGGAGGCCCCCAGGTTGACCCGGCTGTCGAAAAGCCGCAGCCGGGAGTCGCCGCCGAAGCGGGCCCTGAGGTCGTCGAGGGGGCTCGGCTCCGATCCGTTGTCGATCACCACCACCTCGAACTCCGGGTACTCCTGCGCCAGTGCGGTTTCGACCGCCGTCATGATCTCGACCTGACGGTTTCTGGTAAGGATGACGACGGAGATGGGAGGGCTTGCGGGAAGCTGCATGTGTCGATCTGATCGAATATGTCTCCGGTTCGTTCCGATTGCGGGAGAATATGCCGAACCGGGGCGACAGGGACCGGGGAGTGAATATACGGATGATATCGATGCGGACCCGATACGTCGGGGGGGGGGGAGGGTTCACTCCAGCAGTTCGCGGATCACCCCACCCCCGACCACGTCGTCCCCCTCGTAGAGCACGACCGACTGCCCCGGGGTGATCGCCCGTCGCGGCTCCTCGAACCTCACCTCCAGCGACCCATCCTCCAGTGTGCGGCAGATCGCCGGGGCCCCCTCGTCCTTGTAGCGGATCTTCGCCGTGAGCCGGGTCGGCTCCGGGATCGACCCGTACTTTATCAGGTTGACGTGATCGGCCCGCAGCCCGTTGTGCATCAGCATGTCGGCGGTTCCCACCTCGATCGTGTTCGTTTCCGGGTAGACCCCGATCACGAAGAGAGGCTCCGGGGCGGAGACGCCGAGCCCGCGGCGCTGCCCGATCGTGTAGAAGGGGTAGCCGTCGTGTCTGCCGATCACTTCACCGTCGCGGACGATCGCGCCGTCGCGGACCGCATCCTCCAGCCCCTCCACGTTCTCCTTCAGAAACCGCTGGTAGTTGTTGTCGGGGATGAAGCAGATCTCGTACGACTCACGCTTTCCGGCGACCGGGAGCTTCATCCGGTGGGCGATCTCTCGCGACTCCGGCTTGGTGAGATCGGCAAGGGGGAAGATGGTTCGCGCCAGCGACTCCTGGGTCAGTCCCCAGAGGGCGTACGACTGATCCTTGCCGTGGTCGAGGCCGCGGCTCAGGATATGGCGGCCGTCGGGGGAGTCGCGGCGGAGCCGGGCATAGTGTCCTGTTGCGATATACTCGGCGCCTATCGAATCGGCGCGACGGAGCATCTCCGCCCACTTGATCTTCCTGTTGCACATCACGCAGGGGTTCGGCGTCTCGCCGGCGACGTATCCCGCCTTGAAGTAGTCGATGATCTCGTTCCCGAACGTCTCGGTGAAATCATAGACATAGTGGGGAATACCGAGCCGCGCGGCGACCCTCCGGGCGTCGTTGATGCCGTCGAGCGAGCAGCAGCTCGTGTCGCTGCCGACGTTTCCGCCGACATCCTCATACCTGTATGTCTTGATCGTGATGCCGACGACGTCGTACCCCTGTTCTACCAGCAGCGCCGCCGCCACGGAGGAGTCGAGTCCGCCGGACATCCCGACGATTACGCGTGTGCCCATGAATATCGGATCGTGTGCATATATCCCCGCCGCCCGCGCGGCGGATCGGAGGGGCCGATCCCGCGAAGACGAACGACGCATTGGAGAGATTTCAGACGCGCGGAACCCTCGCCGATTTTTCCAGCATGTGGTCCCAGAGCGTCTCGTACGGGATCACCTCGATCCCGTCCACGGCGATGCTTGCGGGGGTTCCCGTCTGCGCGATCAGCGCGCTTTTGTGCTTCGCCCCCTTGCGATGCATTTCGTCGACGTTGAAATCGGAGTCGATCATCACCAGAATCAGCTTCACGAACCTGTTGGCCCGCTGGAAATAGGCTCCCTGAAGATGGCGTCCGGCGTATGCCTTCAGCGAGTTGGCGAGCCCCATCAGATCGAGGAACCGTTCGGTCTCCAGCAGCCACATCACCTGGAGGATCAGGATGGCGAAGTTCGTCCCCTGTTTGTCGTGCGATACCAGCTTGAAGTCGTTGAGGAACTTCTCCAGGCGGAAGTTCTTCTCCAGCCCCTTCGATCTGGAATCGGGAGGGGGGAGGAGCCCCCGTTTGACGATATAATGGAGATACCCCTCGAAGATCTTCCACTTCTCGATGAAGCCGGGGGGGATCCCGACGGAGAACCTGGGATGACGCGTCGCCCGCAGGTAGATCGTCAGCGCCAGATCGTAGTCGGCCAGATGCATCGCAATCAGGAAATAGGTCTGATGTGATGCGAGCCAGTTGTTGGTCCCTTCGGTCAGCAGCTCGAACTCCTGTTCGGCGTAGACCTTGGCGGCCGAGTAATCCCTGTTGTAGAAGGCGCAGGAGGTTCGCTGCGCGGCGATCGTGGCAAGGGTGTTCGGCACGGCGAACTCAGGGTGTTCGCGATAGAAGAGATCGGCCTCGTTGCAGACCTCGACCGCCTTATCGTACTCCAGGCGTATCTGATGGGCCAGGGAGGTGATATGGAAGTAGAAATAATGGGTCTGCCGGGTCCGGCATCTGCTTCGGATCTCGGCGATCTCCTGGATGAATTCGGCGGCCATATCGCGCAGTTCCGGTTTCTGCGATCCCGAGATCACGAACCAGATCAGAAGGCGATCATCCATCTCCTCGGCGCGCAGTTCCAGCCGGTAGCGTTCCAGCGCCTCGGAGAGCTGCTGGTTCAACTGTTCGTACTGCTTTTTCTTCCCCTTCATCATGGCATCCTCGCGCAGGATCTTGTAGCACGCGAGTTCCACGTCGGTGACCGTGTACTTCTGGGCGATGGCGAGCACATGGCGCAGCATCGGAATACCGGGTGCGCGGCCCCCGAGCACGAGCATGGTCCGGATCAGCTCCAGGTCCCGCATGGCGCGGAACTGGGCTTCGCGATAGTTGGTGACACCCGGCCTGGGGGTATCGAGCAGGCGCATCGTCAGCATCAGGCGTTCCTTGAGTCGTGCCTTCAGCGTCTTGTAGCGCGGGTCGTCCGGCCCTGTTCCGTAAAGGTCGTGGGCGGCGTCCTGATCTGTCGCGAAACGTCCCTCTTTAATCCCCTCGTAGAAGCGACCGAGCAGGCTTTCATGGTTTTCGTCAAGGTACGGCTTGCGAACACGCAGACGCCCGGATGTAACCATGCGTACTATTTCGCTCAGTTCCTGCATTGTGATTGCTCCCCCAATCCTGTAATTCCGGCGAAATATAAGCTTTTTGTGTCACATGCCTCGTAACAACCTCCAATTCGTACGGTAAAACGGGATGTAACTTTCACGCGCGAAGTGATCTTTCGTTGCGGATTGGTCGGCTATAAGTTTGCCTCCGAACTCAGGTACGATTAACGGTTGATAGAAACGAGCGAACAGGGATATGAGTGATTCCGCCGGTGGGAGGGCGAATCGCGCATGTGTCATGAGTTTCAGATGGTGATGAGTTGATTCTATTCGTAGTACATCGGGTTTCGATTTATCCCTCTCCTCATGGCGAATAATCAGATCATCTACACGACGAATTCGCGGATTTGCGTGCTGCTCTATCTGCAGCTGATCAATCCGAATGGCATATACATGATGGCGCAGCTTCACGCCATCAACAACACGCACTGGGGCGAAGTCTCCAGTGTCCTGAACAACCAGACACTGTATGCTCTTGTGCAGCTGCAGTACATGGATCTAGCGGAGAACGTCAAAGTGCCGGATCGAACCGAAATATGGTAACGTCAATCACACGCGATTTTCATAGAACAATCGGGTACAGGACCGATATCGACTAAGGTTTTCTCAGGAGGAGGCAGTCCGGAGTAGGAGGACTGTAGGCACACAGTAGAACACTACCGTTATACCTGGGCACCTGGGCGGTTAGCGACCGTTCTGGTGACCACCGCAGCGAAAGGATGTTTTTATTGTTGCGTCGCCGGCACACGTGGAACCACACGGCGGCGCAGGCGGAAGGCGCTCGGCGCTTCTTCGCGGTTATCGATCGAATATTTTATCTATATGCAATTATCTGCATGCATATCCGGCCCGCGGGGCTACCAGCTCGGCGTTGTACCTGGCGCCGTGTCGCATTAGGAGAGGGGAAGTTGGAGGTGAAGTCCGGGCCGGATATGTATCGTGAGATCGACGGACAGGGGTGATCCGTCGATCTCCGTATCAATAACGTCGCTTGTAGTTGACTCATAGTGAAATGATCGAACGGGAGGACTCTATCCTCCCGCCGGTTCCAGCACGGTCATCGACCGCACCGCCGTTCCACTCGGAGCACTGCTTCGTAATGCGAGATATCCGTTCGACAGGAAGAGAATGGTCTGATTCTGATAGAACTCCGAAAGCGGCTGCCCGCTTGCTCCGGAGGTGATCACGCTCTGCAGAAATGCGGTCGTGTCGCCGAAATCGACGATCTGCCGCATGGAGGGGCCGACCGTCACCTCGAACGGACGATCGAGCCGCCACTCGCCGCTGTTGAGCGTGGTGTTGGCTCCCCCCGCCTCGAAGGGGCCGATATCGACGATGGAGCGGAGGCTCTCGTTCCGGGTGAAGAGATGGCGGAACGTCAGTGTGTGCATCGCGCCGTACCGCCACGTCTTGAAATCCGAACTTCCGAACCGCACTCTGAGCGAATCGAGCGCGCGCGCCAGAGCCCCCCGCATGATGTCGTTCCTGTTCTCCGTTCTCTGCGTGGTCACGTCGTCGAACCAGCGGCTGTCGATCATTGCCTGGTGGCGGAGCGATCGTATCGGCATCAGAGACATCCTGACGAACTGCCTGTAGAGGCTCGGGCCCATCTCGTCGCGATATGTCATCTCCACCGTCGACTGAAGCCACTGCGCGGCGATCGCCGCCTCCGGCGCGTCGATCAGCATCCCGCCGTCCCATGACCTCAGCAGTCCCAGCGCCGATCTGACCGTCGGCGTCTGCCGCGCGCTGTCCGGGAAGGCGCGCAGAAGGAACTCCACCATGTAATGCATGTGGGGGGAGAGGATATCCCCGTGGATCTGCCTCGCGTCATCCTTCGTGAAGGCGATCCCCTCGCTCAGAAGCTGGTTCAGCCGGATCGCCCGCGAAGGGTCCTCCCACAGATCGCCGATCCGGGCCTCCAGAGTGTTGGAGACCTTGTTGTTGGCCGTGGCGATGTAGCCTTCGGCGGGGTTCTTGAGAATTGGAAGTTTCGAGCTCTCCGCGTACCCCTTCCAGTTGTAGCGGCTGTCGGTCCCCGGGTTCGGCAGCAGCATCCGTCCATCGCCTCGGATCGGGATCCGCGCCGACGGAACGAAGGCGATATTCCCCTTCCGGTCGGCGTAGACGAAGGAGAGGGAGGGGACGCCGGCCAGGCGTGTCGCCGAGGTGAACTCCTCCAGGGAGGAGGCCTGGTTGATCCGCTGCCATGCCGCCATCTCCTGCGTCACGTCGCTTCCGGCCCAGCGCATCGCCACGGCGGTGCGGCGGAAGGGGCCGCTGGTGTCGGCGAACATCGGGATGCCGCTCACCGGGTCGCGCAGGTAGCCGGCGAACTGGTGGACGTCGGAGATCAGCGGGCCGTGCGATCCGATCCTGACGGCCACCGGAACGGCGAGCGAATCGTTCGGCCTGATCGTGTCGCGGACGATCCGGAGCTTCGTCCACTTGTTGTCGATCTTCATCTGCTTCTTCCCGGCGTCGATCTCCTCGATGTAGAAATCGGTCTGGTCGGCCATCATGCTGGTGATCCCCCAGGCGATGTTCCTGTTCCGTCCGATCACCACGAACGGAGCGCCGGGGAGGGTCACGCCGGCGACGATATTATCGCCGTACGATATCACTGCCTGGTACCACTTGGAGGGGGCGCCGTGGGGGAGATGGGGATCGTTCCCCAGGATCGGCTTGCCGGAGGCGGTGCGGCTCCCCGCCACGACCCATGCGTTGGAGCCGATATGAGATCCCTCCATCCCGAGCAGCAGCCGTGTGGCGCGGTCGAGCTCCATCAGGTTCAGGAGCGCCGTGGTCGAGGCGGTGTCGGCGGCTCGGGCGCTGTCGAGGGCTGCGGAGTCGACCGGCTTCGGGGGAGGAGGTCCCGCGCGAAGCGCCTCCAGCAGAGGCTCCGGCTTCTGTCCCCCGGGGATGATGGTGGGGGCGTAGGAGGGATAGTAGGGGAGGATCTCCGCGAGCTTGGCGGAGTCGACCTTCTTCCGGATCTCGCCGTAGACCAGGTCGGTCCAGAAGGAGGTGTTGAGCTCCCAGGCGAGGAGCCGCGAGATCATCACCGAATGCTCCGGCTTCCACGGCTCCGGCCGGTAGTCGAGCGCGTCGAACTCGAACGGATACTTCCCCCTGTTCCCCTCGATGAAGGCGTTGACGCCGCTGCAGTAGGCGTCGAGCACGGCGCGGGTTTTCTTCGGCATCCCCTTCAGGATCTCGGCGGCCACGCGGTTGAACCCGATCGTCTTCAGATAGGCGTCGCTGCCGATCGCCTTCTTCCCGAGCACCTCGGAGAGCCGTCCCTCGCCGGCTCGGCGCATCAGATCCATCTGCCAGAGCCTGTCCTGGGCATGGGCATAGCCGAGCGCGGCGTACGCGTCGGCTTCGGAGGCCGCCGTGATATAGGGAATGCCGTACTCGTCGCGAGCGATCGTCGTCTCACCTCCCAGACCGGCAACGGAGGCCTGGATCGTTCCCTCCGGAACGAAGGAGCGACCGACCAGGGAGATGCCGAGCCAGGCGAGACCCCCCACCAGCGTGAGAATGACGAGAATGGTACCGAAGATGGAAAACCGACGCATGGCGCAAAGATACGGAGGGTGGGGGAAAAGGGGTGATCTCTGCGACGTATCGGAACATGTGGG
>CBINGZ010000015.1:0-102574 GCA_966250335.1 uncultured bacterium | reverse complement strand
GTTCCTCTATTCGGCGATGGAGGATTATCGTATCGACATCATGATCGGCACAGGTCCCAGCGCGCGCTCGGTTCCTCTCACCCTGCCGAACTTCACCCTGGTGGGGGCCACGACGCGCCAAGGACTGCTGACGGCTCCGTTGCGGAGCCGGTTCGGGATCATCAGCAGGCTCGACTACTACACCGTGAAGGATCTCTTTTCGGTCGTGATGCGATCCGCCGGCATCCTCAACATTCCGATCGAGGATGAGGGAGCGATCGAGATCGCCCGCCGGGCGCGCGGCACCCCACGTATCGCCAACAGGCTCCTCCGCCGCACGCGCGACTTCGCCGACGTGCGCGGGGACGGGGTCATCACCGAATCGATCGCCTCGCTGGCGCTCACGGCGCTGGAGGTGGATCAGCACGGGTTCGACGACATGGACAAGCGGATCATGATGGCGATCATCGAGAAGTTCGGCGGCGGTCCCGTCGGTCTCAACACGCTGGCCGTGGCCGTCGGCGAGGAGCCGGGGACGATCGAGGAGGTGTACGAGCCTTATCTGATTCAGGAGGGGTTCCTGCAGCGTACCCCGCGCGGACGTGAGGCGACCTCCCTTGCCTACAGACATTTCGGGTTCGACGACAAAACGGTGATCCAGCAGACGCTCGAGATCTGACGACAATGTGATAGCAACGGAGCGCCCGACGGGTGTCTCCTCCTTATACCTGGGGACAGAGCCGCGGTCATTCGATCGCGGCTCTTGTTGTATATGGTAGGAGGGATGCTTCACCCGGCCGAAACGTATCGTGCTACGGCGTCACGAGAAGAAGGGGTCGCGAGAGGATCGCGTCGGTCTTCGCCACGATCAGGGGGGGATTCAGATCGAGCCATCGGTGTGCCCCGTCGTGCCCGAACTTCTGTGCGATCACCGTGCTCACCTTCCTGTTGGTTGCGTCGAATGTGTCGCGCACGGCGGTCACGACGATATCTCCGGTCGCCTCCACGACGATCGCCGGGTCGCGTTCAAGGTCCGGTGTGTCGAAGAGGGGGACCAGCGCCGCCCCTTCTCCCCATTGCTCCACGCCGTCGGCGGTGATCCGCTGGCCGTAGATATCGCGCTCGATTCCGGAGGAGTCGCGCGACTCCGCCAGCAGATAGACCCCGCCCAAGTGGTCGGAGATCATCAGCGGTCGTTCCGGCAGCCCATGTTCGGCCGAGAGGAGGAGAGCGTTCGTGCCGTTGTTCCAGACGGCCTTCCCGAGCAGGTCCATCCGCTGCACACCGATCACCCGTGAGCTGTCCCCCATGAAATCGACAAGAAACGCCACGGTCAGGCTGGTGTTGTCGTACGCGAGTATCGGGTGATGTTCCCGCGCGCGGCTGTCGGAACTGACGATCGGGGGCATCTCCTCGTTGGTCCATTCGCGCATGCCGACGGAGGAGAGATGCTGGGCAAGGATGTCGATGTCGCCGGTCCGTTCACCCGAGGTGTACTCCACCTCGTACGCCACGTAGAGTCCGCCGTACCCGTCGGAGACGACGGCGGGATTTCTCTCGATATGGCGGCTGGCGCCGATGGCGACCGGCTTCGCGGTCGACTGCCAGCCGGTTTTCCCCTGTCCGTCGATATGGACCGCCACGATGTCGCTGTTGGGGATAGCCCCTTCGCGGGAGGTGACGACCTCCAGCACGACGATCGCGCCCCCTCTCCCGTCGGCCACGGCGCCCGCTATCCGTTCACGGTAGCCGGAGTTCGCGACCCATGCCCCCGCGTTCCAGACCAGCGAGCCGTCTCTTGCCACTCTGACCGCCGCCACATCCACATTGCCGGTGTCGCCGGCGTTCACGTCGTCCAGCTCGTACACCACCAGCAGCGATCCGTCCGGGAGCGGCACGGGGATCGGGTTCGACTCGCGATATTTCGACTGGGCCACCGGCACCAGCGGACGGGCCGAATCCCCCAGCATATCGTTGAAGTTCCGGTCGAGGCGCCGCATCACGATATCACGGTCTCCCTGATGCGCCGGGTCGTTATGCTCGATGGAGTAGAGAAGAAACAACCCGCCGAATCCATCAGCGGTCGTCACCGGGTCGAACTCCTTGTAGGTCTGGCCGCAGACCAGCCTGGGGCTTTCCGGAAGGGTCTCCAGGCGTCCGTCGCCGAAGAAGCTCGCAATCGATATATCGCGATCCCCCGCATACTCGCCTGATGTGACGAGCGAGGGGAGGACTACGGCATACCGATTGATCTGGGCGAGCGCGCCGACCGGCAGAAGAAGAAAAAGCGAAACGAGAAGCTGGAAGCACCGTGAGGGTACCAGGATCATGCGGTCATCCATGTTCATGTGATCGAAGGAACGAAACAGGCACGAACGATACGACGTGCCCGGGTCGGGATCGTTTACAAAGATGACGTATTGAAGCAAATGTGCAAATCATCCTTCTTGTAACCCTCCGGTACCATTGGAACCTCGAATTTTCGCTCTATGTTGTCCAATTTCGTAGGGAACGGCACCGCTTCAGGCGCCGATGGTCCGGTTTGGAACGTCGGCGCCTGAAGCGAGTCAACAGGAGAGAAGGGGCCGTACGATATATCCTGTTCTATCGACAAACGAGTCTTTATATGCCTGTCAACGCTGCGCTTATCGATAATTCCATCCTCAGGCTCGTGCAGATCGCTCTGATCGAGGATGTCGGAACGGGAGATCTGACCAGCGAGGCGCTTCTCGGCTCCGACGAGCTGGGTCATGCCGTCGTCATGGCCAAGTCGCACGGCGTGGTCGCCGGGACCGTGGTCGCCGGGCTCGTCTTCGGCGAGGTCGATCGTTCGCTCTCATGCGAATGGACGGTGACCGAGGGGACGATCGTGGAGCCGGGGGAGATCCTGGGACACCTTCGGGGGATGGCCGGCAGCATCCTCACCGCCGAGCGGGTCGCTCTCAACTTCCTTCAGCGGATGTCGGGGGTGGCGACCCTCACCCGAAAGTTCGTGGAGGCGATCGAGGGGACGGGATCGACGATCCTCGATACCAGAAAGACGATCCCCGGATGGAGGATGCTCGACAAATATTCCGTCGTGGTCGGCGGCGGCACGAACCACAGAATGGGGCTCTTCGACGTGGTGATGATCAAGGATAATCATATCGCGGCGCGCGGCACCATCGCCAACGCGGTCCTTGCGACCCGCCGCTATCTGACCGACCGCAACCAGCAGAACATCCCGATCATCGTGGAGACGAAGAACCTGGCCGAAGTGAGCGAGGCGTTGAGCTGCGAGGGAGTCACCCGGATCATGTTTGACAACTTCCCGATCGAGGTGATGCGCGACGCCGTCGTCCTGGTCGACAACCGGGTGGAGACCGAGGCCTCCGGAGGGATCAATCTGGAGAACGTCCGTGAGGTGGCGGAAACCGGCGTCCAGTATATCAGCATCGGCGCCCTGACCCACTCGGCTCCGGCGCTCGATATATCGCTCGACGTACGCAGGGCGTGATCTACAGCGCGCTCCAGTTCACCGACGTCAGCACGTTGTAGACCAGCAGGACCGCGAAGAAGAGGAAGGCATATCCCGCGAAGCGATAGATATGGGTGATGAAGTTGGCCGGCAGCCGTGATCTATACTTCAGCAGAAGCTGCATGATCAGCAGGAACCAGAGGAACGCTCCCATTCCGAACCCCACGGCGATCATCACGTTATCCCAGAACCCCAGTCCGGCGAACCTGCTGGTGAACGGGTTCGTGCGGAGATAGCTCATCACGCCGATCAGCGAGGGGAGAAAGGTCGGCGTCGCCAGGTTCATCAGAGCCAGAAGAACCCCGATGAAGAAAGGGGAGGAGAGTCCGAGTTTCTTCGCCCGCTGCTCCTGTTCCTTCTCCTTGGTGCTGCTGTCGGCGATCGACGCCGTGCCGGACTTCAGGTAGCGCAACCCCATGAAGACCAGGATTGCGATACATGCGACCTGCAGCAGCAGCCTCAGCCAGGCGTGCCCCTGCACGAAGTCGACCAGGGTAAGGACGATGGCGGAGGAGGCGAACGCCGCCATCATCGCGAAGATCATATCCATAACGGCCGCGCCGACCGCTATCAGCAGGCCGGCGCGGTTCTGTCCGTGCAGAACGTTCTTGATGGCGGCGATAGCGATCGGCCCGGGAGCGATCGACAAGACGAACCCGGCGACGATCCCGAGGGCGAGCGCTGTGATCATAGGTTATCCGATCTCCTCGAGATCGAGCTTCCCCGCCTCCGAATCTATCTCGACCGGATAGTTGCCGGTGAAGCAGGCCGTGCAGTATCCCTCGCCGTTGTCGTGCGGCACCGAGTCGAGCAGCGCCTCGGTGGAGAGGTAGCAGAGGGAATCGACATCGAGCGAATCCCTGATCGCCTCGATGTTGAGCTTGTAGGAGTTGGCGATCAGCTCCTCCTTGGAGGGGAAATCCATCCCGTACTTGCAGGGGTGCGTGATGGGGGGGGAGCTGATTCTGAGATGCACCTCGCGCGGGTTCGCCTCCTTGATCAGATTGACCAGCGCCTTGGAGGTCGTTCCGCGGACGATCGAATCATCCACGACCACCACCTGCTGTCCCTCAAGCACCCCTCGAACAACGTTGAACTTCGTCTTCACCTTCATCTCCCGGTTCGACTGTCCCGGCGAGATGAAGGTACGGCCGACGTAGTGGCTCCGGATCAGGCCGATCTCGTAGCGGGTATCCTGGCCGTGGGTCGTCTGGTTGATCCGCTGGAATCCGAGCGTCGCGGTGTTGGAGGAGTCGGGGACGTTGATCACGACGACCTTGCCGCCGGGCGGGTTCGCCATGACGCCGGAGTCTTCCGCCAGACGCTTCCCCAGCTTCCGTCTGACCTTGTCGACCGAGTGGCCGAAGATCTTGCTGTCGGGACGGGAGAAGTAGACGTACTCGAAGATGCAGTGCGCCGGGCGCGGGGTGACGTCGTCGATCAGATAGGAGCCCATCTCACCGGTCGCCACCGTCTTGTCGTTGATCACGACGATCTCGTTCGGGTTGACCTCGCGGACATACTCGGCCGAGATGATATCGAGCGCGCAGGTTTCGCTGGCGACCACGTAGCTGTCGCCGAGCTTCCCGATGCAGAGGGGACGGAAGCCGTGCGGGTCGCGGGCGGCGATCAGGCCGTCCTCCGTCAGAATCGTCAGCGAATAGGCGCCGCGGACCTGGCGGAGAGCGTCCCGGATTCGGAGAACGGTAGTATCTTCGGTGCTTCTGGCGATCAGATGGAGAATGATCTCCGAGTCGGTCGTCGTCTGGAAGAGCACTCCGTCGTTGCTCAGCGTGCGGCGGAGCGTCCGGGTGTTGGTCAGGTTGCCGTTGTGCGCCAGGGCCAGATTCCCGTGATGGTACTGAACGAAGAAGGGCTGGATGTTGGCGCGCTTGACGTTCGAGCCGGTTGTCGAGTACCTGTTGTGTCCGATCGACGCGTCGCCGCGCAATGTCTCCATCAGGATGTTCTCGTCCTTGAAGATGTCGAGAACCAGGCCATGATCCTTGTGCGTCGCGAACGATCTGCGTCCCGGGCGGCTGCGGCTCGGGCGCGATGCCACGATCCCGGCCGATTCCTGTCCCCGATGCTGAAGCGCATGCAGGGCATAGTATGTGATGACCGCGGCCTGCGGGTGATTGTATACACCCACGACTCCGCAGTTACAGAGAGGCTTGTCGATGTGTGCGTGGTCCATGGGGGGCAAATTACTACGATTTAAGCAATGCGTAATGTAACGGATTGAGGAGCGGGCTGCCGCCGGGTCACATCGGTCGCCCGTTTTCGTTCCGGCTCATATCTCCTTATGAAGATCGCACTGATAGGTCCGGCGGCTCCCTACCGGGGAGGGATCGCGCACCACACCAACATGCTCTACACCTACCTGAGAAAAGATGGTCATCAGGTGGATCTGATCACGTTCAGCAGGCAGTACCCGAAGTTCCTCTATCCGGGAGGGGAGCAGGAGGAAGGGGGGGATGGGCCCCCCTCCGAACGGCTGATAGATTCGATGAACCCGTTCACATGGATCAGGACGGGACTGCTCCTTCGGAAGAGGGAATACGATCTCTGCGTCTTCCGGTTCTGGATTCCGCTCTTCGGGTTCGTCTTCGGCACGATCGCCCGTCTGGCGCACAGGAAGGGACGGAAGGATATCATGATCGTCCTGGACAATCTGATCCCGCACGAGAAGCGCCCCGGCGACGACCTCCAGCGCCGCTTCCTGTTCCGTTATTGCAATATGGCGGTTACGCAGTCGGGGACCGTCGAAAGGGCGCTGGCGAAGATGTTCCCCGCGATCCCCCAGGTGATGCTGCCCCACCCGATGTACGAAAACTTCGGAGAGGCGCTCCCACGGCAGGAGGCGCGTCGTCGACAGGGGATTCCGGAGGGGAAGATCCTTCTCTTCTTCGGGTTCGTCAGAGCGTATAAGGGGCTCGATCGGCTGCTGGAGGCGATGCCGGAGATCGTCGCGCGCGTTCCGGATGCGCGTCTGCTGGTCGTCGGGGAGTTCTTCGACGATCCGGGAGCGTATCGTGAGATCGTCGTGAAGAGCGGGATGGAGGAGAAGGTGACGTTCGTCGACCGCTATGTCCCGAACGAGGAGGTGACCGAATGGTTCTCCGCCGCCGATCTCCTGGTGCTCCCCTACAGGTCGGCCACCAACAGCGGCATCGTTCAGATCGCCTACAACTTCGCGACCCCGGTCGTTGTCACCGACGTGGGAAGTCTTTCCGAGGTCGTGATCGACGGCCGCACCGGCTACGTGATCGCCGATGCCTCACCCGCTGTGATCGCCGATGCGGTCGAACGGGCGTTCGAGGGGGAGACGCTGAAGCGGTTCTCCGGGAACATCAGGGTCGAGCGGGAGAAGTACAGCTGGGA
Organism: uncultured bacterium; assembly: GCA_966250335.1. GTDB lineage: Bacteria > Bacteroidota > Ignavibacteria > OLB7 > OLB7 > OLB7. The sequence goes on along the minus strand of CBINGZ010000015.1, from coordinate 95,694 downwards.
GAGCTTCGTGACCGGCATGATCGGACATGCCCGTCGTGTTCAGGCCGGGAAGTGAGCCGGGGGGGGATAAAAGGAGAAGGAGAAGCCGAGGCTTCTCCTTCTCACGCGCGTGAATGTATCTACCAGAGTCGGGAGGCCGTTAGACGGCGGTTCGCCGACCGGTGAATAGCGATACCAGGAACAGAATCAGGAAGACGACGAAGAGAACCTTCGCCACCCAGGCTGCCGTGCCGGCGATGACTCCGAACCCGAGAACCGCGGCCACAATGGCGACAATCAAAAAAATGACAGCATAGCGCAACATGACAATGCCTCCTTACGGCTATAGTTTTTTGTTCAATCCCTAATCATTCTCCGCAGGTTCCGATATTCTTCAACTTCTGTAAAACCTTCGATCTACTCCGGAACCGCGGATTATCCATACATGGGACATTCATTCATCCCGGTCACTACAACACACCGTCCGCTGGAAACATTCCCGGTGGTCGCAAAAAAATGCGTCGAGTGGTGTAGAAAGATATCGGGCCCGGGGAAGGGGGAGAGCGTGGCGCGAGTGTCGTCCGTTTCGTCGCCGAGTTCTCCCTTCGGGAAGGGGCCGTCCGAGGAAAACGTTGCTTTCATGAAAAAAAATCCGTCTCCCGGCAACATTCCTGTAACATCCGCCTCTCATCGGAGTCTTATACCGTGAATCCCCTCACACCAGACATCACGTAAACCGACATCCGATCGATCCGGCAACGGTGATCGGGAGCGGCGATCGCATTCCGGCGGCATCCCCCACCGGGTTGGCTGAAGCTTCAGGGCATCCCCGCCCACAGCTTTTCCGGCATCGATCGACGACTGTGTTGATGCGTTACATCCTCGATTCCCGGGCCGATCTCTCTTGCCTGCGGGGTCGTTTCCGATGTAATCTGTCGTGCAGTCTCCCGTCTCCTGCCTGTAACAGATGCCGTCGATACGGAGTCTTTCCAGAGCCGGCACGGCTTCGGATGTGATGTACACTGCCGATCCCGTGAGATCGAGGTCATCGTCGGCACCCCTCCCCCGCGGAGGCGCGGAGTCGGCTCGATGACCTGATCTCATACCGAGTATCCCCTTCTTTCTCGATCGTCGTCCGACGGGTCGGCCGCACCGGTATGCGGTCTTCCCGGACGTCCCGATCGTGGCGATTAGGAATTATAGTCCTCTTCATTCAATACATTCATATCTAGAGAAGAGATATGCGCTATTCTCTACGCTATCTGGTTGCTGCAACGGCCCTTGTCGTCGCCGGCACCGCGATTGCGATTCAGACGCAGTCGAAGGTGACCGAGGAACGGACGTACGTCGGTCAGCAGACCTGTATGACCTCCGGGTGTCACGCGGGCGCCTACGAGGGGGGTGCCTCCTATAAAGGCGCGGAAGCCTTCAGGGAGACGATGCATCAGAAGATCCATCATCGCCCCACTCCGGAGAATGTCGTGATCGACCGTCTGTTCCGGGAAGGGAAGGAGCTGAAGTACTGGGACAACCGTATCCGCAAGGCGGGACGGGATACCCTCATCGTCAAGCTCTCCAAGGGGGAGCAGGAGAACGACTACTACATCCAGTTGAAGTTCTCCAACGGCGGTGACTCGCTTCCGAAGATGAAGGTCGCCTACAACTACGGCGGCAACGGATGGCTTCAGCGCTACCTTGTCGAACTCGAAGGGAACTACTACGTCGCCCCCTTCCAGTACGTCCTTCCGTCGTACCGCAGCACCTCCGACACGGGCATTTTCTACTTCCTCGATCTGAACCGCTGGTACAAGATCGACGCGAACAGGGAGAACGGCGTCGTCTTCTTCGACTGGCACTCCAACGAGTTCCGGGCGCAGTCGTGGGATAAGAACTGCGCCGCCTGCCACGTGAACGGCTTCGACGTCTACAAGGTCGCCAGCGGCGAGAACAACGCCGACACCGCCTGGTACGCCACATGGGCCGGTGTGGAGGAGGGGGATTCCGCCAAGATCGACGACAACATCTCGATCGGCTGCGAAAGCTGCCACGGTCCGGGATCGGAGCATTCGGCCAATCCCTCCAAGACCAATATCCTCTCCCCCAAGCAGCTTGAAAAGACGCGCGAGGCGACCGATATCAAGCTCGACATGTGCAACCAGTGCCATAAGCGTCTGGTCAGCCTCAAGGGAGAGCATGCGTTCGGCTACGACGAGACGAACCGTATTCCCTACATCGTCGGCACCCGTCTGAAGGATTTCACGAAGCCCGGCCCCCGTGTCTGGGCCGATGGAACCGTCTCGAACGCCCACCATCAGCAGGGTGACGATTACGAGCACTCGATCCAGTACAAGGAGCATCTCTTCGTAGAAGGCTGCTCGGACTGCCATCTGTCGCACTTCAACAGCGATCAGCCGTTCCAGTTGAACCAGGACTGGTACACGCTCGAGGACGGCAAGGGTTGTATGTCGTGCCACGGTTCCCCCGGCAAGAGCGCCTTCCCGGCCGACAATCTCGGCGAGGTGGTCACGATCGACGGCAAGGAGATCAACAAGCACTCCAGGCACGCCCAGTCGCAGAGCGCCTGCGTGAACTGCCATTACACGACCTCGAACACGATCGCGTTCACCGGAACGCTCGAGTTCACCGATCACAGCTTCCGGGTCTTCCGTCCGAAGGGAACGCTCGACTACTACAAGCAGGGTGGCAAGAATCCGTTCATCGGCATGATCAACACCTGCGCCTCCGAGTGCCATCGTAACGGCCGCGGCGCGCGCAACGATCAGCCGGGTGATCCGGAGGCTCCGTACTGGGGTATCGTCGACAGGGATATCTACTCCTACAAGGAAGCCTCCGACAGCGCCCTGGCCGAGCTCCTCTGGATGCACTACCAGGAGATGTACAAGGATATCATGAAGCCGAGCGGAGTCGGACCGGGTGAGACGCGCAAGGCGCTCAACGGCAAGCTCACGCTGGTGACGCCGAATCCGTTCGTGACCGCGGCCCGCATCGACTTCTCGGTCGCAAAGGCGGCGCCGGTCAAGGTCGAGATCTACAGCGTCGACGGCAAGCATGTGAAGACGCTGGCCGACAGGAGCTACACCGCCGGCAACCAGACGGTGCTCTGGGAAGGGGATGACGAGCAGGGGATGCCGGTGCTGAGCGGCAGCTACTTCGTCCGTCTCTCGTCCGACGGTGTTTCGGACAGCAGGCGTATCGTACTCGCACGCTGATCATCGTTATGAATTCCGGAGAACGCGCACTCGGGGGACGGTTCGAGACGATCGACCGGACGCCGGGTGCGCGTTCCCGTTCCGGGGATCGGTCACTCTGTTAGAAGATGTAGGAGCCCCCGGTCGATGCGATCGGCCCCTATCCCGGACTCCCGTTTTTTAAGTAGTTTCCGGGGTGAGATTGAACTCCGTACGCCAGGCCCTGGCGATCGCCCGAAAGGATCTTCACAGCGAGCTGCGCACCCGCTATGCGCTCAACTCGCTCGGCATGTTCGTCGTGGTGGCTGTCGTCGTCCTCGCCTACAGCGTCAGGAACGAACTGTCGCTCTCGGACTCGATCGTCGCCGGCATGCTCTGGATCAGCATGTTCTTCACGGCCGTGACGGGGCTGGGACGGTCGTTCGTGAGCGAGGAGGAGAGGGGGACATCGCTGCTCCTCCGTCTCTCGGTCTCCTCGACCCCGGTCTACTTCGGAAAGCTCATTGTCAACATCCTTCTCTCGCTGATCGCCGATACGCTGATCGTCCTCCTCTTCTTCATGATGATGAGCGGGGTGGAGGTGGGGTCGATCGTCTCGCTTGTCGTGGTGGCGCTCGTGAGCAGCATCGGGTTCGCGGCGGCGATGACGATCATCGCGGCGATCATCGCCCGGGCCTCTGCGAAGGGGGCGCTCTATCCGGTCCTCTCGTTCCCGATCGTGCTGCCGCTGATGATCCTCGGGATCGACCTGCTGCGGCGCGCCATCGGAGGGGTCCCGATCGATCGCCTGGGGGACGATCTGTTACTGCTGGGAACGTACTCGGCGCTCGTCGTCGTCGTCAGCTATATCCTGTTCGACATCCTCTGGAAGGAGTGATCGTTCGGAACCGTTCGGGAGATGAATAGCAAGCCTGCATGAAAGCACTACTGATGATACTTGGGGCGGGAATCCCGCTCGTGCTGGGGTTCTTCCCCCGCGGCGTCGCCGGCTCGAAACCTCTCTGGTGGCGTATCGTGGCGTTCGTCTCCCCGATCATCCTCTTCGGCCTTGCGTTCGGCGTCCCCACCGGAGGCCATTTCGGCGCCGCGAAGGTGATCGCAATGACCCGCGGGGATCAGGCGACGGTGCCGATCATGGGGACCGTCGTCGACGCCTCCGGGGTCTCCGGCGGCGTGCTGGCGCTGAAGGATGCGGGGGGGAACGTGGAGCAGGTGCTGCTCGACGGCCCGGCCGTCGCCGAGGCGGGACTGAAGGAGGGGGATGTGGTGATTCTCACCTCCCTCTTCACACGCCGCGACTCGTCGTTCCACGCGCGGAGCGTCCGGTCGGTCAACCCGATGCTGGCGCTGCCGCTGATTCCCGATCTGGAGGAGCGCGCCCGCAACCTCTATCTCCATGTGCCGATGGCGTGGGTCTCGCAGCTTGCATGGTTCGTCGCCTTCGGCTTCGCGATCGCCTACCTGCGGAAACGGAAGCCCGAGCATGACGTGATCGCCTCCTCGGCCGCCGCTCTCGGCGCCGTCTTCTGTATCCTGGCGACCGTCACCGGCATGGTCTGGGCGCAGTTCAACTGGGGGGTCTTCTGGAACTGGGACCCGCGCCAGACATCGATCGCGATCGTTCTGGTGATCTACGGCGCCTACTTCGCGCTCCGGTCGGCGCTCGACAACGACGAGCAGAAGGCGAAGGTCTCCGCGATATATCTGATTGTGCTCCTTCTTCCGGTTCTCTTCTTCATGTTCGTCTTCCCGCGGCTGGAGGTAAGCCTGCATCCGGGGGCGAAGGGGGATGTGAACGCCGGTCCGGTCCTCTCGCAGCAGGCCGACGCGCTCGACCCGGTGAAGCAGGCGATCTATGCGTTCTCGTTGTTCTCATTCATTCTGCTCTACTTCTGGATGCTCAACGTCACGGTTCGCGCGCGGCTGGTGGAGTATCGCCGCAGGCGGCGCGCGATCGAGCTGGAGGAGGCCGCGACGGGGCGCGTCGGGGCAATCGAACAGGACGTGGTTCGTCTGACCTAGGGCTGAACACCAATTATTCGGCACATCCATGCAGTTTCTCGTCGACAATTCGATCTACGTGGTGCTGATCGTCGCCATCGTGATCCTTGTGGGCCTGCTCCTCTACCTTGCCAGGATCGACGCACGGGTCCGAAGGCTGGAGCAGGAGGAAATCAAACCATGAAACCCCCGTATCGATGAAACCAAAGTACATCGTGGGAGCGGCTCTGGCGCTCGCCCTGATCGTGACGGCATTCTTCTCGGTCGAGAGCAAGAAGATCGAGTACATGGATTTCCGTGCTGCGACCGAGAGCGGTTCCCGAGCCCAGATCTCGGGAACGTGGGTCAAGGACGGCGGCTGCAAGTACGACGCCGAGAAGAACGAGTTCGTCTTCACCATGAAGGATGAGAAGGGGACGGCGATGCCGGTGATCCTGAAGGGAGCCAAGCCGAACAACTTCGAGATGGCTTCGATGGTGGTGGCGACGGGGCATGTGGAGAAGGGGACGTTCCATGCAACGAACATCCTCACGAAATGCCCCTCCAAGTACGACTCCCAGCCGAAGCCGACCAGCTAGTCCGTAGACGGGGCGGAGTTATCCGTCTCGATGCGATATAACCATCTTCACGCGGATATGTCCCGACGCACCCTCTTCACGGTCATCTTTCTTGCGCTCACCGTCGCGATCATCTGGTATGCCAGTCCCTTCGCCAGCGTTCCCGAAGTCACCTTCGCCAAGGCCGAGGCGGTCGGGGATGAATCGAAGAAGGTGCTGGTGATCGGCAAGGTTGCCGAACGCGATATTATTCCCGGTCAGGGGACGATATCGTTCTACATGATCGACAACGACGGAACCGAGATGCGCGTCAACTTCGACGCCGCCAACTCGCTGACGAGCGGGCAGGTTCACGACGCCCGCAAGAACGGACGCCATATCGTCGTCGCCGGTCACTCGCACGGCGATTATTTCCACGCCAAGGAAGTCAACTTCCCGGCCTACTGAGGCCGGCCATTCCGATCCCTACCATGTCAGAATCAGCAGTGTTCAACGGAGTCACCGGCACGCTTGCCCTGAGCATCGCGTTCGCCGCCTCTCTCGTGGCGATGTTCAGTTACCTCTTCGCCGCGCGCAACGGCAGCGAGCGGGCGATGAACATCGGTCGGCTGGGGTTCCATGTGGCCGTCGTCAGCTTCATGGTCGCCTGCGCCGTCCTGATGTTCCTGATCCTGACCCATCAGTACCAGTACCATTACGTCTGGCGCTACTCCTCGAACTTCCTGGCGAAGCCGTTCCTTCTCGCCTCCTTCTATACAGGGCAGCAGGGGAGCTTCATGCTCTGGACCCTTCTGACCTGCATGGTGGGGGTCTTCGTCCTCGGCTACGCGCAGAAGGTGAAGTACGAGGCGCCGGTGATGGGGGTCTTCGGGCTGGTCATCACCTGTCTGTTGCTGATCCTGGTGGTCGATTCCCCCTTCGTCAGCTACTTCGAGAAGTTCCCGGAGGCGATCGCCGTCCCCGATAACGGAAACGGCCTGAACCCGACGCTCGAGAACATCTGGCTGACGATCCATCCGCCGATCCTCTTCTCCGGATTCGCCGCCATGACCGTGCCGTTCGTCTTCGCCGTCGGCGGCCTGATCAAGCGCGACTACCAGCGCTGGGTCACCATCTCCCTCCCCTGGACCCTCTTCGCCTCGATGGTGCTCGGATTCGGCATCATGCTGGGGGGCTGGTGGGCCTACGAGACCCTGGGATGGGGAGGTTTCTGGGGATGGGACCCGGTGGAGAACTCGTCGCTCATCCCGTGGCTGGTCTGCGTCTCGCTGGTCCATACGATGCTCGTGCAGAAACGGACAGGGACGATCGGGACCTCGACGACACCGCAGAAGGTGGGGGGGCTGGTCAAGACGAACTTCCTGCTGGCGGTGCTCGCCTTCGGCCTGATCCTCTATTCCACCTTCCTTACCCGCTCCGGCGTGCTCGGCGATACCTCGGTCCACAGCTTCGTGGAGCCGGGGAACTTCGTCTATGCGGTGCTGCTCGGCGTGATCTTCCTCTTCGTCGGCATCGGGGTCGTCGCGCTGATCTGGCGGTGGAGGGAGCTGCGTCAGGCGGCCCTGGAGATGCAGCTGATGTCGCGTGAGAACGCGCTGGCGATCGGCTCCGCCGTCCTCGCCATGTCCGCCCTGATCGTCATGATCGGAACAAGCTACCCGATCTTCCTCCCCCTCTTCGACAAGCCGAAAATTGCGCTCGACCCGTCGTTCTACAACTCGCTCCAGCTTCCTCTCGGCATCATCATCGTCCTGCTGAACGGGATCAGCATGATGCTGAAATGGAAGAACACCCCGACGAACGAGTTCTACAGGAAGGTGGCGACGGCCGTCGTGATCGCCTCGGTCGGCACGCTCGGCCTTGTGCTGCTTGGGGTGCATGATATCGTCTTTATCCTGCTCGGGTTCGGTTCGGTCTTCGCCCTGGTGGTGAACGTGCAGCTCGGATGGCGCATCCTGCGGGGGAACCGCCAGTTCGTCGGGGCCTACGTCTCCCATGCCGGCGTCGCCTTCATGATGCTCGGGATCGTCTTCACGGCCCGCTACGGGGTCACCGACCATGTGCAGCTCATCCAGGGGGAACCGAAGAAGGCTCTCGGCTACACCGTCACCTACATGGGATTCCGTCAGGTCGACAAGGAGAAGCTCGACAGGCAGCGGCTGGAGCACAAGGTGGTGTTCGAGAAGGATGGGGACAGGTTCGAAGTGCATCCGATCACGATGCTGAGCGACTTCAACAACAGAGAGTCGGCCTTCATGGAGCCGGGGATCAAGTATTATCCGACCAAGGATGTCTACGTGGCGCCGAAGGGACTCGAGGAGGTGGGCGGAGATCCCAGCATCACGATGCGCAAGGGGGACAAGGTCCCGGTGCCGTTCGACAGCTCGGTGACGGTCAAGTTCGAGAAGTTCGACATGAGCCGCGCGCAGTCGGAGGGGATGCAGGGGGCGGTCTTCGAGATCGCGGCGGGGGATTCGGTGCACTACATTACATCGTATCGCAGCATTCAGGACAAGAGTGTGATGCCGGCCGGGATCCCCGGAACCGATGTCACGCTCCAGTTCGACGATCTGCTGGCCGACCGCGAGAACCTGGCGAACTCGCAGGCGGTGGTCGGGTTCCGCTCGGCGAGCCATCCTCCCGGCGAGACCAAGGTGGAGATCACGCTGGACGTTTCGATCAAGCCGTTCATCTCGTTCGTCTGGGTCGGCGTGGTGGTGATGGTCGGTGGATTCTTCTTCTCGATCCTCAGGCGCCGCAAGGATGTGATCGCCGCCGGCTTCACCGATCTTCCCCCGGCGCCCCGCGGCTCACGCGACGAGGCCCGCGCGAAGGCTCCCGCCGGGATCGACGAGCCGGTCGTGGCCCGCAGCGGTCTGCGCCGCTAGAGAACGGAGCTCACAGAACGGATTCTTCCGGCCCATTGCGGAAGACCTTCTACGTTGTATGTTCGATGAATTCGCGACTGCCTTATTCGATCCCTGAGAGGAGAAGCTGAACATGGCACAGAAAGGAAAAAAAGACCAGCTCGGTGAATCGAAGGAACTTCACCAGGAAGATAGAATCCTCACCGACGAGCAGAAGAAGAAGGCGGTGGAGACGTTCACGAAGTTCCTGGCGCACGAACGCTACCGTTCCACCGGAGAGCGGTTCAAGGTGCTGGAGGCGGTGCTGAACAGGGTGGGGCATTTCAACGCCGACGAACTCTATGCGGCGATGGTCCTGAACAAGCAGAGGATCAGCCGCGCCACCGTCTACTCCACGCTGGAACTGCTGGAGAAGGCGGGGCTGATCACGAAGCACAATTTTCGGGGGGATAGAAGCTATTACGAGATCGGCTTCGACGAGCCGCATCACGATCATCTCATCTGCGTCAAGTGCGGTCATATCTCGGAGTTCGTGCATCCTCAGATGCTGAGCATCCGGAAGCAGGTGGCCGATATGGCGGGGCTGCGCGTGGTCGATCATTCCTTCCAGATCTTCGCCGAGTGTGCCGAACCTGGGAAGTGTCCTCATAACAACTAGGTAGCGGCCGGGGATTTCCGCGATGTTCAGCAAACATGTCTGGTACGATAGAAAACATCAGGTCGAGGTCTTTCTGACCGACGACGGCGCCATCAGCGGCACCATCGTCGCGTACGAGGGAGCGGTGTCGGTCATCAATCCCAGACCGGAGATCCTGACCGCGCTCTATCAGGAAGCGAAGCTCAAGAGGATTCTGTCGCTGAAGGGGATCATCCTCACCGACAACACGATCGACTACACGCGGGGCGTCTGCGCGCTGGTCAGCTACTCGCGCGGCCTGCGCCGCCGGACGCCGCTGAGTATCGTTACACGATCCGATGCTCTTATCTCCACCGATGTCCTCAACCGCTGCTGCGCCCAGCTTCTGGGGGATGCGCTGTTCGAGGTGAAGATCGAGTCGCTCAACTACAAACAGGAGCATCGGTTGGGAAGCGGCACGATCCGTTTCGCCGTGGCGAAGCAGGAGCGTTTTACGCCGACGTCGCGCCCGATCCTGGTGCTTCAGACCGACAAGAAGACGATCCATTATCTCGATGAATCGCACACCGATGCGAAGGTCGAACACCACGACCCGGAGATCCCCGGCCCCAGCGTGATCATCCGCGCGGCGGAGTTCCCGAAGCTGGCCCAGGAATCGAAGCATCGGTTGACCGTGCTGTCGTAGAGGCGGATCACCTTTCGGTATATCGGAGTGTGAACTGACGATGCCGGCACGGAGGCGTGATCGGCATTGATCGATTGACGATGAATTGGCAGGCATTCCCTTGAACCGGAATGCCTGCCAATTCATCGGGGCATTCGAGCCCCTGCCACGATTATCTCATCTCCACAACCTATGACTCAACATGCAGTGGTAATCGCCGGAGGCGGTCCGACCGGATTGATGCTTGCGGCCGAACTGGCGCTGGCGAAGGTCGATGTTGCCGTTGTCGAGCGGCGCCCGGACCAGGAGCTCGTCGGCGCGCGGGCGGGCGGTCTGCACGCACGCACCATCGAGGTGCTCGATCAGCGTGGGGTCGCGGATCGGTTCATCTCGCAGGGACAGGCGGCTCAGAGCGTGGGGTTCGCATGGATCTCCCTGGATATCAGCGACTTTCCCGCCCGGCACAGCTATGTCCTCGGCATCTGGCAGAACCAGATCGAGCGCATCCTGGCCGACTGGGTCGACGAGCTGGGAGTGCCGATCTATCGCGGACGTGATGTGACGGGATTCGCTCAGGATGACACAGGTGTCGATATCGAGCTCTCCGACGGCTCGTCGATGCGGGCGGAATATCTCGTCGGATGCGACGGAGGGCGGAGCGCGGTCCGGAAAACGGCCGGCATCGAGTTCCCCGGGTGGGATCCGACCATGAGCTGCCTTATCGCCGAGGTCGAGCTGACCGAGGAGGCGCAATGGGGGCTCCGTCGCGACGCCCTCGGCGTCCATGCCGTCGGCAGGCAGGGGGAGGGGAAGCCGGTGCGGGTCATGGTGACCGAGCGGCAGGTCGGCTCCCGGGGTGAACCGACGCTCGGCGATCTCAGCGAAGCCCTGATCGCCGTGTACGGGAGCGATTACGGGGTTCACAGCCCCACCTCGATCTCCCGGTTCAGCGATATGACCCGGCAGGCCGCGACCTACCGCGACAGGCGGGTTCTGCTGGCGGGGGACTCCGCGCACATCCATTTCCCGGTGGGAGGACAGGGGCTCAACATGGGTGTGCAGGATGCGGTGAATCTGGGATGGAAGCTGGCCCGGGTGGTCAGGGGAACCTCGCCGGACACTCTTCTGGATACCTACCAGGCCGAGCGTCACCCGGTCACCGCCTGGGTGCTGCGCAACACGATGGCGGCAATCGCGCTCTTCCGGTCGGACGACCGCACCGAGGCGCTGAGGGAGACCGTTGCCGAACTTCTCCGGATGGATGAACCGCGCAAACGAATGGCCGGGATGCTCTCGGGTCTCGATATCCGTTACGATCTCGGCGAGGGACACCCGCTCCTCGGACGCCGCATGCCCGATCTCGACATCGTCACCGCCGACGGTCCGCTGCGGGTCTTCACGCTGCTTCACGCCGCCGAACCGGTTCTGCTCAACTTCGGTGAGCCCGGCGGCTTCGATGAGATCACGGGGGATCGGGTGCGCGTGGTCGACGGTCGCTACGACGGGACGTGGGAGCTTCCGGTCCTCGGGACGATCACGGCCCCCACTGCCGTGCTGATCCGGCCCGACGGCCACGTGGCGTGGGTCGGAGAGGGAACCGATCTCGGTCTCGCCGACGCCCTCACAACCTGGTTCGGCCCGCCCGCCGCCGCATAGCTCATCGGGCCGGGAAGGTTGTATGAGGAACGCCCGGGTGTCGTCTATCGAGTTTCTCCAGGTCCCGTAGGGAGGGATATCTCTTGTTTCTGGAGGGTGCCCGACGGGGAATTCTTGAGAGTTTCCAAGACTCGCACAACACGATGTAAAACCTGCACTTGTTCACCTTGAAGGGGATAGCCCCGAAGGGGCGAACCATGTGTAGCAACGACAATTCCTAAAAAATCTTAAGCCCTGAAGGGGCGTACCATTCTTCTCGTCATACATGAGGAAGAATGGTACGCCCCTTCAGGGCTTAAGAATTATTGAATGGTCCGGAGCTACAAATCGGTGCTCCCTTCGGGAGCCGATGTACCGAAGGTAACGCTCACGAACAAGGCTCACGAACGAGGCTCACGAACAGGGCTTGCGGAACATTGCTCGGGGGAGTGGCAACAGCCGATTCCGCGCTAAGGGATGCCACGATACCGGGGCGAATTCTCGGGAAGCGAAAGGAGAAGGGAGGATGAGCGATCACCCTCCTACAGAAACGCCTCCAGTTCCGCCTCGCTCTCCAGCAGCACGGCGCGCGCCTTCGACCCGTCGAACGGGCCGACGATGCCGGCCATCTCCAGTTCGTCGATGATCCGCGCCGCGCGCGAATATCCCACCTTCAGCCGCCGCTGCACCAGCGACACCGATCCCTGCTGATGTCTGACGATCAGGCGCGCCGCCTCGTCGAAGAGCTCATCCCGTGCGTCGTCACCGCCGCCGCCCGACTTCTTGCTCTTCTCCACGACCGAGGGGAGCATGTACGGCTGCGTGTATCCCTTCTGCTTTCCGATATGATCGCAGAGCTCCTCCACCTCGTCGGTGGAGATGAACGCGTTCTGCAGGCGGAGCGGCTTCGGCTGTCCGCCGGGGAGGAAGAGCATGTCGCCGTTCCCCAGAAGCTGCTCGGCCCCGTTCATATCGAGGATCGTGCGCGAATCGATCTTCGTGGCGACCTGGTAGGCGATACGCGCCGGGAAGTTCGCCTTGATCATGCCGGTGATCACATCCACCGAGGGGCGTTGCGTGGCGACCACCATGTGGATGCCGATGGCGCGGGCGAGCTGCGCCAGACGGGCGATCGGTTCCTCCACCTCGCGGGCGGCGGTGATCATCAGGTCGGCGAGCTCGTCCAGAATCAGTACGATATAGGGGAGCTTCACATGCCGATACTGCGCGTCGTCCTTGTAGTAGCCTTCGTCGACCTTTCTGTTGTAGTCGAAGATGTTCCGCTGCCGGCCGCGCGCAAGAATATCGTACCGTCTGTCCATCTCCATCTCGAGCGACTTCAGCGCGATCACCGCGTTCTGCGGGTTCGTGATGATATCCTCGTCGATATCGGGGCAGCACGCCAGGAAATGATCCTTGAGCGCCTTGTACTGCGTCAGCTCGATCTTCTTCGGATCGATGATCACGAACTTCAGCTCGCTCGGATGCATCTTGAAGAGGAGCGAGGAGAGAATCGCGTTGATGCCGACCGACTTTCCCGATCCGGTGGCCCCCGCGATCAGCAGGTGCGGCATCTTCGTCAGGTCGTCGCAGAAGACCTCCCCCACGGTCGTCTTGCCGAGCGCCAGCGGAAGGTGGAGGTTCGCCTCGCGGAACTTCGCCGTGTTCACCACCGACCTGATTCTGACCATCGCCGGCTTGTGGTTCGGAATCTCCACGCCGACAGTCCCCTTGCCGGGGATCGGCGCGATGATCCGGATCCCCCGCGCCTTCAGCGCCAGCGCGATATCGTCGGCCAGCGATTCGATCTGCGCGATCTTGATGCCGGCCGCCGGCACGAACTCGTAGAGCGTCACCACCGGACCCGGCGTCACCGTCAGGTTCTCGATCTGGATGTTGAAGGTGCTCAGCTTCTCCTGCAGGATCCTCGCGTTCTCCTTCAACTCGCTGTCGTTCACGTCGGCCTGCTCGCTCTGCGGAACCAGCAGCTCCACCGGAGGGGGGACATACTTGATCTGCTCGTCGCGATAGCGTTCGATCAATCCTCCTTCGTCCTCCGTCTCCAGATCGGCGTCGGTCTCCGCGTCGTAGACGTTCACCGTCAGCTTCGTCGGAGCGGTGGCGGAAGGCTGCGGCGAGAGGGGAGGGGCATCGTGGCGCACCTCGATATTCTCATCCCGCTGCTCGGCCTGCGGCGTCTCCCGCACGGGGGGCCGGGGAGCGGCAGGGGGGAGGGGGGAAGGCTCCGCCTGCGCCCTCATCTGAGCCTGCTCCGACGGCATCGGGATATCGAGACCGCGGTTCGGCGGCTCGGCGGCTCGGCGGGGCTCGGGAGCGGACTCCTCCGGGTGACGGGTCTGCGCCGGTCGCGGCTCCATCGGTCGGGGCTCTACGGGGCGCGGCTGGGGCTGCGGCTGAACCGGGCGCTGCGTCTGGACCGGAGGGAGCGTCGTCCCTTCCGATACCGGGTTCTGAAGATGGGCCGGACGCGCGATCCGCGCCTCCGGGAACGGAGCCTCCTCACGCCTCATGCGCGGAGGGACGACAGTCGGAGTATCGTCGACCGGAGGAAGGGCCGAGCCCCCCATGCGGCGGACCATCCGTGCCGGCTCGTTGTCGATCCGGTCTCCATCCCCCGTGGGACGCCGCTCGTCGACCGGGGCCGACTCCGTCGCCTCGGCGTTCTCGCCGAGCTTCGCCGAGACCGCCTCCCTGGTTCGGGCGGCCTGTGCCCGCAGCATGATGAAGTAGCGTCGGCCCATATCGACGATCGTTTTCATATCGAGCTCGAACGCATGGACCACGCTGACGAAGATGGCCGCCAGCAGGACCAGGATCGATCCCGCCGTCCCGATCAGTCCCGAGAGAATCGACGCGATGAAGCTGCCGATGGCGCCGCTGAACTCGTAGGAGGGATGCGGCATCCAGCTCACGAGCTGGATCGTGCCGAAGATCCCCGCGATCAGGGTCACCACCAGAAGGGTGGAGAGGGTGGCGCGGATCAGCCGCGAGTAGCCGGTCGCCTTGAAGACGACCATACCCCAGAGCGCCATCAGCACCGGAATCACGATGGCGCCGTAGCCGACCGTGCCGTTGATCAGGAAGTTGGAGATGAACGCCCCCATCAGCCCGATCCAGTTCTCCGTGGTGTCGGCTCGCGCGGCGATCGTCGGATCGTTGGAGACGAGGCCCGCCAGGTCTCCGACGCCGACGTCGGCGTTTGCCTGGTCGGCCGGCGTATAGCTGATGAGCGACAGGAAGAGGAGCACCGAGAAGAGAAGGAGGAGGACCGAGGTGACATGTCTCAGCCACTCGTCCGGATCTCTCCGTTTGGTATCCTTTCCGCTTCCCTTCGTCCCCCCCGATGTTCCCTTGCCGGTTCCGTTCTTTCCGGACGGAGCGGTACGGCGAACGCGCGGCGGCGCCGGCGATACGGGTTCGTCGGCGGCATCCCCCTGCGATTTCCGATTGACAGTGATCTCCGGGTACCCCAGGTCAGCCATGGCAGTTATAGTTGGTCCAGCGTTGTATCGTACGTATCTATCGTCATGCGTTCTTCCGTCCCTCTTCGTACGGGTCGTCGTGCGTTCAATGTCTGAACGCCCGGATCATGCTTCCGTCGAGGGCCGGGACCGGCGCGTCCGGAATATCGAGCCGGGAGCAGAACTCCACGTCGGCGTCGAATCCGAGCTTCAGAAGCGTCCGTCCATGACCCGTTGCGCGCATGGCGCCGTGCAGGTCGGAGGCGATTTCGCGGTAGAGCATCCGGGCGGCCGCCGCCCCGTCGGTCAGGGTCGGGACGCCGCCGAGCGATTCGATCCGTTCGATCACTCCTCCGGCTCCATAGACGTCGTCCAGCGAGAAGTTTCCGTAGGTCCCCGCGCAGATGATCGTCAGTTCATCGACCCCCAGCTCCTGAATCGTCCGGGCCAGCGCGCCGGCGTTGACGAGGGCGCCGCAGAAGACCCGATCGGCGACCATCGACCGACGGAGCGCGACGGTTCCGTTCGTGGTGACCATCACCAGCGACTTGCCGTCAACGACGTCGGCCGTATATTCAAGCGGAGAGTTGCCGAGGTCGAATCCCTCGATTCTCACCGAGTTCCGTTCTCCGCAGAGGAGGGTCCGTTCGCTCCCGAGTCGCCTGGCGGTCGCCACGGCATCCTCGATATCGTCGGTCGGAATCACTTCCCGCGCTCCCGATCTCAGCGCCTGCACGATCGTCGACGTCGCCCTCAGCGTGTCGATGACCACGACGGTTTTTCCTCGCAGATCCGCATCCGACCGGACGGCGGAGGGAATGATTTTGACGTCGATCAGCATCGGCGAAATACCGGAATTCAGAAGAGTTGACGGCTAAATATGCCCCGAAACAGGGCAAATTCAAAGTCGAAACTGGTTGAAGAGGGGGGCGGTCGATCTTAAGGGATTACTTGAGGTGCCGGCACTTCGGGACATCCTTCAAGCTTCATGCGCACCCCGCCGCATCATCAAGTTGAACCTGAACAACAAGCCATGATACGAATCGATCTTAGAAGCGACACGGTCACCCGGCCGGACCGGGAAATGCTCGAAGCGATGATGAACGCCGAGGTCGGGGACGACGTCTACGGCGAGGACCCGACGATCAACCGGCTGGAGGAATACGTTGCCTCGATGCTCGGAAAGGAGCGCGCGATCTTCGTTCCGACGGGCGTGATGAGCAACCAGCTCTGCCTGAAGACCCTTACGAAACCGGGGGACGAGGTGATTCTGGGAGCACGGAGCCATATCTTCAACTACGAGGCCGCCGCCCCCGCGCTCCTCTCCGGAGTGCAGCTTCATACCGTCCCGGACGAGGATGGGATCATGAGAATCGAGGATATCGACTGGGCGGTCCGCGAGGATGAATATCATCTCCCTCCTACCTCTGTTATTGCAATCGAACAGACGCACAACAGAGGGGGGGGAGTAATCGTCCCGATGAATGTGATCGACGGCATTGTCGCCTATGCGCGCGAACGCGGGATCAGCCTCCACCTGGACGGCGCCAGGCTCTGGAACGCATGCGCGGCGACCGGGATCGCCCCGGCCGACTATGCCTCCCGGTTCGACACCGTCTCGGTCTGTCTCTCCAAGGGACTCGGCGCTCCCGTCGGATCGGTGATGGCTTCGACCGCCGAGCGGATCGACGTCGCCAGGAAGTTCCGGAAGATCTGGGGCGGAGGGTGGCGACAGGCGGGGATTCTCGCGGCCGCCGGGCTTCATGCGCTCGAGCACAATTTCCCAAGGCTCGCCGAGGATCATGAGAAGGCGAGGCGCTTCGCGGAGATCATCTCGACAAGCGAGTTCGTCGATCTCCCCGCCGCTCCCGACACGAACATCGTGGTCTTCGCGCTGAAGGGGATCGATCTGAAGGAACTCTCGGCGGCGGCGGCCGAACGGGGCGTCCTTCTCTCCGGCGCGTTCAGGGGGAGACTACGCGCTGCATTCCACAGAGATATCGATCGGGATGGGGCTGAACGGGCGGGGGAGATGGTGCTGGAGGCGCTCGACCGGCTGGCCGTGGCGGCCGGGTGACGATATTCCGTCGGTTCCGGAGCGATATAACCCGCAGATAACAGCGATGTAATGCACTTCGTTCCCGTTAATCGCGTCAAAGATACGGGCGGATGAAATTCTTCCTCGCGAAGGAGGGCTCGAACGATTATCTTCGTCCTCGAAACTCCGTCGACCCTCTACGGCGCATCCCTCTTGGCGCCGATCCTTCCAGACCCGACAGCCCATCGATTCGCCTCCGCTGAACGCGAGTCGCTTACATTTAACCGTTAGCCTCATCCACGGTATGAAGCGTCAGTTCCCTTTCGTCCTGCTCGCTCTCTCTGCACTTCTCTGCGCCGCCGTTCCAGCCGGAGCGCAGAACATCGGCGTCGGCATCCGTGCCGGCCTCAATCTGGCCGGCGCCACCAACCACAGCTTCGATTCCCATGAGGATTCACAGCGCAGGCTGGAAGGACTTGTCGTCGGCGGCCTGGTGGAATACTCGGTCGATCCGCGCTTCAGCCTTCAGCTTGAAGCGCAGTATGTGGAGAAGGGGGCGAAGATCGTCAGTTCGTGGGGGGGACAGTTCGGCGAGACGACGCTCAAGTACAGGATGACCTATCTCGAGTTCCCGATCACCCTCAAGGCGAAGTTCGGCGGTCCCGATCTGGCGTTCTACGGCGGAGCGGGTCCGCGCGTCGGGCTCCGTCTGAAGGCGGAAGGGGAGTCGATCACCGACGGCGGCGAGGTTACCTTCGTCGATCTCACGAACTCCACGAAGTCGTTCGATCTGGGGCTCGACGTCGCCGGCGGCGTCGAGTACGCGCTGAGCTCCAAGTTCTCGTTCTACTCCGACGTCCGTTTCGGTCTGGGACTGGTCGATATCAACAACTACCATGCCCCCTTCACGATCGGCTCCTGGAACTCCCTCGATATGAAGATGACGGCCGGTATGATCTTCCGTCCGTAAGCCGGGGTCACACCGGTTGAAGAACGAAGCCGCTTTGCGGGAATTCTTTTCCGCGGAGCGGCTTTTTCATACGGGGCCGCGGGCGTATTTTCGCCCTCTATGGTTTCCATCATCTGCTTCTACCACGCTCCCTGCAACGACGGTTCGGCCTCGGCCGCCGCACTCCGATATCGCCTCGAATCCGCCGGATACCTCGGCGCGCACGACGATATCCGCTTCTGTCCCCTTGGATTCAACACCGAGTGGGACGACCCCCTGCCGGAGAACTACCTGATTCACGAAGTGACCCCGAAGCACGAGGTGCGGGAGATCTACTTCGTCGACATCGGCGTCTCACGCACCAAGTTCGATCAGATCGTCGAGCATCTCCGGTCCGAGCACAAGCTTGGGGAGACGATGCCGCGCGTGATCTGCATCGACCATCACGAGACCGCCCGGCGGAACATCGATCAGCTCGGCCAATACTGCGATGAAACCGATATCCGGATCGGTCCCGGTCTCAGCGGGGCCACCCTCGTCTGGCACTACTTCGACAGGAAGTTCGAATCGGTCATGCCGATGCCCCCTCTGCTCAGCTACGTGGCCGATCAGGATATCTGGGAATGGAAGCTCCCCGATTCACGCGAGATCAACGCCGCGCTCAACACGCTCGACGGCCATGAGGAGTCGATGTACGCCGAACTGCGCCGCTGCCTTGACTCCCCCGATGAATGGCGCGAGTCGAGGAAGGCCGAAGGGAAGGGGATCACGACGATGGTCGACTCCCAGATCCGGAAGACCGTCAGACACACAATCGATATCGAGATCGAGGGGATGCTCCTCCGCGTGGTGAACTCCAGCTCCTTTTCGTCGGAGATGGGGAATTTTCTCTGCGACCACAGCGATGCGGCCCCGAACGTGCTGGCGATCATCTATTCGATGCAGGAGGACTGGGGGGTGCGCTGCTCTATCAGATCGATCGACGGGGCCCGGATCAACGCCCGCGAGTTCGCCGAGCGGTTCGGCGGCGGCGGTCACAACAACGCGAGCGGCTGCCGGTTTGCGTCGTTCGCCGAGTTCACGGAGGCGCTGAACGGGTTGAAGGAGAAGGGATGGGGGTGAGTCACGGCCTGCGGGCCGATTCCACCACGACGCTGCGTGAGTAGAACCGTCCTTCCGGCGTCGTGTTGTCGAACAGAACGCTCTCCTCGCCTCGTCCCTGGATCAGAACCGCCCGGTCGATCCAGCGGGCAACGGCCTCGGCCCGGCGCCTGGAGAGCTCGCGGTTGGCGTCGGTCTCGCCAAGGCGATCGGTGTGGCCGACGACGTTCACCGTGTCGGTGAAGGTCAGCCCGGCGAGCATCGTCGATGACGGCTCCTGGTTCATCAGCAGCCTGTCCCCGGCGTACTCGAAGAGAAGGAGCGCCCGCCCCTCGGTGCTCGATTCCGAGCGGCGCTCGATACGGACGGGGATGCTGCTGCGGGATGTGGCGCCGCCTCCCGCTCCGGTGACGTCGAGCCGGAGTTCCAGACGCCCCTCGGCGGCTTCGGAACGTGCAAGCGGCTCGGTGTCCCATGAGATCGACGCCGGCGCCGGTCCGGCTCCTCGCGCAACGTCGAAGGTTACGCCGTCATACGTCGCACGGATCGTCCATCCCGTCTCGCTGTTCCCTCCGGTGATCTCAGGTCTGATCTTCAGATCGGGGTAGGAGATAGCGGAGGTGAACTCCTTCACGCGGACAGGGGTAAGGATCGCGGGATCGCTGGCGACCAGCTCCACCCGTCGGCGCTCTGCAAGGCGCTGTTCGTCTCCCGGCTGTGTTCCCGCGGGCATCTGATCGGTTCGTCCCGATGTGGTGATTCTGTCCTCCGCGATTCCCCACACCCTGACAAGATATCCTTTGACCTCTACCGCCCGACTCAATCCCAGCCCCATTTCCAGATCGTTTCTGCTTATGCCTCCCGACTCCTCGGTCAGCTCGACCCCGCTGAGCGTCAGGGTCGCCTTCTCGTTGCGCCGCATGCGGCTTCCGACGATATCGAGGATTCTTCGGTAGATCGCAAGAGGATTCGATTCCCCGAAGGTGGACTCGCTGAACGTTCCCGGGGTTTCCATCCCGTTTGCAGTATATCGTGATGGGATGTTTCTTTCCCCTCTTTCGAAGAAGATATAGGGGAGGAGCGGGTTCAGATCGGTCCGCGTGGTTCCGTGCAGCCTGATGACGACGGTGTCGGAGAGAGTTCCGTCCACCCCCATGCTCCGCGCGGCCAGGGCCGACGACAGGGGGGGCGGAGCTTCAACGACCGGTGCCTGAGAGGTGACCGGTTCGATCGCCACGGGGGGGGAATCATCCCTGACAAAGGCTCGCTCCACGCCGAGCGTGAATCGTACCGAGGTAGAACGGATATTCCCCCACGTCATTTCATCCGAGAAAAAACCTCTGACGCCGACCGAGGGAACCAGGGCGAGAGCCGAGCTGATCGGAGCATGATACGATATACCCGCGTCGAGCCCGAACGCGACCCCGGCCGGGTCGAACTCGTCCCGACCGTAGGTTCTGCTCTGCCCCCCCTCGACGAACTCGGCGCTTGTCGGGGCCGTGATATCCTCATGGACGTCGTAGCTGCTTTGCAGGATCGCGGAGACGACAGGACCGGCCGAGAAGGAGAGTGGGGTGGGGAAGGGGCTCCATTCGGCGAAGAGACGGATCGAAGCGCCCGTGTACGATATATCGGCCGCGAACTCCGTCTCCGCCGCCGTCGTCGTTCCGTCCGGAAGCCTGATGCGCGCCGGATCGACGCAGGGGTAGGTGAGCGTTCCTTCCGCGAACTCCAGGTCGGGCGCGACGCCGAGCCGCAGGCCGGAGCCGAACCCCCTTCCGAAGGTCCCGCCGACGATCCAGCCCGCGCCGGTTCCCCGTGTGAACTTCCCGCATCCGGTAAACGGGGTGAGCTCCCCGGTTGCGCTCACCGCAAAATCGGCCGAGTACCGGACCATCGACCGGCCGCCGAAGATTCCGGCGGAGAGGGCCCCCGGCCCGTCGACGGGCGAACGCTCCTGTCCGAAGCCTTCAGCCGACCCTGCAAGGAGCATGGCGAGGCAGAATGGAAAACGAGCGATATGGTCGCGGGATCTCATCTACTTCGTGAGGGTCATCCTGCGACGGATCGTGTTGCGACCGACGGTCAGTTCGTAGAAATATAATCCTGAGGGAAGATTCGACCCGTCGAAGACCAGCCGTCTGCGGCCGGCCGGAAGAACCTCGTCGACGGGACGCGCCACCTCGCGCCCCGATAGATCGCGGACGGAGAGAATCACATGTCCCCGGAACGGTATCTCGAACTCGATGGTCGTCGACGGGTTGAACGGATTCGGCGCGTTCTGCTTCAGCGCGACTCCTCCCTCGATGCGCAGCAGTCGTCCGTGCGCGTCGCAGTAGTCGGCGAGCGAGAAGAGCCCCGGCGACGAGCGCCATCTGACGTTTCGGGCGCTCTCCGGAACGCCTGCCTCCACCGGCGTGGAGATCGAATCGCCCCGGAGCACTTCGTAGCGGACCGTGAGGAACGCCTCGGTCGTCGGAATCCGGATACCGGGGTCCTTCGTGGAAATTCTGTAGGAGGCGCGTCCCGTCGAGGGGTCGTAGCCGACCCGGTCGACCGTCAGCACGGCCGCATATTCCTCATGGAGGGAGAGACCGATCGGGTCGAGCAGAGCGGGCGAGGCAACGATATCGATCACCACCGGGAGGAACCGCGCGGACTCCTCGTTCGAGAGCGCTATCGGAACGTCGACGACGTCTCCCCAGCGTCCCGTCACATTTCCGGCCGCCAGGCCGACCTCGTACCGTTCCTCCAGCGAGGCGACTCCACTGACGGTTGCAACGATCGTATCGCGACATGGAGCCGAGATGACGATCGTCACCGTCGTCGTCGAAGCCCCGGCCGCCGTCGGAGCATAGCCTAGGTCGAGAGGGAGGGAGCCTCCCGCCGGCACGCTCCGTCTTCCGTCGGTGAAGGTGGCGGAGATCGCCGCGTCGCCGTCGGCGCTCATCGATTCGATCGTGATCTCGGCCTCTCCGCTGTTGGTCACCGTCAGGACGCCCGATCCCGTTTCGCCGACCGGAATCGTTCCCAGATCGACATCCTCCATCGCGGTCGAGAGGTCGATCAGGCTCGCCGAGGTCTCGGTGCTCTTCATGATATCGCATCTGCCGGAGCGCGCCGTGATCGTTCCGCTCACCGTTTCATCCAGCGTTCCGTCGATCACGACCCGCAGCGAGTCGCGTTCTCCCGGCTCCAGGATCATCCTCTCTCCATCGGGGAACGAGATACGTCCGTCGTTCGAGGAGAGGGTGACGGTGTCGGCGACGGTGCCGCTGTTCGTCACGTAGGTATAGCCGCCGGTCGTGCGATCGCAGGGGAGATAGGAGGGGAGGGGTCCGAGATCCTGGAGATCGTATGCGACGATATCGTATCGTGCCCGGATCGGGATCCTGATCGTCCCGTTCTTCTCGCCGACCGCTTCCACCAGCAGCGTATCGAGCATCTCACCCGGCTGCCCGATCGGCTGGATCACGGTGACCACGATCGAATCTCCCGGCGCGATCTGCATATCGGGTTGAACCGGGGGGGTAATCGTGAAGGAGGCGCCCGATGTCAGCCTGACCGAACGGACCGTCACCGGCCCCGAACCGAGGTTGGAGAGGACGACCGAATCGCTCGCCGTCCGTGCTTCGCATGAAAGGCGGTCTCCAAGATCGAGGGTCGTCCGCGAGACGATGACCGGATCGCTGGTGACGCGTCCGGTGATCGCAACGGTCACGGTATCGGCGCAGTCGCCGACGTAGAGAGCCTTCAGAAGAGCGCTGATATCGATCTCCTCGTTCGTCGCGAATCCAATCTCGACCTCGATGCTGCCGCCGGGAGTGAGCGCGAACGTTCCGAGCGGGGAGAGGATCTCCAGCCCTGGAATCGGCGGATCGAGAAGAAGCTCGATGACTGCCGCGTCGATATTTCCTCTGTTCTCCAGCATGATCGTCCGTCGTCTGTTCGATCCCGGGGCGCTTGCTCCGAAATCGATCGTCGGCGGGGTCGATGCGAGCGTTACGCCGACGACGGTCCCGACGATTTCTATCGTATCGCTCAGGCCGCACGGTTCGTAGCGGATGACATGCCGTTCGCTGAACGCCCCCATCCTGGATGGGACGATCTCCACCGCAACCGTATCCCATTTCGACGGCTCAAGATCGACCGCATGGAGGAACGCCGCCGTGGTGATACCATCCCCCGCGGCCGGTTCCAGGGCAAGCCCGCTTGCTCTGAGGGTTCCGCTGTTCCGGACCGCTATCCGGGCGGAGCGGGGGGTGTCGTTCAGACATATCGGGCCGAGATCCAGGCGACGCGTGAGCGGGACGAGCTCGGGAATATTGCGCGAGGCGGAGAGCGACACCCGGCGATCCGATCGTCCCGGCATCAGGTCGTTGTTGGGAAGGACGATCGACGCGGAATGGGCAACCTTCGCCTTGGTGGGAGTGAATCGTACCACGATCCTGGTCGATCCGGCGACCGCTATGGTATCGGGCCACGACGTCGGCAGCACGACGGTGAATTCGGTCGAGTCGGTCCCGACGAAGCGGGGGTTCTGGAGGATCAGCCTGTCATCCCCCTTGTTGCTCACGTCGATCGTGTCGAACGCCTCCAGTCCGCACGAGACGTTATCGAACACGACCGCATCTCCCGTGACGATGCTCGGATTACGAGCCTTGTAGCGGACGGTGATGATCGTGTCGACGTTGCACGGCTGCGTTCTGACGAGGAACTGCCGGGTATGGAGGGAGGTATCGCCCGCCTCGGCTTCGAAGCAGATCTCATGATAGCCGAACTTCGGCAGTCTGACCCCTTTCACCGAATCGACCAGACGGATCGGGGCCATCGTCCCGATGGGGCGGACAGTCTCGATGATCTGTTCGCCGTCCCCGGTGTTCGTATATCGCACGCAGATCTGCGACGTCGTGCCGATTGCCGCGGCGGGGACCGTCACGAGCGTGTCGGGGGCGATCTGCGCGCGGACAGCCGTGCGGTATCCCCCAAGACGGACGACGAACGGAGATTTTCCGGTCTCGGCGTCGTTGTTGTAGAGCTGCATCTCCGCGTTGATCGCTCCGAACCCGGTGGCCGTCTCCTCCACGACGATATCGGCCGACCCGCCCGGGGGGATGCTGAGCGGCAGAGCGGGAGCCCTGACCCTGTATCGTCCCCCCGACTGTTTGGAGAAGATCGCGCTGTCGATCGTGAGAGGATATGTTCCGTCGTTTCTCAGCGAAAGGATCTTCTCGGTTTTCGTCTCGCAGGCGAGAGTGTCGAAGGCGACCCCGGAGGCGCCGAAGATGCGGGGCTTCACGCCGCGTCCCTTCACGACGACTCGCGGGACCGGGGTGAAGTCGGAGAGGTTGAAATCGACATGCCCGTACTTCACACCCTCCGATTTCGGTATGAACCTGGTCAGCATGCCGCCGCGCTGGCAGGAGGGAACCTGCACCGGGGTGTTCGCGCCCCCCACCTGGAACTGCGACGCGTCGCTGCCTCCCAGCGCCGCCGAAAGAATCGTTCCCGCTCCGCCGACGGCAAGGACCCCCGTCAGCGAATCGGCGCTCACCGCTCCGACGAGGATATCACCGAAATCGATCGTATCGCGAGCCGGGACGAAATAATCTCCCACGAACTGATAGATGCCGTCGCCGACCGCCCACCCGTGGGTGGCATCGGTGAAGCAGATATCGTCCACGCGGTCGACGTTGCCGAAGCCGCAGGCGACGCTGGTCCAGGAGACGCCGCCGTTGCTGGTGCGGTAGGCGTTGCCGTTGTCGCCGCAGCTCCAGCCGTCCATGGCGGAATACATCGAAATGCCCCACATCACCGTGGTTGCGAACGACGTTGAGGCCCAGGTGGAAGCTCCGTCATGTGATTTGAGGATCTTCCCGCCGCCGGTCGACCCGCAGCTGGTGCCGTTGGCCGAGGCGACGAAGAGGGTTCCTCCGGCGGCGACGATATCCTCCTGCCATCCGGCCGAGCCGGTGGGGGTTGCGGTCCAGCTTACGCCGCCGTCGGTCGATTTCCATCCCTTGCCGTTGCCGCCGACCGCATAGTACGCTCCGGCCATATAGCAGATGCCGCCGACCGCCACATCGGGGGTCGTATGGTCATAGGTGACCGAGGCCCAGGTGGCGCCGCCGTCGCTCGTGCTGCAGAAGGTGACGGTGGTGCCGGCGCATCCGCCGAACCCGTAGACGCCGTTGTCGGCATCGGTGAACCACATCGATGAGCTGCCGCTCGGGGAGGGGTTCGTCGGGGTGATCGATGTCCAGGTGGCGCCGCCGTCCAGGGTTTTCCAGATTCCGTCGTCGCCCGATACGAATCCGGTGCTCGCGGAAACGAAGCAGATATCTCTGTTGGCCGAGCTGGAGGCGCCGGGGAGGGTAGAGGTGTTCCAGGTAAGACCGCCGTCGGCCGTACGGAGCACGGTACCGCTGAATCCGGTGATCCAGCCGCTGGAGTTATCGATAAAAAAGACTTCGTTGAAGAACGTGCCGGGGTACAGAGGGAGCTTGCGCCATTGCGCGGAGGCGATGGACGGAAGGAGGGTCAGGAGGAGGGTAATCAGAAATGCACGAATCGAGCGAAAAAGCAGAGGCAGTAACCGAGATTTCATAGGAGCTCCGTGGGAGGCATGATCCGACGGGTTGCCGTGCAAATAATACGAAGAGCCCGACTCTTATAAAACAAAACGGACGTCCCCACAGCAACATCACGCAATAACATTTCCCACCTCCATTTTAAGCCGTTATTGCAAAGCAGAGAACACCTCCCACAGCAGCACCGACCAACAGGGAGGACCCCCTCTCCCTCTTCTCTCTCTTCTTTCTTACCTCTGTGTCCTCTGTGACTCCCTGTTTAATTTCTCCCCTCTCTCTTCTCTCCAAGATCCAAACCCCACCCCCCCTTCGTATGTACCCCCAGAACCGCCGACCCCGGTCCCGGTTCTCATCAATAACAAAGAGAGGGTAGTATGAGACCTTTAGTAGACCCCCGCAGCGCCCTTGCTGCCGTGCTCGGCATCGCTCTGCTGACGCCGATATCGACGACAGCCTCGAGCCATCGGGAAGCACCGCTGATCAGCAACGATCCGCTCGCGGACAACACCGACCTCTACGCATTCCGAAGCCCCGACGACCCGAACACCATTACGATCATCGCCAACTACGTCCCCTTCGAGCTTCCGGAGGGGGGCCCGAACTACTACAGCTTCGGCGAGAACATCCGCTACGAAATCCATATCGACAACGACGCCGCGAAGCCGGGCGATGAGATCGTCTACAGATTCACCTTCTCCAAGACCAACGAGGACCCCGGCACATTCTTCAATATCCGTCTGGGCAAAGAGAATCTGAAGACGACCTACACCGCGGAGAAGAGCACCGACGGCGGGCAGTCGTTCACGACGATCGTGACGGGAGGGATGGTTCCGCCGCCGAATATCGGCCCGCGATCGATAGAGGGAGCCGCCGGCCTCGGCGCCCCTTCCTACGCAAAGCTCATGACCGACGCCATCACGACGGCGAGCAGCGGCGAGACGCTCTTCTGCGGACCGATCGACGATCCCTTCTGGGTCGATCTGGGAGGCATTTTCGATCTGGGGCAGACACGCAACAGGAACGGACAGGGGGCCGATCGGGCCCGTGACGGCGTTGCCGGCTTCAACTGCCATACCATCGCCCTCAAGGTTCCGATCAACATGCTGCAGAAGAACGGCAAGTCGGTCGGGGAGGCGACCAGCATTCTCGACGGCGATTTCGTGATCGGCGTCTGGGCCTCGGCATCGCGCAGAAGCGTCACCACGCTCCGGACCGACGGCGGGAAGCCGGACGTCTCCGGCGACTGGGTACAGGTCTCGCGGCTCGGCATGCCGCTGACCAACGAGGCGGTGATCCCCGTCGGCTCCAAGGATAAGTGGAACGCGACATCCCCCTACAACACGGCGGTCGAGGTCGGGGAGTTCGCCCGGTTCTTCGTGAACCCCGAGCTGGCGCTCTACATGGACGACAGCCAGTTCGGTTCGGCGGTCCCCGCCATGTCGGCGCTCAGGATCCAGTCGGCGTCGCTCGGCGGGTTCGATCTCCGCAACGGGAAGGATGGTCTCAGCGGCCTCACGACCGAACAGCGGGCCGGCACGGTCTTCGCCGACCCGACCTTCGGGCCGATCCTGCTGCAGGCGGGGGCCCCGCGCGCCGTCGACATCCTGCCGGCGTTCTATACGGGCGTGCCGAACCTGCCGCCGTACCAGCTCGCCACCGGAAAGAACGGGAACCCGCTGGCGGCCGGCAAGCCGTTCGTCAACAACTTCCTCCCATCGCTCGGCGACATGCTCCGGCTCAATATGGCGGTGCCGGTCACAAGCCGCACCGACCCGAATTTCAGCTCGCTCGGACTGGTCCAGGCGGCGGTTCTGGGTCTCACCAATCCCGCCTACAACGGCAACACCGATATCCAGGCGATCCCGAACATGGACGGTTTCCCGAACGGACGCCGGCTCGAGGACGACGTGACCCGGATCGAACTGCAGGCGGTGAGCGGCATCGTGCTGGCGGCCGTCGGGCTCTGGTACGACGACTATATCCCCGGACAGAGCGCCAGCCCGGTCACCCCGAAGCTTCTGGGCGTGCTCGGCTATTCGGCGGGACCGGAGGCGAACGATCTTCCGTTCAGCTCCACCTGGCCGTACGTGGCGGCTCCGCACCGCGGCTACGACTACGAGAAGAGGCTCACCACCGGCGTCAACCGCGATCCGGGAGGATCGGGAAGCACCATCGGTCTGTCGGCGCCGATCGGGTTCTTCACCGGACAGAGCTACCCGAACCCGGCCTCCGGATCGGCGACGCTCAGCTTCCATCTGGCCGAGGCGGGGAATGTGGATCTGGTGGTCTACGACATCGCCGGCAACAAGGTCGTGACGCTCGTCGACGAGCGCCTCGGCCGCGGAAACTTCACCTCGCGCTGGGATACCGGGGGACGGAGCGCCGGCGTCTACGTCGCACAGCTCCGCGTGAACGGCACGACGGTAGCCAGCCAGAAGATCACCGTCGACTGATCGGGCTCGATGCGGTCCGGCATAGACCTGGGACCGGACCTGTCGAACGCACCGAACCGGACGAAGGGGACGCCGCCGCGCAGGCGGCGTCCCATCGCCGAACGATGTAATGATCCGAACGATACGATCCAGCTCACGATCAACACTCAATCACCATGACCATGAAACCGATGCTCGCAGCGGCATTCCTGACCGCTCTCTGCACGCTTCAGACCGGATGCACCAGGTCCGTATCGGAGGCCGATGCGAAACCGGCTCCGCCCGATCTTCCCGGGCTCGTCTCCCGTCCCTGGGAGAAGACTCCGTCGGACGAATTCCGCAAGGTGGAGGCCGCCGTTCATGATCTTCATGCACGGATCGGACGTGAGCCGGCGAACCCGGCCGGATATATCGAACTGGCCCGGCTGCTGCTGGTGGAGGGACGCACATCGGGAGTCGAACATCACTACATCCCCTCGGCCTCCAGGATGATCGACAGCGCCCTTGCGCGCGATTCCTCCAGTTTCGAGTCGACCCTGCTGAAGGGGACCGTGCTCATGTCGCTTCATCAGTTCCCGGCCGCACGGGCTTATGCCGAACGGACAGTGGCGCTGAACCCCAGTGTCGCCGCGGCCTACGGCGTTCTCTGCGATGCAAATATCGAAATGGGAGATTACCCGGCGGCGGTGCGCGCGTGCGACAGAATGATCTCGCTGCGACCCGATATCCGTTCCTACTCCCGCGTCTCGTATCTGCGTGAACTGCACGGCGACTGGGAGGGAGCGGTCGAGGCGATGAAGATGGCCGTGGAGTCGGGAGCCCCCGGGAATGTGGAACGGGCATGGGCCGCCTGCACGCTCGGCAATCTCTACATGGCCGCCGGTCATGCCGACAGTGCGGAGCTCGTGTTCCGGAAAATTCTTGAAGAACGTCCGATGTACGGGTTCGCGCTCAGCGGCCTTGCGGTCGTCGAGGCGTCGCGCGATAATTACGGACGCGCCGTCGAGCTGCTCGAACAGGCGGTCGATATATCGGATCAGCATCTGTTCTTCGAACAGCTCGCATTCCTCTATAAAAAAGTCGGAAACGAAGCAGGGGTGGAAAAGATGATGAAGCAGGTCGCGTTCGAGTTCCATGAACACGACAGCCTGGGCTGGGATGTCGATCGCGAATATGCCCAGTTCGCCGCCGACCACGACATCGATCTGCCGGGAGCGCTGGATCGTGCGCGCCGTGATTACGAACGTCGCCCGGAAAATATCGACGCGCTCCAGACCTACGCGTGGCTGCTGCACGGGAACGGGAAATCAGACGAAGCGATGCGATATATCGATCGGGCGATGCGGCTCGATTCCGGCAGTGCGATGCTGAACTATTATGCGGGGATGATCAGCGCCGGAGCCGGCGACGGGAAGAGGGCGGTCCGTCATCTGGAGCGGGCTCTGCGGCGCAACCCGTTCCTGACGATGGTCGCCCGTGATACGGCCGTGGCGACGCTGCGGTCGCTCCGACCGGTCGCGGGTCGGATTCCATCGAAGTAGGGAATTCGGTCCTTTCCCTCCGGAGCCCTTGATAATTGGCCGCTCGCCGCTAATTTGCGGGCGATCCATGAGCGAGACCAATCGTGCCATATCGACGGGGGGGACACGTCTTGCGGACCGTCTGAGCAAGGTCCGGCAACGGCATTTCGTGGGACGGTTCGAGGAGATCGAACTCTTCAGGAAGGTGCTCTCGGCCGATGAGCTTCCCTCCCAGGTCTTCTATGTGTTCGGCCCCGGCGGCGTCGGGAAGACGACGCTGCTGAACGAGTTCGCGTCGGTAGCCTCCAGCACCGGCGCCCACTCGATCCATCTGGATGCCCGCAACGTGGAGCCGGCGCCGATCCCCTTCCAGAACGCGCTCCGGTCGAGCGGATCGATCGATCTGACAACGTCGCCGCTCGACCATCTGGCGGCGCAGGAGGGACGCTACGTCGTCATGATCGACACGTTCGAGACGATGCAGCCGCTGGAGGAATGGCTGATCGAGGACTTCCTCCCGCAGCTCCCCGAGAACGTCGTCGCGGTGCTGGCGGGACGAAACCCGCCGCCGGCCGTCTGGCGGATCGACCCGGGGTGGCAGTCGGTCGTCCGGCTGATACCGCTCCGGAACTTCCACACCGATGAAAGCCGCGACTACCTTACCCGCCGGAACGTCCCGGCCGAGCAGCACGACAACGTCCTCAGCTTCACCTACGGTCATCCCCTTGCCCTGTCGCTCGTCGCCGATGTCTTCGCGCAGCGCCACGACGTCCTCTTCAAGCCGGAGACCGAACCCGATATCGTGAAGATGCTCCTGGAGCAGTTCCTCCAGAAAGTCCCCGGTCCGGCTCACCGCGCCGCGCTGGAGGCGTGCGCGCTTTCCCGCGTGATGACCGAGGCGCTCCTCTCCGAAATGCTCGCCATGCCCGACCCGCATGAGCTCTTCGACTGGCTCCGGTCGCTCTCGTTCATCGAGTCGGGACAGGAAGGACTCTTTCCCCATGACCTGGCGCGCGAGGCGCTTGTGGCCGATCTGCGGTGGCGCAATCCGGACTGGTATATCCAGCTTCATCACCGCGCCCGAAACTACTATGCGGGGAGACTCCCGCACGCCTCCAGCCAGGAACAGCAGAAGCTTCTCTTCGATTACGTCTTCCTCCATCGCGACAACTCGGTGATGCGGCAGATCTTCAGCTGGCAGGGGGTGGGGAACGCGCTCGCCGATACCCTCCGTCCGGACGATCTGCCCGATCTGGAGAGGATGATCACGACGCATGAGGGACCGAACTCGGCGGCGATCGCGCGCTTCTGGATCGAACGCCAGCCGGAAGGAGTCCTCGTCCTTCGAACGCCGCAGGGCTCCCCGGTCGGCTTCCTTCTCATGGTCGCGCTCCATCGCGTCACAACCGGGGAGGAGGGACACGACCCGGCCGTCCGCGCCGCGCTGGAATATCTCCGGAAGCACGCGCCGCTTCGCGGAGGGGAGAGCGCCACGCACTTCCGCTACTGGATGGCGAAGGAGACCTACCAGTCGGTCTCGCCGATTCAGAGCCTGGTCTTCGTCAACGTCGGCCGTCACTACCTTACCACGCCCGGTCTGGCCTACACCTTCTTCCCCTGCGCCGTTCCGGAGTTCTGGGCTCCCGGCTTTGCCTATATCGATCTGAAGAGGATTCCGGACGCCGACTACACGGTCGACGGCCGCACGTACGGCGTCTACGGCCACGACTGGCGCGTCGTCACCCCGATCCAGTGGCTCGCGCTGCTGGCCGAGCGGGAGGTCTCCGGTCCCTCGGCCGCGCCGCAGGCCCGAACCGCCGAACGTCCGCTGATCGTCCTGAGCGAGGACACCTTCGCCGACGCTCTGCTGGAGGCTCTGCGAAACCACATGCGGCCGGACGCCGTTCTGGAGAACCCGCTGCTCCGTTCCAGGCTCGTCGCCGAGCGTGTGGGGGCCGATCAGTCGGATGAGGATCGTGTCGAGGAGCTGCGGAGGATCATCGTGAAGGCCGCCGAATCTCTCCAGTCCTCGCCGCGCGACGCCAAGTTCTACCGCGCGATCCATCGTACCTACCTGAACCCGGCCGAAACGCAGGAACGGGCGGCCGAGCTTCTCGACCTTCCTTTCAGTACCTACCGCCGTCATCTCAAGGCGGGGATCGAACGGCTGGGAGAGATCCTCTGGCTGCGCGAGATCTCCGTGACCAGAAAAGGAGCACCCGGGACGGAATGAACAGAAAATGAGCAGTGATTGATCTGGACGATGAACAACGTCGGGGCGTAAGTTGCGGCTGTCAGGAGACGACAGCCGTTTTTCGTTTATGCAGACTTCGACGATCGATATGACAGCACCCGGCGCGGCCGACCACGGCCCGATTCCGTCGGCCCTCATCGACGCTCCCGCCAACGGGGAACTGTCGAACGGCGACGGACGAGTCATGGCGGAGAAGGTGATCGCCGCCTGGAACAGCCACGAACCGGACCGCATTCTGGCGATCTACGCTCCCGGGTATCGCGGGGTCGACGTCGCCCAGGCCCGTCCGATCGAGGGGGCCAGGGGGATGGCCCAGATGATGCTGCGATATACCAGGGCGTTTCCCGACCTCACCTACACGCTGGTCGATTCGGTCGGGCAGGATGACCGCCTGGTGCTCCACTGGATAGCCAGGGGAACCCACCGGGGGACGATCATGAACATCCCGCCGACGGGACGAACGATCGAGGTGCGGGGCGTCTCCATCATGAAGATCGAGGGGGAGCGGGTCAGGGAGGGACATATCGTCTGGGACCTCGCCGGGCTTCTCCGTTCGATGGGACTGCTGCCGGAACTGTAAGCCGAACCCGCCGATCTCACGACCGCTCTCCCGCGAAATCTCCGCGCGGATCGAACGGCCTTCTCCAACCGACAGGAAGAGCATGAAGGTATGCATGACCGGAGCCACCGGATTCGTCGGCTCCGAGGTCCTCCGGACCATTGCCGATGCGGGGCACGACGTCACGGTCCTGGTCCGCCCCGGCTCCGAACGGAAGCTGCCGAACGGAACGCGATGCGGAGTGGTGACCGGGGATCTCCTGAAGGTCGGCGACGTCGAACGTGCGCTGGAAGGGGTTGAAGCCGTGGTTCATCTGGCGGGGATCAAACGCAGGGAGATCAGGCGTACCGGGCTCACCTATGAAGATGTCGATGTCGGCTCGGTCAGGGTCATGACGGCGGCGATGGCGTCGCGCGGACTCCGGAGGATCATCCTGCTGAGCGCCGCCCGGATCGGAAACAGCACCTACGTCCGCTGCAAGAAAAAGGCCGAGGGGATCGTGACGGAGGCGGGGCTCGACTGGACGATCTTCCGTCCCTCGTTCATCCTCGCCCCCGGGCAGGAGTGGCCCAGGATGATCCAGCCGATGCTTACGGCGATGACTCTGCTTCCCGGCGTCGCCGGCGATATCGCCCGGCGCGCCGGCAACGTTACCCGTCCCGCTCTGGCCCGATGCATGGCGTACGCGCTGGTCGCGCCGGAGACGATCGGCACGATCTTCGATGTCCCCACGATTCGTGAAACCGACGCGACACGTACTCGAGAATCGATCTCCGTTTCCCTTCTTACTTGAAAGGTATCAGTATGTTGAAGGAAGTATCGATGGGCGATCTATCCGATCATCAGCTCCTTTCGCTGGTCATTGAGAAGAATCGCGACGCTCTTTCCGAACTGTACGACCGCTATTCCGGTCTGCTCTACGGGGTGATCGTCGCCATCGTCAGAAATACCGACGACGCGGAGGATCTGCTGCAGGAGGTGTTCGTCCAGCTCTGGCGACGGGCATCGACCTATCAGCCCGAACTGGCGGCGCCGAAGACCTGGCTGGTGAAGATGGCCCACAACCGGGCGATCGACATGCTCCGGTCGAAGCGCTACCAGCAGAAGAAGCAGGAGGTCGAGACGCCCGGCGGGGAGCAGGGGGAGGGACGCGGCGAACCGGCCGTGGAAGCGACCTGGATCGAGACGGTGCGGGAGGATCGATCGCATCATCTGAGCCGCGCGCTGGAAAGGTTGACCGATCAGCAGCGCCAGCTTATCGACCTGGCGTTCTTTCAGGGGTTCACCCATCACGAGATATCGCTCAGCACCAGTATCCCGCTGGGAACCGTCAAGACGCGGATCAGGGCGGGAATGCAGTCGCTCCGTGCGAGCCTGCATTTCATGGCGGACGAACTGCGGTGATGCAATGCGGATGACCGCTCTCCGTCACGTCGGAGCTTCGGTCATGCATCCCTTGCACAAACCGTCCGTTCCACACTTACGTATCTGAAACGGTACCCAGGTAGTATGTTTATCTCATTGATGTCCGCCTCACTGTCGAGAGGAGACTATGACCAATAGCGATCACAGCGATTCAGGGGAATTGCTCACCCATCTGTATGCTCTCGGCGCGTTGACCGAAGAGGAACGCCGTGCGTTCGAGGCCGCCGTCGAACGGGGCGAGATCGATCGGCACGAGCTCATGGAGCAGCTCGAGACCTTCACCCGCATCGCCGAGGAGACGGCCGCCTCCATGCCCCGTCCCCGCGCGGAACTGAAAGGGAGGATCATGCGGGCGATCGATGAGATCGAGGAGGGGGAAGCGACGAAGGCCGCCGAGCCTCTTCCGGAAGCCGCGCCGGAGCGAAGCGGACACCAGGTGATTCGCGACGACGGCGGGGGGTGGGAGGATATCGGGCTCCCCGGGATTCTCATGAAGGTCCTCTACCGTGAGGATTCCGGTCGGCCGGGATCACGGATCACCTTCCTGGCGCGCCTTGAACCGGGCGCTACCTATCCGCACCACAGACACATGGGGGTGGAGGAATGCCTGGTGATCTCCGGCGACCTTCATGTGGACGATCAGGTGCTCCATGCGGGCGACTTCATCGTCACCCAGCCCGGCACGATTCATCGCGACACCTCCAGTTCCGGCGGCTGTCTGCTGATGATCTCCTCGCCGTTCGACGACGAGTTTCTGTGAGATGCGGAGCCGGGCCCGAGAGGGGAGAGATAGAAAAGCGAGGGGATCACGGTAGCGCCGTGATCCCCTCGCTGCTTCCTGCCCGTCTCGAACCGGTCTAGTCCCGTCGCCTGCGGAGCGCCAGATACCCGACCACTCCCGTCGCCACGGTCACGCTCAGGACCACGATGATGAAGCCGTGGCTGTTCTCACTGAAGGGAACCCCTCCGACGTTCATGCCGAGCAGGCCTGCGATGATGTTGAACGGGAGCGCCAGCACCGTGACGATGGTGAGGACGAAGAGGCTGCGGTTGTTCTGCTCGTTGATGAGCGCGGCCAGTTCCTCCTGAATGAGCTTGATCCGTTCCACCAGCGCGGTGGAATCGGCGATCGCTTCCGTGAACTCCTCGGCCGACTGCCGCAGATCCTGCACATCCTCCTCGCCGATCCACCGCGGGGGACGGCTCAGAAGTCTGAAGAGGGCGGCCGGCTCAGGGGCAAGGAGCCGGCGGATCCGCACCAGATCTCCCCGCAGTGAGCCGAGCTTTGCCCGGCTGACGGAGATTCGATTGCTCAGCAGATGATCCTCGATCGTATCGATCTTGGCGGTGGTGCCGCGGATGATCTCCACGAGGACGTCGGCCTGATCGCGGAGCAGATGGGCCAGCAGGTCTGCCGTGGAGCGGAACGTTTCTCCTCCTTTCACGGAATCGCGCAGCCGGTCGATCGACCGCAGCTGCTTGCGGCGGGCGCTGACAAGGATTCGCGGCTCCACGTAGAGGCTCACCCTGGAGACCCCGGCGGCATCGAACGAGAAATCGAAGAGGACGTCATGGATCACCGCCACCAGTGAGCTTCCCAGTTGCTCCACACGGGTCGAGCCCATGTTCTCATGGAACGACTGAGTGAACTCCGTCGGAAGCGACATGTTCTGCTGGAGCCACTGTTCGGAGGCGGTGTTGGTGAGGGAGAAATGGAGCCAGAGGAACCAGTCGGACTCCTCGGAGGCTCCTCTTGCGAGAAGCTCCGCGGCCGCGGCAGAGTCGATCGGCTGCGCGGTTGTTCCCGGCGTGAACAGGAAGCCCCATACCAGACCGTTGAGATCTGAGCCGTAGTTGAACTCGGTCGTCTTCACAAGACAGATACCGTGGTCGAGAGAAGAGGGGGCGACGGAGACCGGACTTCAGAGTGTCGCCGCGTCGGCGTCAAAACTACGAACTCGACGGTAACCGCCAACAAGTCGGAGTCGGAGATGGATACTCGGATGTCTTTCAAACGGAAGAATATAGTTTATAACCGTTATTGCAATGGAAGTCACTTTCCCCAAATACCCCAACAGCCCGCCTCCCACAGAAGGGAAGAGTGGCTTTCTCTCTTCTCCTAACTCTGTGCTCTCTGTGGCTCCCTGTTCATTTCTCTTAAGAATAATAAACAGGGAGTCACAGAGGACACAGAGTTGAAGAAAAGAGAGAGAAAGACACGGAATCGGACAGAATGTCGTGAATCCTGCTACATTCGCTCATATGGACGAACTCCCGGGGGCCTCACCTGAAAAGCATGTCGACCCGGGATATTCGAAGCAACGCCTCAAGACCATGTTGAAACGGAGAGCGTTTATAAATGTAAAGAATCAACGTTTTCACGCGCCTGATGTCACACTTCACCCCCTCCACTGATTTAACTCTTGAAGCGTGCTCCGCTCCTCAAGAGATAGTGTCGAAGAAGCCCGAAATCCTCTAAAAAACGGCTTTAACGTGACACAATTTCATGAAGGCGGAGACGTCTCTGGACTGCCGGAAAGATGACGATGTGTCGGAATTCGATGAGAGAACGCCAGGAATGAATGATAGAGAACAACACGTATAGACGACCCCACAGCGGAGCGAGGATACCACCACATTCGGAGGAGGCGGAGACGGCGGTGCTGGGAGCAATGCTCCTGAGCCGGGGAGCGGCCGAGAAGGCATTCACCCTTCTTGCCGCCGATGCCTTCTACAAGCCTCTTCACCGGAGGATCTTCGAAGCAATGGAACGCCTGGCGCGCCGTGACGAGCCGATCGACATGGCGACGCTGGTAAGCGAGCTGGAAAAGGGGGCCGCCGGAAGCGCCGGCGGTGTCAGGACGGTTCTGGAGTCGCTGCACGGACGGGTGGTTTCCGCCGCCCATCTGGAGCATCACGCCAGAATCGTCTACGAACGATGGCTGAAGCGAAAGCTTCTGGACATCACGACGGAGATACAGAGCGACTGCTACGACGGCACGAACGAAGCCTCGGCGGTGCTCGACAGCGCCGAACGGAAGATGTTCGCGATCGCCGAGCACTGCTCTCGCGACCGCGGCAGCTACTCCATGAAGCGCCTGACGATCGAGACGCTCGATGCGCTGCGACGGGTACGGAACAATCAGGGGAGCGGGACGATGCCGCTCGGAGTGGCGTCCGGGTTCACGGAGCTTGACGCCTTGGTCGGCGGGTTCGCGAAGTCCGATCTGACGGTCATCGCCGCCCGTCCCGCCATGGGAAAGAGCGGACTGGCGCTCAGCATCGCACGGAACGTGGCGGTCGATCAGGGGGTCCCGGTCGGATATTTCACCCTGGAGATGTCCCCGCACCAGCTCATGCTCCGCCTGATATCGGCCGAGGCCGGGATCGACGCGCAGGCGCTTCGGACCGGGACGGTGAACGAGCAGGAGTGGGCCCGACTGCAGCAGGCCCTGGTCCGCATGACGAACACCCCGCTCTTCATCGAGGACGCCCCCGGCATGGGGATCATGGAGCTGCGGACCCGCGCCCGGCAGATGAAACGGGAGCATAAGATCGGCCTGATCGTCATCGACTATCTGCAGTTGATGACGGCCCCGAAGGCCGAAAGGAGGGAGCGGGAGATCTCGATGATCTCCAAGAGCCTGAAAGGGCTTGCAAAGGAGCTTGATGTGCCGGTGATCGCCCTGTCGCAGCTTAACAGAGCGGTCGAGATGAGGCTCGACAAGCGGCCGATGTTGAGTGATCTCCGCGAGAGCGGCGCGATCGAGGAGGATAGCGATGTGGTGATGTTCATCCATCGCCCGGAATACTACGGTGAGAGATACTATGAAGACGGCGACCCGACCGAGGGGATCGCCGAGATCATCGTCTCGAAGCATCGGAATGGGCCTACGGGCTCGGTGAAGCTCGCGTTCATGAAGGAGTACGCCCGGTTTGGGAACAGCGCGGTCAGAGAGCGACGGTCGCGATACCGTCAGGCCGCCAACGGCGATTCCTTCTAGAAATCCGCGTAGAGCTTGAAGCAACTGTAAACAGCATGGTATTTCGAACGACCATGTGAAACGAGTGAAATCAGAAGAGCAATGAGAAAGAACACGAGAAACTCG
The DNA here is from genome assembly GCA_966250335.1 of uncultured bacterium. Taxonomy (GTDB): domain Bacteria; phylum Bacteroidota; class Ignavibacteria; order OLB7; family OLB7; genus OLB7. The sequence continues at coordinate 57,686 of CBINGZ010000015.1, read as the reverse complement.
ATGATGGTAGCGGACCTGGTGAACGGGGACGATACGATGAGAAATGATCTGCCGGAGATCCACGAGACGATCACCGCCGACGACGTTGTACGTGAGCTTGAGCAGGTAGAGATCGGCGGCGCGGTTCCCGCCCAGGGAGCATACGTCCCGAACAACCCGTATGCGGGGATCGCTTCCGGGCCGTTCCCGGAGCAGGCGATCGATATCCTGCTGCAGGAGATCCCGGAGGATGACGTGGAGATCCGTCCGGACGGCCTGATCTACCTGCCGGAAATCAAGTACCGCCGCATCCTGAACCGCGCGTTCGGTCCGGGGGCATGGTCGGTGCTGCCGAAGGAGATCACGATATCGGACGAAGGGACGATGCTCTACTATCGTGGAGCCCTCTTCGTGTACGGTCGCTTCGTCTCCGAGGCGATCGGCGAACAGCCGTATTCGTCGGGAAACGATAGAATGAGCTACGCGACGGCGGCCGAGGCGGCCAAGAGCAACTGCCTTATGCGCTGCTGCAAGGATCTCGGCATCGCCTCCGAGCTCTGGGACCCGTCGTTCATCCGTCGCTGGATTGCGCGGCACGCCGTGGCGGTCTGGTGTACGAACGTGGGAAGCAACCCCGGCGACAAGGGGAAGAAGCGGAAGATGTGGCGCAAGAAGACCGCCGAACCGCTCGACATGTTCCCGTGGCGCGAGGAAGCCGAACGGGATATGGCGATCGGCCAGGCTCTCGGATCGCGCGGATCGTCCACACCGCAGGGATCCCCGCAGGGACAGGGAGCAAGCCCGGCGGCCGACGTCCAGGCGCCGATGACGTCGTCGGGCGGCGGCACATCGGTCATCTCGTACAAGCAGTCGCGGAGGTTTCTGGCGATAGCCCGTGACCGCGACTGGAAGAACGACGAAATCCGCAGACTCCTCGCGAGCTACGGATTCACGAACCCCGAGGAGATCACGCGTGCCGAGTACGAGCGGATCTGCGCCGCACTCGAAAGCCCGACCATCCACGCCGAACTCCGCGACGATCTTGATCACGAGAACGCCGGCAAGGAGAACGACTTCGTACCGGAGCTCCCGTTTTGAAAACAGAGCGCCGACAGATCAAACGACCGGGGCCGACCGAAGTGCGGCCCTTAGAGAGCCCGTCAACGGAGGAAAAGATAACGGCACAGCCCAGGTTCTCCGTTGGAGACTCACTGACCACCATACGTTACCTGCCGCCGCTCCCGAAAGGAGCCACGGTAAAGGTGGTCGACCTACGGCAATCGGAAGAAGAAATCGAATACCTCATCCACGGACAACGACGAGGTTTTGTCGGCCCGATCGAGCTCTGGGTGCTCGAGGAGGATCTGCGAACCCCGTTCGTGCTGTAGAGAGGGATAAAGGATAGATGAGACTGCCGAATCGTCCAACCGGTTCGGCAGTCTCTTTCGTTTTCGTTTCTTTTACAGGCCGTGCAACTATAATATGTATTATGTCATCTAACGCATGGTTCACCACCCACCCACCGCTATCGGCACGCCTCACTTCTCTCTTCTCCTAACTCTGTGCCCTCTGTGACTCCCTGTTATTTTTCTCTTGAAAAGGAAAACCCGGGAACTCTAACAGCGGATACGATGTTCCGGTGGCATCTGAAGATTGAATAACCTAGCTACCGGCAGAAGTCTGGATCAACTACCGGTAGCTGTCGGAAACCGGCTACCGACAGCGGTCCCGTCAAATACTCCGGGACCGCTGTCGGCTCTCGCGCAAAACTATGGGGATAGTGCGCGCAAAACTATGGATACGTGATTCGGACCAGCCCCCCGAGCGGTCTAAGTTTGCGTCGTAATCGGTGCAGATATGGATCGCAAGACCGATTCGATATGATTTACCACAAGAACCCGAGAGAATCCGACGCCTCGATCACCCCAGCCTGACGATCCGATCGCCGATCGAGACGCTCCCCCGAGCCAGAATACGGGCATAGACCCGACTCCACCCCGGATGCTCCGTCTGTGATATTCTCACGAACGACCGGTCGCGAAACGATTCTCTGATGATACGACAGGGGACCGTATAGCTCGTGATCTCGATCTCCACCGTATCTCCCAGCCGCCAGCGCGTCCCCGGAACCATCAGATCGTGATCCACCCCTATCGTGGTGATGTTCTCCCCCGTCGATCCCGGAAAGATCGGATGTCCCTCCCGCTGCAGCGCCACGATCCGCTCTATCGCATAGAGACAGAGCGCCCGATCGGGCCCGCCGTGATGTTTCAGGTCCCGATGACGATCCTGAACGATCCCGAGCTCATTGATCCCGGCCGTTTGAATCCCAATCTTCGGTACACCGCCGTCCGACCAGTTGATCTGAAAGATCGACGGCTCCGTCGTCATGATGTTCACCTCAGTTCCTTGCAGGTTGTCTGCTGTTTCGTCCATCGCGCTCACATATCGAACATGGTCCCAACACCCAGGACTCCATCGGGATCGAGCGCCCGCTTCACTCTCCGCATTCCCTCGATCCCTTCCTCGCCGTACATCCGCCGGAGAAAATCCTTCTTGAGCTTCCCCACCCCATGCTCGGCGGAGATCGTTCCTCCAAGAGCGAGCGCCTTCTCCACCAGTCTGGAATAGACCTCCTTCGCCGTCGCGAATTTCTCCGGAGACTCTATCAGAACGTTCGCATGGAGATGGTTGTCGCCGATATGTCCGTAGGTGATATGCCGCAGTTCATGCTCGGTAAACTGAGACCGGTAGTACGCCAGCAGCTCGCGCAGAGCGCCGTCCGGCACTGCCATGTCCGTCCCGAGCTTGGTCTGTCCATGCTCGCTCAGGTACTCGTACACGGCCGAGGGAACCGCATGGCGGAACTCCCTGATCCGGCGCTGGTCCTCGGTTCCGACGGCGAACCATGATTCTTCAGCCAGTCCGCGATGCCGGAGGATCAGCTCGTACCAGTCGTTGAGGAGCTTCTCCTCGGTCGCGTCGTCCACTTCCTGCTCGAACCAGACGGCGCCGCCGAACGCGTCGCCGGGGATCGTCGGGTATTTCTCCCGCACGAAATCGAGCGCGTTCGCATCGATGAACTCCAGCGCGCGCGCATCCATATCGAGGACTTCTCCGGATCGCGCGGCGGCTCGGGTTGCAAGGCTCACGTTCCGCGCAGCCTCCACGAACTCCAGAGTCGCATCCTCATCCGGAAAGAAGACGACCCCGCTGAAGATCCGTTCCGGCAGCGTCAGCAGATCGACCTCGATGTCGGTCACGACCCCGAGCGTCCCCTCGGCGCCGATGAAGAGATCGATCGCGTCCATATCCGGTCGGACAAAATAGCCGGCGGCATGCTTGATCGCCGGCATGGTGTAATCCGGAAGTTCGATCGCGATCGTGCGTCCTCCATCGGTCTTCAGTTCAAGGTGAAGTCCGGAGGCGCAAACCTCACCGCGGTTCAACGTCAGCGTCTCCCCCGTTGAAAGCATGACGCGAAGTCGACGGACATATCTCCGCGTGGGACCGTACTTGAAGGTTCTTGCGCCCGAGGAGTTGGTGGAGATCGTGCCCCCCATGAAGCAGTTCCTCTCGGTGGGATCGGGAGGATAGAAGAGGCCGTGGGATTCGACCTCCTGCTGGAATGCGCCCAGCAGGACCCCGGGCCCGACCACAGCGGTCCCCCGGGCGGGGTCGATCGGTCCGATACGGTTGAACCGCTCCATCGAGACGACGATCCCGCCGAACGGCGTACGTCCTCCGGAAAGTCCGGTGCCGGCTCCGGCGACCGTCACGGACGTCCCCGAGGCGGAAGCGCGTTCAAGGGCTTCGCGCAGCTCCTCCTCCGATTCGGGAATGCAGACCTCCTCCGCGAATCCTCCCGGCATGTTCGAGGCGTCCCGGAGGTAGCCGACGATCTCATCCTGCTGATGCTTGCTGATCATGGGGGTCCGTTCCTACTCCGATTCGGCGGATGCGACGAAACCTGCATACCCCCAGCGACGCTCCACCAGCTCCAGCAGCGTGTAGGGCTCGCCCCCGACCATTTCAGGCTCGGTATAGATCTGGCGGAAGACCCCTCCCGGAGTGCCGGTGATCTCCCCGGTAAACGTCAGACCCGCTTCCCGCAGGCGCGCGACGGCATGGTCGATATCCCCGACGGTGATGGCGATATGATGAAGCTGGGCATCGCTGAACGTGTCGACCCACCGTCCGATCGGTGACTCGGCCCCGCGATGGTCGGCGAACGCCTGATCAAGATAGACCGCCGGAAACCCCGGCTTGCGGTAGACCTTGGCCCACCAGGTGTCGTGCTCGATCACCCCGAGCCGATCGTCGTACAGATACCCGAGCGCCTCGAACTCCAGCGCCCGCTCCTGAACGTCGAGCGTCCTGACGGAGAGATGATCGATGAGAGGTCGCAGGCCCACCCCCAGATCCTGGAGCAGTCCGTTCACGATCGAAGCGAAACGGTTCTTCGCGATGAACGTGTCGATATAGTTGCCGATGACCGCATCGACGTGCTGATTCGTTATCTCCATGAACTTTTCCTCGATGTTACGTGCGATTGTCGGCGCCGTATCGGGATGATCGACGAGGCCCTCGTGATTTGTTCTTGCGATCGAGGCCCCGATCGAGTATGTTACGACCCGTCACCAACGGAACAGCCCGAGCGGAACCGAATTCTCCGCCGGCCTCCGATCGGCCGCGACATGAAGTCGCCGCCGCAGTTACCGACAGCGCCGGTAATATAACACGCCACCGTCCTTTCAGACTCCGCAGATCACCATCCGGAGCGGGACGCAGCATGTTTGTCATGCCGTCGGTCGGTTTTCACTACCACTGCTTTACAACCACCATCATGAATAGAACGGATACGCGCCGTGCCGCGTTCATTGCGGCGTTGCTTCTCCTTTCCGTCCTCTCCGGCGGATCTGCCCTTGCCCGGGAGCCGGGGTGGGCGCTCCTCTCCCGTTTCGGTCCTCCCTTCCCCGATCTGAACGCCGTTCATTTCCTCTCCGACAGCGTCGGCCTCGTCTGCGGGGGGATGAGCAGCGGCTCGGGACGTCTATATCGCACCACGAACGGGGGAATATCCTGGTCCGAGATTGCCCTCCCGGCGACGCCGCGGACCCTGAACGATATCTTCTTTCTGCCGGGAACCGGCTTCGGCGTCACGGTCGGGGATGAACGATATATCGCAATCACGTATGACTCCGGCGCCACTTGGCGTGCGCTCGATCTCGGTACGGCATGGGGTTCCGGAGGGGACGTTCTTGCCGTGCGGTTCACGACGGAGCTTCGGGGATTTGTCGTGGGACGATCCGGAACATCATCCGGTCCCCGATTCGCGGCCACGGCCGACGGCGGGGCCACGTGGAAGGCCGTCCCGCAGAGCGGCGCGGCGAACAATCTCTACGACATCGACTTCTTCGATCAGGACCACGGGATCGCCGTGGGAACGGGAAAGCTCGCCAGAAAATCGGCATCGAGCGACGGAGGGGGATCGTGGGAGGCGAACGCCGTCATGGGGATAGGACAGGTCGTGAACGGAGACAGCGCCAGCGTCAGCATGTACGGCGTTTGTGCTCTCCCCGGAGGGACAGGCTACGCCGCCGGCGGCAAGGTCTACTATCCGACGCCGATCTTCGCGGAGGTACGGAAGACGACCGATTTCGGCCGCACCTGGAGCACGACCGCGCTCTCGGGACCGGTGGCCGGGAACGTCAGGCCCGCGTACGATGTAACCGCCGCAAGCCCGATGGTCGCGTTCGTGTCGACGACGCGCGGGACGGTCTATCGGACGATGAACGGAGGGGGATTCTGGTCGATGGAGAGCCTGCCGGGCGATGTATCGAACTCCGATCTTCGAAGATTTCAGAGGCTTCCGAACGGGACGATCCATCTGGTAGGGACGCGGGGCGTGCTCCTTCGTTATCGTCCGGTTGTGAGTCTGGCGCTTCCTGTCGATACGCTTCGGGCAGGACCGTTCTGCCCGGGCGATTCGTTCATCGTCACCATACCGGCCCGCAACGCGGGGACGACCGGACTGCGGATCGGGGAGATCGAGCTGCAGCTGGATGAGCGTCCGGTTCCCTTCAAAGTCGTGCGACCGGTGCTCGATCTCGATGCGGGGATGGGCGATTCGATACGGATCACCGCAAGGATTCCGCATGATCTCCGGCAGTCGATATGCCGCGGGAGTATTGTTGTCAAGGTTGAAGGAGAAGAGAATGCTGTAGCTACCTGGTTCGAACTCGTCATGGGACAAGGGAAGATCGCACTCGATCCGAAGGGAATTCCGCTGCGGATCGAGCCGACCCTTCAAGGCTCGACGACAACAGCCACGCTGGTGCTCCCTCTCCTCTCCGGCCCGAACTGTCCCGGCATGATCGATTCGGTGCGGATTGCCGGTGGAGAGGAGTTCGATCTGGTCACGGCCCCATCCGGATTGACGATTCCGATCGGCATGAGACCGGGGATTGTCGTCGTGTTCGGACCGGTTGACAAATGCGAGAGGTGGGATACCGTGCTGGTCTATGCCGACGGTGGGTCGACCCCGCTGGCCGTGCCGATCGTCGGGACCGGAATCGAACGGACGAAGAGGGTCGTGGGATCGGATACCATCGAGTTCGGGGATGTGGAGATCGGGACGACCGTCGAGCGGCGGCTGGTGGTCGGCAACCGTGCCGATCTGGTCTGCGGCGCTCCCATTCGGATTCTTGGGGCCGTGATCGGCGGTCCCGACTCGGGGGTATTCACCCTCGCGACGCAGCCGGGATCGAACGAGATCATGGCGGGAGATACGTCCGTTCTCTCGATTGCTGGAGTGCCCCACGGACCCGGTCCGCTACGCGCGACGCTGGTGCTGACCTATAACGTGACAGGAGACGAATCGGGCAGGATGACGACAGACACCGTGACCCTGGTCATGAACGGTCTCACGCCAGAGCCGATCGACATGGAGCTCACGATCCGACAGGAGCCGACAAGAATCGGCTCACGAACGGTCACGATCACCTCTTCCCTGCTGTACAACCGTACTTCCCGTCGCATCAGTGTCGACTCGATGCGGATCGAGGGGCCGGACGCCCCGGCGTTTCTCGTCGAGCCCGATCGTTCACTCCTGGAGCCTGGAGAGCACCTCGGACTGATGACCGCATTCCGTCCGACACATCGCGGCGAACATGCGGCTCGTGCCCGTATCACGACATCGGTCGGAGAGATCGTTCTGGATCTCTCCGGACTCGGCACATATCCGAAGCTGGTTCTGGAGGGAATGTCAAGTAATCCTATAACGGCCCGCGCAGGAGCAAGCGAGCTCGTACCGGTCTCGATCACCAACACCGGTGACGCCTGGTGCCGGATCGACGTGGTTTCACCGATCGGCTCGGGGCAGTTCCGGTTCGAAGGGCTGAAGAACGGTTCGGTTACGCTGGCTGCCGGAGAAACCATGGAGTTCATGCTGCGATTTGCTCCGATGAGACCGTCGGCAGACCCGGTGAGGATCGTTCTGCACGGAGACGGCGTCTCGCCGGACGTGACTCGTTCCGATACGTCGCTGGTCATCCCCGCGGTCGGAACGGCCCCGGTCGTGGTCGTTTCGAACTCGACGATCGACGCCGGCCGCGTGCGGATCGGAGAATCGGCCTCACTCAGGCTCGACGAGCTGGTACGAAACGACGTGAGGATCGAATCGGGGGTCGACTGTTCGGCGCCCGTCGTCATCGACTCGGTAACGATACAGGGGGATGAGGAGTCGGTCTTCATACTGGAGGAACCTGTCCCCGGAGCGTTTCCCGCACGACTCGATCCCGGTGCATCATTAATGGGAGCAATCAGATTCGCCCCAGGAAGCCCCGGCGCAAAAGATGCCCTTCTTGCGATATATTTCGACGGATCGCGTGATTCCGTCAGGTATATTCGGCTCGCCGGAGAGGGAATCCGGGTGTCGAAGGCCGATCTGGGAGGACCGGTCAATGCCGTGACCGGATCGACGATCTCGATTCCCGTCATGGCACGTAGGGAGATACTCCCGCCGGTGATCGATTCGCTCGAGCTGGAGATTACCTACTCCGGCACATTACTTCGACCGTTGAGGGTCAGATCGGACATCTTTGCGGCACGGCCGGAGGTCTTCCACACCGTCGGCGCGCGTGGCAGGACCCGTATCCGGTTCGGCGGTCCGATTGATACGTCGCGTTGCGTGATTTCGGGAGGTGGACAATCCGATGATGACCGCGTGCTGGCCGTCATCGACTTCGCCGTCCTCCGCGGCGACACGACTCGGACGTCGATCGTGCTCGATTCGATCACGATCCCGACCAGGCCCGATCTCATGTTCGGTCGCGACTCGGTGGTCTTCACGGCAACGGAAGTATGCGACCCTTCGAGCTCGGGACTTTCGTTCCGGAAACCGATTTCGCTCTCCATGACCCCGAACCCGGCACGGGGACCGGCGACTCTCTTCATGTCGCTGCCCGCATCGGGACATGTCCGTATCGGGCTTCACAACGCGCTCGGCGAGGAGGTTCTTCGCCTCTACGACGGCCCGCTCTCCTCGGGGAGCCATTCTCTGACCTTCGACACGGAAGAGCTCACCGAAAGGTTCTACTACGCATGTCTCATACACGACACAGCATGTATCATCCACCCGATTCAGGTGGTGCGATGAGAACGCTCCGATCTCTTCTTCGTCCTGCCGCCGCGATCCTGGTCGCGGCGGCGGCCGTCGGCCGTGCCTCGGCACAGGAAACGGAACGCCCTTCCGGGTTCGAGTTCGGATTCGATCCGTCGATCGTCGTCACCTACCCGATCGGCACGCTGACGACGATCGACGGCCTTCCCCCCTGCTGCTCGGGATATGAAGCGGCCAGCAACGTCAATCTCGGAGCCTCTCTCTGGGGCACGTTCGTCTTCACGCAGCGCCCGGTCGACAGCGGCCTGTTCATACGGGGACTCAGGATCACGGCGGGATACGATAATCTCTCCTCCACGTTTGAGACGACCCGTGCGGCCGAGGCTCTCGATACTCTCTCGGGAGAGTACGTCCGTGTCGATTCCCGTCAGACGGCGGAGCTGGATATGCAGTACCTGAGAGGAGCGGTGGCGCTTGAAACGGCGCTCGGAGGCGGACTTCTGTTGCGGGTAGGGCCGACGATCGATCTTCCCATTTCCGGGACGTCGCGTGAGCGGGAATCGCTCGAGTCGGAGGATGTCACCTTCCCCGACGGCTCCACCGAACGGATCACGCGCGAGGGAAACGGAGAGATCGATGATATGACGATGCGGTTCGGCTTCGACGCGACGCTCGCCTACAGACTGCCGCTCGGACGACGGTTCTTCTTCGAGCCGCATCTCGGGGTGGACCTCGGGCTTGCTCAGATATCGCCGGACTGGTCTCCGCTTGTCGTCAGGGGTGGGATCACGCTCGGGATGATCGGGATGAAACGGACGGCCGAGCCGACTCCTGTTGCTGTTGCTGATGCTCCCGTGCCGACCGTCGATCCGCCGAAGCCGCCGGCGGAGCCGGTCACCATCGAACGGTTCGAGCCTGTGATGAACGTCCGGGCCTCCCTGCCGAACGACTCGCTGACGGTCCGTATGGAGATCGTCGAACGATACGTTCCGCTCCTTCCGGCTCTCTTCTTCGATCTGAACAGGTGGGAGATCGCCGGCAACTACACGATGCTGGCCCGGGAGGACGCCGCCGGGTTCTCAGAAGAGATGATCCGGCCGGACGCCTCCTCCGCGCACCGGAATTCGTTGAACATTCTCGGGTCGAGGCTCAGGCTCGATCCTCGCGCCACGGTGACCCTGACGGGATCCACAAGTTCGGACGAGCAGGCTCGAGAGGATCTTGCCGCCAGGCGTGCGGAGGAAGTCGCGAACTACCTGAAGAATGTATGGGGGATTCCGCGTTCCAGAATCAAGGTGCGTGCGCAGGCGAATCCCACGATTCCATCGAACGAGGAGCATGAGGAAGGCCGGGAGGAGAATCGTCGCCTGGAGATCATGTCGGCGTCCGGCGAAGTGGCCCGCCCTGTCCTGCTGAGGGTCATGGAGCCGGCTCTGGATCAGGAGCGGATCACCTTCAATACCGGGGTAACCTCCACGCGCGCGATCCGATTCTGGCAGCTCGACATGAACAACCGGGCGGGTCGGATGGTCGATCGGATCGTCGGTGAGGGGCATCCGCCGGAGAGGATAGCCTGGGAGATCGGGGATGCGGCGCTGAAGGCTCTGACGGCGACCGACAACCTTCTCTACGATCTGGTCGTGTTCGACAGCCTCGGCAATTCGTCGCGCTCACGGCAAGGGATTGTACGGCTCGGGATCGATTCCACGGTCAGCGTGACGACATCCGAAGCTGTTCCCGTCGACGCGGCCGAATTCCAGCTCGTGACGTTCGACTTCGATCGTGCGGAGCTGACGGAACAAGGAGGGGAGGAGTTGAAGGAGATCATCCGTAGAGTCGGGCCGGAGTCGGTGGTTGAGGTTACGGGCTATACCGACAGGATGGGTGATCCGGAACGGAATCAACAGCTCGCGACGGCTAGGGCTGAAGCGGTTGCCGGGAAGCTCCCTCGCGCCGCCTCGATCGTCACGCGTGGAGCGCCGCCGTCGGAGGCCCCCTATCCGGGTGATACGCCCCACGACAGGTTCCTCAGCCGAACGGTGCGAGTGGTGGTCCGGCATCCAAAGTGAGGTTGACGGAGCCTTCAATCGGCAGGGCGCGGGTTTTTTCTGTGGTGGTTGTTGTTTTTGGGGGATGGGGGTTCTTATGCAATAACGGTTATAATAACAGCCTCAATTGCTCGAAGAAGGAAACGAACACGGCCCTGCGCTGCCGTGGCAACTACAGGACCGTGTCCCTATGACTGAGGGCTCCCCTCCCCTATGATGCTATCGACTCGTCGATCGACTCAAGCAGCGTATGAGCTGTCTCCAGGGGAGAACGCTCGCGGCTATGAACATGATCCAGCTCCCTGTTGAGAAGCTCCACCCTCTGCGGCGTCCAGAAGGAATGATGAAGAAGCCTCTCCACAAGCTGAACGACACGGCTCCGCTCCCGCTCGACCCGGCGCCTGTTCAGTCGCCCATGCTTCTCCATCTCGGTACGATGATGTTCGATCATCTCCGCCACCTTCTCGATGCCGGCCCCGGTCGTGGCCACCGTCTTGACGACGTCCGGAATCCATTCGTCGTCGGCATGGGTGATCCTGAAGGTGAGAATCGTCTTCAGCGAGGCGACCGCCTGATCGGCTCCCTCGCGATCCGATTTGTTGAGCACGAAGAGATCGGCGATCTCCATGAGTCCCGATTTCATCGCTTGGATCGAGTCCCCCGACTCCGGAACAAGCGCAACGACGGTGGTGTCGGCAGCCTTGGCGATCTCCAGTTCCGACTGGCCGACGCCGACCGTCTCGAAGATGATGATCCCGTAGCCGGCCGCGTCCAGAAGATCGGCGACATCCTGGGCCTTGGTGTTGAGCCCCCCAAGGCTCCCACGGGTCGCCATCGAACGGACGAACACGTCGGGATGCATCGACTCCGCCTGCATCCGGACCCGGTCTCCCAGAATGGCCCCGCCGGTGAAGGGGGAGGTCGGGTCGACGGCGATGACCGCCACCTTCTTCCCGGTCGATCGGTAGTGTGCGATCAGTTTCTGCGTCAATGTCGACTTGCCGGCGCCCGGAGGACCGGTGATCCCGATCCTGTACGCCGCCCCTGTATGCTTGTAGAGCGCTGAAAGGAGCTGCTCCCACCCTTCGCGCTCGTTTTCTATCTGGGTGATCCCACGGGTCGTTGCAAGACGATCCCCCGCCAGAATGGCGGCAACCCGTTGCTCGGTCGAGTATTGAGTAATGGCCATAGATCATTAAGTTACGCAAATCGGTCCCTCGACGGACCCTGGATCGTATCACTCAAGCCCTATGAACCTTCAGGATCAGATCGCGAACGCCCGTTCGGTGCGCGGAATCCCCTTTTCTCACCTCGACGTCCCATTCACTTCAATCGGCAATATGCTGGAGCGTCAGGCCGCATCCCGGCCCGACCGGATCTGGATGATCTACTATGACGACGACGGCTCACGTCGCGAGATCTCCTACGGAGAGTTCAGAGATGCCGTCCGGAACGCCGCGGCATTTCTCGCGAGCGAAGGGATCGCCGCCGGCGACAGAGTCGCGACGATCGCGCATAATCATCCCGATACAATCATCCACTATTTTGCGGCATGGTGGATCGGCGCCACCGTCGTTCCGGTGAACGTCGGCGAGGATGCCGACCGGATCACGTATATCCTGCGGAACTCCGGAACGAAGCTCGTCTTCATCCGCCATGATTACGTCGATCGGTTCCGTCCGCTGCTGGAGAGCCTGGAAGAACTGCGCCGGACCGTCACGTGCGGAGGCGAGGCCGACGAGTTCGGTCCGATCGTCGCCGGAACCGACGGAACAGTTCCGCCGCCGGCGCTTGACATGCTCGACGCCGAGTGCCTTATCGTCTACACCAGCGGAACCACGGGCAACCCCAAGGGGGTTCTGCTGGCGCAGGGAAATCTGCTGGCCGACGCTAAAGGAATCACGGAATGGCACAAGATCGGACCCGACTCACGCATGATGTGCGTCCTCCCGATCCACCACGTCAACGGCACGATCGTCACCCATGTCACGCCGATGTATGCCGGCTCGAGCGTCGTGCTCAACCGTAAGTTCCAGTCCGGCACGTTCTTCAAACGGATCGCCGAGGAGAAGGTGGAGATCGTTTCGGTGGTCCCGACCCTCCTGGCGTTTCTCCTGCAGGCCGACATCGACCTTGCATCGCTCGATCTGGAACGGTTCCGTCATATCATCTGCGGCGCCGGACCGCTCACCTGCGAGCTCGCCCAGAGGTTCGAGGATCGCTACGAGGTTCCGATCGTCCACGGCTACGGCCTCTCCGAGACCACCTGCTACAGTTGCTTCCTTCCGATCGATCTTCCCGCCGAGGAACATCGGAAGTGGATAGTGGACTACGGATTCCCGAGCATCGGCGTCGCGATCCCGCAGAACGAGATGGCGATCCATGATGCCGAGGGGAACCCGCTTCCGCCGGGCGAACGGGGAGAGATCGTCATCCGGGGACACAACGTCATGCTGGAATACTATGCCAACGAGGAGGCGAACCGAAACGCCTTCACCCACGGCTGGTTCCGGAGCGGAGATGAAGGATTCCTTCAGACGGGAGCCGACGGTCTCGACTACTTCTTCATCACCGGCAGGCTCAAGGAACTGATCATCCGGGGAGGGGTCAATATCTCCCCGCTGGAGATCGACGAGGTGATCAACGGCCATCCGCTGGTCGAGGCGGGGATCGCCGTCGGGTTCGAGAACCTCTGGTACGGTGAGGAGGTGGGGGCGTACGTGCGGGCGGATTCAACTCTGACCGAAGAGGAGCTGATCTCCTACTGTCGTGAGCATCTCCCCTTCTACAAGGCTCCGAAGGTGATAGTGTTCGGCGACGATATTCCGGTGACCTCCACCGGCAAGTACCAGCGGAACCGCGTGAAGCATCTTTTCGCGACCTACAAGGACGCCCAGTTCAACGAGCGCAGAAACGCCTGAGCAGCATCGTCACGAATCCATTGCCGGATATCTGCTTCCTATGCTGAAGTCACTGTACATACGGGATTACGCGATCGTCGACGAGGTTCAGGTCGAATTCACCGGCGGCCTGAACATTCTCACGGGCGAAACGGGCGCCGGCAAATCGATCCTGATCGATGCGCTCGGACTCCTGCTCGGCGACCGCGCCTCCTCCGAATCGGTACGGCAGGGGGCGCAGAAGGCAGTGGTGGAAGGGGTCTTCACGGTCCACGACAACGACCGCGCCCACATGGTTCTGCTCGAACACGGCTACGAGCATGAGGCCGATGTCATCATTCGTCGTGAGATAACCGCCAAGGGGAACTCGCGCGCGTTCATCAACGACTCCCCCGCTCCTCTCGCGCTCATCAGGGAGGTCGGCGACCAGATGGTCGATCTCCACGGCCAGCACGAACATCAGCTCCTGCTCCGGGCGGATACCCATATCCTGCTGCTCGACAACGCCGGAGGACTCGATCAGCTTGTACGCGACTTCACCGCCGCGTACAACGATCTGCTGGAAACCCGGCGCCTGCTGGATGAGCTTCGCCAGCGCGAGGCGCAGTTGCGCGACAAACTGGAGTTCTATCGCTATCAGCTCCGTGAGATCGATCTGGTCGATCCGAAGCCGGACGAGGATTCAACGATCGGCCAGGAATTGAAGGTGCTGGAGAACTCCGAGCGGGTCACCGAACTGACATCCTCCCTTCACTCTCTTCTGTACGACGACGAGAACTCCGTACGCGACCAGTTGCTCCGCGCCCGTAACGCGCTGGACCAGCTCATCTCGATCGACGGAGCGTTCGCGGAATATCGTTCCGAATGCATGTCGGCCGCCGCCATCGTCGATGAGATCGCGAAGTACCTGCAGAGCTATACCGCCAGGATCGATTTCTCGCAGGAACGGCTCGACGCAATGCGGGACCGCCTGTCGAAGCTGAACGCGCTCCGCAGGAAGTTCGGGGGGACGCTGGAGGCGGTGATCGCATATCGCGAGAAGATCCTTCATGAAGTCGAGCTCGCCGAAAACTTCGACGAGAGGATCGGAAGAATCGAGCGCGAACTGGAGACGAAACGGGAGCTTGCCGGCAACCTGGCCGCACGGCTCTCGCAGAAACGGCGCGAGGTCGCCAAGAAGAGCAGCAGGTCGATCGAGAACGTCCTGAAACAGCTCGGGATCGAAAAGGGACGATTTACCGTTCTGATTGATCAGCAGGAGACCTCCCCGGATGCCCCCCATGCCGTGCGATACGACGGCAAGTTCTACGCGGCGCGGCCGACGGGATTCGACATCGTCGAGTTCTATATGACGACCAACGTCGGCGAGGAGCCGAAACCGCTTGCCAAGGTGGCGTCGGGGGGAGAAGTCAGCCGGGTGATGCTCGCGCTGAAGACGATTCTGGCAAAGAACGACAAGCTGCCGCTGCTGGTGTTCGACGAGATCGACACCGGCATTTCCGGGCGGATCGCCTCCAAGGTCGGGGCCGCGATGAAGAATCTCGCGGACTTCCATCAGATCATCGCGATCACCCACCTGCCCCAGATAGCGGCGATGGCGACCACGCATTTCGTAGTGGAGAAGATCGTCAGCGGCGGACGCACCGTCACGCGCGCGCGCCGGCTGAACGCGGAGGAGCATACGAAGGAAGTGGCGAAGCTGATGAGCGGTGAAGAGCTGACGGAATCGAGCCTGAAGATGGCACGTGAACTCATAGAATCATGATGCACGATCTACCGATACGGTACAACCAGACATTTTTCTCCAAGAGCGCCCTCACCGAACGGATGATGCCGCTGGTCGATCCCGCCGATCTGACCAGGATCATCAGCGCCTACGAGATGGCCGAGAACGTCCACCAGTTTCAGAAACGGAACGACGGCACCCCCTACTTCTGGCACCCCACGCGCGTGATGAAGATTCTGCTCGACGAGCTGAACGTCACCGACCCCGAACTCCTCTGCGCCGCCCTGCTGCACGACGCACTGGAGGATTCCGATATTCTTACACCGGAGGTGCTGGAGTATAATTTCGGTCCCTACGTCTCGTACATCGTCGAGACACTCACCAAGGAGATTCGTGTGGAGGATGGTCCCCTGCGGGAGCAGATCGACAAGGAGTACGTGCAGCGGCTGATGAACAGCACCGAGGACTGCCGCATCATCAAGCTGAGCGACCGGCTGGACACCCTCCGCTGCCTGGAGTTCAACCTGAAGAGGAACCCGTACAAGTACGTCAAGGAGACCACCGAGCATTACATGCCGATGGCGGAGGATTCCCCGAACATGCATCTCCTCTATCTGTTGAAGGAGATGAAGAAGGAGCGGAACAAGTTCTTCGGATAGATCGCGCTGCGCGATGCCTATCGGATGATCGGCAGCAGCGGGTCGGACTCGTTCTCCGGCGCCTCCCCTTCCGACGAGAGGAGCGATTCGTCGATCTCGGGATCGGCCTTGGGGAGCGGCTTCGACACCGACGCCAGGATTCTGGAGCTCTTCGCCTCGAAGAGGAACTGATCCAGGATGCCGCGCGACAACGGGCCGGTGAGATCCTTCATCCGCTCGGGATGCCACTGCACGGCCAGCAGATATCCCTTCCCCATCGGGTCATGGCGTTCGATCGCCTCGATGATCCCGTCGGGCGACTTCGCCGACACCACCAGTCCCTGCCCAAGCGTATCGATCGCCTGATGATGAGCCGTGTTGACGCTCCCCGAGAGCTCGCGCGCCGCCTTGTAGAGAAGGGTCCCCGCGGTCACGGCGATTTCGTGTTCCTGATCCCCCCGGTCGTTCTTCCCATGTCTGTCGTCGCCGACCACGGCCGGGATATGTGGAATCAATGTGCCGCCGTAATAGGTGTTGATCATCTGCAGGCCGCGGCAGATGCCGAGCACGGGGAGCTCGCGTTCCTCGGCGATCTTCATGATCGCAAGCTCACGCTCATCCCGCTCGGGGTCGATATCCTCACAGACCGGGGCGTATTCCGATTTATCGTAGCGATCCGGATCGATATCGCTTCCGCCGGTAAACACCACGGCGTCGATCCCCTCCATAGCGGCGGCGAGGTCGACCGATCCGGCCAGATCGACAACCTCGACCTCCTCGTCCGTGGAGGTGAGCCACGCTTCATAGTTGCGATACTTGGGGCTTCCGCTCCCTTTCGACACGGCGATCCTGACTGACATTATCTTCTGCTCCTGATTGATACTATGGAAGAACGAACCAGTCCAAGGAATCGTTCTTCGCGGTCGATGACCGGCTTCACCTCCAGAACGAACAATCGTTCCGCGATCCGATCGTATCGTCCCAGTTTGACGGCGTCCTTGGATGTCGTAATGATGGAAGCCGCGCCGCTTCGGCTCATCGCGTCGCCGATGGCGGCAACGTCGGAGGGGCCGTAGCGGTGATGATCCCGGAATTTCAGCCACGCGGCCGGTTCGATCCCCCGGGCACGCAGCGCGTCGCGAACACGTTCGGGCCGGGCGATGCCGGTGACAAGGATCGCCGGCATCGGAACCGGGTCGATCCCGGCACTCTCTTTGAGCCAGGGGATGATATCTCCTGCGCGGAACTCCATCCGGAAGATCTCGGCGGTATTCGATCCCCAGCGCCGCGCGAATCTCTCGGCTTCATCAGATGTGACAAGGATGATCGTTGCACGCTTCAGCCCGTCGGGTGTTTCCCGCAGGACTCCTTCCGGCAGAGGAGCCGGACGGGCGGCGGTCCCGGCGTCGATGATGACGATATCGCAGTCACGGCTGATTCGACGGTGCTGGAAGCCGTCGTCGAGGATCACAACGGCATCCGGGAAGTCGCGCTCGATTTCCATGAGATAGTCGGCGCGGCGTCCCGAGACGGCGACGGCGCCGTTGCGGATCGAACGGGCGATCAGCGCGGGCTCGTCTCCGACGGCCCGGGGGTCGGGGAGCGGGTCTCCGGCGGTCCAGAGGAGATCCTCCCTGCTCCGTCTGCCGTACCCGCGGGAGAGGAGCAGACAGGAAGATTCATCCTGAAGCATCTCGATGAGATATATGCAGAGCGGCGTCTTTCCGGTACCTCCCGTTGAGAGATTCCCGACGGAGACCACGGGAAGGGAAGGTCTGACGGAGTTCCCGACGCGCCGTGCGGCATCCAGCCGCTGCAGCGCGGCGTAGAGGGCCGACAGGGGACGCAGGAGAACGCGCGCCGTCACGACTCCTGCTGCTCCACGACACGGGAGGCAGACTGCAACGCCTGCGCCAGAAAGAGATCGAGGATACCTCTGGCGAAGGGGTTGGAATGCTCGCTCATCCGTTCGGGATGCCACTGCACGGCGAGCACGAACCCCTCTTCTCCGGAGGGGCGCCGTTCGACCGCCTCGATGATCCCGTCGGCCGATCGGGCCGCGATCGTCATTCCTCGTCCGAACCGACAGACCGCCTGATGGTGGGCGCTGTTGACCCGGCCGGTCGGTACGCCGATCGCCTCCAGGAGCATGGTGCCGGGGACGAGGACGACCTCGTGCTCACGGTCCTCCCCGTTCTCCCCCTCCGAATGCGAGTCGTTGCCGACGACCTCCGGGACATGAGGGATCAGCGCGCCGCCGTGGAAGACGTTGACCATCTGCGAACCGCGGCATATACCGAGCACGGGGAGCTTGCGTTCCTCGGCGACGCGGAGAATCGCCAGGTCGTGCCGGTCGCGCGCCGGGTCGACCTGGGGGCTGTATCGGGCGTAGTCGGGTATGCCGTAGGTTTCGGGATCGATGTCGATGCCGCCGGTGACGAGGAGGGCGTGGAGTCCCTCCATGTCGGTCTCCGGGTCGGTCGATGCGGTCAGGTCGATGATCTCGACATCGATGTCGGTCGAGGTGAGCCAGGTTCCGTAGGCGGCGAATTCCGGGCCTCCGCTTCCTGTGGAGAGTGCGATTTTGAGGGGCATGAGTTTGATGTCCGGTTCAAGTATGGATTCCTCTCTCTCTTCTCTTAACTCTGTGCTCTCTGTGACTCCCTGTTTATTTCTCTTTAAGAACAACAACAGGGAGCCACAGAGGACACAGAGAGAAGAAAAGAGAGGTAAGAGACAGGAGTGTCATAGCTCTTCATCCGGGGCCTCGGCGCGGTAGAGAGCGAGGAGGTTGGATGTCACTTCTCCGGATGAGCCGTTCCCTACCGGCATACCATCGATGTGAGAGACGGGCATCAGCTCGCGTACGGAGTTGGTATGGAAGACCTCCTCGGCAGACCGAAGGGCATCGACATCGAACATCGATTCGCGACATTCGATCCCGGCAACGGCGGCCAGCTCGATGACCCGGCCGCGGGTGATGCCGGGGAGGATTCCGAGATCGAGCGGCGGCGTGTGCAGAACGCCGTCGCGAACGCAGAAGAGATTGCCGAGACTCACGCCGGCCACAATCCCTTCCTCGGTCGTCATGATCCCCTCGCGAGCCCCCGTCTCTCGCAGCTCGAACCCGGCTCTGATCGCGGGGAGATAGTTCAATGTCTTGACGGAGCTTGCGAAGCCCCGAGCGGCATGGACCGAGCGGAGAGTGACCAACGAGCTTGCCGCTTCTCTTTTATCGTTGTTTGTTGTGTTCAGAGGTCTGGATTGCAATAACGGCCTCAGAAGGATCATGACGGTCGGCGTGCCGGCTGCCGACGGGTCCTGAACCGTTCCTCCGACCCCGCGGGTTACCGTCAGCCGGAGCGCGGCATCGGTTGCGCCGTCGGCGGCGATTGTTCGCCTGATCCAGTCGCGCAGCAGCTCGGTGTCGGGAAGCGATATGCCGAGGACCCCCGCCCCCCGCTCCAGTCGCTCCAGATGTCTCCGCAGGAGATGCGCCTTCCCGTCGTAGACCCGCATCGTCTCGAACAGACCGTCGCCGTAGAGGAAGCCGCGATCGAAGATCGAGATCCGTGCCTCGGACCCCGGGAGGATCTCCCCGTTCAGACAGACCATCCCGTTCATGCGGTCCGTACCCCGCCTGCCGCGGCGCGGACGGCTCCGACCTCCAGGAAATTCCTCAACACGCTTTTGCCGACATCGGTCATGATCGACTCCGGGTGATACTGCACGCCGTGGATCGGAAGATCGCGGTGCGACACGGCCATTATATCCCCCGATTCGGTCCATGCGGTGACACGAAGCGAGCGAGGGATCGACTCCCGCTCAAGGATCAGCGAATGGTAGCGCATGGCGCGGAAGGGATCGGGAAGCCCCGCGTGCAGCCCCGTTCCGTCGTGCCGGATCATCGCCGTCTTGCCGTGCATGACCTCCCCAGCACGGATCACATTCCCCCCGAACACCTGCCCGATCGCCTGATGTCCCAGACAGACCCCGAGGATAGGAAACCGATCGCGGAACCTGTCGATCACCGAGAGGGTGATCCCCGCCTCATTCGGCGTACAGGGGCCCGGCGACAGAACGATGTGCGACGGGTTCAGCCGCTCGATCTCCTCCAGCGTGATCGCATCGTTCCGGACCACATGCAGATCCCCTCCCAGCTCCCCGATATACTGCACCAGATTGTAGGTAAAGGAGTCGTAGTTGTCGACGACCAGAATCATATCCCTCTCCTCCCTTCCTCGGTTCCCGCTCCGCCGTTCATCCGGGCCGCGGCCAGGTTCGCGCGCTCGACGGCGAGCATGGAGGCGGCGGCCTTTCTCAACGATTCCTTGTACTCGTAGGCCGGAACGGAATCGACGACGATCCCCGCCCCCGCCTGAACGAACGCCCGTCCCCCCTTCAGCAGAATAGTACGTATCACGATATTAAGATCGGTATCTCCGTTCCGGCCGATCCAGCCGATCGAGCCTGTGTAGATCCCCCGCCGGCACGGTTCGAGCTCCTCGATGATCTCCATCGACCTCACCTTCGGCGCCCCGGTGATCGTCCCGCCGGGGAAGCACGCACGGATCGCGTCGAAGACATCTCTCCCCTCCGCCAGCTCGCCGCGGACGTTGGAGACGATATGGATGACATGCGAGTAGCGCTCGATCGCCATCAGCTCATCCACGACGACGGTGCCGTAGGCGGCCACCCTCCCTATATCGTTCCGCTCCAGATCGACCAGCATCAGATGCTCGGCCCGTTCCTTCTCGTTCTCGATCAGTTCCTCGGCCCGCCGCCTGTCCTCCTCGTCGTCCCGCCCTCTGGGACGGGTGCCGGCAATGGGACGCGTCTCGATCGTCGTTCCACGCACCCGTACCAGCAGCTCCGGAGAGGCGCTCACGACGGCGAGATCGGGCGACTCCAGCAGGCACATGTAGGGGGAAGGGTTGATGTCGCGAAGAACACGATAGAGAAGGAGCGGATCGACACGGCACTCCTGGGCGAACCGTACCGAGAGATTCACCTGAAAGATGTCTCCGGCAACGATATACTCCTTCGCTTTCGCGACGATCGCCTCGAACTCGGCCGAGGTCATGTTCGCCTCATGGCCGCTTCCCGCATGCGCGCGACCGGGGTCTCCCTCATCGATATGAAGAGACTCCTCGGGCGCAAGCGATCCGACGAGATCCGCCATCGATCCCAGCCGCTCCAGAATCATATCGTAGAGCTGCTCCGGGTCCTCTTCCCCCGGCATCGGAGCATAGACGAGTCGCAGCACATCGGCGCGATGATCGATCTCGTAGAAACCGTCGACAAGGAGGAAGCGGCTCTCCGGCAGCCCCAGGTCGTCGACGGCAAGCTCGGGAAGCCGTTCGATCCGCCGGGCCATGTCGTAGGAGAAGAACCCGACGGCCCCCCCGACGAAGTTCTCAAGGAGCGGGTTGGGGATCACCTCACGTCCGGTAAGCTCCCGTCGCAGCGCCTCGAACGGATCTCCCGTGGTCGTCCCTCCTCCCCCGGCCGTGGAGGTGCAGGTCGTCCCCCTGCTTTCCCATGTTCCCAGGGCGCCGTAGCCGACGTAGGAGAGCCCGGCTCCCCTTCCCGTCTCGAGCATGAAGCTCCCTTCGGCGCTCACCGAGCGGGCGGCCGCATAGAGTTGATGCGGAAGGATGTCGCCGAGAGGGAGTTCCAGCACCACCGGTTGAATCGCCCCGGAAGCGGCGTTCCGGAGGAACTCCTCCCGGTCCGGATGGAGGGCATGTCGCGTCCTGATAGAATCGTCGCTGACGGAGTGTTGTGGGTTATCCTGTATCATTGAGCTGTGCGTCGCCTGCCTTGGGAAGAAACGAGCAGGGGATAAGGGTTGACGGCCCCGCCCATCGGTTTGTAGATCCCGTAATGGAGATGCGGCGGCGTGCCGCGCGCGTTCCCGGTCGATCCGACATACCCGATCACCTCTCCCGGTTCCACCCACTCCCCCATCTTCTGCGTCCCGTGACGGGAGAGATGGGCGTAGTAATGGCGGTAGCCGCCCGGGCCGATGATCGTGACGATGAGCCCCCCCAGGGAGTTCGTCCCCCTGGATATCACCATTCCCCTGGTCGTGCTCGTCACGGGGGTATTGCGGCGGGCAAATATATCGATTCCCTCGTGGCGGCGCCCGCCGCTTCTGGCGGCTCCCCAGGTATCGCGGAGATCGCGGGCTCGAACTCCACGCACCGGAACCGGAAGCGACGTGGGGGGAGCCTCGTTCATCAGCGCGATATAGCGGAACGGATGGCGCGCCGGCGGGTAGAAATAGGCGACCAGTCCGTACAGAAACAGAACGGCGCCCGCCGTGATCAGCAGACGCCGTGCGATATGCGCGTATCGGGTACCGCTCACAGAACGATTATACGCCTTCTCCTTGGAAGAATTACCGCGGTGAGGAGATAGAGCGGAACCATGATCTCGAAGGCAAGCACCAGAACGATCACGAAGATGAGCCGCAGCAGGGTCGAATCGATCCTGAAGTAGTCCGCCAGCCCGCCGATCACCCCCAGGATCTTCCTGTCGGAATCGGAACGATGGAGTCCTCCCTCCTCTTCGGAGTCACGCCGACCCGCTGCCGAGTTCTTCCTGTAGAAGAGAAATCCGAGGACGATGCCGAGAATGAAGATCAGTTCGGGATTGCCGCTTCCGACCTCCTCGGCGACGATGGCGGCCAGCGCCAGAACCGCGGCGGCCCGCAGCCCGATCGACCAGTACGAGATCCCCCGCGGGAGCTCGATCCCCTCCGGGTCCTTCGGGACGATGAACCAGAGAAGCACGTAGAGAATGAGGCCGGGCCCGAAGAACGCGGCGATCGCGAACGTGAGCCTGATCCAGACAGGATCGAGATCGAAGCGGTCGGCGAGGCCGGCCGCCACGCCCGCAACGCGTCTGTTTTCGAT
Source organism: uncultured bacterium (assembly GCA_966250335.1). Lineage (GTDB taxonomy): Bacteria > Bacteroidota > Ignavibacteria > OLB7 > OLB7 > OLB7. The sequence continues at coordinate 34,852 of CBINGZ010000015.1, read as the reverse complement.
GGAACGATAGAGTCGTCTCCCGTCCATGGCGTTCCGCTGCTCCTTCCCGAGCACGATGTCCCGAGTGGTCAATAGATTGAGAGGTTGATGTTCGGAGTATGGCGCGGCTACGCCGGCCCCGGAGACAAGTTGCAGGGGGATATGAAAAAGGGACGATCCGTCGTGAACGGACCGTCCCCAATTGCTCCTGGAACGAGATTATCCCCGCGCCGCCGGGGAGATGACCCGCCGCTCCGTGAAGATCGCATCGAGCTTGATGTCGAGTTCGTCGGCCGGAAGCCTGTCGAACATCTGCGCCTCGAAGGCGACCCCGACGGCGGGACGCGGATACTGGGTGAGGAACTGATCGTAATACCCCCTCCCGTAGCCGAGCCTGTTGCATTCCGCATCGGCCGCCACCACCGGAGCGATCACCAGATCGCAGAGCTCCATGTTGAACGGCTCGGTGTCGACAGGCTCCAGGATCCCAAGCTTCGTCTTGCGATATTCGGTCGTCGGGTGGATCCTGTACTGCATGTTCCCTCCATCCTCCTGGACCCGCATCAGTCCGACATCCTTCCCCATATCCCATGAGAGGTTGATAAGGGGGCGGATATCGACCTCGCTGCCGAACGGCAGGTAGACGTGGACGCCGCGGGCGTCGAGGAAGAGGTCGAGCTCGATCAGACGCCGGCAGATCACCAGGCTGGCGGCGGTGCGCTCCTCGATCGACAGTTCGTTCCGGATCAGCAGCGCCCGGCGCCGTATCTCATCCTTCGTCTCAACCGACATGCCTGAGTTCATGAAGTAGTCCGATGGTTTGCCTCCCGACACGGTTCTCGACGGGGCCGAACGGACGACTCCGATCGGCACCCCGCGCCGGCTGATGATGTTCCACCCGATTGGTCCTCCCTCCCGCGAGCCTCTTCCCCACGACCGTCCGATCTCCCTCAACGGGCGCATCGACCGCCCGCGCGGCATCTTCCGTCGCGGGCCGGGAATGGACGATAACAACGGCGCGGCGCGATAGGTTCAGGCGGTTTCCACGCAGGCTGTCTGGTGACGGCGGGGAATCCCCTCGATCGCTCCCGCCGCCGCAAGATCGCGCACGGCGTCGACAAGCTTGTTCAGATCGTCGATGGTGTTGTAGATGCCGATCGTGGCGCGCACGGCTCCCGGCAGGATCACATCGGCGCCGGAGAGGACCTTCAGACGAACCTCCTCGGCATCCTTGCAGCCGAGAAGACGGGTCAGATAGGGATGGGCGCAGAAACAGCCGTTCCGCGCGGCGATCCCGTACCTGTCGTTCAGGATCGTGGCGACGTCGTCGTGATGGATTCCGCGGATGTTGAACGGGATCACCCCGAGCTTCCGTTCGGCCGGGATGCTCCCCAGAATCGTCACCCCGTCGATCGCACGGAGCGCCGCCTCCACCGGACGGAGAATCTCCATCTCATGCTCTCTCACCCACTCCATGCCGATCTCGTCGAGCCAGCGGAGCGCGGCCCCGAGGGCGATCACGCCGGCGATGTTCGGCGTTCCCCCCGTGTGGCGATCGGCATCCTCCGCCCAGACGACGTCGGTATCGGTCACGAACCTGACGGTGCCGCCGCCGGGGATGTACGGCTCGGCGCCGTTCAACACCTCATTCGCCCCGATCAGGAAGGCGGCGCCGAACGGAGCATACGCCTTGTGGCCGGCCGCCGCCAGGAAATCGATATGATCGTCGGCGTCGTTCGGCCGCATGTCGACGACATGATGCGCCAGAAGCTGCGCTCCGTCGATCAGGACCCGGGCGCCGTGGGCATGGGCCAGCCGGGCGATCCTGTGGATATCGGGCATATATCCCGTCACGTTGCTCGCGCCGGTCACGGCGACCAGCTTGATCCGGCGGGCCTTCAGTTTCCGTTCCAGATCGTCGTAGTCGAGCGTCCCGTCCTCAAGAATCTCGATACGATCCACTTCCCCGCGCCGTCTGTGCGGAAGGTCGTTGGAATGATGCTCCATCGAGGAGACGAGCGTCGCACCGGGCAGATCCTGCATCAGGAAGCTGGCGATATCGAGCGCGGTCGTGGTGTTCTGCGTGAAGATCACGCTGTTCCGCCCGTGATCGGCCCCGACGAAATCGAGGACGGTCTCGGAGACGGCGTCGAACAGTTCGGATGCGCGCTGGGAAAGGTAGTGGTTGCCGCGGTGGATATTGGCGTAGTAGCGTTCCAGGAACTCACGATACGTATCGAGGACCGGACAGGGCGGGTGCGTGCTGGCGCCGTGATCCAGGTAGATGATGGTACGCTCGTGCCCGTCGTCCACGCGGAAGCACTCGCTGGTGATGGGGAACTGACTGCGTATCGATTCCAGTTTATTCATGACACAGATGTTTGGAGCCTGGTTGGATATCAATTTAGGGCATTCCTCCGGTTCAACCACGATTTCAACCCTTCCGGCTGCACATTGCATTAACTTGACCGCGCGTCGCGCTCCTTGGAACAGAAGCATCCCGGTGTGTAGCTTGCCTTCGCGCCGGGCGATCGACGCATGCACACGACAAGAGGAGATGGTAGATGGCCAAAGCTGTACGACGAGGCGTTCGCGGCGCCCTTGGACACGCGGTTTCGGAACTCGGCGGATACGTATACTTCATCGGACGATTCTTCAGGACTGTCCTGCTCCCCCCCTACGAATTCCGTCAGACGATCCGCCACATCGATGATCTCGGCGCGCTCTCGCTTCCGCTGGTGACGATCACCAATTTCATCATGGGGCTGATCCTGGCGTTCCAGTCACGGCCGACGATGGAGAAGTTCGGCGCCACAGCGTTCCTTCCCGCTCTCGTGACCCGATCGATCGTTCGTGAGCTCGGCCCGGTGATCACCGCGCTGATCGTGGCGGGACGGGTGGCAAGCGGCATCAGCGCCGAGCTCGGTTCAATGAAGGTGACCGAGCAGATCGAGGCGATGGAATGTTCCGGCGTCGACCCCTACCGCTATCTGGTGACCCCCAGAATCCTGGCGCTGATCTTCCTGATGCCGATGCTGACCCTCTACGCGGACTTCGTCGGCATCCTCGGCAGCTATGTCGCGGAATGGCTCTCCACGGGATCGACCTTCCGCTACTATTACGGCCAGGTGGTCGAGGCGCTCTTCTTCGGCGACGTGGTCCCCGGCGTCCTGAAGACCGCCGCGTTCGGTTTCGCGATCGCCGTCATCGGGTGCTACAAGGGATTTCATGCGGGGGGGGGCACCGAGGGTGTCGGTCGCGCCACCACCTCCGCCGTGGTGCTCGCCTCGCTCTGGATCATCCTGATCGACATGATCCTGGTGAAGATCGCGATCACCTATATTCCGGAACCAACCTGATGATCGAAATCGTTGATCTTAACAAGTCGTTCGCGAAGATCAAGCCGCTGCAGGGGGTCAATCTCCTGGTCCCCGACCGGATGAACATGGTCGTGGTGGGACGCTCAGGCGCCGGGAAATCGGTCCTCCTCAAGACGATCGTCGGGCTGATAGAACCGGAGCGCGGCAGCGTGAAAGTGGACGGCGTGGAAGTGGTCGGTTCCGATATGAAGACCCTTCAGACGATCCGCCGCCAGGTCGGCTACGTCTTCCAGAGCGGCGCGCTCTACGACTCCATGACCGTCGGCGAGAACCTCGCCTTCCCGCTGGAGAAGACCAAGAACATGAGCCCCGGCGAAATACGCGACAAGGTGCGACACTACCTGGAGCGGGTCGGGCTGCCGGAAAAAGTGAACATGATGCCGAGCGAGCTCTCGGGCGGACAGCGGAAACGGATCGGCGTCGCACGGACGATCATCACCGAGCCCGCCTACCTCCTCTACGACGAGCCGACCACCGGACTCGATCCGCAGACGACCAAGGAGATCTCCGAGCTCATCCTTCAACTGCGTGAGGACCTCCACATCACCAGCATCACGGTCACGCACGATCCCTACTGTCTGCGCATCATCGCCGACAGGATCGCCTTCATAGATCAGGGAGTGATACAGTTCGAGGGGACGCCGGAGGAGGCGCGGAAATCGGATCTGGAATTCCTCAGGATATTCTTCACGCTCGAGGAAGTCACATCGTAACGCATAACATCGATATAGATAATCATAACGCGATATCATTATGAAGAGCCAGCAGGAAGAGACCGGAAGAACCACGGGACCGACGAACGAACGAACCGCCCCGGCCGCGGGGGCGCAGACCGACCGGAAGAAGGATCAGGAGGTCCCCGAAATGGTGACGGGACGGGACCGCGGCAAGCGCCTGATGCGCGCCGGGATCTTCTCCGCCATCGGGCTGCTGATCCTGCTTGCGGGGGTGTTCGTCATGGGAGACAAGCAGCAGCTCTTCAGCAGCACGTTCGGTGTCTACACCAACTTCAAGACGGTGGAGGGGCTGAAGTCCGGCGCGCTGGTGATGCTCAACGGCATCAAGGTCGGCGTGGTCGACAACGTCCGGCTCATGATGGACACCGCCTCCTACGTCCGGGTCGACATGACGATCGACGGCGAGTTCCAGAACTACCTGCGGAGCTCGACCGTGGCGACGGTCGACCAGAACGGAATCATCGGCGAGAAGATCATCGCACTGCGACTTCTGGACGTCAACGCCCCGCTCGTCCGTTCCGGGGATTCGATCATGTCGATCCCCCCCGCCAACTACCTGGCGATCATCGACGACGCGCGGCTGGCGGTGAAGAACGCCCAGAACATCACCGGCTCGCTCGACACCCTCCTGCTCCGGTTCCGCAAGGGAGAGGGAACGCTCGGGAAGCTTCTGACCGACGAGGAGGCGTACAACCAGCTCGTGGGGGTCTCCGCCTCCGCCCAGCGCCTCTTCGACGAGACCGGCAAGCAGTTCTCCGACATGAGCACCACGCTCAACCGCGCCTCACGGAACGTGGACGAGATCACGGTGGAGACCCAGCGGCTGATCTCCGACATCGGCAAGGGAAAGGGAACGGTGGGGGCGCTTCTCTACGACAGATCGCTGTACGATTCTCTTGAAGTTCTGGCCGGCACGCTGAGCCAGACGGCGAACTCCGCCAGCTTCGCCGCCCGCGAGTTCGGCACCAACATGCGCGGACTCCGGAGCCACTGGCTGGTCGGCGGCCTCTTCAGCGGCGGCGAGGAGGAGATCCGCACGACCGAGCTTCAGAACCGGATGATCGAGATCAAGCTCCAGGAGCTCCGCGAGCAGCAGGAACTTCTCGAAAGACGCGAACGCGAGATAGCGCTGAAGGAGCGGAGCAGCAGCAAGTAACCCACGACCGGTACGCCCGTTCAGGGCTTCGAAGCTTCGGAGAGGGGGGGCGACTTCAACGGTTCGCCTCCCCTCTCCCGTTCTCACGGAGAGCGATCACGAAGGCGCCACGGGACGTGCCGCCATGTCACCACATCGCGATCTTCCACCCTCTCTCTCCGACCGGAACAGGACCGGCAGCCGAATCGCCGCAGGATCGGTTTCGATATCGACCACGGCACGAGGTATAATCAGACAACGGCATCATAGTTGATACATCGGAGTACATAGATGTGTCAATCTACAGGTCAGAGATTATCGCTGATCGGGGGCCTCTCGTTTTCATCGATTCTTCACCTTGAACGCTCGGAAGGAAATCGTATCGACCATCTCTCTTGCGAAGACGACGCGGCGCCCGGCGGACGGCTCGGAGATCGCGGCGCTGATCCGTCGATCGTTCGGGATCATTCGTTCGAACCCCCTGGAAACGCTCGAGCTGGCGAGCGAGGCGGTCCGTCAGGCGCGGCAGATCGGCGAGACGGGGCTCGAGGCCGAGGCGCTCATCGCCTGCGGTGAAGCATGCTACCGCCTTGGAAGGATCGACGAACATGTCGCCTATTACGAACGGGTGGAGGAACTGACGCCCGACATCCCCGATCTCCCCCTTCGCGCCAAGACACTCCGGGAGCTGGGAAGAGCGCACCATCAGCGCGGCAAGGGGATGGCCGCCCTCCGATTTCATCGCGCCGCCCTCGAGATCACCAGGCGCCTGAATGAACCGGCCTCCAGTGCCCTGACGATCGAGTCGATGGGACATATCCATCTCGACAGGGGAAACTACAGCCGGACGCTGCATTACTACCTTCGCGCCCTGCGGATACGCGAGAGAATCGGCGAGCCGTTCCGAATCGCCGTATCGCTGCTCCATATCGGCAAGGTGTACGGCATGCTGCACGACTACACCGCCGCCCGCGAATACTTCCTTCGATGCCTGGAACTGAGTCTGCCGCTCGGCAACCCGGCACTGCCGGCAACGGCCGAAGGGAGTCTGGGGACGATCTACGTGGTGTCGGGGGCTCCGCAGGAGGGTCTTCTCATGATCCGCCGGGCGCTGACTACCCTGCTCGATCTCAACGAGACGCAGCCTGCGATCAACCTGATGTCCAATGCGGGAGCGGCCTATGCAGCGATGGGAGACTATTCCCGCTCCCTTGAATTCCATAGAGAGGCACTGGCCGAGGCGGAGCGGCTGCGCCTCTCTCCGATGCTCCTCTTTATTCTCTCCAGCATGGGGAAAGTCTACCAGCAGCTTGGAAATTTCCGCAGCGCATTCGACTGTTACCGCAAGGCCCTGAAGGTCTACCCTCAGGGATCGGCCGACAGCAGGCTCCAGATCCACACCAACCTCTCCGAGCTCTACGCCGTGACGCGCGATTATCGACGGGCTCTCGAACACCAGAGGACGCAGGGGAAGATCCAGGAGAAGATTCTGGGCACCGCCCGGATGCGAGCCGTCGCCGCCGTCGAGACGCACCATGCGACGCTGACCGCCGATCGCCACGAAAAGAGTCTGCAGCAGCGAGCCGAACAGGCCGAGCGCAATGTCGAGGCGAAGACGCGCGAGATCAACTCCCTCATGCTGAACCTTACCCGTCGCGACGAGGCGCTGAAAGCGATCCGTGAGTTCCTCAAGCCTATCAGCGGCGAGGCCCGGGGGAAGACCAGGGGGATCGTCAAGCAGGTTCTGGCCGATATCGACGCCGCTCTTGACGCCCACGGGGAGTACAAGGTCGTCGAGCAGCAGTTCGAGATCGTCCATCGCGACTTCATGCAGAGATTGAGCCTCCATTGCCGCAGGCTGACGCCGACCGAGATCAGGATCTGCGTGCTGGTCAGGCTGAATCTCTCCATCAAGCAGATCGCCGATACCCTTTTCGCATCGGAACTGACCGTCAGGACGCATCGCAAGCATATCCGCAAAAAGCTTGAACTGACGCCGACGGAGAATCTTGCAAGCGTTCTACTTTCGATCTGAACACGACCGGCGTTCCGATATCCGCCGAGGCGCAGCGCCCCTGTTCCAACCCACCATGACCATCAAGTTATTGCTCGCCAGGCCTTGCCGTTGCCGGATTCATGGGAAGCATACCCTCTAAATACCCCCCCTCCCTTCACGGCCTCCCCTAATGGGCGCGATATATTCGCATCGTGACGTCACGACACAGCTGGATCAACTGCATCCGAGAATGCTCACCGCAGGATGGAACGGCATACTCGTTCCTCTGCTGAAGGTTCTCATCATCCAATGGAGTTCATAATGAATACGATATTTCGATTCGTAGTGCTTCTGGTCGTCGTGATGACGCTGCTCCCCTTTTCATCGACGGATGCCCAGACGGTCATCCTCTTCGGACCCCAGGAACCGTGTGCCGGCTCTACCGTGGAGTACTCCGCCTATCTGGCCAATCTACCCCAGTGCGATGATTCCGTGGGGACATGGAGAATAACCGAAATCGACGAATTCGGGAACGAAATTCCCTGCAACTCGCTATGCCCGGCAGAGGTCGTTTCAACGGGGATAACAAGCATAACCATCCGCTGGACGGGAGCCTTCGTCGCGACCAGAAAGATTCGTCTCTGCTTTTCGATCAAGTGCATGTCGCTCATCCATCCCGAGGAAACCTGGACACGATGCATGGACATCACCGTCTATCCGTCGATGGGGAACAATCCGCTTATTCTGCGACCGCAGTGCGGCAACAACGGAAGCATCGCCCTGAACGTCGTGGGGGGCAAGCCTCCATACACCTATCTGTGGTCCAACGGAAGCACAGGCAGCTCGATCAGCGGCCTTGGAGCGGGAAACTACAGCGTCACCGTCACCGATTCCAGAGGATGCGCCTGGGTACAGCACTACACGCTCGTCGGCAGGCTCCCTCTGAACCTGTCGGTCACGAAGGAGATTCCGTGCAACAGTGCCGACGGCGGCGAACTCACGGTCACCTCGGGCTGCGGAACCGCCCCGTTCACCTACGCATGGAAGAAGAACGGCCTCCCCTTCGGCACCAATGCCGCCACGCAGACGGGCCTTGGCCCCGGAACGTACACGGTCACGGTCACCGACGCCACCGGCGCGACCTCTGAACGGACCATCGTCCTCACAAACCCGGCGAACGACGCTCCGCTCGATTTCACGTTCACGTCGCAGCCGTACACCGGCTGGGGAATGGACGAGGACGACTGCTGGGTCACGGCCTTCGCCAACCCGACCGGCGGGAGAGCTCCATATACGTATCGATGGGATGGTGGTGCCCCGGACAACCTGAACTATCGGAACAAGCAGCGCCCCTGCAGCTTCACGGTCATCGTAACCGATGCCAGGGGGTGCGAAGTGACCAAATCGATCTCGTTCGGTCCATGCCCGCTGGCCGATAACCCCTTCGGCGGAAATCCGATCGTCGCACCGAACCCCAACGAAGGCCTGTTCGATGTGGCGATCGACCTGACCCAGAGCGCCGACGTGGATGTCACGGTCGTCGATCTGAGCAACAACGTGGTGTTCCACCACGACTTCGGGGTGCTGAGCGCGGGACCGCAGACCCTGCCGGTCGATATCACGTCATCCCCGGCGGGAACGTACCTGCTCCTGTTGCAGCTCGACTCCAACCAGCCGCTCGGGACGCAGATCATCAAACAGTAGCGGATCGCGAGGGTCAGCGCAATACGATGTCACGGCGGGCGCTCCGGCATGGGGCGCCCGCTCTCCTATTCCACATGCACGATATGAACGGTGTGCCGGGGCTCCGGCATCCTCAGGATCATGATGAACGAGGCGACGGCGATCACTCCGGTCAGGATGAAGAGGCCCTGATATCCTATCACATCGCGAACGACCCCTCCCAGAGTCGCCAGCAGGAGCGAGGTCGCCAGCAGCGAATGCATGATCCCCACGTATGTCGGCCTCTCCCCTTCCGGCACGATCTCCAGCGCATAGTTGATGCCGCCGGTCCCGGCCCCGTTGTCGACGGCGGCGCTCAGGAAGAAGATCCCCGAGAAGAGCCAGAGCGGAAGCGCCGAGAGATGGAAGAGAAGGAGCGCCCCGGAGACGACCACCGCGAACCCGCACACCAGCACCAGCAGCGACTTGTTCCCGATCCTGTTCGAAAGATATCCCCAGAGGATGCTCGCCACCATCGCCCCCGCCGACTCCCACGACATGAACAATCCGAGCACATCCTTCTCGAACCCGAGCCGTTCGGTGGCGAAGAGGAAGTAGTACGGAATCCCCGCGTACCAGAGCATCAGCAGCGACCGGAATATCACAAGACGACGGAACTGGGGGTCGTTCCTCAGAATCCGTCCCGCCTTGGCGAAATGCATCCGCATCGTTCTATGAGGGGGGAGATTATCCTGGGGCGGCTCCTTCTGACGCATGAAGAGATAGAGGCTGATCGATATCAGCACGACGCCGATCGAGAAGGAGATCATGAAGCTGGTGGGAAACGGATAACGGGCGAAGAGCGGCTTCACCACCAGGAGCGCCACCAGCAGGCTTGCGGCGCCGCTGAGGATCGCGCGCCAGCCGAAGTAGCTCCCCCGTTTCTGCTTCGGAACGGTCTTCGCCAGAACCTCCGTGAAGACCAGCCCCGCGAACCCGCCGGCGATGCCGAACGAGCAGAACCCGAGCATGAACAGAGTCAGCGCCAGCGCGTGCGGGATCGTCCCGGCCAGATACGCCGAGAGGACGACCATCAGCAGACCGGCAACGCGGACGATCGCCGAGGCGCGATAAAGAGGGAGTTTCAGCGACCTGTGGACGACGAACTTGGAGGCGAAGAACTGCGGCAGGTGCCAGCCGATCACCTCGAAGAGGGAGGCGAGCGAGATCAGGATGCCCGGCGACCCGAGCGCCGTCATGAAGAGAGGAATGATCGTGGTGCGACTGAAAAACGAGAGTCCGTTGTAGAAGAGGACGCCGTTGACGATCCCCAGCAGGTAGTTATAACGGAAGTCGGGATAGTCGGGAAATCGCTCGTCGCTCCTCCCCTTCCCCCGAATCGGTCGGCGCATCACCCGGCGGCGAATCTGTTCCAGCATGTCGCAAGTTAGAACGCAGGGGCCGATCCAGTGGTAACTGTTTGCTGGATTATAGTATCTTCGGCCATCAATCCGCACGCCTGTTGTATAGGCTAGGCCACCTTAGGCCACTCTCATTTCGAGAAACATCGGCAAGGCAATGAGCGGCAATCACAGGCGTGCGCTCGTTGCCTTGTTCAGTTTCAGGAGCAGTATCATGATCAACATCACCCTGCCTGACGGCTCGGTCCGGCAGTACCCCCCCGGAGTGACGGGGATGGCGATCGCCGAGTCGATCTCCTCCGGCCTGGCGCGCGTGGCGCTCGGGATCTTCGTCAACGATCAGCCGTACGATCTGAGCCGTACGATCGACGAGGACGCCTACATACGGATCGTCCGCTTCGACGACGAGGAGGGAAAGGCGATCTTCTGGCACTCCTCGGCCCACCTGATGGCCGAGGCGATCGAGGCCCTCTACCCCGGCACCAGGTTCGGCATCGGCCCCCCCGTGGAGGGTGGGTTCTACTACGACATGGATATCGCCGACGGCAAGATCCTCACCCCTGAAGATCTTCTGGCGATCGAAAAGAAGATGGAGGGGCTCGCCAAGGCCGACAGCGCCTTCGCGCGGATCCCGACGACCTGGGAGGATGCCGTCGCCTTCTTCCGGGAGAAAGGGGATGAATACAAGCTCGAACTGCTGGAGGATTTCAAGGACCGCGAGATCACCCTCTACCGCCAGGGGAATTTCACCGATCTCTGCCGCGGCACGCATATCCCCTCCACCGGCATGATCAAGGCGATCAGGCTCCTCTCGGTCTCCTCCGCCTACTGGCGCGGCGATATCAAGCGGAAGCAGCTTCAGCGGGTCTACGGCATCACCTTCCCCAAGAAGTCGCAGCTCGACGACCACATGAAGATGCTGGAGGAGGCGAAGAAGCGGGATCACAGGAAGCTCGGCAAGGAGCTGGAGCTCTTCATGATCATCCCGGAGGTCGGGCTCGGACTCCCGATGTGGCTGCCGAAGGGAACGGTCCTGCGGGAGACGCTGGAGAACTTCCTGCGGGGGGAGCAGCGGAAGCGGGGCTACCTGCCGGTGGTCACGCCCCATATCGGCAACCTCGATCTCTATCGTACCAGCGGACATTATCCGTACTACGCCGAGAGCCAGTTCACGCCGATCCATCTGGAGGAGAACGAGGATTACCTCCTGAAGCCGATGAACTGCCCGCACCATTGCCATATCTACGCCAGCAAGCCGAGGAGCTACCGCGATCTCCCGATCCGCCTGGCGGAGTTCGGCACGGTCTACAGATACGAGAAGTCGGGACAGCTCAACGGCCTGACACGGGTGCGTTCCTTCACGGTGGATGATTCCCATCTCTTCGTCCGCCCCGATCAGGTGGAGCAGGAGCTGACCAACGTGCTGGGGCTGATCAAGTTCGTGATGAGCGTCCTCGGCTTCAAGGACTTCACCACACGTCTCTCCTTCCGCGATCCGCAGAACAAGGAGAAGTATGTGGGAAGCGATGAGCTGTGGGAGACCGCCGAGACCGCTCTGCAGGCGGTCGCCGAGAGCACCGGCCTCGACTACAAGATCGGGATCGGCGAGGCGGCGTTCTACGGACCGAAGATCGACTTCATGGTGCGCGACGCCATCGGACGCCAGTGGCAGCTCGGCACGGTCCAGCTCGACTACAACCTGCCGCAGCGTTTCGATCTGGAGTACGCCGGCGCGGATGGAGCGAAACATCGTCCCGTGATGATTCACCGCGCCCCGTTCGGCTCGATGGAGCGGTTCATCGGCGTGCTGATCGAGCACTTCGCCGGGAACTTCCCCTTCTGGCTGGCGCCGGTCCAGGCGGTCGTTCTCCCGATCTCCGAGCACTATCTGGAGTACGGCACGAAGATGGTCGAGAGGATGCGCGAGGCGGGATTCCGTGTGGAGCTCGACGAACGGAACGAGAAGATCGGCTACAAGATCCGCGAGGCGGAACTGCAGAAGATCCCCTACATGCTGATCGTCGGCGAACGGGAGCAGGCGACAGGCGCCGCCTCGGTCCGGATCCACGGCGAAGGGGACAAGGGAGCACGCTCGATCGAGGAGCTGCTCGCGGAGTTCGCCGATCTCAGCGATCTGAAGAAGGTGGCGGCAACGGCTCATATCGAGTCGGCGATCGAGATCAAGCATCATGATGCGATCGAGCACGCCGTGCCCGACGCACGGGAGTAACCTTCTCCCCCGGTCTCGTTACAGGAAAGGGCCCCCGAGGGGGCCCTTTTCTATGTCGGTACCGGCATGTTCTGGAGCCTGGCGATGAAGAAGTGCCACCCGTCCATCACCCCCCGACGGGATTCCTGATCCTCCGGGGAATCGGAGTAGGGACCGTGACGGAGGGTGAGCTGCGCGCCGCCGCTCTCCCTTGGGGTGAAGGTCAGATCGACCTGGAGCGGCGGAAGCTCCGGAGGCTCATGATCCCACTTCCAGGAGAAGCCGAGCGCCCGCCCGTGCTCGTAGATCGTGATATGCCCGCGCATCGTGAACTCGCGATCTCCCTTGAAGGAGAGACGATACGCGCCGCCGACGAACGGCACGATCTCCGCCGTGTTCGGCCACCATTCACTGATGAGTTCGGGATCGGTCCAGTATGCGAAAAGCCGCTCCGGCTCGATTGCCGGAAACTCTGCGAGGAGCACCACGGTGTCCTCGTCCGAAGGAAGCTGCACGATCGACATTGTCATGGGAATTTCCGTTGGACAAACATTCCGGTTCGACGGCGGGCCCGCTCCACCAGCCCCTCGGTCGCGCATTTCACGACGAACCGGTCCCTCCCCATAACAATCTCACCGTGTCCCCCATTCCCAGATCCCCCAGGCAGCCTTCCTGTCGACCGGAAATCCCGTCCCCTTCGGAATCAGCGCGATCCGGATCATCCATCTGTCGACGAGCTCTTCCTTCAGCTCCATGAGGTCACTTCGTGTCGGTCGATTCGAAAATGCGGTCGGCGCTTCTGGCGATGAACCCTTCGTAGAGTTCTCCGGTGGAGGGGTCGGGGTATCGCCGTGCGAACTCGTAGTAGCAGCTCGGGATCACCTGCCGCTCGCCGTTCGCGAACTCCCATTCGACACGGTTCGCCATCGTGGAGGACTGCTCCAGCAGCACCTCGGGCGTTCCCTTCACCACTCCTCCCGACTCGTTCAGCACGAACCCCTGCTCCATCAGCCATCCGTTCAGCCCCTGAATCGAATCAAACGTCTTCAGGGAGTTGATGGAGACGGTGAAGTGATTGACCCTGATCCCGAACGCCGCCAGCCAGCCGGCGTAGCGCGACTCCTCCAGCAGACGCTCATACTCCTCGTACGAAACGGCCCCCCACGACGGAAGCGCCGTGAAGAGCTCCGGCGAGCCCGCCCGATCTGCCGGGACCTGATCGACCAGACGGCGCACGATCCCCTGCAGCTCGTCGCTGAAGCGTTCGGTGAGGAGTTCGGAGATGAAGACATGCGGCACGTGCGGGTCGGGGTGCGCGAACGACTTCGCCCGAAGCTGCTTCTCCTCGAAACGATACTCACCGCTCAGACGATACCCCCGCTCCAGGAAGGTCGCCGCCAGCGAATCGACGCCGATCGGGTCGAGGTTGAAGGTCCGGAACGCCATGTGATCGTTGAAGAAGCGCTCCCCCCGCTCTTCAAGGAGCCTGTGAATACGTCCGGCATCGGGAGTGAGCGCCGAATAGTCGTTCCAGAAGAACTCGAAGAGCTCGTCGAGTGTCGGATTGGCGGAGAGCGGCTCCGACGGGATCTGATGTGTCATGATCGGATATTGGGAAAGAGGGATGGAACGGACGGGACCGCATCGGCGCGGCCGGTCATCCCATCCCCTGTGCGTCGATGTCGATGATGATCTGCACGCTCGACGACCCGAGCGTGTTCAGGTAGTTCTGATGAGCCGCCCCAAGGATCGACGCGAAGATCTTTCCTCCGGGATCGGCCGCTTTCAGATTCTTGATAACAATCTGATAGCGATAGAGATTTCTCAGCTTCCAGATCAGCGCCGGCGTGGGACCCAGGATCTCCAGCGCCGGATGCTGCGACGGCAGAAGAGCGCGGAACCCCCTGGCGTGGTCCTCCGCGCTCTTCCTGTCCTCCGAACGGAACTCCAGAACATTGAATCTGGAGAAGGGGGGATAGCGAAGCTCGTGGCGGTTCCGGAGCTCGTCGTTGTACATCAGCATGTAATCCTTGGCGAACGCCGCCTGGATCGCCGGATGGTTCGGGTGCGCGGTCTGGATCACCACCTCCCCCTCCATCCCCCCGCGACGTCCGGCGCGGCCCGCCACCTGCGTGATGATCTGGAAGGTCCGCTCGCTCGCCCGGAAATCGGGGAGCAGGAGCTGCGTGTCGGCGGAGATCACGCCGACCAGGGTCACGCGGGAGAAGTCGAGCCCCTTCGCCACCATCTGCGTGCCGAGCAGAATATCGACATCGCCGCGGGCGAACGACGCCAGGATCTGACGGTGCGCCCCCTTTCTGGAGGTGGTGTCGAGGTCCATCCGGACGACCTGCGCCTCGGAGATATGCGCCAGCAGTTCCTCCTCCACCTTCTGCGTTCCCACCCCCGGCTGCCGCAGATCGAAGTGGCCGCAGATCTCGCACCGTTTCTCCGCCTTGCGGCCGTAGCCGCAGTAGTGGCAGCGGATCTCATCCAGCTTCTTGTGGTAGGTGAGGGTGACGGCGCAGTGCGGACACATCGGCGAGTGGGAGCACGACATGCACTCCAGCCGGGTCGCGAACCCGCGTCTGTTCTGAAAGAGGATCACCCCCTCCTTTCTCCCGAGCCGCTCACGGATATCGGCGAGAAGCCGGGCGGAGAGGGAGCCGCGCATCAGGTTCTGCTTCCGCGCGGTGACCGTGTCGACAAGGACCATCTTCGGCTCGCGCGCGTTGTCGACCCGTTCCGGCAGGTTGAGGAGATGATACTTCCCACGCTGGGCGTTGTGGTACGACTCCACCGACGGGGTCGCCGAACCGAGCAGGGCGACGGCCCCCGACATGCTGGCCCGCACCACCGCGGCATCGCGGGCGTTGTAGCGCGGCTGCGCGTCGTACTGCTTGTAGCTCCCCTCATGTTCCTCGTCCACGACGATCACCCCGACGTCTCTGATCGGAGCGAAGAGAGCCGACCGGGGGCCGATCACGACGTCGCAGCCTCCGGCGGCGGCGCGCATCCATGAGTCGTACCGCTCCCCTTCGGACATCCGGCTGTGGAGCACCGCGATCCGTTCCCCGAACGCTCTGCGGAACCGTTCGACGAGCTGGAGGGTGAGCGCAATCTCCGGCACCAGCAGGATCGCCCGCTTCCCCGAGGCCATCGCCCGGCGGATCACCTCGATATAGACCTGCGTCTTTCCCGACCCGGTGACGCCGTGCAGCAGGAACGCCTTGAAGGTCCCGGCCGTCATCGCCTCGCCGATCGCGTCGATCGCCAGCGTCTGGTCGAGGTTCGGAACGATCACCGCATCCCCCGCCTCGATCGTGCTTTCATGCTCCTCCTCGTCGCTTTTCGCCAGGATCTCCTCGCGGGAGACCGTGATCTGCTGCGATTCAAGGATCCCCTTCTGCACCAGCGCGTCGAGCGCGGAGGCGGAGGCCTTCGCCGCCTCAAGCAGCTCGGCCGCCGGCATGAAATCGTTCCCATCCCGTTCGACCCGCGAATAGAGGAGAAGCATGATCGACGCCTGTTTCGGCGCGCTCCGGTCGAATTCGTCGAACAGTCTGTGGAGGCTCTCCTCGTCGTCGAGCAGGTCGGGGTTGATCCTGACCCCCTTGACGGTCTTCGGCTTCGTCGCCTTGCCGAGCTCGGTGGTTCTCACCACCAGCCCTTTCTCCTCCAGCGCCGCGAGCTGGGAGTGGAGCCCATCGGCCCCTACCTTCTTCTGGAGGAATCCTATCGTAATCCCCTTGGGATGATCTCCCAGCGCCGTCAGCAGCGCCGCCTGACGGGGCGCCGTCCGCCGGAGTTCGGCGACCTGTTCTAAGGCGTCGGGACCGGAGAGGGCGATACGCTGGGAGGATTCGGGGGACATCCCCTGCGGGAGCATGGAGCGGAGGGTTTCGCCCAGGGGCGAGAGGTAGTATTCGCTCATCCATTCCGCGAAGCGGAGCATCTCCGCGGAAAAGATCGGATCGTGATCGAGCACGTCGAGAACGGCGCGGACCTTTTCCAGATCGGTGACGTCGCTCTCGTCGACCACCACCCCGGTCATCGTCCTCTTGCCGAACGGCACCACCACACGGACGCCGGCGCCGCAGCTCCCCGTCAGATGTTCCGGGACGGAGTAGGTGAACGTCTTGTAGAGAGGAACCGGAAGAGCGACCTGGACGTAGTGTGGCACTGTTGACATCCTCGGAGGATTTCGATCGGAATTCGAGCCTTCGATGGCCGATACGTTATCAAAATAGCGTTGCATCGTCTGATCCGCCACCTCATGTTGGTAAGGATCGGTTAGGCTGCGCATATTTCATGTGTCTTGACGATCGTATATGGCGACGTATGCGTCGGTTGTGACGGAAGAACCTTTCTCTCCATGACGAATTTCCCTCATCGTTCGCGCTGCCGGGTCCACGCTCGGTGGCTCGCCGTGCTGATCGGCCTGCAGGTCGTAGCCCATCGCGCTCCGGCCGCATCGTCGCTCGCTCCCGCCGGGGAGCCCGCGCTCCCGGCAACTACCGACACGGCGCAGCTCGTCCGGACCGGAACCGCAGCACCCTCCCCCGACGATCCTCCGGCCCCGGTCGACACCGCCGATGAGTTCGTCCCCATTGAGGAGTTCACCTACGCCGGCTCCGGCCGCTACACGCTCGACGGCTCACTCCCCAGGGAAACATCCCGCATCGAGCCGGTGAACGCGGCGATCGTCGGAGGGCTCTACACCGGACTCCTCGTCTCGCTCCATTTCCTCCAGCAGAACGCATGGTGGAAGGATGAGCGCGCCTCCTTTCATTTCCAGGAGGACTGGGATTACGCGCTCCAGGCGGACAAGGCGGGGCACCTCTTCGCGGGCTACTACATGTCGTACCTGATCAGCGAGGGGCTGATCGCATCCGGCTTCAGCTGGGACGCCGCGACGGTCTGGGGGGGAACCCTGGGGCTCCTCTACCAGACCTACGTGGAGGTGGAGGACGGCTACGCCACGCGATGGGGGTTCAGTCCCTCGGACGAAGCGGCCGATTTCATCGGCGCAGGATATTTCGTCCTTCAGCACTACGTCCCGGTCCTCCAGAACTTCACGCCGAAATGGCAGTTCATCCCGGCGCGCTGGCAGAACGAACAGCCGATCCCCCATCCCACGGCGGTCGTCGACGACTACAACAGCTCCACCTTCTGGCTCTCGGTCAACGTCCACAACCTGCTGCCGGAAACGTGGCGCGGCTACTGGCCCTCGTGGCTGAATATCGCGGCGGGATTCGGCGCCCGCGACGTGGGATACGACGACCCCGCGCTCGGCGACAGGTTCACGATCCCGACCCGCCGCTATATTCTGGCGCTCGACTACGATATGGTGAAGCTGCTGCCGGACGGCGGAAACTTCTGGAACTGGATCAGGCAGAGCCTCAACTACATCAAGTTCCCCGCCCCCGCGGTTGAGTTTGGAAAGGAAACGAGGTTCCACCTCCTCTTCCCCTTCAAGTTCACGATCGGCTCCTTCAAGTTCTGAACGAACCCCGGGAGGCTCATCTTCTCTCCCGACCGATGGCGACGGCCGGAAGCAGATCGGGATAGTACGCCTCCCCCGCATACTTCACCTGCTCCAGAAAGAGCCCGGAGGGGGGGGCCGTGTCGGAGATCTTCCCCCGCTCCCCTTCGAGCGCGCCTGAGATAATCTCAACAGGATAGATCCCTCTCCCCACTCCCGCCAGGGTCCCCACGACCCTGCGGACCATCTTCCTGAGAAAATGGCTGGCGCGGATACGGATCAGGATCAGATTCCCCGCTTCGACAAGCTCCACCGACTCCACCAGCACCTTCGTCGATCCCTCCCCCGGCTCGTTGTCGGAGAAGGGAGCGTAGTCATGCATGCCGACGGCGGCCAGGGCGGCGCGGCGCATCGCTCCCAGGTCGAGCTCATCCTTGATCCACCAGACATACTGTTTCCCGAACGCGGTTCTGCGGCGCGATATCTGGTAGAGATAACTTCTGCCGGCCGCGTCGTGGCGCGCATGGAACCGACCGGCGACCGGCACGGCTTCGCGCACATTGATATCGTACGGAAGATTGTCGTTGAACCCGTAGAGAATCCGTTCCGACGGCACCGCCCTGGCAAGGTCGAGATGCACCACCTGCCCCAGCGCGTGGACGCCGGCGTCGGTGCGGCCGGAGCCCATCATCTCCCCGACCTGACCGAACGCGGTCCGCGCCGCGCTCATCAGCATCCCCTGCACCGTCTTTGAATTCTGCTGGACCTGCCAGCCGGAATATCGTGTTCCATCGTATTCGACAATCAGCTTGTATCTCGGCATCGACCGCCCGTCCGGTTATGAAATGGTTAATGGAAGGATACTGTGAGAAGGAATCCGGCGGATAACATAACACTTGCCGCGCGGGCCGCCGCATCCCGGGGGCCGGGAACTCCGGAGAACCCCTTTCCGTTTGATAACGAGACCAGGAGTCAGGGGACGGCCCGGACCGTCACCCGCACGCATACATGAGAATAGCAGGAGAGATATCCCTATGAAGGCCTCGCAGATTATGACACGCAACCCCGTCACGGTGACCTCGGCGCAGACGGTCGCGGAAGCCGTAAAGATCATGAGCGCGGAGAACTGCGGCATCGTTCCGGTCATCGCCGGTGAGGATCGGCAGACCGTCGTCGGACTGGTGACCGACCGAGACATCGCGCTCCGCGCCTGCGCCGAAGGGTGCGAGGGCCCGGAGACCCCGGTCTCCGTGGTGATGACCCAGAATCTCTTCTGCGTCGCCCCCGGTGACGACGTCTCGCGCGTCCGCCAGGTGATGGAGGACGCCGGTGTCCGCCGCGTCCCCGTCGTGGAAGAGGACAACACGCTGGTCGGCATCATCTCCTTCAAGGATCTGGCCGACAATCTGAGCCAGAGCACGCTCGGCCACACCGACGAGACGATCCTGGCGCAGCCGCCGAACAACTGACGCTTACGACTACACCGGACCCGATCCGACCGATCGGCCGGGTTGGTATCGAACTCCCTTCGCACGCACTCACCCCTGTGTTCGAAGGGATGTTCGTTTTGCGCCGCAACCCTCGCTATATTCGGGCCGGCGTCCGCTCCCCGGAAAGGCGTGGAGAGCCGTCGCGATCTATTCAACCGATCATCTCATGCCGTCACAGCCGCTCAACGTCGCCATCCTCTGGCATCAGCATCAGCCGTACTACAAGTTCGAGAACCGCTATCTGCTCCCATGGACCCGGCTGCACGCCACCAAGGACTACTACGACATCGCGGCGGCGCTGGAACGGTTTCCGAAGATCCGGCAGACGATCAACGTCGTCCCCTCCCTTCTCATCCAGCTTCTCGACTACGTACGGGAAGGGGCGCTCGACACCGTCCTGGAACTCTCGCGCAGACCGGCCGCGGAGCTTGCCGAACAGGAGAAGATCGAGATCCTCCGGAACTTCTTCCTCTGCAACGCCGAACGGATGATCGCCCCCTATCCCCGCTACGCCGACCTCTTCGCGCGCGGCGGCAGATCGCGAGACGATCTGAATGCCCTGACCACGGCCGCCGCCTCGTTCACGACGCAGGACTGGCTCGATCTCCAGGTCTGGTACAGCCTTACCTGGATCGGAGAATACTCCCGCGGCGACGAGCCGTTCGCCTCGCTCCTCAAAAAGGGAGCGGGCTTCAGCGAAGAGGAGAAGAACGCGCTCCTCGACGCCTCCATGAGCATCGTGGAGCGAGTCATCCCCACATATCGAAAGCTGATGGAATCGGGACAGGTGGAGCTGTCGGTCACCGCCTTCTACCACCCGATCCTTCCGATTCTCTGCGACAGTTTCTCTGCGCTTGAGGCGACGCCGAACGCGACCCTGCCGGAACATCACATCCGGTACCCGGAGGATGCGCGGGCGCATGTGACGCGGGCGATCGAGCTCTTCAGGGAACAGTTCGGGACGGCGCCGAACGGCATGTGGCCGAGCGAGGGATCGGTGAGCGACGAGGCGATGACCCTCGTCAGGGGGAGCGGTCTCCTCTGGACGGCAAGCGACGAGGAGGTGCTGCGGAACACTCTGGGGCACCGCTGGACGCCGCTCGCCAAATATTTCCCCTACACCCTGAAGACCCCGGCCGGCAACCTCTGGATGATCTTCCGCGATCATGAGCTTTCCGATACGATCGGCTTCGTCTACAGCAACTGGAACCCGCGCGAGGCGGCACTCGACTTCTACAACAGACTGGTGGAGATCAGAAGCAGGATCATCCAGCAGCACGGACCGGCCGCGCTTGCCTCGGCTCTTGTGCCGGTGATCCTGGACGGCGAGAACTGCTGGGAGTATTACAGGGAGAACGGCAAACCGTTCCTGGAGGAGCTCTACGGTCTGCTGAGCGAGTCGAACGAGATAGCGACGACGACAGTGTGGGATGCGCTCCGCTCCCGTTCGGTCCATTCCGACAGGACGATCGGACGGATCTATTCCGGAAGCTGGATCGGGAGCAACTTCGACATCTGGATCGGCCATGAGGAGGACAACTCGGCGTGGGATCAGCTCGCGCGGGCACGGACCGCCCTGCTTGAGGCAAGAATGAACCTGAGCGAGGAGCTCTTCCGGGAGGCGATGGAGGAAATTTATATCGCCGAAGGATCGGACTGGTTCTGGTGGTACGGCGACGAGAACGCCGCGGCCAACCAGGATGATTTCGACAACCTCTTCCGCTCGCATCTCCGGAAGGTCTACAGGCTGATCGGCGCAGTCCCCCCCTCCGAACTCGACATCCCGATACGCCGCGCCGGACGGAAACCGCGCGTGGTGGCTCCGGTCGCCAATATCTCGCCGACCGTCGACGGTCTGGTGGAGCCGGCGACCGACTGGGAAGGGGCCGGCTACTTCGTGGTGGTCGATGTCGGCGGCGCAATGCATCGCGCCGGGGGGATCGAGCGCCGCGTCCGTTACGGCTGGGACCGAACGACGTTCTATGTCCGGTACGACCCCGCCGGCCCGCTTCAACCGGGGAGCGGGGTGCGCGTCACCGTGATCGGCCACAGGACCGTCGCTCTCCTTTTCTCGAACGGAAGGGTCGGGATCGAGGCGCAGACCGACCCGAACGGGTTCGTCTCGATCGGCTCCGTTTCGGCGGCCGTCGGGGAGGTGATCGAGGCGGCGATACCGATGACCCACCTGGACGGCGACGGCGCCATGCCGGAGGAGATCGGCGTGATCTTCCAGTCTTTCGAGGGGGGACACGAGACCGAACGATTCCCGCATCAGGGGGAGGTACGCCTGCCGATGCGGATCGGCTGATCGCGGCGACCGCTTCCGTACGGGGGACTCGATCCGATCGACAGAATGCAGTAACTTGCGTCCCTCATATCAATCTCTAATCATCGTCGAATCATGCGTCGCATTCTCCTCATAGCGCTCGGTATGATCTTCGGCGTCACAGGGCTCTCGGCTCTGTACGTCATGTGGAATTACGACCCTGACGACACAAGCCCTCCGGTCGAGGGAACCAGCTACGACGGGATGTTCCGGATCGCCGTCCGCGAGCGGGCGGGTGCCGAGTACGACGCGCTGAGCGAGGAGAGGCGGGTCGGGGTTCTGGGGGATCTGCTCCGCGCGACCGCTCCCGACCCGGTGCGGGAGGTCGCGCTCTTCAGGGCCGGTTCGCTCGCCGACAAGGAAGGGGCGCTCCGGATCCTTCGTGACGGCTTCGAGAAGCTCCCTCCCGCTCTCTACGAGGTGGCGGCGACGTCGATCGGCGCGCTCGGTACTCCGTCGGCGCAGGGCTTCCTCGATTCCGCATGGAGGAAGCTGGAGGCCGATCCCGCCTCACATATCCCGTTGGGAGGTTATCGTCCCGGCAGCATACGCCTGACGCCGGCCGACGCCGATCTGACGGCCCGGTTCGAGGAGCGGAGCAGAACCGACGCCGACTACACCTTCTCGAAGGGGAGCGAGATCACCTTCTTCTTCCCCGCCGATCCTGAATATTTCCTCTCGATCCCGAACGCGGACGACATGATCGAGAAGTTCAAGGATTCCCGTTTCGCCGTCATGCTGGAGCCGACGCCGGTGCCGGAGGATGCGTGGGCCCTGCCGGTCCTCAGAACGATCCGCAACCTGCGCGAGCGCCTGACGACGAACCTCGGGTTCATGGGGGAATATTTCTCCCCGGAAAAACTCTTCCGCGACAATCTCTCGATCGGCCGCTACGACGACCACTATCTGCTGGTATCCTTCAAGGACAAGAACGTGGAGGTCGCCCGGACCCTGGTCGGGATCTTCGAAACGCTCGGGACCGATTTCGGCATACGGAGATGGGAGATCGAGGGAACGGAGATCTCCTCGGTCGCCAGCAGGAAAAGCGGAAGCACCCTCAGCTACGCCGTCGTCGACGACTACTTCATCGTGGCGACCGACACGGCGCTGATCAGCCGGAGCGTCCGCACCTTCGCGGCGCGGCGGTCGGAGTCGCTCGGGAGCGATCCCCTTTTCGCGCGCGACTACCTGACGGTCGATCAGAGCGGGAACCGCGAGGCGGCCTTCGTCTGGTGGGACCCGACCCGATATTTCGACATGATCGGCGCGGACCGCCAGGCCTCCCGTCGGCGCGCGATCCTGGCGCGGGTGCTGAACAGGCCGGTCAATACCGACCGGGGGACCGACGGCAACGTCGGCCGGATCGCCGACGTGCCGGGGATCTTCGGAACGTTCAACGCGACGGGCGAGGACCCGGCCCTCCTCTGGAGATACGCGGTCGACGTCCGCTCGGTGGGTCGCAATGCGATCGACTCGCTGGCGCTCCTGGCGAAGATCGACATGTCGAGGCAGATCGTCCCCTATCTCGCCCCCGGCGCCTCGGTCGGGTACGGCGGCGTGAATTATCTGCGTGAGGAGTACGGGTACTCCAACACGTCGTTCGACATCCTCTTCGGCTTCCCGCTGAAATCTCCGCCGGCCCGGTACGATTCCACCCTCAAGGTTCTCTTCAGCGGCATAACGTCGCTGGTCTACACGGCCGAGCCGATCGGTCTTGCAGGCGACCGCCTCTGGATCGCGACCGACACCTCGACGAACGATGAAACGCTCAGGGAACAGAAACTGCAGCCGAGCTTCGCCGTGCTGGAGAACCGCGTGCTGCTGGTCGCCTCCACCCCGTCGCTGCTCCGTCAGGCCGTGGAGACCTTCACGACCGGGACTGCGCCGCGCCCGGGGAGCGGATATCTGAACGGTTCATTGCGGGTCGACTCGCTGGCGGGGAACGCCACGAAGTACCTGCGGTCGTACCTGGCGCGCGGCAATCGATACTCGCATCGCGAGATATCGGACAGAATCGATCCCCTCAACAGGGCGCTCGGGCTCTACAATGCGATCGAATGGAAGTTCGAGGAAGTGAACGGGCTGCGCCGGGGAGAACTTCTGCTCCGCTCGAAGAACCCGGGGTAACCCCATGATCCTTACCGACGCCGACTCTTCCCCTTCTCACTCATGACCGGACAGATCGACGATACGCCGGGCGGACGTTCCGAAAGCGGCCCGCCCGGATCGCGTCCCAACACGATACGCCTGCTTCTCATCCTTGTCGCGGCGGCGGTTCTGGTCGTGGGGGGAACCTGGCTCTACCGCAGCATCGACACGAGCGTCCGCGACCACAATGTGACGATCACGCCGGGCTCGATCAACGCCGACGGGGTTTCATCGGCGCTGCTGGAGATATCGCTGATCTCCCGGTTCGGGAACGAGCTGAACGTCCGGGCGCTTCCGCACGCGCCGTCGGTGGAGATCGTCGAGGGGGGTGATCTGGTGAAGCTTGTGCCGCTGGGGGACTCGCTCAGGTACAGGCTCGTGGCGGGGTTCGAGACGGGAGAGGTCGTGGTCCGTGTCAGAATCTGGGGAACGCCGGGGCCGATCGAGGCGCGCCTGACCCTGACGCCGTCGCTGGCCGACCGGAACGGCAACGACTATCCCGACGCGATGGACCTCACCTCGACCTCCGACAGAAACGCCTTCAGGCACTGGTTCACGGCGATCGCGCGGGGACAGATGGTTCATATCGACGACCGATGGAACGATCGCGACTGCGCCGGGCTCCTCCGCTACTGCTACCGCGAAGCGCTCAAGAAGCACGACAACCGCTGGCGGGCGGGACGGAAGTGGCTGTCGGCAACCGCGATCCCCGACGTGCGGAAGTACAACTATCCCAGGGTCCCCTACGTCGGCACACGGGTCTTCAACGCGGGGGTTCGTCCTTCCGACCGACCCGACTCCCCGGCCATCCCCGCCTCCGACCGATCGAGACGGCGGAACGGTTCCTCTCCGCTCGACAGGTTCAGCGAGTTCGCCGAGGCGTCGCG
The DNA here is from genome assembly GCA_966250335.1 of uncultured bacterium. Lineage (GTDB taxonomy): Bacteria > Bacteroidota > Ignavibacteria > OLB7 > OLB7 > OLB7. The sequence goes on along the minus strand of CBINGZ010000015.1, from coordinate 9,997 downwards.
GCTGAAGGACAACTCGCTCGGCTTCATCGGCCGATCGGAGGAGGAGGCGCTCCCCGGCGACGTCATCATCTACCTGAACGACACCGACAGCGACTGGCCGTATCATACCATGATCTATCTCGGGAACGGGCGCACCGTCTACCACACCGGCCCCAGCGGTGACGACCCCGGCATCGTCAAATCTCTCACCTTCGCGCAGCTCGCCGTTCACCCCAACCCGCGCTGGCACCCGGTGGCGTCGAATCCCTACTTTCTGGGATTCTATCGCTGGAAGATCTTACTCTGACTTCTCTCTTCTCCTGACTCTGTGTCCTCTGTGACTCCCTGTTTATTTCTCTTAAGAAAAATAACAGGGAGCCACAGAGGACACAGAGTTTAAGAAAAGAGAGGTAAGAGAGTCAGGGGCGCTTCTGTAACGTTCTCACAAGCCCGACCACCGCCACGATCCCCCACACCCCCTCCAGCACCACGAACGGGATATAGCGGATCATCCACGACGCATAGCACGCCACGAACGCCCCCACGATGTTCAGGAGGGAACAGAGGATGCTGTCCGACGGAACGATCTTGAAAAGCGAGAGGAAATAGGCGACAAGAAGGAGCGTGACTCCGACGGAGCCGAGAAGAACCGAGAGTTCCATGAAGAGGGTGGATCGTTAGAGGGAATAACCGACGTAGAGACTGAGCATATCCATCTGCTGCTCGTAGAAGATCGCCTTCGCCTGCCCTTCCAGTTCCATCGTCATCAGGTCGTAGGTGATCTTCATGCTGTTGAAGCGCAGCCCGAACCCGAGCCGCTCATTCACCGTCAGGGTGAACGCGCCGCCGTATGCGGGAGCGGCCGCCACGTTCGAACGCTGCACCAGCGACGCCGAATCGGAGGAGAGGGTCACTTCCGAGCTGCTCCCCACACCGAACCCGATCTGCGCGGCGACCCCCAGACGCATCACGGGAGATACCGGGAACCTGAACTCGAACCCGGTCATGGTCGTCAGGGCATACCACGGCCCGACGTCGACCTTCGCCTCGGTCGGGAGCTCGAACCGCTGGTTGATGGCGCTGCGAACCGCCCCGGCATCCGAGCCGTTGCGCGTGAAGATCAGACTGGAGACCCAGCGGGGAGAGTGGTTGATGGAGTCGGCGTAGATGGCGTAATCGATCCCGACCAGGGGGCCGGTCTCAGCATATCCCGGGTTCTTTCCCCCCGCCGCCGCGAACGAGCCGATCGGCATCGCCAGACCGCTGTAGAAATGAAGGTCGTCGAAGGTCGGCGTGCGGATCGTGTCGAACCAGAGCTCCTCATCGTAGACATCGTCGCCGGGGATCTCCCCAGGCTGGGCGAACGCCCGCTCCGACCCGGAAATCGCGACAAGAAAAAGGGCGAGACCGGAGAGAAAGAGCGGGATGAGCTGTACTTTCATATCGGTTATCTCATGGCACCCTGATGGCGTTGACGATCCGCAGCCTGCCGATGGGACTGCATCGGGTGGAAGATACGGGATAGTTCAGACCAATTCGAGCGCGTTCGTAAAAAAAAGTCAAGATTACCGAAGATTACCCCACATCCGCGAACTTCATCGACCGCTTGACCGCGTCGCCGAACGCGGAGGCGATCAAGGCATGTTTCGGCATGGTCAGTTCGGGATCCTCCTCGACCACTCCGAACGCGGCCTCGCGCGCAAGGGCAACGATCGGTCCGTCCGTCACGATGTTGGCGTGACTGAACTCCGGCAGTCCGCTCTGGCGCGTTCCGACCACATCCCCCGGTCCCCGCAGCTCCAGGTCGATCTCGCTGATCCTGAACCCGTCGTTCGTCTCCTCCATTGCCCGCAGGCGACGTATCACCGCCTTCCGCTCCTGCCGCGCATCGTTCTGCGACATTCCTGGACGGAGATGATAGCGGAAATGATCCTTCGTCAGAAGGATACAGTACGACTGGTCGTTCCCTCTCCCCACCCGCCCCCGAAGCTGATGAAGCTGCGAGAGCCCGAACCGCTCGGCGTTCTCGATCACCATAACGCTTGCGTTCGGAATATCGATCCCGACCTCGATCACGGTGGTCGAGACCAGGATATCGATCTTCCGCGCCAGGAAGTCGCGCATCGCGTCCTCCTTCTCGTACCAGAACATCTGACCGTGCAGAAGACCGACCTTGAACTCCTCGAAGACATGCTCCCGCAGAAATTCATAATGCTCCACCGCCGACTTCGCCTCCAGCTTCTCCGACTTCTCCACCAGCGGATAGACCACGTACGCCTGCCGTCCCGACGCCGCCTCCATCCGGACGAAGTTCCAGATCTCATCGAGCTGCGATTCAAATCGGACGGCGGTCCGCACCGGGCGGCGGTTGGCCGGCAGCTCGTCGATCACGGCGACGTCGAGATCGCCGTAGAGGGTCATCGTCAGGGTTCGAGGGATCGGGGTTGCCGTCATGATCAGCATGTCCGGCTTGCGCCCCTTGTTCCGGAGCCGGGCGCGCTGCTCCACGCCGAACCTGTGCTGCTCGTCGATCACGACAAGGCCGAGATTGGCGTACTCCACATCCTCCTGGAAGAGCGCATGGGTGCCGACGACGATCTGCACCTCGTTGTTCCGGATCTGATAGAGGATCTCCTCCCGCATCCGCTTCTTCTGCCCTCCGACGAGCTGCGTGATCCTGACCGGCAGCCCCTCGAACATCTTCGTGAGGGTACGGAGGTGCTGCTCGGCGAGGATTTCCGTCGGAGCCATGAAGGCGCACTGATAGCCGCTGTCGACCGCGACCAGCATGGCGAGCACGGCGACCACCGTCTTGCCGGAACCGACATCTCCCTGAAGAAGAATGTTCATCGCCTGCGGAAGCGACATCCTCTCCAGAATCTGTTTCAGCGCCCGTGTCTGCGCGCCGGTCAGCTTGAAGCCGAGCGAATCGAGCAGACGCCGCGCAAGCTGGCTGTGGACGTCGAAGGCGATGCCTGGAGCCTCCGTCCGCGATATTTCCTTCCGGACCGCGAGGCCGAGCTCGAAGTAGAAGAGTTCCTCGAACTTCATCCGGAAGAGCGCGCGGTCGAGCGCCTCCTCGTCGGTGGGGAAATGCATCTCGCGGACCGCCGTGGGGAACGACATCAGATCGTACTTCTCGCGGATCTCGTCGTTCAGCGTCTCGGTCAGCTCCGCCTCGCCGTGGCGTTCGAGCATCGCCTCGATCAGCCTCCGCATCGCCCGCGAGGTAAGCCCGGCCGATTTCATCTTCGCCGGCTCACGGTACTGCGGAATGATCCTTCCGCTGTGGATGAGCTGTTCCTCCTCCCGCTCCAGCTTCTCGATCTCCGGGTGGGTCCACTGAAGGGAGCCGTTGAAGATCTCCGGCACGCCGCTCACGGCCAGAAGATCCCCCGGCTGGTACGACTTGATGAAGTACTGCGCCCCCTGGAAGAAGACCAGGCTCGCCTCCCCCGTCTCGTCGGCGACCCGTATAGTCAGGCGCTTTCTCCCCTTCCCGACATCGAACAGCTGCATCCTCCGCACCTCGACGATGCTCGTGACCTGGTCCGGCACCCCTTCCTCTCCCCCCAGCAGCAGCCTCGTCTTGCGGAGCGGAAGAACGGTCCGCCGGTCGAGGTACCCCTTCGGGGGGAACAGAAGAAGATCGCGCAACGTACGGACGCCGGCCTCCGCCAGCGCGGCGGCGCGTGCGGGTCCGATCCCCTTGATGAACTGGAGGGGGTACTGCTCCGTCCCCTTGGGAGAAGCGTCGGGAGCTTTTAAACTCTTATCTTTTGCCTTTGCTGCCATCTATGAATGGTATCGCGTCGAATGGTGTTCGGGTCGTCGACAGGCGGATAATGTAGCCCTCGGAGACCATTCGAACAACTATCTCCTTCAACCATACATGACAAGCATATCAACCCCGATTCGTGACAGAATGGCGGCGCTGGCCGCATCGCTCCAGGATTCGATCTGCCGGGCGCTGGAGACCGTCGACGGCGGCGCGGTATTTCATGAGGACAGGTGGGAACGTCCCGGCGGCGGCGGCGGCGCCTCGCGCGTCCTTTCCGACGGGAACGTGTTCGAGAAGGGGGGCGTCAACATCTCGACGGTTCACGGCGAGATCAGCGAGTCGATGAGCCGCAAGATGAATATCGCGGGAGATACCTTCTTCGCGACCGGGGTCTCGCTCGTCATCCACCCCCGTTCCCCCAGAGTGCCGACCGTTCACGCGAACTTCCGCTATCTGGAGACCTCGGCGGGGGACGCATGGTTCGGCGGCGGAGCCGATCTTACCCCCTACACGGCGAACGAGGAGGATGCGATCCATTTCCACACGACCCTGAAGCGCGCCTGCGATCCGTTCGGCGCCGACCTCTACCCCAGGTTCAAGAAATGGTGCGACGAATATTTCTACATCAGACATCGTCGGGAGGCGAGGGGGATCGGCGGCCTCTTCTACGATCATCTGCGTGGAACTCCCGAGGAGATGGAGCGGTGGATGTCGTTCCAGCAATCGGTCGGCTCGTCGTTCATCGAAGCCTACATCCCTATCGTCGAGCGACATAAAGAAGAGGAGTTCACCGAGCGGGAGAAGAAGTTCCAGCTGCTCAGGAGGGGACGCTACGTCGAGTTCAACCTGGTCTACGATCGCGGCACGATCTTCGGACTGGAGACGCAGGGACGCACCGAGAGCATCCTGATGAGCCTTCCCCCCATCGTCCATTTCGACTACGACGCGCCGATGGAGACCACCGACTCCGAGCGGACGCTGATGGGATGGCTGCGGAACCCGCGCGACTGGGCCGCCGATAAAACCGTCGCGGCGGATAGGGAGCCGGCGGGCGACAAGAACATCATCTAACGATCTTCCCAACTCTTCCGACTATATGACGCTACCTCATGTCATTCTCGCCTCCTCCTCCCCGAGGAGGCAGCAGCTTCTGCGCCAGATGGGGGCCACCTTCGATGTCGTCCCTCCCGATGCCGACGAGACATGCCTCCCCGACGAAGGCCCGATCGCGATGGTGAAACGTCTCGCACTGTTGAAAGCGGAGACGGTGGCCGAGGGACGGAGCAGCGGGGTCGTGCTCGGCTCGGACACCACCGTTTTTCTGAACGGCGAGGTCCTCGGAAAGCCCGCCGACCATGAGGAGGCGGCCGATATGCTGGGACGACTGAGCGGGAACACCCATGTCGTCTACACGGGGTTCGCCTGCATCGATCTCGAGAGCGGCAGAACGATCGTCGATCACGACGAGGCGGAGGTCACCTTCCGCGATCTGTCGCCGGACGAGATATCGACCTACGTCGCCACCGGCTCGTCGCTCGACAAGGCGGGGGCGTACGGGATTCAGGACGACTACGGCGCCGTCTTCATCAACAGGATCTGCGGAGATTTCTACACGGTGATGGGACTGCCGATCACCAAGGTCTATCTGACGCTGCGTGAGCTGGGAGCCGAGGCGGCGAGAAGAACAGCCGTGGAATAGAGTCGGGACGAACGATTACGCGACCTCGGACGGGAGACGCCCGAGGTCGTCCGGCGTGTTGAGGTTCTCCACGGCTCGGGAGAGGTATGGGGGGATGTCGACGAAGGTGAATTCCCCCCGTTCGATCAATCCTTTCAACGCGTAGCGTTCCCCGGCGATCAGCTCATCGACGACGGGAATGAGCGTAGTACGATAGATCGAGAAGAGCGGTTCCACCGAGCCGTTCAGCCGCACCACCGTTCCGTCGATTCCGCCCGCGCGGGCATCCTCCCCGATCAGCCATTCCATCGCCCCGGTCGTTATCAGCGGCATATCGCAGGCGACGGCGATGATTCCGGCGCCGGCATGCGCCAGAGCAGTGCGGAGTCCGCCGATCGGTCCCATGCCGGGGCGTTCGTCGACAAGGAAGGCCACGTCGTCGAACGGCCATTCGGGCGGCACGGTCCGTCCGACGACGACGACCGGCAGCTCCGTCGCAAGCGACGCGCGCACGACCCGTTCCAGCCAGGTCTCACCGCGATAGATCAACCCGGCCTTGTCGCGGCCCATCCTGCTTCCGCTCCCCCCCGCCGTCACCGCGATTAAAAGATCGCCGCGCGATTTATCTGCGCCCTCTCCCCCGGCTTTCATTCCCTGGGAGCCTTTGTGTCGCGGATCCACGAGAAGATCGCCACGGTCGACGGAAGGCCGAGCGTTCCGGCCGCCAGCGCCACCACCTGTTCGATCTCCTCGGGCGTAACGCCGGCGGCTGCCGCCTTTCTGACGTTCGAGTGAACCGCCCCTTCCCTCATTGCCCCTATGGCGATCGCGAGTTTCACCAGACGCCGGGTTTTCTCATCGAGCGGTCCCTCCTCTCCGGCGGCGTTGATCGCCCGCCAGGCGACGTCGAGTTTGGGATAGCGCGAGATGAACTCGATATATGTCTGCGGAGGAGGTGGAAGTTTCGGCATGGTATGTATCTCCAGAAATGAGGGGAGAACCGCGCCCCGGGGCTGCAGGTTCCGGATCGCGCGCCCGGCCCCAGTCAGCCGGGAAGCGATCGACGGGGAAAGTAGCGTCGGATCGTGTTCACTACCAAATCGGCCTCTTTTCCGTCGATTCGTAAGGTTTGTCTCGCGGAGGGATGATCATGTTCTGCGGCGACGTTTTATCTTGCCCCCCTTACATGCGGAGCGCGAAGGGAACCCGTCGAGCCCTTCCTTCACAATCGACCCCGATACCATGATAGTCTACCTTCTGCGGCACGGCACGGCAGAGGAACTGAAGCATCCCGGCGCCGACGCCGAACGTCGCCTTACCGAAAAGGGGACGCTGCGGACCGCGCTGGTGGCGAAGAGCCTGATGAAGCTCGGCGTCACGTTCGACAGGATCATCGCAAGCCCGTACGACCGGGCGCGGCAGACCGCCGAGATCACCGCGCGCATCACGGAACATCGGGAGGAGATCCGTTTCGACACGCGTCTTGCTCCCAACGCCCGGTTCGCCGACACCGACGAACTGCTGAAGGAGAACGCCGATGTGGAGCACCTGCTGCTGGTGGGACATCAGCCGAACCTGGGGATCGTCGCCGAGGCGCTCTGCTCCGGGGGACGGCTGGCGCTGGAGATCAGGAAATGCTCGGTCACCGCGATCGAGCTGATCCGGTTCCGTCCGCAGAGCCAGGGGAAACTTCTCTGGCACCTTCCGCCGAAACTGTTGGAACGCCTGCTCGGCTGAATTCTGCCGGCAGGCTGAACGCCCCGCATCCGCATCGAAGGAGACGGCCGGGAGACGCCCGATCATAGGGGGCGCGTCTCCCGTGCCGATGTACGGCTACACTCTGGAGGAACCCTTGTCACACGAATCGAACGCTGGACATCATCGCGGCGGGACGTCGCACGTCAATCGCGGACTGCTCCCCACGCTCGGCGTCTTCACGACGACGATGATCGTGGTGGGGGCCGTGGTCGGGTCGGGCATCTTCCGCAACCCCGGGGTCATGGCAAATGATCTCATCGGGCATGGGCTCGGCTCGCCGGAAGTATTGCTCGGCATATGGATTCTGGCCGGCATCATCACGCTGTTCGGCGCACTGACGAACGCGGAGATCGCCAGCATGATTCCGGAGACGGGCGGGCAGTACATTTTCTTCGACAGGATGTACGGCGCCGGTTTCGCCTATATCTACGGATGGGCGATCTTCATAGTGATTCAGACCGGCTCCATAGCAAGCATCGCCTACGTCTTCTCGGAATACCTCACGCAATTCATCGCCCTCCCCCATCTCTCCCCTGAAACCGAAGCGTTTGCAATCAACATCTACGGTATCGGAACGATACATCCGTTTGCAGAGATCGGCGTCAAGATGGTGGCGGCGATCCTGATCGCCCTGCTGACACTGATCAACTATCTCGGCGTCAGATTCGGCGGGGTTGTCCAGAATATCTTTACCGTCTCCAAGGTTCTCGCCATCGCCGTGCTCGTCGTCATGGCGTTCACGTTGCCGGGCGTAGGGAATGCGGCCAACCTGACCGCGGAGAGCGCATCATCCGCGGCAGGCAATATCGGAACGCTCGGCATTGCGCTGGCGATCGCCGCCGCGCTTCAGAAAGCCTTCTGGGCATACGACGGCTGGAACAACGTCACATATATCGCGGGCGAGGTGGTCCGTCCGCAGAGGAATATTCCGCGAGCCCTGATTTACGGCATGACGATCATCATCACCGTCTATCTGTTGATCAATCTTGCCTACCTCTATGTCATGCCGATCGACAACATGGCAGGTTCGAAGCTGGTGGCGGCCGATGTCGCCGAGCGATTTTTCACCGGCGGAGGGCAGTGGATCGCGGCGGCGGTTATGATTTCAACGTTCGGAACCACGAACGGAACCATTCTCGTCAGCGCGCGAGTATATTTCTCCATGGCACGGAAGAACGTCTTTCCACGTTTTCTCGGGAAGACTCATCCTCGATTCCAGACGCCCGGCTGGTCGTTGTGGGTTCAGGCGCTGTGGAGCATCATCCTGCTCTTCAGTGGCTCTTTCGACACGCTGACCGACATGCTGATCTTCGTGAGCTGGATGTTCTACACGGCCGGAGCTGTGGGACTGTTCGTCCTGCGGAAAAAGGAGCCGAACACACCAAGACCGTATCGTGTACCGGGATATCCCGTCGTTCCGGCATTGTTCGTGCTGTTCGCCCTCATCTATCTCGTGCTGACGGTGTACAACGACATCACGAACTATCAGGCGTCGGTGGCGGCCGGTAACCCTGGAATCATCAACTCGCTGTTCGGCATCGTGCTGGTGGCACTGGGGATTCCCTTCTATTTCTACTATCGGTCCAAACGGCCGACGCACCCGGACGCGAACGCCACGCCGGGAGCCTGATATTCTCTCAGTCGGGTCCGGAACGACCGATCGCCGTTCCGGACCCGATCTCATCCTGCAACGATACGGCCCCCTTTTGGAGACTCCACGTACCATAGCAGTCCTGCAACTCGGGAAGCTTGGGGATATGATCCTCACCACTCCCCTGTTCAACGCGCTCCGCTGGATCTTTCCCGGCGCCCATATCTCCGTGATTGCCGCCGAGACGAGCATGATCATCCCGAGGCATCATCCCTCGGTGAACGATGTGATCCCGGTGACGCACGGCCTGATGCGGCTCCCCCGGCTGATCTCCGAGCTGCGCGGGAAGCGGTTCGATCTCTACATCGACCCCAAGGATCACAGGTCGACCACCTCCAGAGTGATCGCCGATCTGATCGACGCACGGTTCACGATGGGGCATCCCTCGAACGCCGGATGGCAGCCGTTCCGCGCGGAGCTCCCCCCCGCCGAAGATCCCAGGCATTACATCGACCGGATGCTTGCGCCGATCAGATATTTCGCCGACGACTATCATCCCAGCCGCCGCCCCACCCTCGGCATCCCCGACGACATGATGCGAAGGATCGATCAGCAGTTGAGGCCGGGAGACAACGGAATCGTCTCGGTAAACATATCGGCGGGCGACAAATCGCGCTACTGGGGGCTGGAGAACTGGGAACGGATCGTGCAGGAGCTGAGCCGCCGCTACAGCGTGGCCGTCCTCTCCACCCCGCACGACCGCTATCACGCCGACGAGATCTGCGCCATGCGCCGCGAGGCGCAGCCGATCCGCACCGACAATATCCTGGAGGCGGCCGCAGTGGTTTCCCGCTCACGGCTGGTGGTTTCGGCGGATACCTCGATCGTGCATCTGGCATCGGTGTCGAATACGCCGATCGTGGGGCTCTATCCTCCGGTGCAGGAGAATGCGCGGACGTTTGCACCGCTTTCGGCGAAGCAGCGGGTCATCATGCCTCCGCCGGGGCGGGAGTTCACGGGGATATCGCAGGAGGAGGTGTTAAGAGCGATCGGGGAGATATTGCCGTTGTAGTTGTTCGCGGTGCTGAACTGCGCGCAGGAATCATGGAGGATTTAGCTTTTACAACGAGGAGTGCCCCCACCCTGTATCCTGAGACTAGGTGTTTGGTCCCGCGATATAGTGGTATATTATACCGGAATATACGGAGAG